>NZ_JBBUTJ010000023.1:0-1285 GCF_039592655.1 Carbonatibacter coralli | reverse complement strand
TGACCTGCCCCCATTGAAGTGTTCCATTGTTTGAGTTCGGATTTTGACTTATTCCACCCGCGAATAAGGAGAAATCAAATGGGAAAGCAACGTCGTTACACACCAGAGCAGATCATCAACAAATTGCGCGAAGCTGAGGTTCTGATTGGTCAGGGCAAAACGATCGGCGAAGCTGCACGCAAGCTGGGTGTTACCGAACAAACATACTACCGCTGGCGCAACGAGTATGGCGGCATGAAGACCTCGCAAGCCCGCAAGCTGAAAGAGCTGGAGCGGGAGAATGCCCGGCTTAAAAAAGCTGTTGCCGAATTGACGCTCGACAAGCTGATCCTCAAAGAAGCAGCAGAGGGAAACTATTAAGCCCCGCTCGTCGCAGACGATGTGTTGATCAAGTCATCAGCAAACTCGGTGTAAGTGAGCGCCGGGCTTGCACAGTTCTGGCCCAGCATCGATCTACTCAACGCAAGAAGCCGGTTGGCCGATCTGATGAGGATGCCCTGAGGGCTGACATCATCCGGTTGGCCAGTCAGTATGGTCGATATGGCTACAGACGCATCGCCAGTCTGCTCCAGTCAGAAGGCTGGTGTGTCAACCACAAACGCGTTGAACGCATCTGGCAACGAGAGGGGCTTAAGGTTCCAAAGAAGCAGCCAAAACGCGGAAGGCTCTGGTTAAATGATGGTTCCTGCGTACGGCTCCGTCCCTGTTGGCAGGATCATGTCTGGGCATACGATTTTGTGCAGGGCCGAACCCATGACGGCAGGGCGTTCAGGATGCTGACGATTATTGACGAATACACCAGGGAATGTCTGGCCATCATCGTGGCAAGAAAGCTCAAGTCAGATGATGTTCTGCAGGCATTGGCAGATCTGTTCGCCACACGCGGTGTGCCCGATCATATTCGTAGTGATAACGGCGCGGAGTTCACAGCCAAGGCTGTCAGGGAATGGATCAACCGTGTTGGAGCCAAAACCCTGTTTATTGAACCGGGATCGCCTTGGGAGAATGGTTATAATGAAAGCTTCAACGGGAAGCTCAGAGATGAGCTTTTGAATGGTGAAATCTTCTATACTTTGCAGGAGGCTGAAATCCTGATCGAGCGCTGGCGGCAGCACTACAACACAATCAGACCGCACAGTTCTCTCGGCTACAGGCCGCCTGCACCAACAACAATCTTGCCCCGTCCAGCTGTTCTGGCTTACGCTACGCTCCAGCCGCCACAGCTGGACGGCTCATGGTGTCAAAATCTAACTTAAAGGTTGGATCACCACATGGGGGCAGGTCA
>NZ_JBBUTJ010000022.1:0-3086 GCF_039592655.1 Carbonatibacter coralli | reverse complement strand
GGCCCTTTTTTGTTGTGTGTTCCTGTGATTGAAAGACCTGGCGACGACCGACTCTCCCACGCCTTAAGACGCAGTACCATGGGCGCTGAAGGATTTCACGGCCGAGTTCGGGATGGGATCGGGTGTTGGGGCCTTCGCTAGAGCCACCAGGTCATTCAATCACAGGGGTATGAATAAGGTTTTGTTGAGTTACTGTCTGCAGCCCATTGACTTATCGCTGCGGTATCAGGGGTTAAGATCAAGCCGATCGAGTGATTAGTACAGGTTAGCTTCACGTGTTACCACGCTTCCACACCCTGCCTATCGACGTGGTGGTCTTCCACGGCTCTCGAGCGAGACCTCGTTTTGAAGTTGGTTTCCCGCTTAGATGCTTTCAGCGGTTATCCATTCCGTACTTAGCTACCCGGCGGTGCAGCTGGCGCTACAACCGGTACACCAGAGGTACGTCCATCCCGGTCCTCTCGTACTAGGGACAGATCTTCTCAAGTCTCGAACACCCACGGCAGATAGGGACCGAACTGTCTCACGACGTTCTAAACCCAGCTCACGTACCACTTTAATCGGCGAACAGCCGAACCCTTGGGACCTGCTCCAGCCCCAGGATGTGATGAGCCGACATCGAGGTGCCAAACCTCCCCGTCGATGTGGACTCTTGGGGGAGATCAGCCTGTTATCCCCGGCGTACCTTTTATCCGTTGAGCGATGGCCCTTCCATACGGGACCACCGGATCACTATGACCGACTTTCGTCTCTGCTCGACTTGTCAGTCTCGCAGTCAGGCAGGCTTATGCCATTGCACTCAACATCCGATTTCCGACCGGATTGAGCCTACCATCGCGCGCCTCCGTTACTCTTTGGGAGGCGACCGCCCCAGTCAAACTACCCACCAGACAGGGTCCCGGATCCGGATAACGGACCGCGGTTAGATATCAAGACATTCAAGGGTGGTATTTCAAGGATGGCTCCACTCCGACTGGCGCCGAAGCTTCAAAGCCTCCCACCTATCCTACACATGAATGCCCTAATACCACTGTCAAGCTGTAGTAAAGGTGCACGGGGTCTTTCCGTCTGACCGCGGGAACCCCGCATCTTCACGGGGAATTCAATTTCGCTGAGTCTACGTTGGAGACAGCGGGGAAGTCGTTACGCCATTCGTGCAGGTCGGAACTTACCCGACAAGGAATTTCGCTACCTTAGGACCGTTATAGTTACGGCCGCCGTTTACCGGGGCTTCAATTCGACGCTCTCACATCTCCTTTTAACCTTCCGGCACCGGGCAGGCGTCAGACCCTATACGTCGTCTTGCGACTTCGCAGAGCCCTATGTTTTTAGTAAACAGTCGCTACCCCCTGGTCTGTGCCCCCTGAAACCGGTTGCCCGATAACAGGGCCTGCTTATCCCGAAGTTACGCAGGTATTTTGCCGAGTTCCTTCAACGTAGTTCTCTCAAGCGCCTTGGTATACTCTACCTGTCCACCTGTGTTGGTTTCGGGTACGGTTCTTTGAGGAAGCTATTTCCTGGAACAGTTTCACTGCATGTCCAATCCGATAAGGACATACAATTTACACCATCCGTCACTATCCTCGAGTACAGGAATATTAACCTGTTTCCCATCGACTACGACTGTCGTCCTCGCCTTAGGGGCCGACTAACCCTGCGTGGATTAACCTTGCGCAGGAACCCTTGGACTTTCGGCGAGAGTGTTTCTCACACTCTTTATCGCTACTCATGTCAGCATTCGCACTTCTGATACCTCCAGGACCCCTCACGGGTATCCCTTCGCAGACTTACAGAACGCTCCGCTACCGCTTGTTCAAAAGAACAAACCCATATCTTCGGCGTACGGCTTGAGCCCCGGTACATTTTCGGCGCAGGACGGCTTATCTAGACCAGTGAGCTATTACGCTTTCTTTAAATGATGGCTGCTTCTAAGCCAACATCCTGGTTGTCTTGGCCTTCCCACATCCTTTCCCACTTAGCCGTAACTTGGGGGCCTTAGATGATGGTCTGGGTTGTTTCCCTCTCCACACCGGACGTTAGCACCCGATGTGTGTCTGCCGTGCTCTACTCCTGGGTATTCGGAGTTTGGTTCGAGTTGGTAAGGCTCGCGCCCCCCGTCCCGATCCAGTGCTCTACCCCCCAGGGTAATACACGACGCTCTACCTAAATAGATTTCGCGGAGAACCAGCTATCTCCGAGTTTGATTGGCCTTTCACCCCTATCCACAAGTCATCCAGTAACTTTTCAACGTTATCTGGTTCGGTCCTCCAGTGCATGTTACTGCACCTTCAACCTGCCCATGGATAGATCACCCGGTTTCGGGTCTAATCCCACGAACTCAGACGCCCTATTAAGACTCGCTTTCGCTGCGCCTACACCTAACGGCTTAAGCTTGCTCGTGAAATTAACTCGCTGACCCATTATACAAAAGGTACGCAGTCACACCTCAAGGGTGCTCCTACAGTTTGTAAGCATTCGGTTTCAGGTTCTCTTTCACTCCCCTCGTCGGGGTGCTTTTCACCTTTCCCTCACGGTACTCGTTCACTATCGGTCATCAAGGAGTATTTAGGCTTGGAGGATGGTCCCCCCATATTCAGACAGGATTTCACGTGTCCCGCCCTACTCAAGGACAAAAACAAGCTCTACCCGTACGGGGCTATCACCCGCTATGGCCCGACTTTCCAGACGGTTCCGGTTCTCTTGTTCTTGCCACTGGCCTGATCCGCGTTCGCTCGCCACTACTGACGGAATCTCGGTTGATGTCTTTTCCTCTGGCTACTTAGATGTTTCAGTTCACCAGGTTTGCTCCACACAGCTATCTATTCACTGTGCAGTGACCCTACAGGGCCGGGTTTCCCCATTCGGAAATCTGCGGATCAAAGATTGCTCTCGTCTCCCCGCAGCTTATCGCAGAGTGCCACGTCCTTCATCGCCTCTTGATGCCAAGGCATCCACCAAATGCTCTTAAAGCGCTTGATCTTAACTGAATAATTCCCTGATACACGCAGAGATAAATCAACGTGCAGCAGTCATTAACTCAAGACCAAATATTCATACCTATTCACACTGTCAAACAACGCTGAGCC
>NZ_JBBUTJ010000021.1:0-3222 GCF_039592655.1 Carbonatibacter coralli | reverse complement strand
GAAAGTCTCTCCATCTCCGGTGATCTGGAGTTCAGCCCCGGTGCTGATGGCGGTGAAATTACCTCTGTTGCTTTTGCTGGCTATGAAGACACGGAGGACAGTGACCCATCCGGTTCCACAATTACGTCCGGCGACAAGACTGTTGTGTTCACGCAGACTGTTGTTGATGGCGATATTGTTCTGAGCGGGACTGTCGATGGTGGTTCCACGCCTGTTCTCACTGTGACTGTTGATCAGGCCACCGGTGCCTACAGCGTTGAACTGTTCAAGGCGATTGATCATCCTGATCTGTCTCTGGAAGACGATGCGAATGACCGTGATCCGCTGACGCTGAACTTTGACTACACCGTCACAGATGGCGATGGTGATACTGCAACCGCGACACTGTCCGTTGTTGTTGAGGACGAGGAAGCCGATGCACATGATGTCTTTGCCGGCACTCTGAACGAAGCTGATCTGTCAGATGGCAATACTGCCAATGACCAGCTGTCCGGTGTTCTTGATGTGGATGCCAATCCTGACGGGATCAGGGTTGTCGGTCTGCGCTTCGAGGGCTGGGAAGATGGTGAGGATGGTCGTCCTGAGGGCGAAGTGCTGCGGTCCGGCGATCAGAATGTTGTCTTTGGCGATGTGACGACCAATGGCGATGGCGACCTGGTTCTGGTCGGCACCATTGACAATGGTGCGACAGATATCATCACGCTGGTGGTTGATCCGGACAGCTTTGAATACACAATCACGCTGAACGGCCCGATTAATCATCCTGATCGTTCCGTGGATGGAAGCAATCTCAACGATCCGCTGGATCTGAACTTTGGTTTCCTGACCCGTGACGGTGATGGTGACGAGGATGAGGAAACCCTGACTGTAACCATTCAGGATGATACGCCAACTGTTGGCAGCAACACTGATCTTGAACTGAGCGAGGTTGATGATGTCAGCTCTGCTTCCGCTGTTCTTGCGCATGATTTCGGTGCAGATGGTGAGGGTCAGCTGGCTCTGACAGCCGTGACTGTTCCGGAAGGTTTCACAAGCCGCTCGGAAGCCAATGGCAGCTTTACCGTTCTGCAGAACAATGTTGCTGTTCTGAGCGTTGCTCTTGCAGCAAACGGAGAATACACCGTAACGCAGATTGGTGAGATCTTCCTGAACTCCAACGCAGCTGAAACCTTTGAATTCGGCGTCAGCTACTCCGTCACGGACGCAGACGACGACGTTGTCAATGGCTCTGCTGGCTTCAATGTTGAGGTTCAGGGTGATTTTGAGGGCAGTGGTGTCGGTATCTTCCTGGGCGTTAACAGCGCAGGAACCGGTATGAGTGGTTTCGGTCGCGGGATTCTGTCTGACAATGATACCTCCCGTGGAGAGATCATCAACGATTCAGTCGGTTTCTGGATTGATGGTGATGAGGAACGCGACGAACTCAACATCGATGATTTCACGGATGAGGACGGTGTGCTGACCACAACGGAACAGGCAGACTATGTCTTTGGCGATACCAGTGGTAACAGGGTCAATCTCGGTGGTGGCAACGATCAGTTTGATGATCGCGGCGGCAATTCCGGGGCTGACATTGTCGATGGTGGCGAAGGTCGTGATACCATCTGGACCGGTGACAATGATGATGTCCTGATCGGTGGTGCGGGCGATGACCGTCTCTTTGGCGAAGCAGGCAATGACATCCTGATCGGCGGGGAAGGCAACGACCGTATTTATGGTGCCTCCGGTGAAGACACGATTGTTCTGAACAAGGCCGGTGACGGAGTTGACAGACTGATCGGTTTCAATGCCAATCAGGATACCCTGAATATCTCTGACATTCTTGCTGACAATGGTGTCGACGAGACCGCTGATATCAGCGAGTTCATCAATGTTGTTCAGCAAAATGGAAATACAGTCATTCAGGCAAAGGATGCGGACAGCGGACAGTTTGAGAATGTTGCTGTGATCTCCAACCAGAGCCTTGATCTGGATGATCTGACTGTTTCCAAAGTGGATGTTGATTTCTAAGCAGTTGAAACTGTTTCCAGAAAAAAGGGGAGGCCTGATGGCCTCCCCTTTTTGTGCATTGGTGTTCCGATTTTTGATCATATAAATAGATATTTTAAAATATAATACATAATGGCATGTTTTTTGAGCGGGTTTCTCTTGTTCCAGAGGTGCCCAGACAATAAGATTTTTCCGAATGCAAGTAGGGTTCTTCCAGGGAAACTGATCTCCGGAAAGACTTGCGCTTTGGTATCACTCGGAGCACACAATCATGGACAAAAATGAAATCAATGTTTCTGGCGTTTCTTCAGTTGAAGAGGGTCTCTCGGGTCAGGAAGGGAGTGCATCCCTGATTGGTCAGGCCGTATCGGTTCCCTCTTCCGAAGGGGCAGAGATTATTTCTGTTTCTCCGGGGCAGGAAATCTCGCTTGATTTTCCTGCTGATGCCGCGACGCCGTCCGTTGATGGAACAAACTTTGTCCTGTCCTTTGACGAGGATGGTGATGGTGTGTCCGAACGGTCCATCGTTTTTGAAAACCTCGTCGGGATTGCAAGCGAGAGCTCCGCAGCCAACATGCCGACACTGATTGTTGGTGGCGTTGAAGTTCCGGCAGATCAGCTGATCGAACAGGTAATTGCGCTGGCCTCCGAAGCCGCTCTTGAAACAGCCGCCGGTGCTGCTGCCGGTCCCCAGGGGGGCGGTGGTTCCTCCTACAATGATGATCTGGGCAGCGTTATCGGGTTGCTGGATGCCCAGGATGGTCTGGACGGCACAGACGGTGGCCCGCTGGATGGTGTCGGCTTTGAAACGGTTGTTCCCGACCCTGCCGAAGGTGTCTTTACCCTGAGCTTCCTGTCTGCAGCGACCGTTGTTCCTGTGGTTGATTCTCTGGAAGGAGCCGGGATTTCCGGTACTTTTGCCGGCGGTTTTGAAGATGCCCTGCCAAACCAGAATCTCGATCTTGATGGCGACCAGAGCAGTGAAGGTGATGACGGCACTGATGACAATCCCTTTGTTGAGGGTTCTCAGGAAGCCGTTGCAGCACCGATGCAGCTGATCTTTACCTTTGCTCCGGCCGACAACGAAACGCTGGATACTGTGACACTGGCAGGTATTGAAGGTTTTGACGGTTCCGGTGATGCAGGAACAACGCGTCTGTTTGTTGGTGGTTTTGGGCCCGAGTTCGAAGTGACTGCCCTGCCTGTTATTATCACGCCTGAAAACTTTGGGTC
>NZ_JBBUTJ010000020.1:2035-3388 GCF_039592655.1 Carbonatibacter coralli | reverse complement strand
TTTCGGCGCAGGACGGCTTATCTAGACCAGTGAGCTATTACGCTTTCTTTAAATGATGGCTGCTTCTAAGCCAACATCCTGGTTGTCTTGGCCTTCCCACATCCTTTCCCACTTAGCCGTAACTTGGGGGCCTTAGATGATGGTCTGGGTTGTTTCCCTCTCCACACCGGACGTTAGCACCCGATGTGTGTCTGCCGTGCTCTACTCCTGGGTATTCGGAGTTTGGTTCGAGTTGGTAAGGCTCGCGCCCCCCGTCCCGATCCAGTGCTCTACCCCCCAGGGTAATACACGACGCTCTACCTAAATAGATTTCGCGGAGAACCAGCTATCTCCGAGTTTGATTGGCCTTTCACCCCTATCCACAAGTCATCCAGTAACTTTTCAACGTTATCTGGTTCGGTCCTCCAGTGCATGTTACTGCACCTTCAACCTGCCCATGGATAGATCACCCGGTTTCGGGTCTAATCCCACGAACTCAGACGCCCTATTAAGACTCGCTTTCGCTGCGCCTACACCTAACGGCTTAAGCTTGCTCGTGAAATTAACTCGCTGACCCATTATACAAAAGGTACGCAGTCACACCTCAAGGGTGCTCCTACAGTTTGTAAGCATTCGGTTTCAGGTTCTCTTTCACTCCCCTCGTCGGGGTGCTTTTCACCTTTCCCTCACGGTACTCGTTCACTATCGGTCATCAAGGAGTATTTAGGCTTGGAGGATGGTCCCCCCATATTCAGACAGGATTTCACGTGTCCCGCCCTACTCAAGGACAAAAACAAGCTCTACCCGTACGGGGCTATCACCCGCTATGGCCCGACTTTCCAGACGGTTCCGGTTCTCTTGTTCTTGCCACTGGCCTGATCCGCGTTCGCTCGCCACTACTGACGGAATCTCGGTTGATGTCTTTTCCTCTGGCTACTTAGATGTTTCAGTTCACCAGGTTTGCTCCACACAGCTATCTATTCACTGTGCAGTGACCCTACAGGGCCGGGTTTCCCCATTCGGAAATCTGCGGATCAAAGATTGCTCTCGTCTCCCCGCAGCTTATCGCAGAGTGCCACGTCCTTCATCGCCTCTTGATGCCAAGGCATCCACCAAATGCTCTTAAAGCGCTTGATCTTAACTGAATAATTCCCTGATACACGCAGAGATAAATCAACGTGCAGCAGTCATTAACTCAAGACCAAATATTCATACCTATTCACACTGTCAAACAACGCTGAGCCGTAAGGCTCAAAAACCGGCCGGGCCGGTATCTCGTGTCTTCCTTTTAAAGCAATTCTTTCTGCAAGGGTCTCCACCCTTGCAATCCCATCCTTCGGGACTGAGCGAACTCAGGAACCACCAAATCCGTTC
>NZ_JBBUTJ010000019.1:0-3402 GCF_039592655.1 Carbonatibacter coralli | reverse complement strand
CAAAAAAAGGCCCTCTTTTTATTTGTACAAAACAACACATCACCTCAACGCGGGGTGGAGCAGCCCGGTAGCTCGTCAGGCTCATAACCTGAAGGTCGCAGGTTCAAATCCTGCCCCCGCAACCATAGCGTAACCAGTGACTCTTTGAATCTTGATATATCGAAACAGGATTCTCCGTCAAGGTGCAAATTGGTACAGGGGGGACAACTGCCTCTAACAGAGGAGGCGGAATTCTTGCATTTCCAAGGGTTTAGATAGCAAAAAACCTCAAGACGGCAATCTTGAGGTTCTGCTAGAGGCGATATCACCTATAAAAGCTTAGTCACGCTTTTTATGGCTCTGATCTTACCTCATCTGACATCGGTGTAAAGCAAAAAACGCCTAGGGGCGTAACGATTTTTTGCACCCTGTCGATGGGAATGTATCCGAATATATAGTGATAGAAGAATCGGTTTATTACCAGGACCTTAACGGCATAGCTCCGAAACCATTTGGGGTTGCAAAGAGGGTTTGCGAGGACTCTCTTAACGCGAATGTGTTCACCTATGCAGAGGTTAAAAAGCTCTCAATCAGCTTTAAGGCATCATCTGAAATTACACCTCAAAGAATCATGAGGGCCATTGTTGATGGTTGTCATGATCTCAAGATGAGTGAGAGGTTTTTACTGATAACCCTGGTTTCGCGGTTAACCATGGATCAGATCAAATCCGGGGAGTGTTATGTCTGGATGGGAAACTGGCTCATTTGTCAGAAGATGGGCGGGATCTCACAAAGAACCCTGGCGCGATTAAAGCAGTCGCTTGAGCACAAGGGCTTATTGGTTCGCCATTATGACCACCGTAATCGTCCGGTTGAAGGCGGGGCACTGGATTTGAGGCCTTTGCTCAAACGTCTCCCCGAACTCCTCGAAAAGGGCGAAGCGCTTTTCAATCAATCAAAAGAGCGATTTGAAGCTCAAAGAGAAAGCACCACAAGCTATGCCGATATGGCTGACTCTTATGACAGGGGAGGGTGTCACCAGAGTCACCCTAACAGTCATAACCTAACAGAAGATGTTTCTGTACAGGGTGAAGAGGAAAAGGAGCCGCTGATCGCGGCAAGCAATGATGACCTGCAGGTTGATGAAGCTCCTGCTTGCATCCCTGATGATGGCACAGAAGCCGATATGGGCTTACCAAAGGTAAGAGCTTTTTGGCGCGGCTGTGGACAGCTTGGCTCACAGCGGCACAGAACCGCCGTTGAGCAGCTCAAGGTCTTGCGTGTGATCGATGAAAGCTTTGGCCAACTCATCGATGATCATTCCATTGAGAGCGGTGATGTGGATGCGATTTTATGCGCCACGGCCGCATATGTGGATACACACTTTGCTCCAAAACGAAACCCCCGGGAAACCCTGATCTGGGGATTGCGCAAGCATGGCTGGAAAGCTTGCTTGATTGCTGTTCTGGCCCAGGCTGATGACAGTATTCTGAAGCCTGACAACTGGTTTGGTTTCATGTGTTCCAGAGATCAGGGCGCTTTGGATCTCACAGAGAATCTTGAGCGTGTCTTGAAGGTTGAAGCGAAAGAACAGGCGGCTGAAGTTGCTGAACAGGAGAACGAGCAGCTGGCCGGAATTGCCCGGGAGAGAGAGGCTGCAGCTGCAGAGCAGAAACGCTTGCTCGATGAGGGCAAGGCGCAATGGAAAGAAGCCGTTGCACTGGTCGCTGAAGAAGATCCGGATCTGTATAAAAACTTCCTGAGAAATCTTGTTTTTGCGGGATGCAAGGAAGGAGTTCTCTATCTCAGCTCACAGCAGAAATTCATTTTTGATCATGCGCTGCGAGACCGTCAGGCATGGCTGCAGATCCTTGAAACCGTGGGGCTGATTGTCAATGACATTCGCTATGCCGGTAAACCACGCGGAGGTGATTTGTCATGATCAGGATGATGGTGCCGCTTTTGTTGGCCATGAGTTTTTTGCTTTGTGTGCCGGCGAACGCAAAGTCTCTGACTGGCAAAGCAAGAGTTGTTGATGGTGACACCATCATTGTGTCCGGAGAGCGTTTGCGGCTCATGGGTTTTGATGCTCCGGAGAGCAGGCAGACCTGCTTGTCTCCTGTCGGGATTGAACGGCCTTGCGGTCGCAAGGCGACTGAGTATCTCGATCTGGTTTTGTCGACCGTTGATCATCAGGTCGCCTGCAAGACCTTTGGTCAGGATAGGTATCGAAGGACACTCGCCAGGTGTGTGATTGGTGATCTCTATCTGGGGAGCTGGATGGTGCGATCCGGTCATGCCGTTGTCTGGCCCTGGGAGGATCAATGGTATCTGGCCGATCAGGATGATGCTCGTCTGGCCGAGCGTGGCTTATGGGCTGGCCAGTTTGAATTCCCCTGGGTTTGGAGGAGAGCGCAATGATCAGGACAAGCTTATATCTTTAAGTTCTAAAGATGGTAAGTTTGCTCAAATCATCTGTCAGTTAGAAATGATCAATTAAATTTTAATGTCCAGTTATAATCCTCTTTTTCATCGGCACTCCAATCCAAAAACTCCCACCCATGAAACAGCTCATAATGTTTACAATTATGCCAAAAATGATTGTACGCATCACGACAAGAGAAGTAATCTTGTTGATCGTTTACACTTGGTATAATGATGACAAATACAAATGGCCCAATAAAATAATCAGCAAAAATATAAGGCATCTGTTCATCTAGAACTTTGTTAACATAGACAGTCATGACCGGTTGATCACAGAATCTCCCACTCTGCCCAATAGCAACAGGAGGAAGTTCCATAGTATCTCCAAAACTACTAGAGTATCGAACCCATTCAATTGTTTTAGCAATATTCGCTAAACACGAACGTGGCATAATACCAATTGCGGCTCGTACCAAAGCTCTATAGACGTTAGTAAGATTAATTTTACGCTCGTTACATATTGGAATTGTTTTTATAGATAACGGGGACACTGGCTGACCATCAGGCCCTTTAAAAATCGCACCCCGATCTTCATTTGTTATTGAGTACCCTGCACCTTTTGATATCAAAGACGGTATCCCTCTTTTTCCTTTTACCCCCTTTAACACTCGCCACATCACTGCATGATCAGAAAAATCTTGTTCAATTGCACTCGAGAAGTATTGATTACAATCATCACATTCTTCATGCGAAAAAATTTTTTTGTTACCAATCGCTTCCGGTAAAACATGTGCTCTGTTTTTAAAACTTGCTCCTTCTCTAATATCTCTTGAGCAAAATCGGCAAACTCTTTTGTTTTTTTTTGGTTCTCCTGACCTGCCCCCATGTGGTGATCCAACCTTTAAGTTAGATTTTGACACCATGAGCCGTCCAGCTGTGGCGGCTGGAGCGTAGCGTAAGCCAGAACAGCTGGACGGGGCAAGATTGTTGTTGGTGCAG
>NZ_JBBUTJ010000018.1:0-4565 GCF_039592655.1 Carbonatibacter coralli | reverse complement strand
ACCAGAACCAGGTCGCCATCGCCATTGGTCGTCACATCGCCAAAGACAACATTCTGATCGCCGGACCGCAGCACTTCGCCCTCAAGACGACCATCCTCACCATCTTCCCAGCCCTCGAAGCGCAGACCGACAACCCTGATCCCGTCAGGATTGGCATCCACATCAAGAACACCGGACAGCTGGTCATTGGCAGTATTGCCATCTGACAGATCAGCTTCGTTCAGAGTGCCGGCAAAGACATCATGTGCATCGGCTTCCTCGTCCTCAACAACAACGGACAGTGTCGCGGTTGCAGTATCACCATCGCCATCTGTGACGGTGTAGTCAAAGTTCAGCGTCAGCGGATCACGGTCATTCGCATCGTCTTCCAGAGACAGATCAGGATGATCAATCGCCTTGAACAGTTCAACGCTGTAGGCACCGGTGGCCTGATCAACAGTCACAGTGAGAACAGGCGTGGAACCACCATCGACAGTCCCGCTCAGAACAATATCGCCATCAACAACAGTCTGCGTGAACACAACAGTCTTGTCGCCGGACGTAATTGTGGAACCGGATGGGTCACTGTCCTCCGTGTCTTCATAGCCAGCAAAAGCAACAGAGGTAATTTCACCGCCATCAGCACCGGGGCTGAACTCCAGATCACCGGAGATGGAGAGACTTTCCTGACCAACAAGATTCTTTTCCTTGATCCAGTCACGGCGTCCGGTCCGGTCCTCGTCGGAGACAACAGGTGTGTCATCATCAACATTGATCAGGATTGCGCCGTTGGCATAGTCATTGTCAGCATCTGTAACACGATAGCGAACAACGAAATCAAGATTGTTTTCGTTACGACCTGCAGGATGATCAACAGGAGCATTCTGCTCAACAGTGTAGGCCCCTGTTTGCTGATCTGTCAGCGTAATGGTCAGCACAGTGACATCACCATCCCGGATTTCAATCTCTGTCTTGTCTTCGTTCAGTTCATAGGAGAACCCGCTCGGCAGCTGGACACCTTCAAGCGTAACAGTCGCCACCTCGTCCGCACCGATGGAATGGCTCAGAACACCACTGGTGTGGAATGGAGCAAAGGGATTGTCACCACGGCCACCAGGATTGCCACCAGACAGATTGTCATCGTCCAGAAGCACCGGCAAATTGCCAAAGGTCACAGGAATATCATCCTCGACATTGACCGTCACCGCACTGTCCAGAACGATTGTATCTCCGTCGCTGTCAGTCGCTGTAAAGACAGAGGACAGATCCAGACCCAGAGTTTGACTGTCATTGTTTGCAGCATCATCAGGGTGATCAATCTGGTCATCCAGATCAAAGCGGAAATCACCGTTTGGACGGCGTGTGACTTCAAAGACAGTGCGACCATCGGCAACACCATTGATGCCAACAACCTCGCCTGCACCGTCGCGAACCACTTCATAAACAACGGCAGCACCATTGGATGTGACAGGGTTGCCATCACCATCCACAACGGCCTGTCCCGCAAGGTCCGCATTGAAAGCAAAGGTTACAGGAGCATCGGCACCGACACTGACCTGGGTTTCCAGATCGGAAACGCGGATCCGGGCAAACTCGCTACCATCCTGACGGCCATTGCCATCGGAAAGGTCACCGCCACCCAGACCATCTTCACGCACGAGAACGGAAATCGGTTGCGCATCACTGTTTTCAGGGCTGTCATCATTGATGGCCACCTTGAGGGACCCCTCAATGGTGTCACCGTCGCCATCGGTCGCAACGAAAGGCAGATCAAGAGTAACATTGTCCTCTGCACCCGCTTCCGGATGATCGATCGATTGCTTCAGCTCAATGCTGTATTGGGAAGGAACAACAGAAGTCACAGTCAGAACAAAGACTTCGCCACCCTCACTGTCCAGGGCCTTCAATGTCAGGCTGCCCGCATCCCATGCGTAGGTCACAGCCTCACCACCGACTGTAAAGCCCGCAGTCGCGCCGTTCAGGCCAGCGAAGGAAATCGCGCCATCAGGAGCAATCACAGATGAAGCAGGACCATCCGTCCCGAAGTCGATACCCAGGGAACCTGTGGCAACAACGGCTTCACCGGCAACATCACCATCAATACCGGATTCAGCACCGGCATTACCTCCAGTCAGGCCATCTTCGTCCAAAACTGCAATGCCCGCCGGATTGGAAATCGTAACGTCCAGATTGTATTGACCGGCATTCGGATTGAAAACCTGAATGAAATAAGCGTCATCTGAAGGCGCTGTGTATGTGAGTTGACCATCAACAGACTGGAGTTCCTGGACATAGGAACCACCAGATCGTGTGAAGACCCGAATAACAAGACCATTCGTATTGCCCGCGCCACTGGCATCAAGAGAAAGCGTTTCTCCCTGCTTCAGTTGCAGTTCATAGCCATCTTCATTGATATTGGTGCCGTTCCCTCTTGCCAGGCTACCTCTCAAAGAAAGCTCAGCTTCATTCTTTTCCTCATTCAGGAAGAAAGTCGAGCGGGAAATTTCCTGAGGTGGGCGACTTGGTCTGGTCAGACCATTTGGCTCACGATCAATAACAACGGCGTCGTCACGGTCGGATGCTGCAAAATCCACAGGATTGTCGATGGTCGGAGCATCGTCATTGACGTTGATTGTGAAGCTTTGTGTTGAGGTATCGCCCTCGTCATCAGTGATGCGCAGTGTCACAGAGAAGTTCTCTGTCTCGTTGTCTGCATCGGTGTCGGTGTGACGGATTGCCTTGTACTGTGTAAAGACAAGCCCGCCTTCATTTGTGCCTTCATTGTTGGCTTCTTCAGCGGCATCGCGCTGCAGGGAAACCGTAAAGACCAGAGCGCCGCCTTCATCACGGCCTTCAAGAACATCACCTGCCTCGTTCACAGAAAGCGTGATTGCAGAACCATCTGCCGTGCCATCAACAGCAGCCAGGCCATTGATGCTGCTCAGATCCAGATCAAAGGCCAGATTCTCAAGACCATCCGTTGGCCCTTCGCCATCCGTGGCAGCACCGGCACCATCAGAACCATCCGCCTCATCAAGAGCTGCATCTGTCTTGAAGGAGTAGTTGAAGGTGATCGCAGCCGTGCCAATTACACCGATCTGGGCAGAGCTGTCCTGATCATTCGTACCGGGCTGAACATCAGCAGTCTCATCATGCGTCAGCGTAAAGCCGTCATCACCTGCGGTGATCTCGGGAATGTCTTCGGCAATTTCAAAGGTAAAATCGAGAGAGGCACTGGACACATTGTTGTCCGTAGTCAGCTCTCCACCATCAAGGTTCACTTCCTCTGCCGTCGCAGTCACAGTGATTGTAACAGGCGCACCGTCATTGACGGAGCCATCGTTGTTGCGGCCGGCATCGGCATCAGGCTCTGTTGAAGCAACACGAAGCACGTCCTGATCATCAGGAATGCTGTCTTCCGAACCGCCCTCATTGTCGTCTTCTGCTGCAACGCCCTGGGTGGTGAAGTCATTGGTGTTGAATTCCAGATAACCGCTCAGGCCTGTCGCATCACCCTCACCACTCTCGGTATTGAAGGCCAGCGTGTAGGTTGTCGTACCGTCTTCACCTGCAACGGTGGACTGGATTTCCCAACCTGTCGGCAAGGAGCTGTTGTTGAGAGTGAATTCGCTCGGAACACCGGAAACCGCAATGGTCAGAACCTCGGAACCATCAACATCCCGCAGCTGCGCGTTAACCGGAACACGCACCAGACTTTCTTCCTGAACAGTGGCATTCTCGCCGGAAGAAAGCAGAACAGGTTCATCGCTGTCGCCTGCAGAAACAGAACGCTGTAGCTCAACCGGCTCTTCATCCCGGGAAGGAGCAAACTCATCTGTCAGAACCGGAACATCGGCAACAGCATCAACGACAGCCGTTTCGGCGAACAGCAGGCTCGCTGTCGCGCCGGAATCCGGATCGGAAATCTGCGCTGAACCGGAAACATCAATGTCGTTGTCGCTGTCCTGGGCCGGAAGCACAAAGACAGACCCAAAGTTTTCAGGCGTGATAATAACAGGCAGGGCAGTCACTTCGAACTCGGGCCCAAAACCACCAACAAACAGACGCGTTGTTCCTGCATCTCCGGAGCCGTCAAAACCTTCAATACCTGCCAGTGTCACAGTATCCAGCGTTTCGTTATCGGCCGGAGCAAAGGTAAAGATCAGCTGCATCGGTGCTGCAACGGCTTCCTGAGAACCCTCAACAAAGGGATTGTCATCAGTGCCGTCATCACCTTCACTGCTCTGGTCGCCATCAAGATCGAGATTCTGGTTTGGCAGGGCATCTTCAAAACCGCCGGCAAAAGTACCGGAAATCCCGGCTCCTTCCAGAGAATCAACCACAGGAACAACGGTCGCGGCAGACAGGAAGCTCAGGGTAAAGACACCTTCGGCAGGATCGGGAACAACCGTTTCAAAGCCGACACCATCCAGCGGGCCACCGTCTGTGCCGTCCAGACCATCCTGGGCATCCAGCAACCCGATAACGCTGCCCAGATCATCGTTGTAGGAGGAACCACCGCCCCCCTGGGGACCGGCAGCAGCACCGGCGGCTGTTTCAAGAGCGGCTTCGGAGGCCAGCGCAAT
>NZ_JBBUTJ010000017.1:4534-16746 GCF_039592655.1 Carbonatibacter coralli | reverse complement strand
AGTCCACATCGTTGTTCGCTGTCGGAGCATCATCACGGAAGGAAATGGTGCTGCCCAGCTGGATGCTGTCACTCGCCGTATCGCCATCACCATCGGTCACTGTCGCTGTCAAAGTCACAACATTGGCTGCAAGGCTCACAGCCTCATTGGCCTCTGTGTTATCTCCATGCTCAACAGCACGCAGTTGATCCAGCTCAACAGTACCTGCAGAATTCACAGACAGCGTAAAGACAATCGCACCGGCATCATTGGCGGTGTCATCGGAATTGCCAACGCGACCCACAATCTCGCCACCCTCCTCAAAGAGGTAAACCTTGTAGCCTGTGGCCGTATCCACAACACCGGAGTCCGTCTCATCCGTCGCAGACAGCGCGTAAGTCACAGAGGCCTGACCATCCGCACCGGCAACAATCGTGAAGTTGTCTGCAAAGTTCGCCGTTGCATCCGTGGTCAGATCACTCTCGTCAACAGTCAGCGCATCCACTACACCTGTTGCGGTGATCGTCGGCACATCATCCACGATGCGCACAACCAGACTGTTGCTGGCGCTGTCACCATCGGTGTCAGTCACCACAACCGCAAAGCTGGCAAAGGCATCGTTCTCGCCATTGCCACTGGCGTGATCAGCATTGTCCGCAAGGGTAAAGCTGTAGCTCACCTCGCCCGTTACCGCATTAAAGGCCGTAATCCGCAGGGATCCCAGACCATCCGGAGCAGCAATCGTCGTGGCCGTAAAGACACCGTTCTCAATAACCGTCGTCCCGCCAATGGTCAGATCATCCAGACCATCCGGGGTGGAGATGTTAAAGGTCCCCGACTGTGTCAGGCTTTCCTTTGTGCTGTCCGAACCGGATGCCAGATCATCCTCGTCCACCGAGACATCCCCGCCATCGGCCTGAGGCGTCAGGTTGGTGATGGTCACCCCATCATCCGCACCGTTGATCGTGATGGTCAGCGTCGCAGTGTCGGTATCCCCGTCCCCATCGGTGATGGTGTAGGTAAAGGTCTCGGTCAGGGTTTCACCGGACGCAAGGCCCTGCACGGCCGCCGAACCATTGTTCAGTGCATAGCTGTAGCTGCCATCCGCACCCACGCTCAGAGTGCCATGTGAACCGGCGACAGCGCCGTTGCTCACATCAGTCCAGGCAATGCTCTCAAGACCATCCGCTCCGGCATCATCAGCCACACCGTCTGTTGTATTGGCATCACCGTCCTGTACATCTGTTCCGGTGATCACATTGCCGGTCGCAACCGTTGCACCATCCTCGGTCACAGAGTCCGCATCGTTGTTCGCTGTCGGAGCATCATCACGGAAAGAGATGGTGCTGCCCAGCTGGATGCTGTCACTCGCCGTATCGCCATCACCATCAGTCACCGTGGCTGTCAGAGTCACAACATTGGCCGCAAGGCTCACAGCCTCGTTGGCATTCGTGGTGTCGCCATGCTCAACAGCACGCAGCTGATCCAGCTCAACCGTGCCTGATCCATTGACGGACAACGTAAAAACAATCGCACCGGCATCATTGGCGGTGTCATCGGAATTGCCAACACGACCCACAATCTCGCCGCTCTCCTCAAAGAGGTAAACCTTGTAGCCTGTGGCCGTATCCACAACACCGGAGTCCGTCTCATCCGTCGCAGACAGCGCGTAAGTCACAGAGGCCTGACCATCCGCACCGGCAACAATCGTAAAGTTGTCTGCAAAGTTCGCTGTTGCATCCGTGCCCAAAGTGCTCTCATCCACAGTCAGCGCATCCACTGCACCTGTTACGGTGATCGTCGGCACATCATCCCTGAAGGAAATGGTGCTGCCCAGCCGGATGCTGTCACTGGCGGTATCGCCATCACCATCGGTCACTGTCGCTGTCAAAGTCACAACATTGGCCGCAAGGCTCACAGCCTCGTTGGCCTCTGTGTTATCTCCATGCTCAACAGCACGCAGCTGATCCAGCTCAACAGTACCTGCAGAATTCACAGACAGCGTAAAGACAACAGGACCCGAGGAACCACCCGCACGGCCTTCAATCACACCGTTGTTGGCATAAAGGCTCACAGCCTGACCCGTCGCGGTATCCACAACACCGGACGCTGTCCCGTCTGTCACAGACAGGGCATAGGTCACAGAAGCCTGGCCATCCACACCGGCAACAATCGTGAAGTTGTCCGCAAAGTTCGCTGTTGCATCGGTAGTCAGATCACTCTCGTCAACAGTCAGAGCATCCGCTGCACCTGTTGCGGTGATCGTCGGGCCATCATCATGAATGTTGATCTTCAGCGTCGCAACGGAACTGTCCCCCTCATCATCCGTAATCCGGATCGGCAGGGACAGATCAGGCTGTGTCGGAAGCTCGGGCTCAACACGAATGGACTGCCACGCACCCTGACCCTGCGGACGGTACTCAAGCTCGTAGGGACCAGGTCCCTGCCAGTTCAAAGCAACAAACTCAAAGCTGTAAAAACCCGAACTCTGGGGCGTAAAGCTCCCCGTCGTGCTCTGGTTCCACACAGTGTCGTTCAGGATCTCCTCGCCATCAATCGTCAGGCGCGCACCATCATCAACAGATTCACGGAACTGGTAACTCTGTCCCGCCTCAAGCCAGATCTGGCCCGTGATCTTCGTCAGCGTGTTCTCCGCAACCGATCTGTCCTCAAGACTGTCCCCAGAAAGAGGACGCGCTGAACCAAAGGCCGGATTGTTCGCAAGAGCCTGATCAACACCCGGACGCCCCCCGCCGGTCTGTGCCTCCGCAAGCGTCGCACCATAGAGAACACCGTTCACTGCATCAGCATCACCATTGTTGATCTGCTCATCATGGGATGAACCCCCATCAGGATGACGCAGAGGCAGATACTGGATCCAGGTGGCCGTCCCCGTATGGGCTCCATCGGACAGACCCGTCCCATCCTCCTGCAACACCGCAACAAAGGCAAGGCTGTTCGCTGCCCCTTCACCCTCTCCTGCAACAACACCATAGACAATGTTGTCATTCTCCTCATCCCGGTACAGCAGAATCCTCTGACCCTTAACTGTACGAAGACCGCTGTCCTGACCGTTCGTGATCTCGAAGGACAGGTTCTCGAGACCGTCATTGGCCCCTGTGCTGCCAACAGACTGGTCCGCAGAATCAGAGTGCGGATCACCGCTCTCGTCATTCGAGCCATCTGTCTTGAGATCGTAGCCAAAGCTGTTACGCGCCACGCCAATCACTTCGCCAGCCTCAAGGGCACCCTCAAGACCCGCGGGGTTCTTGTCCGCAAGAAGGGCCTGAAGCGCCTGCGGCAAAACAGTGGATACATCATCCTTGCCCAGATCGTTCTGGATCCCCGCACTCTCGTCATGAACAAGGGTCACAGAGGTGATGGTCGGAACATCCTCGATCACAGCAACCGTGTAGTCCTGACGGGCAACGGCGACATTGTTGTCATCGCTCAGTTCGCCACCGGACAGGCCATTGTCCCCCCCGACTTCAGCGCCCTCGGTTGCAATCGCGGAAACGGTGATCACCGTGCTGTCGGCCTCCGCAGAACGCTCCGCACCGCTACGCTCGCGACCATGGGCCTCCTCATCCGAACTGCTCTCCCCACGGGTGGTGTAATCGGAGGTGTCAAAGGAGATGTTGCCGTTAAAGGAGGTCGGGGCCGGAACGGCCTCACCGGTATAGGTGATGGTCCAGCTCTGAAGATCCTCAAGACCCTCTGCTGTTTCTGTCAGAACACCCCGCTCCGCAGTCCAGCCCGCAGGCAGACCAACCAGATCATAGCTGGCAGGAACACCCGACACCTCGAGGCTCAGGCTTTCCGAACCATCGGTGTCGCGCAGGGTTACATCGACCGGAAGATCCAGGGTCTGTTCCTCGTTCACGCTCACAGAACGCGCATTGCGGGCCAGAACCTCGCCTTCCACCTCAGGGCCGGGAACCTCATCGGGGAAGAAATCCGGGACATCGGCCACCGCATCAATCACGGCTGTGGCGGAAAAGGGCAGAACGTTGCCCAGACCGGAATCAGGATCGGAGATCGCTGCCGTACCGCTGAAGGAAATGTCCGCATCGCTGTCGCGGACCGGCACAACAAAGACAGCCCCGAAGTTCTCCGGTGTGATCACCAGTGGCAGGGCAACCCCTGTCACCTCGCTTTCAGCGTCAAAGCCTCCCACAAAGATGCGCACTGTTTCAGCGGCATCTGCTGTCGGGTCATAGCCTTCGATTGCTGTGATCGTCACAGAATCAAGGGTTTCGTTGTCGGCCGGTTCAAAGTCAAAGATCAACTGCATCGGGGCGGCAAAGGTCTCGCCATCCCCGTCCGGGTCCAGCTCGTTCAGCGGGTTGTCATCGCTGCCTTCATCCCCGTCGCTCAGATCATCGGAGGGAACAGCAAAATTCACATGCTGGTTGGGCAGCGCATCCTCGAAGCCGCCGGCGAAGCTGCCGGTGATCCCACCTTCGGGGGCTTCGGTGATGGTGGTCAGGAAGGACAGGGTAAAGACCCCCTCGGCTGCATCGGCTGTTTCCGCGCCAAGGCCCGGACCGGCAAAGGCCAGTTCTGTCGCACCCAGCGGACCCTGCGGGTTGAGCAGGTCAATGATGGACCCCAGATCATCATTGTAACTGGACCCCCCGCCGCCAAGAGCAGGACCGGCACCGGCTGCTGTCTCCAGCGTGCCATCCTCGGCCGCCAGGGCAATCACCTGCTCAATCAGCTGATCTGCGGGAATGACAATACCGTCCACAATCAGATCAGGCATCGCAGAGCCATCAGAACTCTGTGCTACAGAAACAAGATTCTGGAAAACAATACTGGAATCATCCTGACCGTCCTGATCTGTGTCAAAGGACAGAATAAAATCCGAACCGGACACAGACGGAACTGCAGAACCGGCATCAAAGTTCAGTTGATAACTTTGTCCGGCCCGGGCTTCGAACTCTTCAGACGTTCCGTTTTCCGGCAACACCAGTTGAACAACAGTCTGCCCGATCAGAATGTTCTCAGCGTGATTTCCTGTCAGTGTCTCTTCGCCAAGGCCTGAAACAGCAGACACATCATTGTTCTCAATGTCATAACCCATCAATTTTCTCCCAGAGGTCATTTCATATAGAGTTCGCTCTACCAACCACTGAACCCCAAATAAAACCTAAACAACAGGGATAGTTTTTCATAAAAAAATCAGTAGAAAATAATTATTTTCAAAAAAAACATGCAAAAATGTATGATTCTAATGAAAATTCTAAATATATATCACAATAAATAATAACATATATTTTAAATTCACTAGAATATATACAAATATTTTCTCCTGAAACAGACACAAAAAAAGCCGCCCTTTTTCAAGGACGGCTTTCTATTGAGGTTTTTCCGATTTTTACATCAGATCAGGGTCAATGTTCTTCCCTTGAAGTGGGTCATCTGTCGTGAAATCAGACGCATTTACCGAATTCACACCCTGAAGTGTCGTCGTACCGATAGAAGCATTGCCAGTGGTACCGAAGGTAAGTGTTGTATCACCCCCGGAACTTTGAATATCGGCAATCTTCTGGCCATCGGCACGCAGCTCACCACTTGAAACCGTGATTGAAGCACTGTCACTGATGTTCAGGTCAGACAGGATATCGTGCAGGTTCAACTTGTCACCCTGGCCACTGTTAAAGCCATCCACAGTATCCGTGCCTTCACTCAGGACGAAGGTATCACTTCCATTGTTTCCGGTGTCACTGAGCAGATCATTTCCGACACCACCGATGAGAATATCATCACCGGAGCCACCGAAGAGACTGTCATTCCCCAATCCACCGATCAGGAGATCATCATCTCCCTCTCCGAAGATTGTGTCATTACCGGAACCGGCAATCACAAGATCATCCCCACCGCCGGACCAGACAGTATCATCACCACCGCGAGTGACGAAGATATGATCTTCAGTATCCCCACTTGCAGTATCGAAAATACCATCGTTGGCCGAACCATCTGCACCGGAAGTACCAATCACAACAGATCCGCCTGCCAATTGCTGAACCGTCAGACTGTCTGTAATTGTCTCCGTTGCACTCGCCGGATCACCATCACCGTCGACAACCGAGAAGTCGATATCAACGGAACTATCAACAGGTTTCATGAAGGTAATGCTGTAAGCACCTGTTGCAGAGTTGAAGGTCATCGTAAAGCCGGCATCAGCAGGAACAGTGATGTTACCATTTGCATCAACCGTTACAGCAACACCACCGACAGACAGAGCCGAAAGACGGGCGCCATCAGCCCCTTCCACGAGGTTGTCGAAGAGATTACCGCTGGCTGTATAGGTCACATTCAGAGTGCTGGAAGCATCGGAAAGTGCCTGGGCAAGCTGTGCAAAATTGGAGACAGCAACATAGTTGAACAGTGAGGAATTGATGCCATTGTTGTTGTCATCACCGGGCTGACGCAGGAAGTAATCCCTCAGATTTGCTTCACTGACACCACTACCAATTCCAACTGCTGTCACCTGAATGCTGTTGTTGTTGATAGCCGCAACATGCGAGCTGTTCAGATCACTGCTATCGCCGTCCGTGTTTCTGTTAGGCTGACCATCAGACAGGAAGAACAGCCTGTTGACAACATCAGCCTGGGCAAAGACCGGATTGTCGGCCGAGCTCAGATAGTCGGACTGATTTGTGTTGAACATACGGTCCAGACCGGCATCGAAGTTGGTACCACCACCCAAGCGAGGGAAGCTGTCCAGCAGGCTCTGAAGCGTTGATGAAGCATTATCAACTCTTACAAAGTCGGACAGGCTGCTTGCATTCGTCAGACCGGATCTCAGAACATAGGTTCCATGACCAACAGACTCAGGCAGGCTGCTTGATCCGGAGAAGGATACAAAGCTGAATGCCAGATTTGTATCATCTGCTGAATCAGTCCTCAGATTGTTAACAAAGCTCTCAATTCCATTAATCATGGAATTGAATTCCCCGGTAGAGATAGAACCACTGTCATCAATCACAAAACCAATGTTCTGAGGTGTCGAGGACACAACAGTTGTGACATCGGCATCCAGCTCAAGCGCAGTTGTGTCATCAGACACAGACGGCACATCATCCGTGATGTTGACAGACAGGGTTGCATCGTCCCCGTTGCTGAAGGTTGCCGTGATGGTTTCAGCCACAGCTCCGCCGGAATGGTCTGCATTGTCTGTCAGAGTGAAGGTATAGCTGCCATCACTGTTGACCTCCAGCGTACCATGCTGAGTGGTGACTGTCGCAGAGCTGCCGGTCAGGGTCTCTGTCTGGCTCACCCCGTTTTCATCAAGGTAATCAAACTCTGTCAGAGTGATCCCGTTGCCAAGATTAAAGGCACCGGAGGCTGTTTCCGCCGTGCTGGAAGGATCGCTTCCGGTTTCTGTACCGGCAGCAAGATCATCACCATCCTGGTTGAGATCCAGCGCAGCCTCATCAACAGTCAGGCTTGTGTTCTGAACATCGATATCCGGCTGGATATCAACATCGACAGTCTGGCTGACCACAGAGATGTTGTTGGCTGTATTCGGCTCACCACCGGATGTGTTGTCCTCACGGGCAACACCGTAGATGCCAACGGTTCTGCTGACAGCGGCAGAACCGGAATTTGCAGCTTCAAACTCAACACTTACAGACGCTGTGCCGTTTGCATCAAGAGTGAAGTCTGTGCCTGCCTCAAGGATTACATAATCCCCTGCAGGAACATTGTAGCTGTTACCTGCTGTCAGCGTTTCAACAGTATACGGGCTTCCTGTCGGCAATGTTACATCTGCCGGAACAGAGAAGAGGACAAAGTGTGATTCAGACCCGTCTGTAACATCATCAAAATCAACTGTTGTTGTTACAGAGAAGCTGTCGCCAGATTGAACTGTATTGTTTTCCCCGATTGTGAGGTTCTTGATACCATCAGACGAAACGTCGGAATTATCAATTGTCGACACAATCGCAGAATTTGCAGGATTGCTGATATCAATCCGGATCACTGAACCACCCGTACGGTCGATAGCAGTCAACTCACCCGTATTGGAGAAGGCCAAAGCAAAGAGATCAGGGTTGCTGTCTCCAGGAATTTGAACAGAACCAACAGCGGTTGTTGTCAGGCTGCCACCATTCGTCAGATCAGTCAGCGTAAAGCTCACCAGATTTGATGTGCTGCCTGCATCATCAATTGCATAGAACGTGCCCGTACTGGCATCAAATGTCAGATTGTTCAGGGCAACATTCGCCGGAGTTTCAGCAATCAGTGTCTGAACACCGGTTGTCGTATCAACGGAATAGATGTTGCTGTTGTTACCATCAACAGCAGCGTAATACAACGTGCCTTCGGCAAAGACTGCTCCACCATTGCCAGTGTCCGTGTTTGCCGCAAGAACCGAGATATCAAAAGGCTCTGTGACAATCTTGTAAATACCGTTTGAGCCAAAGCCAAACAGGACAGCCGGGTTGGTATCAGGCTGGGCAACGAGAGCTTCAACATTGTTGTCAAAGGCAAGGCCTTCCCCGCTGAATGTACCCAACTCGGTTACCACCCCGGTATCAAGATTAATGGCAGAAACAACAGAGTCATTGCCACCACTCGCGGCACCGTGGATCACATAGGCAATGCCTTCGGACTGTACGCCGGAACTCAGGATTTCAGGCTGATCGGCAACCGCATCCACAACCACATCGACAGTCAGGTTGTTCTGGGTCGCTGTGACACCAGGCACATCCGGATCAACAACATCAGCCGCATAGGTGATGGTGAAGTCCGCATCGCTGTCGTTGTTCGGCAGCTGGATGTACACAGTCTCGGACGCCGCATCGCCAGGAACAGTGATCACACCGCCAGAGGCGCTGAGGGCTGTTCCACCTGTTGCAGTTGTGAAGACCTGCGCACCGGCTGGCAGGGAAGAGACATCAATTCTGATTTCAGAAATGGTCTCGTTGTCTCCGCTGTCCTGGGCCAGATTGAAGGTCACAGCTGTACGAACAATCGTTGCATCACCCACATGCTGGTTTGGCTGGCTGTCTTCGGACGCTGTTCCTGCAGTTGCAGAAACAGTTCCTGTGACATTGTCCAGATCCGCAACAGAAATGGTCAGATGAGCATCATCCGTATCGCCATCGGCATCTGTGATCGTGTAGACGAAGACGTCTTCCTGATCTCCGGATACATCAGCATTCGCCTGATAGCTGTAGGAGCCATCACTGTTCAGTGTCAGCACACCAAAGCTGCCGGTGATCTGGGTAGAGCTGCCAACAACCTGAACACTGTTCGCGACAGTCTGGCCGTTTTCAACCAGACCGACAGAGGTCACGGTCACACCATCAGCACCCTCGACATCAGCTTCGACGGCATCGTTGCTGTCATCGTCGGTACCAGTCAGGACATTGCCGCCTGTGCTTTCGCCCTCATTGACTTCATCCGCATCCGCCACAGCTTCCGGTACATCATCAATGATGCGCACAATGAAGCTGCTTTCCACGGAGTCACCGTCACCATCGGTAATGGTCACCGGCACAGTCAGAAGCAGAACGTTCTCTCCATTTCCATCAGCGTGATCGATCGGGCCTTTCAGCGTAAAGGTGTACTCCATGCTTGAGGCATCGAAACTGATTTCAAAGATATCCGCTCCACCGGCCTGTGCTGTCAGAACACCGTTTGCATAGCTGTAGGTCAGTGCCACGCCACCGGATGTCAGATCCAGATCATCCAGATCACCCAGCTGCTCGTTGCTCAGGCTGATCGGATCAGCTGTTGCCGGAGCAGGACCGGATCCATCAGCAGGACCATCCGCACCAAAGTCAAAGATCAACTCGCCGGTCACAAACGGGAAGCCATCTGTATCCAGGCCATCCTTGGTCGGGTCAGAGCCGTTTGGCAGGTCGTCTTCATCCACCGCAGCAAAGGACGACAGTGTCACATTCGCATTGAAATCGGTGAAGTCCGTATCGCCGCCATTCAGCAGGTCTTCCCAGTTGGAGTTTCCTGGTGCTGCACTGTCTGATTCGTGGTCGAAACCATCAGGGTTCAGGCTTGCATCACGGAAGTAGGCTGGTGCATTGCGTCCGGCCAGTGGCGTGCCATTGGAAACCGCTTCCCAGTCACCATTGGAGTTCTGCTGGAAGGTCACAGGTGTATTGTCCTGAAGACCGGCATTCAGCTCGTGACCATCCGGGATCAGGAAGAAGCTGATCTGGACAGCACCGGCAGGATAGTCCGCAGCCGGAATGGACTTGTCAAAGACCGTTCCACCCTGTGTTCCAATCACACCATCTCTCAACTCGTTGTTGACGTTGGCCCAGATGATCTCGCCGGAAATCGGCTCGCCGTTCGCATCCAGGAAAACATATCCGTAGGAGTTTCTGAAGCCGGCCTGTACCTCACCCAGGTGCTCGACTGTCAGGCTGATACCATCCTCGGGCAGACCGGAGATGCTTGGAACAGACGGAGCATCATCCTCAAAGGTGATGTTGCTGCCCAGCTGGATACTGCTGCTCGCCTCATCACCGTCACCATCGGTCACAGTGGCTGTCAGGGTCACAACATTTGCATTCAGGCTGACGGCATCGTCAGGGTTCGAGGTGTCAGGATGGCTCACGGCACGGATCTGATCCAGTTCCACAGAACCGCTTGCATTGACACTCAGTGTGAAGACCACATCACCATCAGTGTTGCGACCTTCAATCACACCGGCATTGTCATGCAATGTCACAGCCTGACCGGTTGCGGTATCAACAACACCGGAAGCCGTCCCGTCTGTCACAGACAGGGCATAGTCAACAGAAGCCGCACCGTCTGCACCGCCAACAACATTGAAGTTACCGGCAAAGCTTGCAGAGGCATCCGTATCCAGATCACTCTCGTCAACGCTCAGCGTTGCGACAGAACCTGTCGTTGTGATGGATGGAACATCATCAATGATACGAACAGAAAGCGTATCGCTGGCACTGTCACCATCTGCATCCGTCAGGACAACCGGGAAGTTCGCAAAGAAGTCGTTTTCACCGTTGCCTGTCGCATGGGTGGCATTGTCAGTCAGTGTAAAGGTGTAGCTGACAAGACCTGTTGACGGATTGAATCCTGTGATGTTCAGGGTTCCCAGACCGTTAGGCTCGTTGATCGTGGTCGGGGTGAACACACCATCATCAATCACGGTTTCGCCACCGATCACCAGATCACCCAGACCATCAGGTGTGGAGATATTGAAGGTACCAGACTGCGTCAGGCTCTCCTTGGTCAGATCGGAACCATCAGCCAGATCATCCTCATCAACAGTAACATCACCACCATTGAGGGCCGGTGTCAGGTTTGTGATGGTCACACCATCATCCACACCGTTGACTGTAATGGTCAGTGTCGCCGTATCCGTATCACCGTCACCATCACGGATTGTGTAGGTGAAGGTCTCCGTCAGGGTCTCTGTATCATCCAGTCCCTGAACAGTCGCGTTGCTGTTGTCCAGAACATAGCTGTAGCTGCCATCGGCATTCAGCGTCAGGGTACCATAGGCACCTGCTGTCGAACCGTCGACAGAACCGGTTGCAGAGCCAAAGCTCACGGCTGTCACGGATGCACCATCCGCACCTTCAACATCAGCAACGCCATCGGTCGCATTTGCATCCGGGCTGGTGGTGACATCAACACCGGTCAGCACATTACCCGTCGCAGTTTGCGCTGTTTGGGCGTCACTGTCGCTGTCACCATCCTCGGTTACAGAGTCTGCATCGTTGTTCGCAGTTGGAACGTCATCCAGAACAGCAACAGAGAGGACATCTCCGGCACTGTCACCATCGGTGTCGGTCACAACCACATTGTAATCAACAGAGAAGTCGTTGTTCGCAGGATGGTCGACATTGTCATCCAGAGTGTAGCTGTAGGTCACAGTGCCCTGACCCGTCGCAGCATCCAGCGCAAAGCCGGTGATGCTCAGGGTACCTGTCGCATCATTCAGAACCACACCGGTAATATTGGAACCCACGTTCGCAGGCGTCAGCGTGATGGAACCACCACCGGGGGCCTGAATTGTAACAGTGGCAAAACCGTCTGCAGCCGCAAAGGTAAAGCTGCTGCCTGCAGTCTCGCTGTCTGCAGCCTCATTGCTGCCTTCAGGCTCACCGGCACGCGCCGGCAGACCCGCCTCGTCAACAGTCACATCGTTGCCATCCGCCTCAAGGCCGTTGATGGTCACGACATCATCCGCACCGTTGATGGTGATGGTCAGAACCGCTGTGTCGGTATCA
>NZ_JBBUTJ010000017.1:0-4524 GCF_039592655.1 Carbonatibacter coralli | reverse complement strand
CTCGGTCAGGGTCTCACCATTTGTCAGACCCTGTACAGCAGCAGAGCTGTTGTTCAGAGCATAGCTGTAGCTGCCATCGGCACCTACTGTAAGCGTCCCATGTGTACCGGCAACATCGCCGTTGCTTGCATCTGTCCAGGTGATGGAGGCAATACCATCCGCACCTTCAACATCGGCAACACCGTCCGTCGTATTCGCATCGCCACCAGCAGCATCAACGCCGCTGATCACGTTACCGGTTGCAACAGTCGAACCGTCCTCTGTCACAGAGTCTGCATCATCGTTCGCAGTTGGAACGTCATCCAGGACAGCAACAGAAAGGACATCCCCGGCACTGTCACCATCGGTGTCGGTCACAACCACATTGTAATCAACGGAGAAGTCGTTGTTCGCAGGATGGTCGACATTGTCAACCAGGGTATAGCTGTAGGTCACAGTACCCTGACCCGTCGCAGCATCCAGCGTAAAGCCGGTGATGCTCAGGGTGCCCGTCGCATCGCTCAGCGTTTGAGCGGTGAACGGTGTGCCTGCATCCGCAGCATTCAGTGTGATGGTGCCACCAGGACCGGCAATTGCAACAGTGGCAAAACCGTCCGCAGCCGCAAAGGTAAAGCTGCTGCCTGCAGTCTCGCTGTCCGCAGCTTCATTGCTGCCTTCAGGCTCACTGGCACGCGCCGGCAGACCCGCCTCGTCAACGGTCACATCGTTGCCATCCGCCTCAAGGCCGTTGATGGTCACGATATCATCCGCACCGTTGATGGTGATGGTCAGAACCGCTGTGTCGGTATCGCCGTCACCATCGGTCACAGTGTACTCGAAGGTCTCGGTCAGGGTCTCACCATTTGTCAGACCCTGTACAGCAGCAGAGCTGTTGTTCAGAGCATAGCTGTAGCTGCCATCGGCACCTACTGTAAGCGTACCATGTGTACCGGCAACGTCGCCATTGCTTGCATCTGTCCAGGTGATGGAGGCAATGCCATCCGCACCTTCGACATCAGCAACACCGTCCGTCGCATTCGCATCCGGGTTGGTGGTGACATCAACGCCGCTGATCACATTGCCCGTTGCAACAGTCTGACCGTCCTCGGTTACAGAGTCTGCATCGTTGTTCGCAGTTGGAACGTCATCCAGAACAGCAACAGAGAGGACATCCCCGGCACTGTCACCATCGGTGTCGGTCACAACCACATTGTAATCAACAGAGAAGTCGTTGTTCGCAGGATGGTCGACATTGTCATCCAGAGTGTAGCTGTAGGTCACAGTGCCCTGACCCGTCGCAGCATCCAGCGCAAAGCCGGTGATGCTCAGAGTACCTGTCGCATCATTCAGAACCACACCGGTAATATTGGAACCCACGTTCGCAGGCGTCAGCGTGATGGAACCACCACCGGGGGCCTGAATTGTAACAGTGGCAAAACCGTCTGCAGCCGCAAAGGTAAAGCTGCTGCCTGCAGTCTCGCTGTCCGCAGCTTCATTGCTGCCCTCTGGCTCACCGGCACGCGCCGGCAGACCCGCCTCGTCAACAGTTACATCGTTGCCATCCGCCTCAAGGCCGTTGATGGTCACACCATCATCCACACCGTTAATGGTGATGGTCAGAACCGCTGTGTCGGTATCGCCGTCACCATCGGTCACGGTGTACTCGAAGGTTTCCGTCAGGGTTTCGCCATTATCGAGGCCCTGTACAGCAGCAGAGCTGTTGTTCAGAGCATAGCTGTAGCTGCCATCGGCACCTACTGTAAGCGTACCATGTGTACCGGCAACATCGCCGTTGCTTGCATCTGTCCAGGTGATGGAGGCAATGCCATCCGCACCTTCAACATCAGCAACACCGTCCGTCGCATTCGCATCGCCACCAGCAGCATCTACGCCGCTGATCACATTGCCCGTTGCAACAGTCGAACCGTCCTCGGTCACAGAGTCTGCATCATCGTTCGCAGTTGGAACGTCATCCAGAACAGCAACAGAGAGAACATCCCCGGCACTGTCACCATCGGTGTCGGTCACAACCACATTGTAATCAACAGAGAAGTCGTTGTTCGCAGGATGATCGACATTGTCAGCCAGGGTGTAGCTGTAGGTCACAGTGCCCTGACCCGTCGCAGCATCCAGCGTAAAGCCGGTGATGCTCAGGGTGCCCGTCGCATCGCTCAGCGTTTGAGCGGTGAACGGTGTGCCTGCATCTGCAGCATTCAGTGTGATGGTGCCACCAGGACCGGCAATTGCAACAGTGGCAAAACCGTCCGCAGCAGCAAAGGTAAAGCTGCTGCCTGCAGTTTCGCTGTCCGCAGCCTCATTGCTGCCCTCTGGCTCACCGGCACGCGCCGGCAGACCCGCCTCGTCAACGGTCACATCGTTGCCATCCGCCTCAAGGCCGTTGATGGTCACGACATCATCCGCACCGTTGATGGTGATGGTCAGAACCGCTGTGTCGGTATCACCGTCACCATCGGTCACGGTGTACTCGAAGGTCTCGGTCAGGGTCTCACCATTTGTCAGACCCTGTACAGCAGCAGAGCTGTTGTTCAGAGCATAGCTGTAGCTGCCATCGGCACCTACTGTAAGCGTACCATGTGTACCGGCAACATCGCCGTTGCTTGCATCTGTCCAGGTGATGGAGGCAATGCCATCCGCACCTTCAACATCAGCAACACCATCCGTCGCATTCGCATCGCCACCAGCAGCATCAACGCCGCTGATCACATTACCGGTTGCAACAGTCGAACCGTCCTCTGTCACAGAGTCTGCATCATCGTTCGCAGTTGGAACGTCATCCAGAACAGCAATAGAGAGGACATCCCCGGCACTGTCACCATCGGTGTCGGTCACAACCACATTGTAATCAATAGAGAAGTCGTTGTTCGCAGGATGGTCGACATTGTCAGCCAGGGTGTAGCTGTAGGTCACAGTACCCTGACCCGTCGCAGCATCCAGCGTAAAGCCTGTGATGCTCAGGGTGCCCGTCGCATCGCTCAGCGTTTGAGCGGTGAACGGTGTGCCTGCATCTGCAGCATTCAGTGTGATGGTGCCACCAGGACCGGCAATTGCAACAGTGGCAAAACCGTCTGCAGCCGCAAAGGTAAAGCTGCTGCCTGCAGTTTCGCTGTCCGCAGCTTCATTGCTGCCCTCTGGCTCACCGGCACGCGCTGGCAGACCCGCCTCGTCAACAGTTACATCGTTGCCATCCGCCTCAAGGCCGTTGATGGTCACACCATCATCAGATCCCTGAACATTGATAACCAGTGTCGCTGTATCGGTATCACCGTCACCATCCGTAATGGTGTAAGTGAAGGTTTCCTGAACAGTTTGTCCCGGATCCAGAGCCTGAACAGCAGCAGAGCTGTTGTCCAGTTCATAGCGATAGTTGCCATCGGCATCAACGACAAGCGTGCCGTATGTGCCCGGAATTTCCCCGTTTGTTTCATCTGTCCAGTTGATGGACTGCAAACCGTCAGCGCCTGCATTGTCAGCCACACCATCTGTTGTGTTCTGATCTTCGGCTGCAGCAACACCATCACCGTCAACACCGGTCAGAACATTACCGGTGGCAAAGCTCTCGACACCAATGGAAGAAACACGGATCTCGCCTTCATAGGTTCCACCTGCAGGATTGAAGACCTGCACAAAGACCTCTGTATCAGACGTCGCGGTAAAGGAACCCGTGCCTTGCAGCACAAAGTTGCCGTTCGCATCCTGAGTGAAGAAGCGATAGGTGGCACCACCGGAAACCTCGCCAACGGAGACCGTTTCTCCATTGAGAAGATTCACTGAGAAACCGTCCTGAAACTCGTTGGCTCCATCACCACCTGCAGCCAGATTGCCTTCAATCCGGACTTCACCACGGTTTTCAGCTTCATTGAAGAACAGCTGATCCCGACCAATTTCCCGTGCAGGAGCATTGGTTACGCCATTTTGCTCAGGACCTTCATCCACAGTCTGAAGCGTTGCCGCTCCAAAGCCGGTTGCATCTTCACGAACACTATCAATCTGATTGTTCGCAACAGGACCATCATCCCTGAAGGTCACATTGGAACCCAGCTGGATGCTGTCGCTTGCAGTATCACCGTCACCATCGGTCACAGTGGCTGTCAGGGTCACAACATTCGCGTTCAGGCTGATCGGCTCGTCATTGCTGCTGGTGTTCGGGTGACGAACAGCGCGCAGCTGGTCAAGCTCAACAGTGCCGTTGGCATCAACGGACAGTGTAAAGACAACATCGCCATCGGCATTGCGGCCTTCAATCACACCCGCATTGTCATGCAGGGTCACAGCCTGACCGGTCGCGGTGTCAACAACACCGGACGCAACACCATTCTGGGCAATCGCCAGTTCGTACGCAACAGAACCCAGACCATCTGCACCGGCATCAACGGTGAAGTTGTCCGCAAAGTTCGCGGTCGCATCCGTGCTCAGAACAGTCTCGTCAACAGTCAGTGCATCGGCTGCACCGGTGGCCGAAATCGTCGGGCCATCATCCTCAAAGGTGATGTTGCTGCCCAGCTGGATGCTGTCGCTTGCAGTATC
>NZ_JBBUTJ010000016.1:0-25882 GCF_039592655.1 Carbonatibacter coralli | reverse complement strand
TTCTGTCTCCATTAAAGAAAACAGACACATGTGTGTGTACACGTATGATGCATAAACCGACAGTTTTACTGATACAAACAGCAAACCGCCGCCTACGCATCCCTTCCAAAAAACTATGTCAAACAGCTGATCCCAAAAGGATCTTTAATCTCGTCCAACCGAGCCGCACTCAACCGTGCCGCCCCGTCGGTGAAGGCCCTTTTAAGGAACTCGCTCAACACACGCAACCCCTTTTTTGCAGAAAAAAGACAAAGATTTGAAGTTTTTAAAAGATCACACAAAAAGAGAGCAAAAGAGGAATATTATTACCAAAAACACCCCCACAGAGTCAGAATAGACCTCTGTCTCGTTTTACAGCCACCGGGACTCCCTGAAAAAGCGTTCCCCAGCCCCGGATGATTCGCAACAGACCGGGCGCCCCTGTTTCTGATTGGACATCAGCACCGGCAGGCATTCCTTAAAGGAAGATGATCAAGGACTAACGGCCCGGAACCGGATTTGCGGACAGACAGGCAGGCACAGGCCCTCCAAACAAAACAGCGAGACAGACCTCTCAGAACCTGACTTTATTCAAAAAAGCTATAACCCTTTTCGATAAGCAACAGAGACAAGTCCCACAAAGGATGATAGCTCAGGAAAAACACACTCCGTTCACAGCAATAAAAACGTCCCGCCTCAACGCGGAAGGGAGAATGAAAATGAGCAAAAAAAGCCCGCTCTGTGCAAAGCCGGTTAAAATGCTCCGGAAACAGCTCGCGATCGCTGCCTTTCTCATCACCGGACTGACAGCAGGGGCAACAGACAGCCCGGCAATCGCCAGCGACGAGAAGACAATCATTGTCCAGTCAACCACATCAACCCAGAACTCCGGCCTTTACAATGCCCTGCTCCCGGTTTTTGAAGAAGAAACAGGAATCACCGTGCGCGTTGTTGCTGTTGGCACCGGTCAGGCCCTGAAGAATGCCCGCAACGGTGATGGAGATGTTCTGCTGGTTCATGCAAAAAGTGCCGAGGAGGCTTTCGTTTCCGAAGGCTACGGCCTTGAACGTTTTGATGTGATGTACAACGACTTTGTCATTGTCGGCCCGCAGGACAACCCCGCCAGGCTGAGCGGAAACGACACGATCACAGAAGCCCTGCAAAAGATCGCAGGAAGCCAGAGTCTCTTTGCTTCCCGGGGAGACGATTCAGGAACCCACAAAAAGGAAAGCCAACTCTGGAAAACAGCAGGAAAAACCCCCGCAGACAGCAGTGGTGGCTGGTATCGGGAAACCGGCTCCGGAATGGGTGCCACTCTGAACGCCGCCATCGGGATGGGAGCCTACACCCTCACGGACCGGGCGACATGGATCAAGTTTGCCAACAAGGCAGATTATACAATCCTCAACGAAGGCGACCCCGCCCTGTTCAACCAGTACGGCGTGATACTGGTCAATCCGGACAAACATCCCCATGTCAAAGAAGCAGAGGGACAGCGCTTTATAGACTGGCTTTTGTCCGAGAGAGGGCAAGACGCCATCAGGGCCTACAAGGTCAATGGACAGCAGCTCTTCTTCCCGAACGCCAAGTAATCCATATAAAGGTGCATGCAAACAGCCTGCGTCATCCCTTTTCGCGGGATGGCACATTTTTCCGGTCATTAATTGCTCTTTTAGAAAAACGTATTACGCTGCAAACGACTATCCATTCAAAAGGGCCTTCCATGCGTGTCATTTCAAAAGGTACAGGGTTCAAGTTTCTGCTTCTGACTCTTGGCTGCATCGGGCTTGGTGCGTGCAGCCCCATCTATGAAGCCACCAAAGGCTGGGGCAAGGATCTGGTTACAGACGTTGCAACATCCATTGAAGAATCGAAGAAGAACCGAAAAACGGCGCAAGCGGAAGGCAGCCAGGCTGCACAGCCTGACATTGACAAGGAAACAAACCCGGAAAACAGCGCACAACCCCGCACGAAGCCACGCTACGTCAATACGGACTCCTCTCCCGATCAGGCCGGGACAGAAACAGCTGAAAAGGCAGAGGAAACAGACAGCGCTGCAACAAAGCCCCAATCCGCCAAGACAGAAGAAACCACAAAAAAACCACCTGTAAAGGTAAAGGCAAAGCCGCAAACAGCGGACAAGACGAAAGGCTCCTACGGTCTGCACCTGGCATCCTACAAGAAGAAGGCCACAGCCGAGCAGGACTGGAAAAACCTGAAAAAGGTCTTTGGAGCAGAACTCAAAGACCTGAAGCCGGATTATCCGAAGGTTTCAATTTCCGGCAAGGGGGATTTCTACAGGATTGTTGCCGGCAGCTTTGAAGAGAAGGACAAGGCCACGCAAAGCTGCAACGCCCTGAAAGCCAAATATCAATACTGCGCCGTCGTAAAAGGCCGTTAAGCCTCCCCTTCGCAGAGAAGAATAGCAAGCCCTCCGAGAGTGAAATCACCCTCCCGGCGCCCTTGATCAGGCACCGGATCGCGACTTACAGGCACAGCGCGATAAGAGGCTCGCCCCGGGAAGTGCATCCAATCGCGCCAGATGGCAGCGTAAAGAAACCTTTTCCCGAAGCCGGTTGTTCTTTCAGAATTGTAATCTGTCTTTGTATTTCAGCAACCGCTGGAGAGATCTTCCAGTTCATCCGGATCATTAATCTGCACAAACCCGGCGTCCGGAATGGAAATAACGCCATTCTTTTTCAGGGCACTGAAGGTCCTGCTGACAGTCTCTGTCGTCAAGCCCAGATAATCACCGATATCACTGCGGCTCATGGGCAGGGGAACAGATGTTGCCAGCGGATTGCGCCGCAAGGACCGCTCGTACAGGGTCTTGATAAAGGAAGCAACCTTTTCCTGAGCCGTCTTGCGCCCCAGCAACAGCATCTGCTCCTGGGCCAGCACCAGTTCGTTGGACACCATGTTCAACAGTCTGTGTTCCAGATCGGGAACATCGCGCATCAGCTTTTCAAGCTTTGGTCTGGAGAAACGGCACAGTGTGCAGTTTTCAACGACTTCCGCAGAGTAGGCATAGCAATCGTTCATTGCGATACCCATAAAATCGCCGGGAAAGAGAAAGCCTGTAATCTGACGGCGTCCGTCGGGCAGGAGCTTGTAGAGTTTCAGGGCTCCGGATGTCACATTAAAGAGGTAGCTTGCAGGGTCGGCTTCATTGATGATTGTCTCCCCTTTCTGGGCAGACTGCTCAAAAGCCAGTTCGGAAAGACGCTTGAGATCATCACAACCAAGAGCATTGCAGAGAGCCATTTCACTCACACTGCATTTGTCACAGGGCTTGAACGGCATGGAGCCTGTTTCCTGTGGAGCGCTTGATTGAGAGGTATACCTCATGGTTTGACTACTCACTATTAACCGTCGAAATTCTCATCCTGGGAAACGCCCTCGACAGCTTCAATACACTGCTCACAGGCATCATGGCAACAGAGAAAAGCAATCATCTTGACCTATCAAGTCAGGCCAGAGCCAACGCAAAATCCACAGTACCACAGATTATCCACAAAAAGAACTCGTCCCTTAAGCACTTTGAAAAAGCAGCCTTACCCGATTTGTACAGATCGGGACTTGATATAAATCAAAGACACCTTGCCCGTTTTTCACAATGCTATGCTGAAAGCAAGGAATCCATCAGGGAAAGACCAAGTGCACATTGAACTCACTCCAGTCACACAGCGAAACAGAGACATGGTCTTTCCCCTTATCCAGTCGGCCAACACCTTGGTCGAAATCGGAAAATGGCAGGACTTTGTTGATCTGCAAATCCAGATGGATGCGGAAAGCGGTATCATTGCTGCCCGGGCCTCAAACGGTATTTACGTCGGGCTGGCCTGTTATCGGGCCTTCTCCGACGTCAAACATGAAAAGGTTCTCGAGGTTTCACATTTTGCCTCTGCCGGTCTGACCAGAACCGGAGAAATTGCGGTCAGCATTCTGACCAATCTGGAAAAGGAAGCCAAAAGACTGGGATGCAAGGCTGTGCATATCTGTTTTGACACACCGGTTTCCGAAAGTTCTGCACAGTCAGAACAGACTGTAGCCAACAGCCTGAAGGGTTGCGGTTACGAGCAGGATGCAGTCCGTTTGTGCAAGACCCTGTGACATTCCAGCACACCAAAAACCATACTTTTCCGATATATAACCCAAAACACAGGCTTTTTTTTGAAGAATTCCAGATTGCGACACTGATGCACATTGACTTAGGTCAATGCCATTCAGTAGTGAACAGGCTAGGAACAACCAAGGTGACAGGATTCTGTCTTTTCAAAGAGAGCAATCCCGCCACAAACGATTCTCGATCTGTGCGATTGCGGCAGACTGTTTTGGCTGGTTCATAAAGGCCTTTCAGAACATTCCAAGGCAGCAGGACAGATCAAACCGACGAACGAAAAATAAGGCGACTTCAGGAATGACATGGGAAACACCTGTTAAAGGAAGATCATCCGTTGAAGGATGGATCATGTCCGCCGGTCTGTCAGTATTGGCCTTTCTGGCCTTTCTCGCAGCCGCCCGGACTGAAGATGCCCTGATGAGCGTCCATGCCTATACTTTTGGCGGGGCGTTTCTTCTGGGGATCTTTTACATCGTCAAGTCTCACTTCGACAAGGAAGAGTGGCTGGCAAGTGCTGAGAGTGATCGGCCCGTAACCTACAATCTCTCTGTCGTCAAAGCAGGTGTCATTGCCTCCGTTTTCTGGGGCATTGCCGGTTTTGTGGCAGGTGATGCTGTCGCGTTTCAGCTGGCCTTTCCTGCTCTGAACTTTGACACATCCTTCATCAACTTTGGTCGCCTGCGTCCTCTGCACACCTCGGCTGTTATCTTTGCCTTTGGTGGCAACGTGCTGATCGCGACATCATTCTATGTTGTACAGCGTACATCCAAGGCTCGCCTGCCTGGTCAGTTTGCACCATGGTTTGTCTTCTGGGGTTACAACCTCTTCATCGTGGTCGCAGCAACCGGTTATCTGCTGGGTGTGACCCAGGGCAAGGAATACGCCGAGCCGGAGTGGTACGCCGACCTCTGGCTGACAATCGTCTGGGTCGTTTACCTGCTGGTTTATCTGGGCACACTCTGGAAGCGTGAAGAGCCGCATATCTATGTGGCAAACTGGTTCTATCTGGGCTTCATCGTGACCATCGCCATGCTGCACATTGTCAACAACCTCGCCGTTCCGGTGAGCTTCTACGGCACAAAGTCCTACATTGTCTTTGCCGGTGTTCAGGACGCCCTGATCCAGTGGTGGTACGGTCACAATGCGGTGGGCTTCTTCCTGACAGCCGGCTTCCTTGGCATTATGTACTACTTCGTACCGAAGCGTGCCGAGCGCCCTGTCTATTCCTACCGCCTGTCCATTGTGCACTTCTGGTCCCTGATCTTCATGTACATCTGGGCCGGGCCTCACCACCTGTTCTACACAGCGCTTCCGGAATGGGCGCAAACCCTCGGCATGACCTTCTCCATCATGCTCTGGATGCCGTCCTGGGGTGGCATGATCAACGGCCTGATGACCCTTGCCGGCGCATGGGACAAGCTGCGCACAGACCCTGTTCTGCGCTTCCTGGTGATCTCTGTCGCGTTCTACGGCATGTCCACCTTTGAAGGCCCGCTGATGTCCATCAAGACAGTGAACTCCCTCAGCCACTACACAGACTGGACTATTGGTCACGTCCATTCCGGTGCCCTGGGCTGGGTTGCCTTTGTCAGCTTTGGTGCGATCTACTGTCTGGTTCCATGGCTCTGGGGTCGTTCACAGCTTTATTCCAACAAGCTGGTGAGCCTGCACTTCTGGGTCGCGACCATCGGTATCCTGATCTACATCGTTTCCATGTGGGTTGCCGGTATCATTCAGGGCCTGATGTGGAGAACCTACGACGAGTTCGGTTTCCTTGAATATTCCTTCGTGGAAACAGTCCAGGTCATGCACCTTCCGTACATTGCGCGTGCTGCTGGCGGCCTGCTCTTTGTCATCGGTTCCCTGATCATGGCTTACAACATCTGGCGCACAATCCGCGGCGATGTTCGTGATGAGAGACGCCAGACAGACCCAATTCAAACCCCTGATCCTGTAGCGGCATCCTAAGGGGGAGCAAAAATGATCAAACACGAAGTATTTGAAAAGAATTCAATCACCCTTCTGGTTGCAGCGCTGATCGTTGTCTCCATTGGCGGCCTGATTGAAATCACCCCGCTTTTCTTCCTGGAAAGCACCATTGAGAAGGTCAAGGGCGTTCGTCCCTACAGCCCTCTCGAACTGGCTGGCCGTAACATCTACATCCGTGAAGGCTGTTACACCTGTCACTCCCAGCAAGTCCGCTCCCTGCGTGATGAAGTAGAGCGTTATGGCCCCTACTCCCTCGCGGCAGAAAGCATGTATGACCACCCGTTCCAGTGGGGCTCCAAGCGTACTGGTCCGGATCTGGCCCGTGTTGGCGGCAAATACTCTGACGAGTGGCACCGCGATCACCTGATCGCTCCGCGCAGCCTTGTTCCGGAATCCATCATGCCCGGCTATCCGTTCCTGCAAACCACTCCGCTGAAATATGCGGACATTCAGGCACACCTGGAAGCCAACGAGATTGTCGGTGTCCCCTACGACAAGGACATGATCGAAAACGCAATGGCCGATCTGAAAGCACAGGTCGATCCGGATGGTAATTACGATGATCTTCTGGCGCGCTATCCAAAGGCACAGGTTCGTGACTTTGATGGCAACCCGGCAATGATCTCTGAAATGGATGCATTGATTGCCTATCTCCAGATGCTGGGGACACTGGTGGATTTCAGCACATTCGAAGCTGAAAAGAACATCCGCTAACAGGCAGTAATTTGTGTGATTTGACGTCGTCGAACGTCAGGAAGGAAGAGACCTGTGACAGAATTTGAAGCAGCGATCACTTTTACAAAATCCTGGGGACTGGTTTATCTGGTCGTCCTGTTTGTGGGCTTTGCAGGCTATGCCTTCTGGCCCAGAAACAAGAAAAAGTTCGATGACGCATCACACATTCCGCTCAAGGAAGATTAAAAATGGCTAAACCAAGAAAAGATGACGTCACCGGTATTCATACCACCGGCCACGAATGGGACGGCATCGAGGAGTTGAACACTCCAATGCCGCGCTGGTGGCTCTATGTATTCTACGCCTGTGTCGTATGGGCAATCGGGTACTGGGTTCTCTATCCTGCATGGCCTCTGGGCGATGACTACACCAGGGGTGTTCTCGGTCACTCCCTGCGTCAGGAAGCACTCAACGATGTGGCTGCTGCGAAAGAAGCCCGCAAGGAGATCGAGGATCGCCTGCTGGCAACCGAACTGGACGATGCACGCAAGGACGAAGAGCTGATGCGCTTTGCCCTCGCAAACGGCAAGTCTGCTTTTGGTGACAACTGCGCAGCCTGCCACGGCTCCGGTGCTGCAGGCGCCAAGGGCTTCCCGAATCTGAACGATGATGACTGGCTGTGGGGCGGTACTCTGGAAGCCATCCACGAGACACTCCGCGTCGGTATCCGTGCAGAAAACGAGGACACACGTTTCAACGACATGCCTGCCTTCCTGAATGACGGCATTCTGGATCGCGATGGTGTCAACGATGTTGCCGAATATGTTCTGTCCCTCTCCGGTGTGGAAACAGACAAGGCAGCCGCAACACGCGGTGAAGAGATCTTTGCATCACAGTGTACAGCCTGCCACGGTGACAACGGTCAGGGTCTTGAGGATCTGGGCGCCCCCAATCTGACAGACGCCATCTGGCTCTATGGTGGTGACAAGGACACGCTTGTCGAGACAATTGCCTACAGCCGTCGCGGTGTGATGCCGGCCTGGGAAGAGCGTCTTGACCCGGCGACAATCAAGTCTCTGGCCCTGTTCATCCACTCTCGCGGTGGTGGACAGTAAGCGGGAACCCTCGCAAATAGCAAAGAAACTATCAAAAGAAAGGGGGCGACAATACGCCCCCTTTTCTCTGTCTCAAAACGTGAGATAACAGCACAATAACACTATGCTTCAATAAGAAAGCTCATTGAGAGATGTCCACCAACCTGGAAAAACTCGTTGCAGATTCGACCGTGGAGGTCGAAGCCGTCAACAACACAGAAGTGCGGTCCTTATACAAAAAACGAGAGCCAATCTTTCCAAAGAAGGCAGAGGGAACATTCCGTCGCCTGAAATGGATTATCATGGCCATCACACTCGGGATCTATTACATCCTGCCCTGGATCCGCTGGGACAGGGGGCCCAATGCTCCCGATCAGGCCGTTCTGATTGATTTTCCAACGCGCCGTTTCTATTTCTTCTTTATCGAAATCTGGCCGCAGGAAGTCTTCTTTGTTGCCGGAATACTGATTGCAGCCGCGCTGGCCCTGTTTCTGTTTACAGCGCTTTTCGGGCGCGTCTGGTGTGGCTATGCCTGCCCGCAAACCGTCTGGACAGATCTTTTCATTGCTGTGGAACGCATGATTGAAGGAGACCGCAATGCGCGGATCAAGCTTCACCGCGCAGCCTGGTCCATGGACAAGATCACCAAATACACCCTGAAGCACAGTGCCTGGCTTCTGATTGCTGTTGCAACCGGCGGTGCCTGGGTCTTCTACTTTGATGATGCCCCCAAGCTGTTTGTCGACCTCTTCACACTCGACGCCCCGATGACGGCCTATGTCTTTGTCGGCATGCTGACCTTTACGACCTATACTCTCGGCGGTCTGTCGCGTGAACAGGTCTGTATCTACATGTGCCCCTGGCCCCGTATTCAGGGTGCCATGCTGGATGAGGACTCCCTCGTTGTCACCTATCGCTATGACCGCGGTGAACCCCGCGGGCACATCAAGCAGGTTATGGAGGACACTCCGAAAGGCGATTGCATTGACTGTAAAATGTGCGTCGCTGTCTGCCCGACCGGAATTGACATCCGCGACGGGGCACAGCTTGAGTGCATCAACTGTGCTCTTTGTATCGACGCCTGTGATACAATCATGGACAAGATCGGCAAGCCGCGCGGACTGATTGCCTATGACACCGACGCCAACATGCGCCGCCGTCAGGACGGGGAAAAGGAAAAACTCAACCTGTTCCGTGCCAGAACAGTTGTCTACTCGGTTCTGCTGGCTGCAACCATGGCTGCCATGCTCTTTGCCCTCAATGCCAGATCCGTTCTGGATTTGAATGTCCTGAGAGACCGCAATCCGCTGTTTGTAACCCTGTCGGATGGTTCCATTCGCAACGGCTACACCGTGAAAATCCTGAACAAGATCAGGGAACCGCGTTCCTTTGTTCTCTCCCTTTCCGGTCTGCCCCTGCAATCGGTAAAGATCAACGGGATCGAACCCGATGCCAACGGCACCTACGTTATTGATGTCAAACCGGACAAACTGCGGTCATTCCACCTGTTCGCAGCGGTCAGATCGGACGACCTGAGTAGCTCGTCACAGCCGATCTCCATTACGGTGACCGACACCAAAACGCAGGAAAGTGAAACCTATAACAGCGTCTTTATCGGTCCGAACAGGGACCAGTAGAACAGACGACTGAAGAAAACAGGCCCTGTCATTGAGCGGAAATTGATTTCGGTCATTGCCCGGGCCTGCAGACTCGGCGATAAAGGTCGCCATAAACGCAGCCTCTATGGAATGTGGACGGACATTTCGGCTGCACCATTTGGTAAAGAGATACGAAAATGGCAAGCAATCAGAACTCTGCCCAACAGGACGGGCAGGATCTTGGTCAGAAAGGCAGCAGGGAAAAACAGCTCACCGGCAAAATGGTTCTCGCCATGTTTGTCGGCTTCTTCATGACTGTTTTTGTCGCCAACGGCATCTTTCTTTACTTCGCCAACAAAACCTGGACCGGGCTATCAACCGAGAACGCCTATGACCGGGGCCTTAACTACAACGAGGTCATCGAACGCGAAGAAGCACAGAAAGAACTGGGCTGGAGCAGTTCTGTCGAATTCCTGCCCGCCCGCGACAGTCTCAGTCTGCAGGTCGTCTTTCTTGACCGGAACAGCAACCCTGTCCAGGGGCTGGAGGTCTCTGCAAAGATCCAGCGTCCCTCCCTTGATCGCTATGACCAGACGATCAGGCTTCTTGAAGTCAACTCCGGCGAATACAGCAGCCCTGTCAGGGTCGATCTGGATGGCCAGTGGCAGGTTGATGTGACAGCAGTTCGCCCGGACGGTTTCGAATATCTGCTGCGCGAACGCCTCTTCCTCCAGCGTGAGAACAACCAGTAGGGGTCGCCCAATGTCCAGTTGCTGTGCATCGAAGAAAACACCCTCTGCTGTTGAAACAGAGCAGGCAGGATGCTGCCCGTCATCCAAAATGGCCAGCGAGCAGCCTTCCGCTGCAGGCTGCTGTTCCTCCCAAGAGGGGCAACAGGCCGAACAGACGCCACAACAGCCAGCAACCTCTTCAAGCGCACTTGATCCATCTGCCTACGTCAGGAAGTCGGAGGATGGCCTTTCCTCCCTGCATCTGATTGTCGATTCCATCCATTGTCCGTCCTGCATTCGCCAGATCGAAGGCAACATGAAAAAGCTGCCCGGCATCAAGTCGGCACGGGTCACCCTTGCAACAAAACGCCTGGCCGTTACCTGGGATGAAGAACAGACGGCAGCGACAGAAATCACAGCTCTGCTGGAGCGTCTGAACTTCCCGCCCACGCCCTTTAATCCGGAACTGCTGAGCCAGGCAAAGGACGAGGAGGACAAAAGTCTTCTGCGTGCCATGGGCGTTGCAGGTTTTGCCTCCGCCAACATCATGATCCTGTCCATCAGCGTCTGGTCCGGTGAGGAACTCGGATCGGCAACGCGCGATCTCTTCCACTGGATTTCCGCGCTGATCGCTCTGCCAACCGTGGCCTATTCCGGACGCCCCTTCTTCCGTTCAGCCTTTGCATCGATCCGCGCTGGCTCCCTGAACATGGACGTTCCCATTTCACTGGCTGTTCTGCTGGCAACGATCATGTCTGTCGTCCAGACCTGGCACAGTGAGCATGAAGCCTATTTTGATGCCGGTGTCATGCTGCTCTTCTTCCTGCTGATCGGACGCTATCTGGATCGTCGCATGCGCACAAAGGCCCACTCGGCTGCCCAGAACCTGCTGTCTCTCCGCGCTGTTGCCGCAACCGTTCTTGAACAGGACGGCTCGACCCGCTCCCTGCCGGTCGAACAGATCGAGCCGGGCATGCAGGTTGCTGTCGCTTCCGGTGAAACCATCCCTGTTGATGGCACCATTACAAAGGGTGAGACAGAACTGGACACAACCCTTGTCACCGGTGAGTCCCTGCCCCAGTCTGCAAGACAGGGAGATGCTGTTTACGCAGGTACTGTCAACATGGGGCAACCTATTGAGGTCCACGTAACCTCCCGCGATGAAGGCACATTGCTGGCAGAAATTGTCCGCCTGATGGAAGCCGCCCAGCAGGGACGAGCAAAATACATCCGGCTGGCAGACCGCGCGGCCCAGATTTACGCCCCTGCAGTCCACACCCTTTCCCTGCTGACCTTCCTGGGCTGGTACTTTATCGGGGATGCCAGCTGGCAAATCGCCCTTCTCAATGCCATTGCGGTTCTGATCATCACCTGCCCCTGTGCCCTTGGCCTTGCTGTTCCAGCGGTTCAGGTCGTTGCCAGCGGCATTCTGCTCAAACGCGGCGTTCTCGTAAAATCGGCAGACGGTCTCGAGCGACTTGCAGCGGCAGACACGATCGTTTTCGACAAGACGGGAACTCTCACCGAAGGGCATCCCCGCCTGCAAAACAGTGACGAGATTTCCCCGGTGGCTCTTGCGATGGCAGCGTCCCTTGCGCTCCGAAGCAAGCACCCGCTTGCCCGTGCAGTGACTCTGGCTGCCCCCGATACCCAGGCTGCAGAAAATGTCGAGGAAGTATCCGGCCAGGGACTGCGATGCCTTGTCAATGGCAAGGAAGTCCGCATCGGCAAGCGCGAGTGGTGCAGCATCAGCGACGAGGATGCCCTTCAGTTTGCATCGAAAGCTGCTGATGCGGAAAGCAACAGTGAACTGTGGTTGCGTGTTGAGGGAGAAAACCCGGTTCACTTCACCTTTGATGATCGTCTCCGCCTTGATGCCGCCGACACCATGAAAGACGCAGATACCCTTCTGTCCGGTCGCTATCTTCTTTCCGGTGACCGGGAAAAGGCTGTTGCCCGCGTTGCCCGGACACTTGGCTTTGGCAACTGGACAGCAACGGCTTCTCCCAAAGACAAGATATCACAACTGGAACAACTGGCTGGCGAAGGGCGCAAAGTCCTGATGGTCGGCGACGGCCTGAACGATGCCCCTGCTCTGAGCGCTGCCTATGTCTCTGCTTCTCCCGCAACGGGAACCGATGTCAGTCAGACTGCGGCGGATTTCATCATTCAGGGCAGAAAACTGCGCCCGCTGATGAAGGCCATTTCCGTTGCCCGAAAAGCCCGCTATCTGATTTTCGAGAACTTTGGTCTGGCTCTGGTTTACAATCTTGTCGCCGTTCCGGTTGCCATGGCAGGGCTTGTGACCCCTCTGATTGCATCTGTTGCCATGTCCGGCTCTTCCATTCTGGTGATCATCAATGCCCTTCGCCTGAAACTTGATGACCGTGACGACGCAATCTAAACGAACAGTGGATGACACACGATGGACGTTCTGATTTTCCTTATCCCTGTCGCCCTCTTCCTTGGAGGGATCGGACTGGTCTGCTTCCTGTGGTCCCTGCGCTCGGGTCAGTACGAGGATCTTGAAGGCGCCTCCTATCGTGCACTCTTTGACGACGAGGACGACATCACAACCCCGCCGGAGCATGACACCGGAAAAAAGCAGTAAACGCTTTGGTTTTCATTGGTCAGACCAAAGCAGGTGCCCTCAACAAGACAGACAGGCAACCGGTGGGACACATTCCCAGCTGCTGCGGATAAAAAGCAAAAGGCCGGGTTCTCAATGACCCGGCCTTTTTCCGTAACAATCTGTTTCCGGATCAAGGATCGTGATCAGTTGCCGAACAGCTTGTTCAGGGCCCCGCCAATGGCATCCGGCTCGACAGGAAGCTTTTCGATAATCTCGTTCGCCTTGTCGTCATCCCCTGTCAGTTCCTTGATCAGGTTTTCCGGATTGCTCAACTGATCTTTCACAAGACCTTCCAGATCGGGGGCGATCTGCGGATCAGACCAGCTTCCCTTGATCAGGACAGGAATACCCACACCCTTGGCATCAGCGTCACCACCCTGCCCTTCAAGGTCGGCAACAGCTCTGGGTGTAACGGTGTAGTCAACTGTCCGGGGCGGCAGAGGCACCTGGCCCTGTCCGGTCAGACGGAACAGAGGCGCCACCATCAGCAGGTCACTGTTCTCAACCACACCACTGGTCACCTTGAAGCTGCCGGACAGCTCGGCAAAATCCGTTGTCTTGCTGTCACTGAAAGCATTGTTCAGTGCATCAAGCGAGATATTGCGGATCAGTTCGGCAATGTTGATTCCTGTCAAAGCACCATCACGGAACTGGACATCTCCATCACCGTTCAGCGCGGAAACCATGGCCTTCTGGCTGTTGCCTGTCGTCACGATGGAAATATTGGCAGAGGCTGTCCCGCTCAAACGGTCAAAGTCAGCCGCATCGGAGAGCAGAGGCTGGGCCTGAACGCCAACCAGTCCGAAATCAACAGCCGCCTTCGCCACAGAAGACGAGGCATCCAGCGCAACACGCCCCTGAGCAGCACCATCATAAAGCGCCAGCTGGTTCAGATCCGCTTTGAGCTTTCCGTCCTGAAGCTCAATGGCCAGATCCGCTTCACCAATTGTGATCTTGCGAACCTTGATACCATCCGATTTCAGCTTGAGGTTTGCATTGAGCTGGCGCAGAGCAGAAAGATCAATCGGCTCATCACTCCACCCCTGCTCGGCAGAAACCGGCTTGGATGCTGTGTTTTGCGCTGTTTCCGGGGAAGAGGCAGAGCTTTCCGCTCCGGATTGCTCCTGTTCTTCCGCAGGCAGGTAAGGTGTCACATCCAGAATGCCGGTTTTCAGATCGGCTGTCAGCTTTGGCACAGAACCGGACAGATCCGCAGCCACATCACCAGAGGCCTGTAAAGCATCAAATACGAGCTTCAGACCGTTGGCCGCGATCATTTTATCGTTCAGGGAAACAGAGCCCGTCAGGGAAACGTTTTCGAAAATGTCCTCGCGCTGACGCTCCAGTGGCACTTCAACCCAGTCCAGCAATCCCTTGAGGGAGGGAATGGCGAGTTCCAGATCACCCTGCATCTTCAGAACGGCTGCACTTTGAACAGTTCCGTTATAGCCAAAGCTCACAGGAGCGGAGGTCACATCCAGCTTTGCCACTGTGGCTTCCTGCCCGAGCAGCGTTTTTGGTGTTGTAATCTCGGCTTCCAGGGCAATGGTCTGCTGCTTCCAGTCCAGTGTTCCGTTCAGCTGCATTGGCGCATCCAGTGCACGCAGTTCAACATCGAGGTTGATCGCGGAGATTTCCTCGGAAACACCACCCTTCTGATCAATGTATCTGACACGTCCCTCGATCAGACGCACATCACCGAGGCTGAGCCCTGTCAGCGGCACATCCCCGGAAGAGGATGAGGAAGACGAGGCATCAGCGGATTGATCCGCAGCCGGTTGTGCGGCATCAGGGTTCTCCGTTCCGGCAGGAGCATCAAAAACCCAGTTGCCTTTTCCATCTGCAGAAACCTCCAGCAGAATGTCGGGGCGATCCAGAACGAACCTGTCAATCACGAGATCCTTGCCCAGTGAGGTGATCAGCGGCAGAACCTGCAACTCCACAGACAGAGCACCGATGCTCGCCATGGGTTCGGAAGTCGACGATGACGGGGCGTTCGAGAAGGTTACATCCGACAGTTCAACCCTGGCCGTCGGGATCAGGGCCAGTTTGATATCTCCCCCAATAACCAGCTCGCGCCCGGTGGTCTTGCGAACCTGATCCTGGATCTCAGGCTTGTAGTTGTTCAGATCAATGAAAAAAGGCACGATCAGAACGATCGCAATCAAAAGCAGCAAGGCGCTGAGCAGCCCGACAAGTATCTTGCGCATTTGGTCCTCCAAAATGCAGTCTGAGCAGGACTTGGCCCCACACCATCGTCCCAAAACAGTATGTTCCCCTTTTTGCCATGAAAAAGAGGAACATACCAGTTTTCGTCAGAATTTATTCTGATGGTGACGCATTATTTGATCACACGGATCTCAACACGACGGTTTTGGGCTTCTTTCACGTTATCCGCTGTTTCAACCGCCGGGTCACCTTCACCCTTGACGATTGAACGGACAGAAGCGTTTACACCCATTGACTGCAGTGCATCAACAACAGCCTGGGCGCGTTTCTTCGCCAGGTTGACGTTGTACTTGCTGTCACCGGATGTATCGGTGTGACCGGAAACCAGCAGGCGGGATGCACCATGCTTCTGTGCGGCATCTGCGGCCTGCTGCGCGATCTTGCGACCGTCATCGGAGAGGCTGGCATCATCAAAACCGAAGTAGATGATAAAGGGAGCCAGTGGTTCCGGTTTCGCGACAGGCTTCGGAGCCGGAGCCGGCTTGTTCAGCGCAGCCTCAACCTTGGCCATTGCCGTTTCGAAAGCAGCGCGGCAGTTTGCAATATGATCAGGCTGAATGTTTTCTTCCTGCTCCTGAATCCAGCAGTCATACATGACCTGTGCTGTCGCCATGTCGGCAGGTGCAACAGAGGCTCCACCCGCAGCCAGAGCCGAGGTCACGCGGAAGCGTGCACTTTGTAAATCATCAAAGAATTCTGCATCAATTTCGCGGCTGTCCAGCGTGTCAGGCGCTACGTCCTGGCCTTCTGCTGCTGCAATGGCCTTGTCTGCAAAATGATCGGAGTCCGCATAGTCAACTTCATCAAGTTCAGACTTGGACAGATCAACGTACCCTTCATACAGCCATTGCTGGAACGTTGTTCCCGAAGGCTTGAGGCTTGTCGCAGTACGATAACTATCCGCACAGGCAGCCAAGGTCAAAGAAGCCACACCAATTAAAAGAAATTTTTTCATAACAGTTATCCCCTGTTAAACAGTTTATGGTTCTGCCCTTGATCACAATTCCATGTACTCAAGTGCTCCTATTTAAACACGATTTACCTGTAATAGTGCGACAAAAAAGAGTCTGATCTGTGAAAATTACACCAAAAAGAGAAATAAAATCACTTTTGTAAGAAGTTGTTCACTCAAAAGGAAAAAAGGTTACTTCAATGATCCTTCACAAATAAAAAGGGCGCCTCAAAGGAGCGCCCTTTTTACTGATACAGACATTATGATCAGGAGAAAGCATCCGGCATGGAGTCTTTCTTTTCCTTGATAAAGGCCTTGAGAGCCTCATCAATCGCCGGATCGATTGACGGTTGCTGATAGTTTTCGAGCGTCTTTTTAACCAGCGCATTCGCACGCTGGTAAGCATCCTGGGAACCCTCGGACTCCCATTGCTCGAACGAGTTGTTGTCAGCAATTGTTGAACGGAAGAAAGCCGTTTCAAAGTTGGCCTGTGTGTGTGCACAACCCAGGAAGTGGTTGCCCGGACCAACCTCACGGATCGCATCCATGGCCTGACCGTTCTCTGTCAGGTCGTAGCCTTCAGCCATCTTTTGCATGGCAGCAAGCTGATCCGCATCCATGACGAGTTTCTCGTAGGAGGAAATCAGACCACCCTCGAGCCAGCCCGCAGAGTGAAGCGCAAAGTTCACACCGCCAAGAACGGTTGGCAAAATGGTGTGTGCGGCTTCATAGGCGGCCTGTGCATCCGGAACCTTGGAACCACAGAGGGAACCACCGGAACGGAACGGAACACCAAGGCGACGCGCCAGATGCGCCATACCATAGAGAACCAGAGCAGGCTCAGGCGTACCGAAGGTCGGCGCACCGGACTGCATGGAAATGGAGCTTGCGAAGGAACCGAGAACGACCGGAGCACCCTTGCGAACCATCTGGGAGAAGGCAATACCTGCCATGCCTTCGGCAAGCGTCTGGGCCATCACACCAGCAGGTGTCACAGGCGCCATCGCACCGGAAAGGATAAACGGTGTGATGATACAGGCCTGATTGTGACGCGCATAAACTTTCAGCGCACCCAGCATTGTGTCATCAAAGGTCATCGGGGAGTTCGCGTTGATCAGGCTGATCATCACTGTGTTGTTTTCAACGAACTCGTCGCCGAAAAGAATTTTACACATCGCGATCGCATCTTCCGCGCGCTCCGGAGCCGTCACAGATCCCATGAAAGGCTTGTCGGACAGCGTCATGTGAGCATAGAGCATATCCAGGTGACGCTTGTTCACAGGAATATCGCAAGGCTCACACACAGTACCACCGGAGTGGTGCAGTGCCGGCATGGAATAGATGATTTTTACGAAGTTCTGGAAATCCTCGATTGTCGCGTAACGGCGACCACCTTCGATGTCACGAACAAAGGGAGGGCCGTAGACAGGAGCAAAAACAGTGTTGTCGCCACCGATTTCGACAGACTTTTCCGGATTGCGGGCATGCTGCGTAAATCTGGATGGCGCATGAGAGCACCATTCACGCGCAAGACCACGCGGGAAGCGAACCCGCTCGCCCTCTACGGAACAGCCGTTGTCTTTCAGAATCTGGAGAGCTTCCGGATCATCACGGAACTCAATGCCCACTTCCTCAAGAATGGTTTCTGCGTTTTCCTCAATGATCTTGAGGCCTTCTTCAGACAAAGGCTCGTAGTAAGGAATATTACGCGTTATATAACGGAAGCTTTCAATAGCACCGCCGCCACCGCGAGAAGCACGGCGCGCACCGGCACCACCACCAGCACGACGACCACGTCCTTTGCGTTCTGTCGTATCAGACATTTTTATCCCTCTCAAAATTGAGCTGGTCTTGCGCAACCATCCGGTTCGGACTGCCAAGACTTTACACTATTTTCTTTGTTGTTTCCTGTATTATCCGAAAGTCTGGGGACATTCAGTACAGCCTCGAGCAAGGACTCGACATCAGCCACAGGGCTTTCATCTTTTTCCTGCTATCATCAGGAATTCTCGTCCTGTCCCGGAAAATCGTCTTGTCGTTCGTCGTCACAGATAGAGCAAAAGACGACATGCTGTCACAGATCACCGCTGCAAAAAATGACAGGAAACTGCACTTTAATCACAATTGTGACGTTCAAAATTTTGCGTTGTGTCGTAAAATGCAGTCGCTCTGACGCTATGCGACAGGATGAAACAGAGCCCATTGCACAGAGTTAAAGACAGATTGGACCTGTCTGCTTTCAGAGTGACTGTCACGGGAACGGAAACAGCATCCACATCACGCACACCCGGGGAGAAATCCTGCCGGGGCAAGAGTTTTTCGCAGGAGTCGAAACAATGAAATCACATTATAAAGCCGTGGTCATCGGCGGTGGTGCCGTCGGTGTCGGTACTCTTTACCACCTGGCCAAAAAAGGCTGGTCCGATGTTGCTCTGCTTGAGCGTCACGACCTGACATCCGGTTCCACATGGCACGCTGCCGGTCTGCTGCCACTGTTCAACATGAGCTACTCTGTTGGTAAAATTCACCAGTACTCTGTTGACCTCTACTCCAAACTGGAAGAGGAAACCGGCCTGAACTCTGGTCTGAAGCAGGTTTCAAACATTCGTCTGGCCCGTACACAGGACCGTATGGACGAGTACAAATACTACGTTGGTGTTGCGAAAACACTCGGCGTGAACGTCAAGTGGCTCTCCACTGAAGAGCTGAAGGAAATCTGGCCACTCTGCAACACAGACGGCATCCTCGGCGCGATCCAGCATATCGACGACGGTTACGTTCAGCCGGCTGAACTGACACAGGCCATGGCAAAGGGCGCGCGTAACAGCGGTGCCGAAATCCACGAGCACACAGCAGTGATCGGTCTGGAGCAACAGGCAGACGACACCTGGATCGTCAAGACCGACAAGGGTGACATCTCCTGTGAGCACGTGATTTCCTGTACAGGTAACTTCGCACGCAAAACCGGTGAAATGGTCGGCCTCGACATTCCGGTCATGCCTGTTGAGCACCAGTTCATCGTGACTGAAGCACACCCGGACATCAAAGCCCGTCACGAACAGGGCCTGCCTGAAATGGGCGTTCTGCGTGAATCTGACTCGTCCTGGTACATGCGTGAAGAAGCTGGCGGCCTGCTGCTCGGCCCATACGAGGTTGGCGCGCCTGTCTGCTATGTCGACGGTCCTGAAGAGAACACAAAATACGAACTGTTCAACGAAGACATCGAACGTCTGATGCCGTACATCGAAACAGCATTCGAGCGCGTTCCGGCCTTTGCTGAAGTCGGCATCAAAACCACATACAACGGTGCGATTGCCTACACTCCCGATGGTTCTCCGATCATCGGTCCGGCATGGGGCCTGAAGAACTTCTGGCTGAACGAAGGTCACTCCTTCGGTATCACCGCAACCGGTGGTGCGGGCTGGCAGCTGGCCGAGTGGATTGTTGACGGCGAGCCGACAATCGACATGTCCGGCGTTGACCCGCGTCGTTTCGGCCCTTATGCAAGCCGTGGCTACCTGAAGAAAAAGAACGAGGAAGCCTACGCAAACGTCTTCACCGTTCACTACCCTGACGAATCCCGCCCCGAAGCACGTGGCCTGAAGCAGTCTCCCTGCTACAGCCGCATGAAGGATCTGGGTGCAGTCATGGGCACTATCTACGGCTGGGAGCGTCCGAACTGGTTTGCGCCTGAAGGCTATGGCCTGACAGACGAAGACCTGAACATGGACGACACCATCACCCGTGAAAACCACTTCCCGGCTGAAGAAGGCAAACTGCCTGTCGAGAAATGGTCCTTCCGCCGTTCCAACTACTTCGAACACGTCGGCAACGAGTGCAAGAACGTTATGGAAAACGTTGGACTGCTCGACATGTCCGCCTTCTCCAAGTTCGAAGTAAAGGGCCCTGGTGCAGAAGCATGGCTGGAAAGCCTGGTCTGTAACAAGATCCCGAAAAAGATCGGTCGTCTTGGTCTGACCCACATGCTGACCCTGCACGGTGGTGTTCGCGCTGAATTCACCATCCTGAAAACCGGCCCACAGAGCTACTATCTGGTGTCTGCCGGTGCCCAGGAACGTCACGACTGGGATTACCTGACCAAGCTGAAGCCGAAGGACGGCTCTGTTGAGCTGCAAAAGATCACCACACAGATGGGCGTCTTTGTGATCGCAGGTCCGAAGTCCAAGCAGCTGATGGAAAAAATCTCCGACGCTGATTTCTCCAACAAGGCCTTCCCGTGGCTGACCGCACAGCGCATCTCCGTTGGTATTGCGCCTGTCACAGCAGCACGTGTGAACTTCGTTGGTGAACTCGGCTGGGAAATCCACCATCCGATCGAGATGCAGAACTACATCTTCGATCTGCTGATGGAAGCCGGCGAAGAGTTCGGTCTGAAGCCATTCGGTATCCGTGCCATGGACTCCATGCGCCTGGAAAAATCCTACCGCCTGATCCCGACAGAGATGTCTATCGAGTACTCTGCTCTGGAATCCGGTCTGGATCGCTTCGTTCGCCTGGACAAGGAAGACGATTTCATCGGCAAGCAAGCCCTGATCGACTGGAAGGAACGCGGTTTCGAAAACCAGTTTGTGACAATGGAAGTGCACGACATCAAGGATGCTGACGCGCGCGGTTCCGAGCCAATCTACCTGAACGGTGAAATGGTTGGTCGTGTAACCTCTGGCGGTTACGGCTGGCGTATCGGCAAATCCCTGGCTCTGGCCATGGTGCGTCCCGATCTGGCTGAAATCGGCAAGGAACTGGAAGTCTACATCCTCGGCGAGATGCACAAGGCCACAATCATCGAGGAATCTCCATACGACACTGAAAACAAGAAGCTTCGCAACGTCGAATAAGCTTCTGTTTCAAGACACGAAAAAGGCGACCTCCGGGTCGCCTTTTTTCTGCCTGCCTGGAAATCACTGAAAAGACGTATACTTCTTTGCAATCTCCTGATGAACTCCCTGGGCCTTGATCAAAACCAGCCCCTCGTTGAACTTATCGAGATAGTACTCCGAGCGCGGGTGTTTCCGACTGATGCAGAGATACTGATTGTGCTCCTGCTCTGTACTGTCCCAGACTTCTCCAGCCTCGACAAAAGGAGCCAACTGGTATCTGAAAGCAACAGAATTGCCATACAACAGATCCACCCGCTTGTTGATCAGCTTCCTGATCAGCGAAAGATCATCCGAGGAATAATCCAGCTTTGGAAAACCCCGTTTTTCCAGAATTCTTGTCGAGGCATAGCCTTTGCCAACACCGATTTTGTAGTCTTCGGCCTCACCGAGTGAAAAATCTTCGGGTTTCAGATGCGATCCCAGTCCCACAAAGCTGAAATCAGCCGTGCTCACAGCATTTGAATAACGGAAAAGCTCCAGACGCTCCCTGTTGTAAAGACAGGTCACAAGCGCAAGCGCCCTGCCCTCGGCAACATTCTTGAAGGCTCTCGCCCACGGCATGAAGGCATAGGACACATCAATGCCGACCGCCGCAAAGGCTTCTCTGACGATTTCAACATCCAGCCCGGAATATTCACCGGTTTCGGAATTGTAGAGAGCATAGGGAGGAAACTCGACACCCTGAATTTCAATGGACTGTCCGGTCTCTTCAGCCTTCAGGGAACGGTCCACTCCAACAAAAGAGAATGACAGGAAACCACACAACAGGAAACCAGTCAGGCCCTTTGCCCTGCTGCCCCCGCTAAAACACAACTGCATTGAATTTATCCTGCACAGAAATCGGTCAAACCCTTTGATTTTTTTTCGGAAACAATTCTAGTTGGCACCAAAATTACCAAGGATTTGTGCATAGATACCATTGCCACGTATCAAATCAAATCCTTCTGTAAACTTGTGAAAAAAGTACTCTGCATTCGGATAATCCCTGCTGAGACACAGATGATAGGAGGTGCGCTCCACTGTTACGGCCCACAGCTGCTGCCTTTCCGACCACTCCCTGATGAGATACTGGATGGCCGTGGTGTTGTTGTAGACAATATCGACGCGCCCATCCCTCAGCTTCATCAGGGTCTGCATTTCATTGTTGGAATAGTCCAGCATGAAACCCAGCTCCTTGAGCCTTTCAGACTGCGCGTAGCCATTGATCACGCCGATTTTGTAATCTCTGATGTTCTTGAGCGTAAACTCGCTTTTGGGCACAACGTTGGAAAAGCTGATAAAACTCTCGTCTGCATAGCTTATCGGATCTGAAATCCAGAAAAATTCCTCACGCTCCTTGTTGCTCAGACAGCTCAGCAAGGCAGGGATCTTGCCCTGAACCGCAAGGTTGTAGGCCCTGTTCCAGGGAAGCGTCCTGTAAACAACCTCTATCCCCACAGCCTCAAAGGCCGCCGAGACAGTCTCGACGTCCTGACCGTCGACAGTCTCATTTTCAAAGATGGAATAGGGCGGGAAGTGAACAGCGTAGATGTCGATCGAGTTCAGTTCTGACAAAAACGTATCCTGAGCGTGACTTTTGACAGATGCCAAAGCCAGGACAACCAAAGTCAAACCAAGATTTCGCAAGCTATTCGCCATCACCTGATCGAATGCTGTTCAGATAAAATGAATACACAAGAATAATCATAACACACAAAACAGACAATTGATCAAAAAAGCATACATATATGCACATAAAAACAGAAAGCCCCTGACAGTAAAGTCAGGAGCCTTCCATCAGTCTTCTTCATGAGAAGGACAGGTTACAGAGTAGTATTGATCAGAAGTGTCACCTCTTCACCATCTGTCGTCTGTCCGGTGTACCTGGTGAACTCAATACCGGCAGTCGCACCTTCAGTACCAGTGACAGTCTCTCCTGTGTTGGTCCATTCGCCACCATAGAGATTGACTTCGTCCTGTGCCTCTCCCCTGATGACGAAAAGCGTATTGTCTTCATCAGTGATGTCCAGAACATCCTGAACGTTCAACTGACCGACAGACGAGCCAACCGGAGAAAAGACACCAAAATCCTCAAACCCGGAACTGCTGTTACGCATGTCAATCACTTCAATATTGCTGATCCGATCTGTATCAAAGTGATTGTTGCCGGTTGAGGCTTCCGGATCGACCCAGTAGGAAACATTTCCGGCTGCAACAAAGACATCACCGGAAGACGGATCCGGCAATTCCAGAACATCAAAACCGTCACCGCCATCAATATCTGTGTTCAGTGTGAACGGAAGCACATCATTCTGACCACCATCGTTCACAGCAGTCAGATTGATTGTCAGCGTCGCCGTTGACTTGTCACCATCCGCATCTGTGACCTCGTAGGTAAAGACATCACTGGCATCGGCATCAATAACATCTGCCTTTGCAACATAGTCATACGAGCCATCTTCTCTGAGAGTCAGCGTTCCGAGAGACGTTTCGACCGGTGATCCCAGAGCAACCGGAGTTCCGGTTCCCGCAACGACACCTGTCACAGCAATCGCATCGACAGAGGTATCATTTGCAAGGACACCCGCTGCAGCTGCAACATTGAGCGTTTGTCCTTCGTTGACGGCACCAAGATCAGCCACTACGGACGGCCCCTCATCAAAGAGCGTCACCGCGAAATTACTTTCAACAGAATCTCCATCAGCATCGAAGATCTTGAATGCAAAATTAATGTCGAGGGAATCATTATCCAGATGATCAAGACCGCCTGTAGAAACAAAGGAGTAAGAACCACTCTGAAGATCAGACAGTGAAATCGTGAAGATTGTCCGGACAGGATTTCCTGCTGTCGCGCTCAGAACAGTTCCGTTGGCAGACAAAGCAAAACTCAGGCTTTCTCCATTCGATGTAAGCCCCTGCCCCTGAAGATCGGTAATGGTTGAGTCGGTAAAGACAACAGCACGATCCCCTGCAGCAGGCGTTCCGTCAGCACCAACACCACCGTTCACCTGCTGATTGGCCTCATCTGCGCCAAAATCAATCCCCCCACTGTCTCCAATAGCAAGACCAAAACCTTCCGGAGCACCCAAGAACGCTCCCGAAAAACCGGTAAACTCCGGTGCATCATCACGAACAACCAGAAGAGGACCAAGATCCACATCAGCAGAGGCCGTGTCATCGTCTCCGTCTGTCACAGTCAGCTTCAGGGAGACAACATTCTGCACAATGGCAACGGCTTCATTGTCCTGCGAAGGATCATCATGTCGAACGGTACGGGACAGCTCAAAGCTCACTTCACCGCTGTCATTAACGGACAGACGAACAGCCTCATCACCGTTTTCATCACCCAGACGACCTACAACTTCTCCATTTTCCAGATAGAGCCTGATCACCTCACCGGTTTCGCCATCAACAAGACCGCTGTCGACGCCCTCTGAAGACAACTCCAGCTCATAGACATGGGACTGCTCGCCATCCGCACCGGCATCCACAGAGAAGAAACCGGCAAAGCTGCGGGAAGCAGAAACAGCCCCCCCGTTGCCCGGAAGGTCTGTCTCGTCGACGGTCAGCAAACCGCCCTGATTGGCAACAGAAAGAGTCACATTGACATCACCAAAATCACGATCACCCAGATTGCGCAGGTCTTCCCAGTTGGAATTGCCCTGACGACTGCTGTCAATCTCGTGGTCCTGACCGTCAACATTCAATCCCGGAATGGAGAAGAAAGCATTGGCGCCATTGCCAACAAGCGTTGTGCCGTTTTCATCAACCGCAACCCACTGACCATTTTCGAAACGGAAGGTCACATCATCACCATCGTTCAGATCATCATTGCGACGATTGCCGTTCGGGATGATAAAGGTTCCAAGCCCGACAGCATTGGCCGGGATATCACCACCACTGATCGACAGGGAATTGTCAACACCCAGGGCACTCTTCACATTGGCCAGAATGATCTGACCACTGATCGGCTCTCCGTTCGCATCAACAAAGAAATAACCGTAGGAGTTCTGATACCCGGCAAAGGAGCTGTGAACAGTCGCATCCAGCTGGAAGTCGGTCCCCGGCGCAATGTCATAAATGCCATCCGCGCCCTGATCGGCAACAACAGTTGGCGTATCATCCTGAATGGTGACAGTCAGGGTTTCCTCATCCTCGTCACCATCACCGTCACGGGTCAGGAAGCCAAAGTTCAGATCCAGCGGATCATTGAGATTGCTTCCATCCACGGAACGATCAGGATGATTAATCGGACCGTTCAGCGTAATTGTGTATTCAAAGCTGTCCGGATCAACCACCAGCGTGATGATGTCTGTCGCACCATTGTCAATGGTGCCAACCAGAACCAGGTCGCCATCGCCATTGGTCGTCACATCGCCAAAGACAACATTCTGATCGCCGGACCGCAGCACTTCGCCCTCAAGACGACCATCCTCACCATCTTCCCAGCCCTCGAAGCGCAGACCGACAACCCTGATCCCGTCAGGATTGGCATCCACATCAAGAACACCGGACAGCTGGTCATTGGCAGTATTGCCATCTGACAGATCAGCTTCGTTCAGAGTGCCGGCAAAGACATCGTGTGCATCGGCTTCCTCATCCTCAACAACAACGGACAGTGTCGCGGTTGCAGTATCACCATCGCCATCTGTGACGGTGTAGTCAAAGTTCAGCGTCAGCGGATCACGATCATTCGCATCGTCTTCCAGAGACAGATCAGGATGATCAATCGCCTTGAACAGTTCAACGCTGTAGGCACCGGTGGCCTGATCAACAGTCACAGTGAGAACAGGCGTGGAACCACCATCGACAGTCCCGCTCAGAACAATATCGCCATCAACAACAGTCTGCGTGAACACAACAGTCTTGTCGCCGGACGTAATTGTGGAACCGGACGGGTCACTGTCTTCCGTGTCTTCATAGCCAGCAAAAGCAACAGAGGTAATTTCACCGCCATCAGCACCGGGGCTGAACTCCAGATCACCGGAGATGGAGAGACTTTC
>NZ_JBBUTJ010000015.1:0-26883 GCF_039592655.1 Carbonatibacter coralli | reverse complement strand
AAGCCTGACACAGTCGGGGACCTTTAACATCTCCACCCCGGATGGTCTGGATGATCTGACCATTGGCGGGACGACGGTTATTGAGAACGGTGTCTTTACGGCCACGACGATTGCTGCTCCGGATGGTTTGGGGTCTCTGCGGATTACGGCCTTTAATGCGGCGACAGGTGAGGTGAGCTACAGCTTTACCCTTGCGGACAATGCTGATCACGCCAGTGGCAATGGCGAGAATGACGCCTTTGCCAGCTTTGCGGTTGTTGTGACCGACACCGATGGTGACAGCGCCAGCAACAGTCTGGTTGTGCGCATCGTGGATGATGTGCCGACGATCACCGCAACAGGTGCAGCGGATGCGCTGACTGTGGACGAGAGTGATCTGACCACGGATGCAAGCGCAAACTTTGCCGACAACTTTACCATTGTTGCCGGTGCGGATGGTCAGGCCTCTGTGACTTACGCGCTGTCTGCGACGGATGAAACGGACTCCGGTCTTGTGGATACGGCCACAGGCTACAAGGTTTACCTCTTTGAGGAGGGCGGCGAGATTGTGGGTCGCGTTGGCAACTCGGATGACACCGCCAATGATGCCGGTGCGATTGTCTTTATGCTGTCCGTCAATGGATCAGGTACGGTGGAGCTGGATCAGCTGCGTGCTGTTGAGCATGGAGATAACACAGAGGCGAATGAGGCTGTGAGCCTTGCGGCCAATGTTGTGACCCTGACAGCGACAGTGACTGATGGCGATGGCGATACGGCGAGTGACAGCATCCAGCTGGGCAGCACCATTTCTTTCCGTGATGACGGTCCTACGATCACCGTAACAGGTGCAGCGGATGCGCTGACTGTGGACGAGAGTGATCTGACCACCGATGTAACAGCGAACTTTGCAGACAACTTCACGATTGTTGTCGGTGCGGATGGTCAGAGCTCTGTGACTTACGCCCTGTCTGTGACGGATGAAACGGACTCCGGTCTTGTTGATACGGCCACAGGCTACAAGGTCTACCTCTTTGAAGAGAGCGGCGAGATTGTGGGGCGTGTTGGCAATTCTGATGACACCGCCAATGATGCCGGTGCGATTGTCTTTACACTGTCTGTGAATTCTGCAGGCACGGTGGAGCTGGATCAACTGCGTGCGGTTGAGCATGGAGATAACACAGAGGCCAACGAAGCTGTGAGTCTTGCAGCCAATGTTGTGACTTTGACAGCCACGGTGACTGATGGTGATGGCGATACGGCGAGTGACAGCATCCAGCTGGGCAGCACCATTTCCTTCAGGGATGATGCTCCGATAGCGAACAACGATGCGGACTCTGTGACCGAGGATGGCGCAACGGTTGCGACCGGCAATGTGATCACGGGAACAGATGTTCAGAGCGGGGATGCGAATAGCAGTGATGGTGTTGCGGATGATGCCGGAGCGGACGGTCTGGCTTCCATTTCCTGGGCTGGCGCTAGCAGCAACAATGTTGCAGGAACCTATGGGACCCTGTCTGTTGGGGGGAATGGTAACTATCGTTATCAGCTCAACAATGACGCGGCGGCTGTTCAGGCGCTCGACAGCGGTGAAACCCTGACCGAGACCTTTACCTACACCATCACCGATGGGGATGGAGATACCGACACTGCGACGCTGACCATCACGATCAACGGTGCGGATGATCTGGATGTTGCGGATGTGTCTGTCACAGTCGATGAAGCTGCTCTGGATACAACAGAGGACAGTGCGGATCTGGCGGCCAGTACGGTGACAGGGAGCGATCCATCCAGTGGAGCGGAAACGCAGTCCGGCAGCTTTACATTGAATAGTGGCCTGACCATCACCCAGTTCAGCTACACCAATGATGCAGGAACCGGCACAGCCACTGCAAATGCAGGACAGGAGGTGAACACGGAGTTTGGTTCCCTGATTGTCAACAGTGACGGAACCTTCACTTACACCCTGACCGAGGCCGCTGATCATTCCGGTGGTGCGGTTGCGGAAAGCGTGACCGTTACACTGAGCAACGGTGAAACAGCTGAACTGACAGTCAATATTCGGGATGATGCGCCAGTTGCGGCAAATGACCGGGATACTGTCAATGAATTGTCGACGACGACAATTACAACGCCGCAGAATATCGGGATTGTTCTGGATATGAGCGGCAGTGTTGAGCGAACAGGCTTCAGGCAACAAATCAGTTCCCTGCGTGAATTCGGACGTGACCTCTTTAACGCTGGTGATGATGTTACAATCTCTGTTGTCGGTTTTGCGAATGATGGTGGTGTTCTGGGTGTGTTTAGAAGCTTCACGGCTTTGAACAATGCTCTGAACGGGATCCAGATTTTTGCAGACAACGATATCCGCTTTACGGAACCGGATGGCAATCTCTTCCGCGGAGGAGGCGCGACAGACTATGAAGCAGGCCTGGAAGAGCTTTTCCGTTCCACATCAGCGTCTGACGATGGAGCCGGTTACAGCTACAAGGCCGGTGCGAACAATCAGATCTTCTTTATCAGTGACGGTCAGCGCAGCGAAGGCGGGTGGTCCTTCAGTTCTGTGAACACCAACGGGAACAGCTCCCGTATCAACAGCGGTCAGATCAAGTTTACCGGGGTTGGAGTTGGTGATCAGCTGGATGAGGATGACTTTGAGGATTTCTTTGGCAGCAATCTGATTGATGCGGATGATGTGATCTCGATCAACAGTTTCTCCAATCTGGGAGACAGCCTGATTACGGATGTGATCATCCAGAACGGAGAGAATATTACGACCGGTAATGTTCTGGGCAATGATGATGATGGTGCTGACGGTTACCATGATCCGGAGATCGTGGGGCTTGCCTTTAATGGAGTGGATGCATCCTCTTCAACATCCGGCGGGATTACGACCTACACAATCAACACCAGTGATTTCAAGTTGACCCTGGATGAGAACGGCAACTATCGCTTTGAATTCAAGAAGAATATCAAAGACAGTCGCATTGTGAACTTCGAGTACACAACGCGGGATCAGGATGGCACAGAGTCCACCGCTGCCCTGACCATTGCGGTGACAGCGATTGATGCCGGTGACAATGCCCTGCCAACGGTTTCTGTCTTCACGAACCTCACCGGTGATGTGAGCTTTAACAGTGAACTGCTGGAGCGCATGATTGGTGAGCCGTCAGACAGCTCCCAGCGATATGATGTCGAGGCTGAAACCCTGAGAGCGGGCAGTGGAGACACGTCCATTGACTATACTGTCGAGGTTGAGGACAGCAGCACCGGTGTTGTTGACAGGACTCTTGATCTGGCTGCGACGGTCAATCGTGAAACAGGGACGACCTTTAATGGGGACAATGATGCCAACCTGATCATCCTCGGAGACGGGAATGATACTGTTGAGGCAAGGCAGGGGGATGATACTGTCTTTGGTGGTGCGGGCGAGGACACTCTGATCGGTAATATCGGGGATGATCTTCTGATCGGTGGTGCTGACAACGACACCCTGGAAGGTCGTCTGGACGATGACATTATGATCGGTGGTGCGGGGGATGATATCCTGCGCGGGGGTGCCGGCAGTGATGTCTTTGTCGGTGGCGCCGGTGATGACACCTACGACGGGGCCGGCCAGAGTGGCCACACTGAAGGTGTTGATATCTTTGTTCTCAATGCAGCAGGTGATGGTCTTGATACCATCAACGGATTCCAGAGCGGGGACAAGCTCAATCTTCATGACATTCTCGATGGTCTCACGGGTGTCGACAGCGGAGATATTGATCTGGTTGACAGCAACAGCGCGGTCCAGACCGAGATTGATGGCAATGACACGCTGATCAAGGTGGTCGATGGTGGTACGGAGACAACAGTGGCGCGTATCACGAACTACACCAACGTCACCAACAATGACCTCGAGTTCACAGACCGTGTTGCAAATGTCGAAACCGACCTGATGTAAAAATCGAGAAGGTCACTGGAAAAAGCCGCCTTCATCCGGAAGGCGGCTTTTTATTTTCTCGGGAACAATAAAGACAAAAAAATAAAAAAACTGATCCAAATTTGAATCTGTTTTTAAGGTGGATTGTTATCTGATTGATTCAAAATAATTATTTTTAAAATTGAACGGCAAGAGAGACAAGTTTTCCTAAAATTTTAAATGGATTGATTTCAATCCTTAAGTGGCTGTTTATGTAGCTATTTTACTCTTTGACTATGTAATCGTGTCTTTGCGTTGTGGAAGAGATTTGGGGCTATTTATGCAGGATATTACAAAACCCTCTGAACCGATTGTGACAGCTGTCGATCCGACACAGCAGATTTCGCCTGAAAATCAGACAGCTTTGCCCGGAGCAGAAGAGTTGCAGGAGGTTTTCGAGGCTGCGACAGAAGGGCTTTCTGAAGAGGAAATTTCCGCGTTTCTCTTTGGTGATGATGCTGATGTTCTGGAAACAGCAGCGGACAGCTCTCCTGCAAGCGGTGGTGGTTCTGCCTATCGCGATGATATGGGAGGCCTGATCGAGCTTCTGGATGATCGCACGGCTGTATCGGAAACAGCTTTTGATGGTCAGACTGCAGAGCGGGAAGCAGCGCTTCAACCGGAAAGAGCCCCGGACTCTGTTTCTTTCACGGAAGCTGCAGCTGCTGTTGCAACGACAGCAACGGAGCCGGTTTCGGTTCCCAATCCCAACCTGATTGTAAATGGCAGTTTTGAAGCCAATTCCCTGTCGGGTAACCGGTGGGGAACCTTCAGCGAGATTGAGGGATGGACAAGCGGTGATGGCAGCCGTTTTGAGCTGCAGCATGGTCGTGTTGCAGGCTCTGCCTATGATGGTGACACAAAAGTGGAGCTTGATGGGCATGGCAGGGACAGCAATGCAACAATCCAGCAGGCCGTTGACGGAACCGAAAGCGGGATCAGCTACACGCTGAGCTTCTGGTATACGCCCCGCAAGGGGGATGGTCAGGCGGACAGCAGCAGCTTTGAAGTCAAATGGAACGGGCAGACTGTTCTTCTGGTGGATTCAACAGGACTGGTTGATGAATGGCAGGAATTCAAAGTGACTGTTGAGGGAACTTCCGAGGCAGATGTTCTCTCGTTTCATGGTGCCGGGCAGGAGAACGGCTACGGCGCACTGATTGACAATGTCAGTCTGTTCCGTGCCGATGTCGCTCCGGAGATCGAAACTGAATATGTCACCAGAACCGGATCTGCCGGGAATGATCTGCTCTATGACCGGGGAGACTATTACAAATACCAGGACGCTATTGATAACGGCGAGAATGAAATTCTCTATGGTCAGGAGGGACGTGATCGCCTCTACGGCCTTGGTGGAGACGATATTCTTGCAGGTGGTGAGGGTAACGATTACCTCTATGGCGGTGCAGGAAGCGATATCCTGATTGGCGGGGAAGGCAGTGATTACCTGAACGGTAATCTTTTTGATCTAGGGGAGGACGAGGCGGATTACTTTGTTCTTGATCTTGATGCAAGCGGTGCCGCTGATCGTATTGTCGGTTTCGATCAGTCCAGCGGAGATAAGCTGAACATTCATGAGGTTCTTGTGGATCTGGCTGAAGGCGATCCGGAACTGTCTGTCGGAGATCTGCTGTCCAATATTCAGGATCATGTGGAAATACGCGAGACAGGTGGCAACAGCGAGATTGTTGCCAATGGCCAGACGGTTGCTGTCGTCCAGAACGTTACAGGACTGGGGCTTGATGACCTGCAGACAGAATCAATTCTGGACAGTGCTGCTCTTGATACAAACCTGATCTGATTGCATTCAACCAGACTTGAGGTAGCTGACAGTCGCATCACGCTCGAAAAGATAGAGCAGGGTGCGCAGCGCCTGCCCCCTTTCGCTTTGAAGGTCCGGATCGTTGTGCAGGATCAGCCGTGCATCATCCCGGGCCATGGGCAAAAGCTCCTTGTGAAAGGCGAGGTCAGCCAGTTTGAACTCGGGCATGCCACTTTGGCGGGTGCCCAGCAGTTCCCCGGCACCACGCAGTTCCAGATCCTTTTCGGCTATCACAAAGCCATCTTCGCTGTCGCGCATAATGGACAGTCGCTCCCGGGCAGTTTCGCTCAGGGGAGCGTGATAGAGCAAGATGCAGGTGGATTTGTCGGCTCCACGTCCGATCCGCCCGCGGAGCTGGTGCAGCTGGGCCAGTCCGAAACGTTCGGCGTGCTCGACAATCATGATTGTGGCCTCGGGAACATTCACTCCGACTTCAATTACGGTCGTTGCCACCAGCAGGTCAACGGCCCCCTTTGCAAAGGCTTCCATGACCGCATCCTTGTCACGGGCTTTCATCTTGCCGTGCACGAGGCCTGCCTTGTCGCCGAAATGGCTTTGAAGTGCTTCAAAGCGTTCTTCGGCAGCGGCGAGGTCACTTTTTTCAGAATCTTCAACAAGCGGGCAAACCCAGTAAACCTTTGTACCGGACTGCAGGGCCCGTCCGATTGCATGAATGATGTCTTCCATGCGATCGGAGGAGACTGTCCGGGTGTCAACGGGCTTGCGTCCGGGAGGCTTTTCCGTCAGGCGGGAGACGTCCATGTCGCCGTATGCCGTCAGGGTCAGGGTTCTGGGGATTGGAGTGGCCGTCATGACCAGCATGTCCAGTGCGGCAACCTGACCGCTCAGCGGATCCTTGCTTTTGCCCTTCGCTGCCAGGGCCAGACGCTGATGAACACCGAAGCGGTGTTGTTCATCCACAACGGCCAGGGCCAGGTCCTGATAGTTCACGTCATCCTGAAAAAGGGCATGTGTGCCGATGACCATGTTTGCGGAGCCGTCTTCAATCTGCTCAAGAATGGCCTTTCGTGCCTTGCCCTTGTCCCGCCCTGTAAGCAGAACAGCCTTGAGCCCCAGCTCATCGGCGATGGGGCCAAGGCTTTCCATGTGCTGACGGGCCAGAATTTCTGTTGGAGCCAGCAGTGCAGCCTGGGCACCTGTCTCAATTGCTGCCAGCATGGACAGGAGCGCAACAGCTGTCTTGCCGCTTCCCACGTCGCCCTGCAGCAGGCGCAGCATCTGGTTTGGCCCCTCCATGTCGCCTGTGATTTCAGCGACGGCCTCTTCCTGTGAGTTGGTCAGGTCAAAGGGAAGCAGGGCACGTGCCTTTTCGCGCAGCTGACCATTGCCCTTGATGGCCCGCCCCTTGCGGGCTGTTTGCGCCTGGCGGATCAGAGTGAGGGCCAACTGGTTGGCGAGCAACTCGTCATAGGCCAGACGTTGCCGTGCCGGAGCAAGGGGATGGAGGGCGTCTTCACTGTCCGGATTGTGTGCCTTGAGCAGAGCCTCTTTCCAGCCGGGCCATTTCTCCTTTTGCATAATGCCGCGGTCCATCCAGTCCGGCATCTCCGGGCAGAGGCTCACAGCGTGGGAAATGGCTTTGGAGAGGGGCTTGTTGGTGACGCCGGCTGTCAGTGGATAGACCGGTTCGACCCGTTTGATTTCGTCCTGCTTGTCCGGGGTGACCACATGATCGGGATGTGTCATCTGCAGGCGGTTGCCATAGCGTTCAACCTTGCCGCTGATGACGCGGGTTTCTCCGATCGGCAGGAGCCTTGCAAGATAGTCGCCCTTGACGTGGAAGAAGGTCAACTCGATCTGGCCGGTGTTATCGGAACAGACGACGCGATAGGGCGTGCGTCTGTTGGCAGGCGGATAGTGATCGTGAACGGTGACTGTCAGCGTGGCAATCCGGTCAGGCTGGGCGTCGTGGAGAGTGGGCGCATAGCGTCGATCAACAAGGGAAACCGGAAGATGCCAGCAGAGATCAATAATTTTGGGACCAGCCAGCTTTTCATAGAGCCTGGTAAACCGTGGTCCGATGCCGGGTACGGTTGTCAGCTCTGCAAAAAGGGGGAACAGGATTTCCGGTCTCACGGTCTTTTGTCTTGCTCTTGTTTCGTCATATCGGCCCTGCCCATGAAATCTGTCATTTGCACTTGCTCCGACTTGCATCAATGGGCCTCAATGTTCTATAGCTGTTCTCATTCGCTCTGTCATCCCTCATCACTTTTTTTCAAAGGATGGTCTGGATATGTCCAGCACTGAAATGCCTCTCAACATTCTGGAAAAACGCCGGAAGCAATTGAAGTTTCGCAGCTGGCATCGCGGCACCAAGGAGGCTGATCTGCTTCTGGGGGGATTTGCCGACGAGACTCTCGACAGCATGGGACTGGAGGAACTGGACCTCTATGAGGATCTCCTGACCATTCCCGATCCGGTCCTGACAGCCTGGATGACAGGAATGCAGGACTGCCCTGCCGGGGAGCGCAATGCTGTTATGGATCGTTTGCTGGCCTTCTGTGAGAAGAAAAGACAGCTCTGAGCTGTCTGTACCGTGTGAATTTCCTGTTTTCTGATTTGGATTTGAAGTCTTATGGGTCTTGTTATTTCTGATCTGTCCACGCGTCTGAAAGCTGCAGATCGCTATCGTATTTCTGCCAGTCCGGAAGGATATGATGCCCTGGTTCTGGCAGAGCTGGCGCAGGAATCTGTTCCAAGACCCGTTTTGCATGTTGCGCTGGATGATACCCGTGTCGCGGCCCTGCAGGAATTTTTGACTTTTTTTGCGCCGGATATCGACATTATTGAATTCCCGGCCTGGGACTGTTTGCCCTACGACCGGGTTTCTCCCCATCGTGACATCGCGGCGCGCCGTATTCAGGCGCTGACACGTGTGTCCGGCCGTCACCGGCCCGGCACCAGAGGGCGCGTTATCCTCACAACAGTGAATGCCCTTTTGCAAAGAGTGCCACCGAAAGAGATCTTTGACGCACGTTCACTGATTGCGATGAAGGGCTCGGAACTCCCGCAGGACCAGTTGATGACCTTCTTCAGCGCAAATGGCTATGTGCGCACCGATACGGTCAGTGATCCGGGCGAGTTTGCGATCCGTGGCGGTATTATTGATGTGTTTCCTGCGGGTGAGGGGGATCCTGTCCGTCTGGATTTCTTTGGGGACGAGCTTGACAGTCTGCGCAGTTTTGACCCCCTGAGCCAGTTGACAAAAGAGTCTGTCGAGAGACTTGAGCTGAAACCGGTTGGGGAGATCGTTCTGGAAGAGGAAACCATTGCGAATTTCCGCAAGGGTTATCGTGAAACCTTTGGAACCTCTGCCAAGGATGATCCGCTCTATGAAGCAATCTCCGAAGGGCGCCCGCATGCGGGTATGGAGCACTGGTTGCCCCTTTTCTATGGCAATCAGCTGGGGACACTGCTGGATTATCTGCCTGATGCTGCCCTGACGCTGGACAACCAGTTTGATGAAGCCTGTCAGGCGCGCTGGGAAGCCATTGCCGATTTTTACAATGCCCGCAAGGCCATGGAAAACGTGGCCGAAGGCGGTGTTGTCTACAAGCCGGTGCCAATGGAAAGTCTTTTCCTGCTGGAAGAGGACCTCAAGGCGGTACTGCTGTCACGGGGAACAGCGCAGTTTTCACCCTTTGATCTGCCCGAGGAGGCGGACACTGTTCTGTCCTGTGCAGGACGGATTGGACGTGATTTTGCAGATGCGCGAACCCGTGATGACCTGAACCTCTATGACGAGGTTCTCGATTACATCAGGTACCAGAAGCGCGAGGGCAATCAGGTTGTCATTACAGGCTATACAGATGGTTCGCGCGAACGTCTGGAGGGCATGCTCAAGGAGCATGGTCTCAAGAAAACGGCCCCTGTTGAAAGCTGGAAGGATCTGCAGCGCAAGAAGGGGGGAACGGTTCATTTCCTGACCATGGGGCTTGAGCGCGGTTTTGTCATGCCGGCGCTGGGAGAGAACGTTTCCGGTGGCTATGTATTCCTGACAGAGCAGGACATTCTGGGAGAAAGGCTTTCCCGGTCTTCCAAACGTCGCAAGCGCAAGACAGAGAACTTCCTGACTGAGGTTTCCGCCCTTCAGGAGCGGGATTATGTCGTTCATATTGAACATGGTATTGGTCAGTATGTCGGACTGGAAACCATTGATGTTGGCGGGGCACCGCACGACTGTATCAAGGTGATCTATCAGGGCGGGGACAAGCTTTTTGTCCCGGTGGAGAACATCGAGGTTTTGTCGCGCTATGGCGCCGAGGATTGTGGCGCCGATCTTGACAAACTCGGCGGTGTCGGCTGGCAGGCCAGAAAAGCCAAGGTCAAGGAGCGCATTCGTGCCATTGCGCACCATCTGATCCGGATTGCGGCTGACAGGATGCTCAAAACTGCCGAGCCTGTTGAAATCCCGTCGGGGCTCTACGACGAGTTCGCGGCCCGCTTCCCCTTCGGTGAGACGGATGATCAGCTCAACGCCATTGAAGATGTTTTCAATGATCTGCAGTCCGGTCGCCCTATGGATCGCCTGATCTGTGGAGATGTCGGGTTTGGAAAGACAGAAGTGGCGCTCCGTGCAGCCTTTCTGGTGGCCATGAGCGGTAAACAGGTTGCGATTGTGGTTCCAACGACCCTGCTTGCGCGTCAGCACTACAGAACCTTTACCGAGCGGTTCAAGGGACTGCCGGTTCGCATTGGACAGCTGTCCCGGCTGGCTGCAGCAAAGGAGGTGCGTGAAACCAAGAAGGGCATGGCTGAAGGCACTGTGGAGATCGTGATCGGGACCCATGCGGTTCTGGCCAAAAATGTCGCCTTTTCCGATCTTGGTCTCCTGATTGTTGATGAAGAGCAGCATTTTGGTGTGAAGCAGAAAGAGCGTTTGAAGGAGATGAAAAGTGACGTTCATGTTCTGACGCTCTCTGCAACGCCGATCCCGAGAACACTCCAGATGTCCATGTCGGGTGTGAAGGACATGAGCCTGATTGCCACACCGCCGGTCGACCGTCTGGCTGCGCGGACCTTTGTGCTGCCCTTTGATCCTGTGATTGTGCGTGAAGCCATTCTTCGGGAACATTATCGCGGTGGTCAGACCTTCTATGTCTGTCCGCGTCTTGCCGATCTGAAGGACCTGCATGAACGCATTGCCAAGCTTGTCCCCGAAGTGAAAATCTGTGTGGCGCATGGTCAGCTTGCTGCAACAGATCTGGAAGACGTGATGACGGCCTTTACCGATCACCAGTATGACGTCCTGATTTCAACCAACATTATTGAATCCGGTATCGACATTCCCTCTGCAAACACCATGATTGTTCACAGGTCGGACATGTTCGGCCTGTCACAGCTTTATCAGATCCGGGGACGGATCGGACGTTCCAAGATCCGGGGCTATTGCTATTTGACACTGCCCACGGGCAAATTGCTCAGCAAGGCTGCCGAGAAGCGCTTGGAAGTCATGCAGACACTGGACAGTCTTGGGGCGGGTTTCACCCTTGCCAGCCATGACATGGATATCCGCGGTGCGGGAAATCTGCTGGGTGATGAACAGTCCGGACACATCAAGGAAGTGGGGGTCGAGCTTTACCAGCAGATGCTGGAAGAAGCTGTCGCGTCCCTGAGATCATCCCGCGCGGAAGAAGCAGCGGGACAGAATGAGGGAGACACCTGGTCACCGACAATCAACATCGGGACATCGGTTCTGATACCGGATTATTACGTTGCTGACCTGAACGTTCGCATGGGGCTTTATCGCCGTTTGTCTTCCCTGCACGAGCGCGAGGAAATTGACGGTTTTGCTGCAGAACTGATCGACCGTTTCGGTCCCCTGCCGGACGAGGTCGAGAACCTTTTGCAGATCATGATCATCAAGGGGCTGTGCAAGCAGAGTTCTGTTGAAAAAATCGATGCAGGGCCGATGGGGGCTGTTATCTCCTTCCGCAACGACACCTTTGCCAATCCTGCTGCGCTGATCGAGTGGATGCAAAAGGAAGTGGGAACCGTCAAGATCAGGCCGGATCAGAAACTGGTCTATCGCAGGGCATGGGAAGACACCTCTGTTCGACTGAAAGGCGTCCGCATGATGATGGATGAACTGGTCAAACGGGCCAGAGGCTGAATTTGAAAGGCTTTGAGGGGAGGGGCATGTGTGATTATGTCCTGTTTACCCGGAAGCTTTTTTGAACAAACACTTGGCTTTATCGTCCGAGTAACTTATGACCTATATACCGCTTTTTCAGAAGGCGGATAAAAAAACAAAGTTTTGGAGCCTGAATAAATGCCTGATTGGGAAAGTCTGTTATCCGGTGAGTCATCTCACTTTCTGGTTTTGACGGGTTCCGGTCTTCTGGGCAGTCTGTTGCTGATCCTTTTCGGTGTCTATCTGGTACGCCAGCTGAACTCGATGTCCGGCAAAATCCGCATGGATGGAGCAGATATGGAGGCGCTGGACTTTATCATGAGTCATTTTCCTCCCGATGTTTTGCGCAAGTGGCGCAAACTGCAGTTCGTCAAGGTTCTGTCTTTCCAGGAGACCGAACTTGTTGAGCGTTTGAAGTTCTTCCGGGAAAACATTGACGAGGAAAAGTTCTCTGCGACCAGCCGGAAGTTTGCTCCACAGGTTTCCCGCGTTCGCGAGTCAGCCGAAGAACTCAGTCGTTTTCTGGAAGAAAGCCTTTCTGTTTATGAAAAGGATGTACAGCGTCTGATTTTCAGGGATGAAGCGGAGATGGCTTCGTCCGGTGATGAGCAGGGTGATGAAACGGCTCCTCGGCAGAATGCCCTGGAACGGGCTGCTGTTCTGAAAGGTGAAATGGTTGACAGTCTTGATCAGCTTCTTGATCTGGCAAGGAAGTCGACAGGGATGCATTACAGCGTCTGACGACACGCAGAAGATCATTCAGCAAAAAGGCCCCGGACGGGGCCTTTTGTCTTCTCAGACCTTGCCTTGCTGGATTTCCTGCCATCCAACATCCAGAAGGGATGCAATCGCATCAGGGGATTGTGCTCCCGGCAGGGCACTCTTTCCGTTGATCAGAAAGCAGGGCACACCGGTCAGCCCCATTTGCCGGGCAGCAACGTCCTGCTGTTTCAGGATGTCCTTGTGCTGGTTGTATTTGAAGAGCTCGTCCAGAGCCTTGACGCCGACTTCCTGCCCCAGTCTCTTGAGGGTTTCAATGTCTCCGATGTCTTCCGATTCCTCGAAATAGGCGCGAAACATCCGCGTGACCATTTCCTCGTCCAGCCCCTGATACTGGGCTTCACGAATCAATTGCAGGGCATTGATTGTGTTGGGTGTTCGCTTGATGTTATCCAGGCGGACCTTCAGACCGTCTGCATAGGCGGCCTGTGCAATGCGCCCGTAAACCGTTTTGGCCTGTTGCGGGCCGCCAAACTTGTTTTCCAGATATTCTGTCCGGTCCATTCCCTCTTCCGGCATGTCCGGATTCAGCTGAAAGGGATACCAGTTCCAGTTAACGGGAATGTCCGGACGCAGGGCCATGGCCTGTTTCGCCCGGGTGTAGCCGATATAGCACCAGGGGCAGATGGGGTCCATGAACATGGCCAGTTCGACCGCTTCTGAAGCTTCCGGATTTGTGTTGTCGTTGGTCATGAAACCGTTCCTTGCCCGCCTGTGGAAAGATATGAAGGGGGCATCATAGGTGCAGAATTGTCTTCTGTCCTCTTTCATCTGTTGCTCCTCACCGTCTTTTGATATCAGTGCGTCATGACACACAGAAAAACAGATTCGACAGACCTGTCCCCTGTCTTTGACATCCCCGCTCTGGAACAGAAACTGCAGGAGGTTCTGGGGTATCCTGTCTCGATAGGAACCGTTGATCATCTGGAAGGTGGCTCCATTCAGGAAAACTGGCGCCTGGATCTTGTGCGCGGGGATCGGAAGGCTGAACCTTTTTCTCTGGTTCTGCGGCAGGAGCCGGAGAGCCATATTCCCTCGTCCCTGAGCAAGGAGGAAGAAGGGCAGCTGCTGTCCGCCATGACCCGGGAAGGGGTGCCGGTACCGCGCTTTTATGGTCAGTTTTGTCTGCCTGCCTTTTCAGATCAGCCGCTGATTGTGTCTGACTTTGTCAGCGGGACGACAGATGTTGAGACAATCCTTGCCCTTGATGAAGAGGCGCGACTGATGCTTCTCGACCGGATTGCGGAGGTCTTCGCAGGATTGCATGCCATGTCTGTGTCCGGTTTCTCCTATTTGCGGGTTGCAAGGCAGGAGAGACTGTCCCGATTGGTCGATGCGGGCAACAGTCCAATCAGGGCCTATGTTCATGCTTTCTTCGAGGATGCATTTGATGCCATGAAGGCCATGGAACAGGATGTCGCCTTGCTGGAGCTTTGCAGGGAGTGGTGTTTTGCAAGGCTTTCTGATGTGGAACAAAAGGCCGACGCTGCTGGAGCGAACAGGTTTTCTCTGTCCCATGGCGATCTCAGAACAGCAAACTATCTGGTCGGGCAGGGAAGCCTGCTGGCTGTTCTGGACTGGGAGTTTGCCGAGCTGGCGCCCCCGGCTGTTGATCTGGGCTGGTTTACAGCTCCGGTCTGGCGCTATGGGCGGGAGGACAGACCTGCCGGAGGCCTGGGAACGCTTGAGAGACTTTTTGATGCCTACGAACACTGTGGCGGGACAGCTCCGGACAGGGAAAGTCTGATATTCTGGCAGGTTATTGCAGTATTGAAATGGCTGGTGATTGCCCATCAGCAGGGGCATCGTTTCTTCCATCAGGGATCATGCGATCCGGAACTGGGTTTGACCGGTCTTGTGCGTCCTTCCGAGGCGGAGCAATGGATCCTTGAGGTCTTCAGAGATGATCCTGTTGAATGGACGACTGTCAGGGGACCCGATTTCCAGCACCTGCAAAAACGCCTTGAAGAACAGCTGGCCGGGTTTGATCCGGGCGAACCCGGAAACGAGGCTGAACAGGGTGTTTCAAAACGGGTTCTGGAGATCAGGGAGAGGCTGAATTGTGACGACAGCAATCCTGATTTGTTGTGCCTGCCTGTTCTGGAGCGTTTCAGGCAGCTCAACCAGTGGGCATTGTCCGTACTGTCGCCTGAGGCAATTGGCGGGTATCACTGTCAGCTTGTAACGGGTCGGAGAAGCGTTCCATGAACGGGAAAAGGAGCGGATTTTCTGAAATCCGCTCCCTGATCAATCACGGTTTTTTCTGTTAGGGCTTGTCGTCGTCTTTGACGACCGGCGTTTCTCCGGGCAATCCCCATTCCGACCACGAGCCGTCGTAGACAGCCACTTTCTCGTGACCGATTTCGGATAGACCCAGAGCAAGAATGGCAGCCGTTACGCCTGAGCCGCAGCTTGTGATCACGGGTTTTCCTGTATCAAATCCCTGTTGTGAAAAGACAGCCTGGATTGCGTCGCGATTCTTGAAGGTCCCGTTTTCGGAAATCATTTCGGAAGAGGGGATATTGCGGCTTCCCGGCATGTGACCGGAGCGAAGCTCTGCACGAGGTTCCGGAGCTGTGCCGTTGAAACGTCCTGCAGGGCGAGCATCAAAGATCTGGTGGGTCTCTTTGCCCAGCACATCCATGACATCGGCCCTTGATGCAATCATGCTTCTGTCCATGTCTCCGACAAGGCGTTCAAGCTTCTCTGATGCTTCAGCCTGTTCCGTTGGCGTCGAGGTGACATCCCGTGCCTCTGCCTTCCATTTTGGAAGGCCACCATCCAGAACCTTGACATCACGGTGTCCGAAAAGACGGAACATCCACCAGCATCGCGGAGAGGAAAAGACACCGCGCTGGTCATAGACCACGATGGTGTGATTGCTTCCCAAACCGAGTGCGGCTGTCATGTCTGCGAAATCGGCAGCAGAGGGAACCATGTGCGGCAGGTCAGTGTTCTGATCCGCGATGGCGTCGATATCGAAGAAAACGGCTCCGGGAATGTGTTCCGCCTCAAACAGGGCTCTCGGGTCCTTTCCCTCTGTGGGAAGATAAAAGGATGAGTCCACAATCTTCAGATCGGGATTGTCCATGTTTTCTGCCAGCCAGTCTGTGCTGACAAGATGTGATGCCTGTGTTGTGCTCATTTCTATCTTCCTTGGCAGTCAGTCTTGCGGGATCAGGAAATCCAGCCCGGGACCGGGAAGCCTTTGGAGCGCAGGAATTCGGCATTGTAGATCTTGCTGCCGTAGCGGGTTCCTGAGTCGCAAAGAACGGTCACGATGGTGTGGCCCGGTCCCATATCCTTCGCCATGCGAATGGCCCCGGCCACGTTGATGGCACAGGAGGTGCCAAGGCAAAGAGCTTCCTTTTCAAAGAGATCAAAAAGGATCGGCATGCCTTCCTCATCCGGAATCTGATAGGGGAAATCAATCTCGAGATCCTCGAGGTTGGCTGTGATACGTCCCTGACCGATCCCTTCTGTGATGGAGGAACCCTCGGATTTCAGTTCACCGTTTTTGTAGTAGTGAAACAGTGCAGCTCCCATGGGATCCGCCAGACCGATTTTGATGTCCGGGTTGTGTTGCTTCAGACCCATGGCAACACCGGCAAGGGTTCCGCCGGTGCCGACGGCGCAGATGAAGCCGTCCACCTTTCCGTCTGTCTGCTGCCAGATTTCCTGTGCCGTGGTTTCGATGTGTCCCTGACGGTTTGCAACGTTGTCAAACTGGTTGGCCCAGATGGCGCCGTTTGGTTCCTTCTCTGCCATTTCCTCGGCAAGGCGGCGGGAATAGTGAACATAGTTGTTCGGATCACGGTAAGGTGCTGCGGGGACCTCGATCAGTTCTGCTCCTGAAAGGCGCAGCATGTCCTTTTTTTCCTGGGACTGGGTTTCCGGGATAACGATGGTGCAGCGATAGCCGCGTGCACGTGCAACCAGTGCCAGACCGATCCCTGTGTTTCCGGCTGTTCCCTCGACAATGACGCCACCGGGGCGGAGTGCGCCGGAATCTTCGGCTGCCTTGACAATGGCCCAGGCTGCGCGATCCTTCACCGAACCGCCGGGGTTCAGGAATTCGGCCTTGCCGAGGATGGTGCAGCCCGTTTCCTCCGAAGCCTGCTGGAGTTTGATCAGTGGCGTGTTGCCGATGGTGGCGATAAAACCGTCGCGATAATCCATGGTATCCTATCCAAAGTCGCAATTATTCTGCTGACACATGCGTCGCATCAGACCATGTGGTTGTTAGACTGTCCAGATTCAACTGTAGCCATTGCAAGGCTATAACAGTGACTGCATTACTGATTTTGTTGCTTTTTACCCAGTTGAAAGCGTCTTCAACAGGCAGCCAGAAAGCACGGATGTCCTCGTTTTCCTCTTCAACACCATAGCTTTCCGCTTCCTGATGTGAAGAGACTTCCCCGCAAAAGATCGAAACGGTTTCAGAAGAACCGCCCGGGGTCATGAGGTACTTTCCGATAGACTCCAGTCGTCCGAGAGTGCATCCCGCTTCCTCAATGGCTTCGCGACGGCAGAGTTCATCTGCCTGTTCACTTGTTTCAATCACACCGGCCACGATTTCGATTTGCCAGCAGGGCATTCCGGCCGAATAGGCTCCGGCCCTGAACTGCTCGATCAGGAGAACCCGTCCTGTTTCGGGGCAGAAGGGAATGACAGCCGCTGCGTGTCCGCGCTCAAAGATTTCGCGTGTGAAGACCGGTGATACACCACCGGCAAACAGACTGTGCCTGAGGTGGTATTTGTCCACGCGGAAGTAACCCTGGAAAACCGTGTCCTTCCTGACTTCAAAGACAGTCTGGCTGCCACCGGTTGAGTCTGTTTCAGAACGGGTTGTCTCCGTTTTTTCAAATGTCGTGGATGTCATGAAACGATCCGTATCGGTTGAGCAGAAAATCGCCGGGAACTGATGTTCGCGTTAAAGAATATTTTATACTTGCCGGATTATATATGGTAAACAGCTATAAGAGTTTTCTGCGAGCTTCTGTTGTTTCAGGAAGATACAGCAGGCAGATCGCTTGCAGAACCGAACTGTAACGATTTCGTGATTGTGGCAAGGTATGCGCAGTTTTTTCAGGTTCCATAAGGGCGAAGTGCTTCTTCGCCGCTTGCTGCTGTCGGGAGGAATCGTCCTGATCGCAGCTGGCGTTCCTGCGCCTTGGTCGCTGGAAGCTGCTGAAAATGGCGTCCCTTCCAAACAGTCAAAGGAAAAGGTGCAGGAACAGGCTTCCGGTGATGGTGTCAGGTCTGAGGCCAGAAGTGGTGTTGCTCTGGGGACCGCTTTTGCCGATTTGACGCGCCTTGAAAACTGGGATGAGTGTCGTGGGGATTACACTCCGCCCAAATGGTGCGAAAACCTCCCGGAAGAACTGGATATTTCCAAAAGCTTCAGTACCGAGCGTGACCGGTTGGAGCGCGAGGAACAGCAGGCCTTCGAGTTGAGCGTGAGCAAGGCCAATGAGTTCCAGCAATTCCTGATGGCTGCTGGCAATGTGCAGACAGGGACCTTCAGCAGATCGGATTTTCAGGTAATCAGAACGGCGGCTCTGAACGGAAATGCCGATGCCATGGAACTGATTGCCTGGATGTATATGAAGGAAGTTGTTCCCGGTCAGACAAAGGCTCTTTCCCCGATGGAAGGTGCCTATATCTGGTACGGAAAGGCTTATATGGCCGGTGCGGAACGCGTGAAGAAAGACATGGACAAGCTCTGGCTGGCCATGGAGCCTGATGAACGCCAGCGTATGGTCGAGTATTTTGAACAGGAACGTGCCGCCGGGTAATCCTGTTCTCGGGCTCTGCTCCTTGAGAACACATGTTGTAATGAGCTCCCTCAGCGGATTTTTCCGGCTATTGAACCTTCCCTGTCATGAATGGATTTGCCTGCCTTGATAAGGGCGCAGGCCTGTTCGATATCGGGCGCCAGAAAACGATCTTCCTCAAGAACGGGAACAATGTATCGCAGCTCTGTCAGGGCTTCCCTTGTTCCTGATGCGAGCTCGTCTTCCCCGTAAAAGGAGAGTGCCTGGGCCGCACAAAGATATTCAATCGCCAGAATATGTCTGCTGTTGTCCAGAATGTGGAGTAGTTGCAGGGCTGCGGGAGTGCCAAAGCTCAGATGGTCTTCCTGAAGGGCGGATGTAACGAAGTTGTCGACAACGGAAGGCTGGCTGAGCTGTTTGTTTTCGCTGGCAAGAGAGGCGGCGGTATATTGTGTGATCATCAGCCCGGAGTTTACACCGGGTTCTCTGACCAGAAAGGCGGGCAGACCGCTGACAAGCGGGTTGAGCAAACGGTCCAGTCGGCGCTCTGAAATCCCGCCAAGCTCCGAGATGGCTATTTTCAGGCCATCAAGCGCAAGGGCAACTGACTCTCCGTGAGGGTTTGCGCTGGAGACTATTCTGTAATCTTCAGCTGTACCGATCAGGACAGGATTGTCGGACACGGAATTCAATTCGTGCTGAACAAGAGTGGCTGTGTGATCAAACTGGTCCCGACAGGCTCCGTGCACCTGGGGAATGGATCTCATGCTCAGGGCATCCTGGGTGCGAAGGCCTTTGTGCCGGGCAATGACTGTACTGTCCTGAAGCAGCAGGCGCAGATTATTTCCGACAACAGAGGTGTTCGGATTTTTTTTGAGGTTCAGAGCATCTCTGTCAAAGGCATCAATCTGTCCTTTGTGCGCTTCGAAACTCATGGCAGCAATGATGTCGGCCCATTTGAACAGGCGCTCGCTTTCATCCAGGGCGAGACAGGCCAGACCTGTCATGCAGGGAACACTGCTGACCAGACAGAGACCATCCTTTGCCCCCGGTGTGATCATGCTGATTCCAGCCTGTTCAAGCGCCTTGTCAGCCGGGACCAGCGCTCCCTCGAAAGTGGCTTTGCCTTCGCCAATCAGGCACAGGCCGATGTGGGCCATATGCGTGAGGTATCCCACAGAGCCTCTGGCTGGAACGTATGGTGTGACGCCTTTGTTGAGCAGGTCGATCAGGGCCTGGACGATGTCGGGATGAACCCCTGATTTCCCATGGCTGAAGTTAATGATGGCGGCGCAGATGATGGCCCGTGTCTGTTCGGTCGTCAGCGGAGAGCCGATACCGCAGGCATGGCTTCGCAGGGTGTTGACGGACAGTCTGTTCAACTGTTCGCCGGACAGAACCTGATCGCAAAGGGCTCCAAGTCCGGTTGTGATGCCATAGGCCTTTTCGTTTCTTGTGACAATGTGATCAACGATGGCGCGGGCATTGCGGATGCAATCCCATGCTGTCTGTGAAAGAGCGAGTTCACTCTGGTGACGGGAAACCTGAACGACATCCTTCCAGTGAACAGGAGCATCACCGATATACAGTCTGTTGTTTTTTGTCACGAAGCCTCCGCAAAGAGAAAACCGGTTACCAGACAATACGTTCCGGAAGGAAAGTGTAGGGTCGGCTTTCCTCTTTGCATAGAGGGGATTACAAGGGAGTAGCCAAAAAGCTTCCCGTAATCCTTTGTGCGACGGGATGGCTGCGTGCCCGGGTGAGGGCCGAATTACTGCCCGTTTTCGATGGCTTCAGCGAGTTCCTTGTATTCCTTGCAGGAGGAACCGCAGATTTTACCCAGCTTGCGCAGGTTGTTTTCGGCCTTGTCCGGTCTGCCCTGTGTCAGGAAAAGCTCGCCCTGATATTCGAGTGCTCCCCTGTGTTCGGGATCAAGTGTGAGGGCTTTTTTGTAGTGTGTTTCGGCCTGATCAAGCTGTCCGGATTTTCTGTAGGAAAAGGCAATCAGGTTGTGAACGTCCGCATCCCGGTCCGAAGCGGGAAGAAGGGAATTCAGCACTTTGTTTGCTTCTTCGTATTTTTCATCACCCAGCAGCTTGACGGCCTTTTTGTATTCTTCCGGCTTTTTGCTTTCCTGTTTGCTGGAGCTGCCTGTGGTGTAGTTGCTGCTCCCGCCTGCAGCCAGTGCCGGCTGACCAGTTGAAAGGAAGACGCATGTCACAGCAAATACGAAGGATGTGAGTGTTTTTTTCATGAGTTTTACCCTGTCAATGTCTGTTTCGAAAATCTTTCCCTCTGGTACGGGAAGAAGTGGTTCAAACGATCACTGCTACAGAAAACAGAACAGGGGGTATTTTTATTCAAAGTTTTTTACAACTGTTGTGTTCAAACCTTCAAAAGTCTGTGATGAGACACTCAACCGGGGGCTTCTTGACCTAGAACCTGATTGCGCGAAAGGCCTTGCGATAGGTTTCGTTGGCGGGATCAATCCGCGTGGCCATCTGGAGGTCAAAGCGGGCGTTGTAGTTGTCGCCGAGATCCTGATAGAGCAAACCCCGAAGGTAAAAGAGTTCTGCGCCGTTGGGGCTGCGGGCGAGGGCTGTGTCAAAGGCCAGAATGCTGCGGTCATACTTGCCCAGACAGTAAAACAGAACAGGACGCAGCGTATGCCCTTCCTCTGAAAGGGGTTCCAGATCCAGATAGGCGCGCAGCTCTTCAAGAGCCTTCTCGAACAGGCCGATGCGCATCAGGGCGCGCACCCGCTCAAGATAGTCTTCCAGCGTTTCCTGCCTGTTTTCGAGCAGGAAAATAAAGTCTTCCACAGTCGGAGTGCCGATCAGCTTGTCCTTGTAGACATTGCTGTCCTCAACCATTCTGTCGAGCAGCTCCCCGTTCAGAAAGGCAGCCTGAGCGAGATCATCAATGGCTCTGTCGTGTTCGCCCATGGACTGGTAGAGCCGCGCACGGGCAAAGTAGATATCGGCTTCTTCCGATGAGGCTTGCAGGGCGCGGGTATAGGCATCCATTGCGGCCTCGCTGTTGCCGCGAAGCTCCTGCAGCAGGCCGACGTTGTAAAGCGGATCGACATAGAAAGGATTGCGCTGGTGCGATTCCTCGAAGGCTGACAGTGCCTCGTCCAGTTCCCCCAGATCCTGAAGGATCAGGCCAACATTGTTCAGCACAAAGGCCTGGTGCTCAGCCGAGAGATCGCCTTCATCCAGAGCATCCTGGTAGAGTTCCAGTGCTTCTTCCAGAAAGCCCTTGCTCTCTGCTTCCTGTGCCGCACGTGCGATTACAATACCCTGTGCTTCCGCAGAAGACGGGGAGGAGACAAGTGCAGTTGCCGTGGCCGAGGCAATCATCAGGGCCAGCAGGGGAGATGTGCAGCACTTGAGAGAAAAGGGCATGGTCCGGATTTGGTCAGTTGGCGTGCAGGGAAGAGAACAGTATTTACGAGAAACTATGGTGAAAATTGCGGTGTCATTATGGCGAAGACGGTCTCTTTTTCAAGAGCTGTCCGACAGGATCAGAGGATTTCTCCCTCAAAGGGATTGTTGCCTTCCGGGTCTTCGATTTCCACCACCCAGAGATCGGGGTCGCGCTCCATGGCGCGCCGGATCAGCGGGGCGGCTTCCTCTTCACTGAGGATCTTGTCATCCAGACCTCGCGGGATGCCAAGTCGCATCCAGGCGCGTTTGCCATCAAGATCAAGGGTCTGGGTCAGAACACGGCAGCCTGTTTGTGGTGGGAAGCTCCCGGAATCCTCCAGCGGGATCCGGGACAGCTTGATCATGACTGTTCCGCGATCGGGATCGCCTTTTTGCAGAACCATGGCAGGGATCAGCTTGTCATTGCATTGGCGCACGTGGGCCATAACCCACAGTCCCGTTGGCAGGCGAACATCATCCATGCCGTTCTGGTCTCCGAAAGGTGAGAGGAATCTGAGCAAAAAAGACGGAAAAAACCTGTTGACGCTCAGGGCAGGGCTACCTATACACGGAAACAGGCAGATGTGCCAAGGTGCTGAAGTCATTCAGCCTTTGTTTTCGGGGAGTAGCGCAGCCTGGTAGCGCACCTGTTTTGGGTACAGGGGGTCGGAGGTTCGAATCCTCTCTCCCCGACCATTTGCCTCTGGAGGAGTTTACTGTTTCTCAGTAAACTTGTCCTTATGATCGAAGGGCTTCCTTTCGGTTTGGGAAGCAGTTCTGGAAATCACCTTTCGGGGATGTCTCATGCAGGTTCGCATTTATCAACCGCCCAAAAGTGCCATGCAGTCCGGCCGTGCGAATACACACCGCTGGTTGCTGGAATATGAGCCGGAAACTGCAAAGTCCATTGATCCGATCATGGGCTGGACCACAAGCCGCGACACCAACGAGCAGCTGCGCGTCTGGTTCGACACAAAGGAAGAAGCCGTTGCCTACGCTCAACGCAAGGGTATCATGTATACCGTTGAAGAACCGCGTGAGCGCAAGGTTGTTCCCAAGGGATACGGCGACAACTTCGCCCACAACCGCATGGGCCGCTGGACACATTGATCCAGCACCCGGCCCGGATGCACAATAGGGTCCCGTAGCTCAGTTGGATAGAGCAACTGACTTCTAATCAGTAGGTCGAGAGTTCGAATCTTTCCGGGATCGCCAATTTAAGCCCCTGATGTGATTGAGAAATTTCAATCCGTCGGGGGTTTTTCGTTGCGGGAGTTCCCAGAATTTTTTTTGGATGAGTTCCCACTTTTGCATTTTGCCCTCTCGAAAAAGGGGCTGCACAAGACCCTTTAAAATCAATTCCTTGGGTGAAATTCTTCATAGGGGGGCTTTCGGTTGTTCTGAAGAGCTCTTGCAAAATACATCAAGTATTCTGCATTTGTTCTCGTGTGTGTTACCCCGCAAGAGATGAGCAGCATGAACATTCACGAACTTGAAAAAATCGGACTGGCGACCTTTGGCGAGTAGTGGCCGGACCGGCTGGCTGATTCGCTGGAGCTTTCGCGTCGGCAAATTGATCTGTGGCTGGAGGGCAAGGAAGAGGTGTCGCGCGATGTCTTTCACCAGACAGTGGCGCTGGGCTATGGCGGTGAGGCTTTGCTCGGCAAGGATGAGCAGGGGCGCTACTTTGTCTTTCGTCTCAAGGGGCCGAAGTTTCGCGCCCGGCTCAAGCGCAGCGACATGTTTCCGGAAGAGGGTCTGCACTACCGTCACACCCCCAGCGGGCTGTTGCTGACTCATATTGCCTGGTATGATGCCAAACCGGAGAGCCCCACGGAGATGGAGCGGCTGATGGGGCAGACCATGCGTTCCGTCCTGAGGGTGATCAAGCTCGAACAGGCGCTTTAGGTCGATTGTTGTTGGGGGGGGGGGGGCGTACTTTAAATTTTTTTGTGGCTATAATTACCTTACTAAGTTAATGATTTTTACCAAATTCTAGTAAGGTTGTGCTTGTTTTTTTTGGAAAAAACTACTAAAGATTGAACAATAATTGATGAAGGGTTACCATGCCAATTCCTCCATGCGAAAGAAAACGATTTGAGCCCAACCCACTTGTAGAAGTGGTTTTTCAAGCTCGTTTTACTTCACTTTTGGAAATTGAAACTGAAATCCCTGTTGTTTTTCATGAAAAGATTAGGGACCTATATCCTCTTTTTTCAAGCAATAGCGTCGTTGATGTTGAAATTAACTCAACTGATTTATCGAAACAAAATTTTAATCAAGCTAGAAGATATGAGGCGAAGTCAATCGATGGCAACTGGCAGATTGTTTTGACCAGTGATTTTTTGGCTGTTCTGACTAAAGCTTATGATAATTGGTCGGAATTTAAGAGCCACGTAGACTTGGCATTGGCGGCCTTTTTTTCGGTTTATAAACCTGCACAGTTTACGAGAATTGGTCTGCGTTATATCGACCAAATTTCTAAAGAGTCTTACGGCTTGCAGAATGAGACTTGGAAAGACTTATTGCAGCCTCATGTGGCAGGCGTTTTGTCTGCTGAAGATATTAATGAGGATGAGCTAGTTGCTCTTCAAAATCAGTTTGTTTTAAGTTTGCCAAACGACAGCAAGGTCACTGTTCGTCATGGCTTTGCAGTTAATAAGAAAGATCAAGCGGTCAATGACTATTACATCGACACGGATTTTTATACTGAAAGTTTGATGGGAGCTTCTAAGGATGGCGCACTCACTAGCCTTGAAGGATTTAGGGAGTACACTAACAGTTTGTTCCAGTGGTGTATCTCAGAGCGACTCAAAGAAGCGATGGAGAGATGAAGACGTTGTAGATAACTTTCTAGGGCTTGATTTAGATACTTCCTCACGCAAAGTTTCTGAAACTTTTTCTATATATTGTTTTGCGGAGAGAAGAGGTTTTAAGACATGGAAATCTGAACCGTTTCAAATTGCTTGGATATATGAGATTCAGCAAGGTAAAGATTATGAAGCGCCTTCTGATCAAATGATTGAAATTTATAAAGAACTTCAGGATTTAATTGCTGCAAAATCTTATGGAGATTTGGATTTTATCTTTAAGAGTTTAGAGGTGAACCAAATGTCAAAATTCTCAATGCTAGCTATTTTGAGATACACTTTCGTAGCTCGAGGAAAGATTAAGATTTGGGGGCAATTTTTTGAGTCGGTAAATAGTGAGTTGATAGACCGAGGTTTGGATGCCAAGCATCTACTTCGAGGTCTAGATGCAACTTAATAAAGATAATTTTGATCAAGTTATTGAATTAGGTGTAATTCTTCAGCAATACAATGAGTATGATCAACGTCATATAGGTATTCTCTATAAGATTGATGACAAAGAAGCGCGTGTTAGTCATCTTGCTTGGCATATGGAACTTAAAGACGAGGACGTTAAAGAGTTTCTCTTAAAGGCAAGTGAGAAAAGTACATGTGTTTGGTTCCAATCTGGATTGGAAGATCATGAAAGAAGGCTTGTTTCTATAGCCTTGGCTGGAATGGCCGAAAGAGGTCAGTTGCCCGGCATCCCGTATTCAACTTTATATTCAGGTAAATATTTTGAAGAAGGGACTCTTCAATATGTTCGTGATGAAGTTGGCGCTGGTTTAACTTGTGCGACTTTTGTTATGCAAGTTTTTGAATCACTGGGGTATCCTGTTGTGGATGTAGAAAGTTGGCTGGATCGTCCAGAAGATATTGACTGGCAAAGAATGATTTTGGAGATGTTAGAGCACTGGGGAGTAAAAAATGGGGTTTCTATTGAAGAGCACGTTAAGGCGATAAGAGAGCAACCGGCAAGTTGTCGGTTTAGGCCTGAAGAAGTTGCATATTGTACAACTAGAGACGAAATTCCAGTAACCTATCAAGAAGCAGAACCTGCAGGTAGAAGAATCGTTGAAGAACTTACTAAGCTATGAAAGTTCATTTAGTGCAGCTTAGTTGTTTATTTTTGTTCAAGTAGCCGATATAAAGCATCCCTCTTTTGGATGATCTTCCCATCGGGTGAGCAGGCGTAAGGTTCCATCATCGATCCAGGCGCCGAGAACTTCTCCGTCCTCTGAAAGCATTCCAAGGTCACTGTGTTCTGCGTCGTTCAGGAGAATGCGGGACACCTTTTCAGCCCGAACCTGATAGAACACGGTGTGTTCTTCACAAGGATTTCCGTCATCATCCTTGAACACGATCAGTTCAAGATCAACAATGGCGTTGCGTTCTTCGTCCAGCCGAAGTGCCATTATGGAAGCGTCATGAAATCTCCAAATTTTCATATTGGATTGCCCCCATCACAAAGCCCTGCCAGGACACACGGCGTTTACTTGAATTCATAACCCTCAATATCTCGCGGATCGTTCGAAACGTGGGTGTTGTAACAGCACGAATATTTATCAAATATTGTTTTGTCTTCAACATAGTCATCAAAGAAATCTTTTTCTTCCAATCCAATGACATACTCACCGACCAGCACGTCCCCGGGATCCCAATTTCCAAACAGATCCCGAAGACGACTCAGTGATATTTTGGGCAAGATGATCCTTTTGACCCAATCCTCAGTCTCTTTGTCAAAACAGTTGATCACCTGAACCAGATTTTTCTCGTTGCTCATTGTTTGATCTGCTCCGTTATTTATTGCAACTTCTGGATTATGCTTTTTTTCCTTTGAGCTGCAAGACGTAATGGTGTCGATGAAACGGGAGGCTTTATTTTGGTGCTTTTCCGCGGAACCGCTCAATCATCTCTGGCGAGATCTGGTCCGGGTAGCAAGGGGGCCATACTGGCCCCCGGGTTTCGTGACACTCGCTTCAGTCAGGTTTTATGGCAATAGATCAGTGTGACCTGCCCCCATTGAAGTGTTCCATTGTTTGAGTTCGGATTTTGACTTATTCCACCCGCGAATAAGGAGAAATCAAATGGGAAAGCAACGTCGTTACACACCAGAGCAGATCATCAACAAATTGC
>NZ_JBBUTJ010000014.1:0-29583 GCF_039592655.1 Carbonatibacter coralli | reverse complement strand
AACACCCGATCCCATCCCGAACTCGGCCGTGAAATCCTTCAGCGCCCATGGTACTGCGTCTTAAGGCGTGGGAGAGTCGGTCGTCGCCAGGTCTTTCAATCACAGGAACACACAACAAAAAAGGGCCTCAAAAAAAGGCCCTCTTTTTATTTGTACAAACAACACATCACCTCAACGCGGGGTGGAGCAGCCCGGTAGCTCGTCAGGCTCATAACCTGAAGGTCGCAGGTTCAAATCCTGCCCCCGCAACCATAGCGTAACCAGTGACTCTTGGAATCTTGATATATCGAAACAGGATTCTCCGTCAAGGTGCAAATTGGTACAGGGTGGACAACTGCCTCTAACAGAGGAGGCGGATTTCTTGCATTTCCAAGGGTTTAGATAGCAAAAAACCTCATGACGGCAATCATGAGGTTCTGCTAGAGGTGATATCACCTATAAAAGCTTGCTTATGGCTTTTTATGGCTCTGATTTTACCTCATCTGACATCGGTGTAAAGCAAAAAACGCCTAGAGGCGTAACGACTTTTTGCACCCTGTCAGGGAGATGTTTCCGAATATAGAGTGATAGAAGAATCGGTTTATTACCAAGACCTTAACGGTATGACCTCGAAACCATTTGGGGTTGCAAAGAGGGTTTGCGAGGACTCTCTTAACGCGAATGTGTTCACCTATGCAGAGGTTAAAAAGCTCTCTCTCGACTTCCGGCCATCGGAAGAAATCAGCTTTCAGCGCATTCACCGGGCCATAGACTATGGATTAACGGATCTCAAGCTCAGTGAGCGGACTTTGCTGTCTGTACTTTTGTGCAGGTTGAACGTCGATCAACTGAAATCCGGAGATTGTTATGTCTGGATGGGCAACTGGTTGCTGTGCCGGATTTTGCGGATCGGTGATCGGGCCTTGCGTGGCCTGAAGGCTTCTCTTGAGAGAAAAGGATTGTTGTTGCGCCATTATGACAAGCGCAATCGTCCTGTCGAAAAAGGGGCACTGGATCTGCGGCCGTTTCTGTGTCGTCTCCCCGAACTCCTCGAAAAGAGCGAAGCGCTTTTCAATGAATCAAGAGACCGTTTCGAAGATCAAAGACAGGGTACGTCATGGACCAGTTCGGAGGAGGAATACAGATTCCGGGAGGGGGGAAATGAGATTCCCCCTAACAGTCATAACCTAACAGAAGATGTTTCTGTACAGGGTGAAGAGGAAAAGGAGCCGCTGATCGCGGCAAGCAATCATGACCTGCAGGGCGATGAAGCTCCTGATTGTCTCACTGATGATGGCACAGAGGCCGATATGGGCTTACCAAAGGTAAGAGCTTTTTGGCGCGGCTGTGGGCAGCCTGGCTCACAGCGGTACAGAACCGCCGTTGAGCAGCTCAAGGCCTTGCGTGTGATCGATGAAAGCTTTGGCCAACTCATCGATGATCATTCCATTGAGAGCGGTGATGTGGATGCGATTTTATGCGCCACGGCCGCCTATGTGGATACCCATTTTGCTCCAAAGAGAAACCCCCGGGAAACGTTGATCTGGGGGTTGCGCAAGCATGGCTGGAAAGCCTGCTTGATTGCTGTTCTGGCCCAGGCTGATGATAGTATTCTGAAGCCTGACAACTGGTTTGGTTTTATGTGTTCCAGAGATCAGGGCGCTTTGGATCTCACCGAGAATCTTGAGCGTGTCTTGAAGGTTGAAGCAAAAGAACAAGCGGCTGAAGTTGCTGAAGAGGAGCGCGAACAGCTGGCCGGGATTGCCCGGGAGAGGGAGTCTGTAGCTGCAGAACAGAAACGCTTGCTCGATGAGGGCAAGGCACAGTGGAAAAAAGCCGTTGCCCTGGTCGCTGAAGAAGAGCCGGACCTGCATGCAAACTTCTTGAGAGGTCTTGTTTTTGCGGGATGCAAGGAAGGAGTTCTCTACCTCAGCTCCCAGCAGAAATTCATTTTTGATCATGCGCTACGAGACCATCAGGCATGGCTGCAGATCCTTGAAACCGTGGGACTGATCGTCAGTGACATTCGCTATGCCGGGAAACCACGGGGAAGTGATTTGTCATGATCAGAAAGACGGTACCGCTTTTGTTTGCCTTGAGCTTTTTGCTTTGTTTGCCAGCGAGTGCAAAGTCTCTGATCGGAAAAGCCCGTGTTGTTGATGGTGACACGATCATTGTGTCCGGAGAGCGTTTGCGGCTGATGGGCTTTGATGCTCCGGAGAGCAAGCAGACCTGCTTGTCTCCTGTCGGGATTGAACGGCCTTGCGGTCGCAAGGCGACTGAATATCTCGATCTGGTTTTGTCGACCGTTGATCACCAGGTCGCCTGCAAGACCTTTGGCCAGGACAGGTATCAAAGGACACTTGCCAGGTGTGTGATTGGTGATCTCTATTTGGGGAGCTGGATGGTGCGATCCGGTCATGCTGTTGTCTGGCCCCGGGGTGATCAGTGGTATCTGGCCGATCAGGATGATGCTCGTCTGGCTAAGCGTGGTTTATGGGCTGGCCAGTTTGAGTTCCCCTGGGTTTGGAGGAGAGCGCGATGATCATGACAAGCTCTATGTGGTTAGCTCTCTCGAAAAGTCAGTTTTTTCCGGAACCGTAACTTTTGTCGCGGACCAGTTTTAAGGGAGGACGTCAAGGTTGACCAGCCCCCATCTGGTGATCCAACCTTTAAGTTAGATTTTGACACTATAAACCGTCCAGCTGTGGCGGCTGGAGCATAGCGTAAGCTGGAACAGCTGGACGGGGCAAGACTGTTGTGACCTGCCACCATTGAAATGTTCCATTGTTTGAATTCCCCTGGGAGTGGAGGAGGAGCAGATGATCCTTTGTTGAGCAATCAATGACGCCGTTGGAAATAATATTTTAAATGGGAAATTCTGGTTCAAACAATTCATATATCAGTTGAAAATATATTCATTTTGAAATTGCCGTGTAATTTTTTTAACGAACAGTCCTGCCTGTAGCTATTTGGCAAAGTGGGATATGGTTCATCTGTTTTCGAATGCTTTGTGTCTGTCTAAAATAGAATAATAGCTATAAATTAAATAAAAATCGAAACGATAGTTTTTTTGAACCATTGCCACAAGAATGACACAGACCTAGAAGAGCGCCTCTTGGTTGTTATTTGGGTTATTCGTTTTGCGGTGGATTCTTTATATTGGTTGGGTTGTCTGTGTTGTGGCTGCCGTGGGTACAGGTGCCTTTGCTGCAACGCCTTCGGATTTGGAATTGATCCAGCAGCAGCAACGACAGATTCAACAGCAAAATGAAAACAGAATCAGGCAGCTTGAGCAGCAAAGGCGGCAGGAAACGCCAGGCGGTTTGGACATCAAACCGCTTGAGGTCACCCCGGATGCCGGCGAGCAGAGCTGTACGAACATCAGGGAAATCGAGATCGAGGGGGGAGAAACCCTCGCTGATGAGGTCCGGGATGTGGTCACTGCTTTTGAGGGGCGGTGCCTGAACATTACAGATCTCAACAATCTGCTCAAAAAGGTGACCAATCTTTTTGTCGAGGCTGGCTATGTGACCACCCGGGCCTATATTCCTGCCCAGGATACCTCTGATGGTCTTCTCCGTATTGAAATCATTGACGGGACAATCAACCGCTTCGAAAGCGGTGAGGAGTGGGACAATCGTTTCGAGTTTCTAACCGCCTTTCCGGGGCTGGAAGGAGAAAAACTGAATATCCGCGATCTGGAGCAGGGACTGGATCAAATGAACCGCCTTCCTTCCAACAATGCCAAACTGAATTTGGTGCCTGGAGAAAAGGTTGGTGAAACGGTCGTCCGGATTGAAAACAATCCTTCAAAACCTTTCAGGCTTGCACCAGGCATCAGCAATTCAGGCAGTGAGAGCACGGGGGAACAGCAGATCAAGTTCAGCGGACAACTGGACAATCTCTTTGGTGTGAATGATTTCTGGAGCCTTGATTACAGCAAATCCCTTCATGCTGGCCCGGGGCGGGGCAGTCGCAGCTTTTCCGGTTTCCTTTCTGTTCCCTATGGCTACTGGACCCTGTCCTTTTCCGGTGATTACTTTGAATATGAAAGCGAGATTGAGGGCTCTGTTCAAACCTTCAGTTCCAGCGGTACCAGCAGAAGTTACAAGGCTGAAATTGAACGGGTGGTACACAGGGATGCCGAAAGCAAATCTTCTGTTGCTGTTTATCTGCGCAACAAGAAAAATCGAAATTTTATTGATGATGCCCTTCTGGAGACCTCAAGCCGTGAGCTGAGCATTTTCGGCAGTCGCTTTTCTCACAGTCGCAGGTTTTATGACGGTGTTCTTTCGGGAAGTCTTGATTACAACAGAGGGCTCAGGCTTTTCGGTGCGCTGAAGGATGCTCCCGGTATCGGTGAAGGACCGCGCGCACAGTTCGACAAGTTTGAAGCTTCCCTCAATTACTATCGCCCTTTCAGTATTCTTGATGAGAATTTCAGCTGGAGCAGCAATCTGGTAACCCAGTGGAGCCCGGATAGCCTCTACAGCACCGAGCGCATTTCAATCGGAGGGCAGTCGACGGTTCGCGGGTTCAAGGAAAGCTCTTTGTCCGGTGATGTGGGCGGGTATTTGCGCAATGAACTGATCTGGCAGGTGCCACAGACAGGGATTGCGGAGCTGGATCATTTGCTGGGACGACCTAGCCTCTTTGCCGCCTATGACATCGGCAAAATCCGTTCGGACAATGATGATGCCTTCGAGCGGGGAACGCTACAGGGTATTGCTGCAGGGATCCGCCTGAACAGTGGCTTTGCGAGTGGTTCACTGGTTTTTGCACGCCCGCTCAGCGCTCCTTCCTTTATCGAAACACAAAGCAATGAGGTCTATCTGGACCTCAAAATCAACTTCTAGGTGATCGCATGAAAAACGTCCTCAAGAACAGCATAGCTCTGGTTCTGGTCTTTAACATGACGATCAGTCCGGTTTTCTCTGCCTTTGCCCAGGGGATCACCGTTGATGGAGGTGCAGCTGCGAGCAACCAGCCTGATCTGGGTACTGCGCCCAACGGTGTGCCGCTTGTCAATATTGTCCGGCCCAACGGAGCAGGGCTGTCTCACAACAAGTATCTGGATTTCAATGTCACCAGTCAGGGCGTGATTCTGAACAACAGCACCACGGTGGGTGTGTCCCAGCTCGGTGGAGCGCTGAACAGCAATCCCAATCTGGTTGGCACATCCGGTGCAAGCATTATTCTGAACGAGGTGACCAGCACGAACCGTTCCCTGCTGGAGGGGCATACGGAGATCTTCGGGCGCTCTGCCGAATACATTTTGGCCAACCCGAACGGGATTACCTGTAACGGTTGCGGTTTTATCAACACGCCACGCAGCACTCTGACAACCGGAACGCCCACTTTGGCGCCGGGCGGTGCCCTGCAATCGCTTTCTGTTGAGGGCGGGGATGTTGTCATCGGAGGAAGCGGGCTTGATGCCAGTGCGCTTGACTACTTTGACATTGTCAGTCGTTCTGCCGAGATCAATGCGGCCATCAATGCGCGGGAACTGACGATCACGACCGGTCGCAATGATTACGACTATGTCACCCGCTCGGCCTCTGCAAAGGCGGATGACGGTTCGACAGCTCCGGCCTTTGCGCTCGATTCCACAGCTCTGGGCGGCATGTATGCCAACCGTATTACCCTGGTGGGAACCGAGGCTGGTGTGGGTGTCCGGCTGGCGGGCGATATGGCCGCAACAGGTGGTGATCTGAGCCTGAACGCAGATGGAACCCTGAGTGTGGGCAAGGTCACAGCGAGCAACCAGCTGACTCTCCGTTCGACAAACGGTGACGTTCAGGTGAACGGCAATGCCTACGGAGGTACAACGCTTTCAGCCGAAGCAGGAAACGGAACGGTGACTTTCAGCACGGGGACCACATCCGGGGCTCAAAACAGCGTTACGCTCAATGCACAGAATGTCACGCTGGAGGACAATGCAGCGCTGGTGGCCGGTCTGGCTGCGGATGGCAAGACCACACAGGCCGGTGCGCTCAGTACAACGGTTTCCGATACTTTCCACAACCGCAAGGGGCTTGTGTCCAGTGGTGGGGATATCACGCTCAATGCAGAGAACCTCAACAATGATGAAGGGATTCTGCTGGCTGTTGACAATATTGTTCTGCAAGGCGCAGCCGGCGGCAAAAGCCAGTCTGTCATCAACCAGTCCGGAACGATTGAAACGGCCCGGGGTGATATTACAGTCCGCACCGAAAATCTGACCAATCGGAAGAAGCTTTTCACAACATCGACGAACGAGATCTATCGGGAAAATCATGCCTTCAGTAATCAGTCGCATCCGGGCTGTAATTCCGTACCGGGGGCAGGGATTTCACCGGAAGGCTGTGCTTATTTTTCCGGCCGGGATATCGCGGTTGTTCCTCACTGGGAGCGCGACAACTTTACGGCCTATTACAGCGGTTTTGGAACGATCACTGACTGGGTTGTTGAAAGTGTCGTGGATCAGGATTCCGATGCAGCCCTGATTTCCTCGGGTCGTGATCTGACGATTGAAGCAACGAACCTGCAAAATTCGCACAGTGATATTTCGGCCCTGAACGACATCGTGATCACAGGCACAAGCCTCAATAACACAGGCACCAAGCTGACAAGGGATTACTATGTCTACAGCAGTTATGGCGGGCACACGCGCTGTTATGGTGGCGTCTGTCGGTGGATTGAGGGTGGCCCTGGTTCTGCGTTGCTGGAGCGCAATGAATTTGCCGCTGTCAATGCCACGATTATGGCTGGTGGAAATATCACGGGAGATATTGCGGGGCAGATTGACAACACCACGATTGTGGAAACAGCAGACAGCCTGAACATCAAACGCAAGAACTATATCAATGAAGTGGGGGATGTGACCTCGACGCCGGATGGTGATGTCCCACTGCTGGATATCACAGACCTGAGCGATCCGGGACCTTTGCTGGTGAGCAACCCTGATCCGACAGCACCGGGCCCCCTGATTGAATCGCGGTTTGAATTCACGGACCTCGGGACCTTCTATGGCTCGGACTACTTCCTGAACGCCAATGGCCTGACACCGGGGGATGCGCAGTACGAAGCCCTGCCGCGTCGTTTGGGTGATGCCTTTGTGGACACCCGTCTGGTGCGTGATGCCATCATCCGTCAAACGGGAGCACGCTGGCTTAACCCGGCGGTCCGTGATGACATCGCCCAGATGAAAGCCTTGCTGGACAATGGTGTGGCGCAGGCGGGTGCTCTGCAGCTGGCTGTCGGTGTTTCGCTGAGTGAGGAACAGCTTGCGGCGCTGACCAGCGATATCGTCTGGTATGTGACAGAGACTGTCGACGGGCAGGAGGTTCTGGTCCCGCGCCTCTATCTCGCACAGAACAGCCGCAGCAAGCTCCTGCCCAGAGGTGGAGCCATCGCAGCGGGGGCAGATTTGAACCTGAACGCGGGGCAGTTCCTGGGCAACAGTGGCGTGCTGAGCGCGGCCAACGATCTGAATCTTGAGGCAACAGAAAACCTGCGCAACAGCAGCGGGACCATTTCGGCCGGGCGCAATGTGCGTCTGGTGGCGACCAATGGCGATGTTATCAACGAAACAGCAAGCTACGAACTGCGGACAGAGGGAACGGATATCCAGACCGTTCGCAATGCGCGCGGTGAAATCCTTGCGGGCGGCACACTGGATGTCGTGGCTGGAAATGACATTGTGATCCGTGGTGCGGATCTGGCCGCAACAGGTGATGCCGCTCTGAGCGCGGGGAGGACAGTTGATGTCACTACCATCGAACTGCGTGATAAAAAGCATTTCAGCTATTCGCACGGCTATACGAATATCGACAGTACAAATTATGTCGGTTCGACGGTTCTGACCGATGGCAATCTGGTGATCACGGCCGGGGAAGATCTGAGCATCAAGGGCTCTGCCGTGGCAGCAGGCGGTGATCTGAGCTTGCGCGCAACAGAGGATGTCACCATCACTGCTGCAGCGGATCGTAAGGCTTATGACTTTAAGTCGAAGAAAAAGACCTTTGGCGGTTCGGCTTCACGCGAAGGGCGTGGACTGGAGATTACCCAGCAAGGCTCTGCTGTCGGGGCAGGCAACACTCTGGTGATTGAAGCCGGTGAGGATGCAAGGGTTACAGCCTCCGGCCTCAATGCCGGGAGTGATCTGTCTGTGACGGCGGACAACATCACGCTTGATACAGCAGAAAACTACGATTTTGATTACTCCAAACGCAAGAAATCCGGTTTCTTTGCGGATGGTTCTTTCGGTGTGAACGGCGTCTCTGTTTCTGCCGGATACCGCAAGGAAAAGCACACAAAGACAGAAGAAAGCATCACGCAGGTGACCTCTGCACTGGGAGCGGGGCAGGATATCACTCTGAACGCGCGTGAGAATGTTGTGGTTGAGTCTGCGAACCTGCAGGCCGGGCGCGATGTCACGATCACTGCTGCAGAGTCCGTAGACCTGCGCGCCTCGCAGGACCTCTATAACCGGCAGGAAGAGCACAAGATCAAGCAGGTCGGTATCACGCTGTCTCTGCAACAGAATGTGACAAATGCGATTGAGTCCGTTGCCAAACTACCCAAGTCTGCCACAGCGGGCGAAGGCTCTGCAGGAGCCAAAGGGCTGACTGCAGCGTCAGAAGTCTTGCGCTCGGTTTCTGCTGTGATGACAGCCATTGAAACACCGGTCTCGGCCTCTGCAACACTGGGGGTTTCCTCCTCTGAGGAGAGGACTTCTGAATCCAGCTCGACAGCCCGTGTGGCCTCTGTTTCCGCAGGGCAGAACGTTACGGTTACAGCCGGGGAGGATATCACTGGCGAAGGGGTGCAAATTGCGGCGGGCAACGATGTCACGTTGGATGCCGGTGATGATCTGGAGCTGAAGTCTGCGCAAAACACCTACAACCTTGATCATGAGAGCAGCAGCAAGTCGGCTTCTGTTGGTGTCACAGCCGGGATCGGGCCTCAGGGGCCGTCTGTCTCTGCCACTGCCACACTGGCGGCACACAATGCGGAGCGTTCTGTTGACAGCTTGAGCCACAGCAACAGCCGGATCACCTCTGGCGGGGATACGGTGCTGAACTCGGGTGATGACACCACACTTGAAGGCGCGCTGGTCGAGGCCCAGGGAGGGATTACGACCAACACCGGAGGTGATTTGACTGTTGCTTCTGTGCAGGACACGAGCCTTATTGATGGCAACAGCAGGGGTGGTTCCATTGGCCTGACCACTGGAATTTCCGGTGGTTCCCAAAACCATGGCGACAACCCGAGCCCCGGTGCGGGCGGTCTGGGCCTGAACGGTTCGATCTCTGCAGGGCGTGAGGAGGGCTCAAAGGCCTGGGTGAGCGAACAGTCGGGTTTGATCGCAAAGGGGGATGTCGATGTCAATACAGGTGGTCACACCCAACTGGACGGGGCTGTGATTGCCTCGACCGAAGGCGATGTGTCGATTGACACCGAAAGCTTCGACTACAGTGACATTCAGGACCATGACGCTTACGAAAACATCAGTGGTACTCTTTCCGGTTCTGTAACCCTGAGCGAGGGGCAACAGAGCAACAGTGAACCTTCCCTGACGGATCAACTGGCGGCCCTGCCCACTGTTGATGGCAGCTACGAAAGCCGTGAACGCGAGCAGATCACGCGCGCCACTGTCGCTGCGCCAAATGGTTCCGCGACGATCACCATCCGCGCCAACCCCGATCAGGGCCTTGAGGGCCTGAACTCCGTTCTGGAAAAAGCGCAGGAGATCACCAGGGAAAAGCAGACCAAAGTCAAGGTCTACATTGATCCGAAGGCAATTGGTGGCGTTGTTGATGGCGTAGAGACAATTTTGAATGAACTGAGCGCTTTGACATCTGAAGATGTCGAAGTTGGAGAAGGTCTGGCAGCACAGGCAGAACAACTGAATGATATCAGAAGAGAGGCAATCCGAAATGGTTTGAGCACTGAAGAGGCTGCGCAGTTAATTCAGGACCCTGAAATGGCTTCTGCCCTTTTGGTCAATGCGAATTTATCCGATGTTGAGGCCTATTACGCTGCAAAAGGTCTTGAGATACCCTTTGAGACAAAGATGCTTATTCTGAATGGAGTAACTCCTGTCTTTAAGGATGGTGAACTTGTTCTGACAGCACCGGGTCGAGTTTCTGTTGAAACAGTACGGATCGAGAACAACGAGAACGGTGATCCTCAGTATGCGACCAGAGCAGTCATTGAGTATCTACCGCCAACGAGTCCTGGTGGTAATGATTACATTACAGCAATTACGGAAACGGATTATGATCGCGGTGAAGTTTTTGCGTCAGTACTGAGCAGTGCAGCTCCTCTTGCTGAGGGGTTGAGGAAACTTCAGCAGGATTATCCGGATGCTGTTGCGCTAACATCTAAAGCTTTGATAGCCGTTGGGGAACTGTATAGCGTCGCTCAGGTTGCTTTTGCCTATCATGTTGGTGGCGATGAAGCTGTTGCCCGGCAAGAGAGAATCAATCAGGCTCTTGAGGATGCTGTTACGCATGGTCAGGAATATCTTGATAGCTTCATCAATGAAATAGCTCAGGAAAATGCTTTAAGCACAAAAGAAGTGGATGACCTGAAACTGGCGGGTCAGACTATTCTGGTTGCTGCTGGCGTCATTGGAGGAAGTCCCAAAATCACTTCAAAAAGCTTCAGGCAAGCTGGAGTGTTGAAGGGGAATGGTGGTGGTGCTACAAATAGAATATCCTCATGGGAAGGCGTTGATACTACAAGTAGAGGGACCGGTGCTGACGTCCCGGACAACGTTGCGGGTTGGGTAAAAGGGCCGGATGGCTCTTCAATTCCAATCCAAAAGACAGCAAATGGACAACCTGACTGGAAGCGTTTCTTGCAGGATAACGCTGAGGTGACCAGTATATCTGGTAGCGTGGATTCGGGTTTGGTTCGCTTCACACAGAGCAGTATAAGTGGCAATTTTAGCGATGGACGTTCAGTCGATGATCTTGTGACCGGTTTGAGAAATGGAACAGTTGATCCATCTTCTTTGCCGCCCATTCGAACTTTTGAAGTTAACGGGCAGCTGTATTCGTTAGACAACAGGCGCCTGTACGCATATCAGAAAGCTGGTATTGATGTTCCAACACAACCGGCTACCACTGCTGAAATCACACGTGATACTTTCAAGTTCACAACGCCAAATGGTGGGCAGGACATATTAGTGAGAGGGCGATAAGCAGATGACGGAGATACGCACGAGTTCAGAATTTGCAGAAGCACTCTCAACGCTTTTGGATGACAAGTCGTTCCCAGCAGAAAATGTTGATACGCGCAGATTTATTGAAGCCATGCAGGCTTGGCTTAAAGATGTCGAAGGCAATAATAACTGGTTCGAAAATCCAAGTGATGCCCATATCACTTGGTCGGATTTGTATAAGCTTTTGCAAGCATCAGCCGTTTACGAATAGTTCACCTTTCCAACTCTTTTGCCGGTAGTATTGGTCGATTGGTGGGGCTACCGGTTGCTCTTCCCGAGAATCAGGATAACAGAGCAATTGGATGAGGCACTTGAGGACTTAAGCTTTGAGGCAAGGTTTGCTGTTCTGGAACACAGCTCTATTGCTCAGGAGCTTTCAGGGTACAAAGCACTGGAGCTGGCAAATGGTGCGAGGTGAATTGCCCCTGGAGTTGTAGACACCTGATTAGATCAGATTTTTCGTCTTTCGAACTCGAGGGGTGAGAGCATCCTGTTTGAATTCCTCCGTAAATGTTCTGCGTTCTTTGTTTCTCATGGATAGCTTCTATATCAACATAAAGCCGTAAGTCTAGTATTCTCGACCGTGAGGATTAAGCGACCTTGCGGACACAGAGCAGCGTTCTATTTCCAGGATTTTTTTAGATATCGTCGATTATGAAGTTTCTTGCGAAATCTTTGGGAGAGATAGGTGCATGCGAACTCTGGCCCGTTGGTGTAGAGATGATCATGGTTCCTGCTTTAACTGCTCGCGTTTTCTATCAAGTTCTGAACGTGTCTAATCGTCCTTACATCTTGATTCTGGCATTTCTCAGCAAGCATCTCGAATGTTGCTCTTCGCAAAAAGTTTTGGTTCGAAATTTTATTAGGAAGAAGTTCTAAGTATTTCTGAAGACCCAAAATGATATCAGCAGGAGCATCGCTATTATTAGGTAACGCTATTTGGTAAAAAGTGGCAAACTCTTCCATCCAGTTACCATATGATGGATTGAGTATGTTGGCTTTGCAGCGCTCTCGAATCTTGAAGATTGCATCCCAAGTTTCAGCTTCTTCACCATCGGGATCAAATTCAACTTCCCAAGCAGGAAGCCCTCTTTCACCTTCACACGGGCGACTACTTTTTAATGAGATTTTCGTGCCTTCGTGAGAATAGGGGTCATATGCTTTGCGAGTATTTCCATCCACTAAGATAGGATCCGCTTGGAGTTTTAATTTGGAGTTACAGGTGTGGCCCATTGGAACCAAGTTCCTGAGATTGGCACCTGCGAACGGATATTTACTTATTGGGAGATAGTGATCTAAATCTTCTCTGATGCTTTGAGGACCAGGGGCTGCGAAGGTCTCATCGCCGCAGAAGGGGCAGACTAACTCCAGACGGCCTCCACCTTCTCTACGCTGGTCAAAGATTTTTTTATAAGAGCGGTCTCGAATTTGTTTTTGGGCCAACATGTCGAAGCCATATTCAAAAATGGTCTGCAATGGAGATCTAATGTTTTCAGGCAAATCCTCAAGCAAGTTGCAGGCGCATTCCCCGCGTAACAATCCAGGAATATTATTCTGTGTATCGACGCATTCTAAAACTTCTGCCTTTTCGTTCACCGTGAGGGTATTCAGGGCTTCTAAATAAGCTTCCAATTTGGGGAAAAGCCCTTTACGACGACGAGCGTAATTATCTTTGAAATCATCAGGAATAATATCGGGCCAAGTACAGTTGTTTCCATCGTCAGCACACTGGTGAAGGTTCCGAATAATAGCGATTAGGCTATCGTGTACCCAGTTTTCTTCTGTGGCTTCGATTGGATATCCAAACAGCATTAATCACCTTCTTTATTGATCTGTTCTTCAAGTTCAAATAAGCGGTCGGCGAGTAGTGCTTTTTGTACCGATTGGCCAAGGCGCTTCATACCTTCTTTAATCGCTTCAATATCTTCACTCTCCCTAAGAGTATCAATTTCATCATTGGAGAGTTTGGAAATCGGAGGATTCACGCCGAAACAGTGCTGAAGAATTGAATTGAAGGTTGCTCCATATGTTTGAATCTTTGGTTCTGAAATCTCGATCTTCGCTGAGACACCATCATCTTCGTCATTTGTCTTCTTGAAAATGAAGACCCGTTCTTTGGGGCGATCTGATGGAACAAAGGGCGAGTGGGTGGTTAAAATGCACTCTTGCGATATCGGCTGGTTGTTGGCGCTCGGCCTATTCTTCACGATTTGCGAAGTAAATTTTGCTCGCCATTGCGGGTTAAAATGGGATTCTGGTTCGTCGAGCAAGAAAAGAACATTTGGTTGATCAAGCATAGAAAGAACGCCCAAAATCTGGACCAGTTGATGTTCGCCATCAGAAAGTGACACATAATCAACAACCTTGAGCTCGGTCTTGTGATGGAAGCGGACATGCTCAAATCGGAAGACCTTGTCGTCGTGATATGGTTCAGGGAGCTTCGATGCGAATTGGCGGCTTTTGATTTCTTTATCAAATCGGTTTCGAGCTGCTGCTTTGATAATCAAGTCATTCAGCATCGCCAATTTATGTAAATCTGAATAAAGGTCGAATGGGTTTTCCCAGAGTGCTTTGAAGCCTTTTTCGGTCTCGGCATCTACGAAGTAATCAAGGATGTAGGTGTTTTTCTTGTCGTCATGGTCATAGCAAGTCGAACATGCTTTCAGCTTTTCAATGACTCTTTCAAGCTCCTGGGTGAGCTTGACCCCCTTTCCCGGCGCAGCTGGATGAGCCAATTGAATGATACAGCGGAACGAATGCAGTCGGTCGAGTTGCGTTTCCTTCAGCAGGTAATCTGCTGTATTGACGCTGCCAGTCAGCAGGTTTGCCAGCATTACTTCGAGATGAGTGGCGTAATCAATATTTATCAGTCGTGTATCGGGGATATTCTTTTCGCCATCTGATATATCAAGGGCGGCTTCTCGTACATCTTTGGCATAACCTGCTCGGCTATTCAAAAATGGTAGGCTTAGTGTCTCATTGTCACCAGATGTGTAGCCGACAATTTTTCCTGGAAGTAGTTGCGCTGCGCCCACATTTTCGACGTCTTTCCACTCCCCTTCTTCAAGGGTTTCGATCTTTATTTGATGGTTTGATCTTGTGGCAGGTTTCTTGCGAGAAACTTTAACAATGGTTGCATTGTTATCCTGGCCAATCTGGTATTCGATTTCAAACAACAACCCTGAATTGGCATCTGAACGTTCCTCGGTTGGAACCACAGCATGGGAAATGGTTTGAAAAATTTCGGCAAGGATTTGAAGAAACTGTGATTTACCCGATCCATTTGGACCAACAAAACACAGCGGATCGAAGCCGTCATTATCGTCTTCATTGTAACGAAAGGTTTTATGGACACCGTCTAACAAACCACCGCAGGTTTGAGCGGAAATGATGTGGACCCTCAATAACTTCATTTTTCCACTCTTCGAAGCATCATTGATTTTGATGTTTCGTCAAAAAACTGCTCAATAACTGGTGAAGTTTCAATGAGCTCACTGAACAGAAAATCTTTGATTTTTTCGTAATCTTGTTTAGCGGCATCCCGTAAATCATCAAATGAAAAAGTTTGGGATGGCATTTCCTGAATAAGATTGGCAAATGAATTTTTGTCCATCTTCGGTTTCCTTTTTGGCCTACCGTTCAGTGTGGTCGATTTCTTTTGGCGAGTAGGCTTGCTTTTGAAAGCGGCTTCACACTCGGCCTGGATGCGCTCTAGCAGTATGGAAGCAGGCTCATCGGTAGGATCTTGTGGCACCAGCTCTCCACGAAAGGCTTTGGCGAGGATAGATTGATTGAGTTCATCACACCGACCTTGAGCAGATACACAAGATTGCCAGACCCTCTCAAGAGCTTCGAATGCGCTGCTTACTACACGAACAATCTCTGCTTGTTCCCCTGTTGGAGGAAGAGGTATTGGTGAAGCTTCAATGTCGTTCCCACTGATGTGGGGCAGGTCTCCACCAGTCTCCTGACCTGAGATGTACTCCCTAAATAATCCTGACAGAACAAATGCTTCAAGATAATCTCTGTTGATATCACCTTCCGTTAAGAAGCGACCAACTCGCTGTACCAGTAGCGCGGGGAGGTCTTCTCTTCGGACTCTGCAAACTTTAATGCCTGCTGAGACGAAGGGGCGATCCATTGCTATCAATAAATCTCCATCTGACAATGAGAAATCTGAGTAGTTTTCTGCTTCTTTGTCAGTGAGGAAGACCGTATCATCCCATCGGGTTTTTCCAGGGAATATATTTGCCCCTCGCAATAGGCGTGTGCCACCTTCACGGTTAAACCAGCTGCTTTTAAAAGCGTAACCAGCTTGAAGAGACATAACATCCCTTAGTTTACAGCGTACCCAGGTGTTAGGAAGGTCTCCCAGTTTCATTTGTGCCGAACGGTCTTCGGCTTTGTGGCTTCTCACCGCTTGCTTTCGCGTGTCGTACTTTGCTTTCCATTTATCGTTCTTAGGCTCCTTGCCTTTGGCACGGTACTTGGCGAGTTCTGTTTCTTCCCAGCGTTGGCGGCGTTCGGTACGGATGCGCTCAAGTAGGGCGGAGGCAGGTTCCACGTCGGGATTTTGCTCGCGCCAGTCTTTGGTGAGATCGCCTCGAAAGGCGGCGGCGAGGACGGATTGGCGGTACTGCTCCAGCAGTGCCGGGATGGCCTCTAAAGCTTCCTTGGTTCGCCCAGAGCGCTCCATCAAGGCATCGATCTTTTCAACGATCCGTTTTTGCTCGTGGAGGGGAGCGACAGGGAAGCTCAGCTCTTTAGCTTTCGCGCCGGACAATTCTAAAAATGTAGTTCCGCTGGCTTTGCTTTCAGCATATTCTTTTGAATTTACAAGGTAGTACCTGAGGTATTCCGGCTGAATGGAGCCAAGGGGAACGAAGTTTTTAAAGCCTTGGTTTGTTGAAACTTCATTCTCCGCAACGACACAGTAACCGATTGGCGCTCGAGAGGAAAATAGCACTGTTCCTTTTGGTAGTAGTTTTGCGGAGCTGCTAGCGAAGCCTTTTTCAGATAGATCCCTTGCCCCCTTTTTTATATGAGCACCTTTGTACCCTGACAAATCAGCCGGGGTAAGCCAGGGAATACCTTGCTCCGAATAGTTACTTTGATCCTTTGATTGTTTAGGGGTTCCTCCACCGATGACATTGGCGAAGCTCTCAGCTTTTGCCCATTGCCAGGAAGAGGGTATGTTCCAGCGCTTTTCGCTCATGTCTCAGCCTCCGACCGCTCTTTTTGCCAGTCATCGTAGGTGCGCTTCGTTCCCTTGAGCTTCCATTCGTAACGGCCGTTGGAGCTACGATCCAGCACCACGGCTGCTGCGGCTGAGGGACTCTTGAAAGAGGTGTCGTCTGCGAAACGATAGAATTCCCCATCGACAACGAGGCGTCCCTTTTCAATCAAGTTTTGGCGCAGGGTTCCATAAGAGCTGTTGTGGGCGTAGCCCGCATCCTTGGTGGCTAGAGAGCCTTTCTTCACTAGGTACTCACCCTCCACCTCAATCATGCTGGCAGTCACGCCGCTCTTTTGCTCGATGACAAAGGTTGGTTGGCTTTTGCTTGCGCGTGTCTTGGCCCGAGCTCTCGGCTTGAGCAGGTCGAAGCCCACCACGGGAAGGATGGTCTCGATGTTCTTGAGAAAGCCAAACATGTTGGCCTTGTCGGCCTCAGGCAGGTGACGGCGTTCCGTGTCCGGTGTCTGACTGTTGTCGAGCGTCACGCGCCCAGCCTGCTTGGTCAGGCGCAGCAGTTCGGCTTCAAGGTAGCGCACGTGCGCCTTGGTCAGACTCTCGTCGCTGGTGGTGATGATGGCGGCCAGCTCCCAGAAACCACGTTCTCCGGCGGAGCGGGGCAGGCGCTCGTCGATGGCATCTGCCTCGCCGATGTAGGCGCGCCCCTTGAGATCGTCTTCCGGATCAGGGCCATAGAGCAGGTAAACGCCTGTGCGCTTGGCCTCGGGGCGCTTGAGCAGTTGTGGCAGGGTGGCATTACGGGCCACGATGATGGAGCCCGTCCAGCCGTAGAGAGAGGCGATCACGAGGCCATCCGGATTGCCATCCACCAGATAGAGCTGGATGGTGCGTCCGATCTGCTGATCTGAAAGAGTGCTGGCATCCATTATTCTGCCGTCTCCGTGCTCTCCTGATCAGCTGTGCTCTCCAGGATTTCCGACAGAGCCTCCATCTCACCCAGGGCCAGACGCAGGTTGTTCATGATCTGGGCGGCAATGACGTCTGGCTCAGGCAGGTCTTCAGCGGAACTGGCACTCTCATCCTTGAGCCAAGTGATGTCGAGGTTGTCGCCACGTTTGGCGATCTCCTCGCGGGTGAAGCAGCGCCACTTGCCTGCTTCGCCCTGATCCTGGCGTTGGGAGCGACCGTGCGGGTCTTCACCATAAGCTTCGAGGAAGTCATCGAAGTGGGCCTCGGTCAAGGGCGTGCGCTTGCCGAACTTGGGCGCGTTGGTGCGCAGGTCATAGACCCAAACTGCATCAGTATTGTTCTCGTCCTCTTGGCCTCGGGTGAAGAAGAGCACGTTGGTCTTGACCCCCTGGGCATAGAAGATGCCCGTGGGCAGGCGCAGGATGGTGTGCAGACTGCACTTGTTCATGAGCTCCTGGCGCACCAGCTTGCCGGTGTTGTCCTCAAAGAGAACGTTATCCGGCAAGACTACAGCAGCGCGACCGTCACGCTTCAGGCCGCGATAGATGTGCTGCAGGAAGGCCAGCTGCTTGTTGGCTGTCGGGTGAAGAAAGTCATTGCGGCTTGGTAGCCCACCGCCAGAGGAGGATCCGAAGGGGGGATTGGATAGCACCAGGTTGGCCTTGGGCAGGTGCTCCCCGGCAGAGGAGAGGGTGTCGCCATAGACCACGCCGCCTTCCAAGGAATGCAGCATGAGGTTCATGAGGCAGAGGCGGTGGGTGTCCTGCACCAGCTCCATACCCGTGATGGCTTGGTTGCGCTGGAACTCTGCCTGCTCCGTAGAGAGGTCAAAGAAGTCGTCCGTGGTTTCTTTGATGTGTCGGTCTGCCGCAATGAGGAAGCCGCCGGTGCCTGCCGCCGGGTCCTGGATAACCTCGCCCGCTTCCGGTTTCATGAGCTTTACGATGACATCGATGAGAGGACGCGGGGTAAAGTACTGGCCTGCACCGGACTTAGTTTCACCGGCGTTTTTCTCCAGCAGGCCTTCGTAGAGATCCCCCAGGCCTTCCTGACGTGCGGAGTACCAGTCGAGCTTGTCGATCTCGGTTACCAGATCCGTGAGGGTTTTGGGCTGCTTGATGATGGTGCCCGCGTTGGCAAAAATGGCCTGGACCCGCGAAGAGCCGTGCGTACCCAAATGGATCAGCAGATGGCGATAGGCTTCCATCTGCTCCAAGCCCTTCAGCTTGGCCAGATCCCCCCAACGATAGCCCTCTGGCAGCTGCCCTTCGTTTCCCGTTTCCTCCATCATCTTGAGGAATAGGATATAGGTTAGCTCCGTCACGTACTGGTGATATGTCACCCCGTCGTTGCGCAAGAGGGTACAAAGCTTCCAGAGTTTCTGGACGATATCGTGGGTGATGGTCATTGAGATACTCGCCTTATTTGGGGCTTAGCAGCTAGCGCCGGAGGTTTGTAACTTTCTACTACAGATGAAGCTGGACACGAACAAGGGATTGTCTCAATTGCTTGCCTGCAATTCATCGAGTTTTCTCGATAATGAGAGTGCCAATTTTACATATTCCCTCGCCTCAGTAGGGGGGACATCGCGGTCAACAGAGTGAGCTGCACGGTTTCGGAATTGTCGTAGCTCCTGGAGCAGCCTAGTTTCATCGGCAGATATGTGACCTTTTTCTTTCAGCTCACGGATAATATTAAAGCCTGACAACTGACGGCGTCCCTGTTTCGTTTGATGACTATTTGCGGGCAGTAATCTCAACATTGAGGCTTCGAGTTCTTTCCATGTTTCGGTGATGGCCGCTGTCGGCCTTATCGTTGCAATCATAAAAATGTCGTCGTCATAACTTGGCATGAAGTGCTGGATAGTTGATTCTATGGGCTTTGCAGCTTCAGTCACTTCCTTAAATTCGAGGGAGAAATCTTTCGCCTTAAAACTCTTTAGACGGTTTAGGAGGATAGCAATCTCACCCTTAAACCAGGACGCTACGACAACAGTGACTATTGGCCAAGCTGTGTGCTCCATGCCTGCTATAATTATTTTTTCCCAATTCACTGATGAAATAAATCCTGAGATGTATGTGAAGATCGTCTGAATTATGTGCCAGAGTTGCCCAAGCACAACTTGAAAGTCTAGTTGAGGAGGCTCCATCAGCTTACAGCCTTCCAAACCTCTGCGTTGATGTCCTGTAAGATCTGTTCGAGACGACCTTCGAAGATCTTGTTGGCTTGCTTGAAGCCGCCCTGGTTTACAAAGGGGGCCTTAGCAAAGGATTCCGGGTCGATCACGGGTTCGTTGGCCTCGTTCTCAAGTTGCTTGGTGATACGCTCTAGCCATTTGCGTTGAATGGGGCTCCAGTCGTCTTTGGCGAGCAGCTTTTTCAAGGCCTCCTCCACACGCTCGGCATAGGGACGAATAGGATCGCCCAAGGCGGCTTGTCGCACGAAGCCAATGATGGAGGCAGCCACATCGTGGTTGGTGACATCGCGCCAGGCGGTTCGGAGATCGGCCTCCCTGAAACCGTGCTCTTCGAGCTTCAGGCGTAGTTCTTTGAGCTGCTGGCGTGTAAGTTCGCGCGGGCGCTGGGTCACGATAGCCAGTGCGGGTATGGTGTTGATGTTGTCTTTGAGGAAGGCTTCAAAGTCAGCTAGATAGTCTTCTGGCTTGTTGGCCGTGCCGTAGCCTACCTCAGTTGCGACCAGTTTATCCTCGTGCGTGGAGATGGCAACCCGTCGCGGAGTGCCCTTGCCAGTATGATCTAGCAAGGAGCTGAGCTTTGGCCGCTCCTTGAGCCATTGAGCGAAGTTCTCGGGTTCCTGAGACTTGAGCCAGCGAGCCAAACCCTTGGGGTCGTAACCGGTGGAGGTTTCAATCAGCTCTGTTGTTTCCTTACTGTAGCGCGACTTTGTCCTCTGCAGCTTGGCAATGATCTGCTCCTGCAGGTCGCGGCGAACTTGGTCCTGATCGTTGACCAGGAATTCCTCCACCAATTGAGTGAAGGTGAAGCTGGGGTTCACAGCCACCGGCTTCATGGCGGTAATATCCTGCAATCCGTCGTAAATTCCAACGGCGTCAAAGACGCGGAAGAATTCCTTGTTGAGGTCAGGGCAAAGGCGGGTCGCGCGTCCCAGCATTTGATCGTAGAGGATGCGGCTATTGACGCGACGCAGGAAGACCAGGTTGCAGATTTCCGGTACGTCGATGCCTGTAGTCAGCAGGTCCACAGTAACGACGATCTTAGGCTTGGCTTCGTTCTTAAACTGGCGGATGAGGAAGTTCGGTTTGTCGGCCTTGCCGGTGATCTTCATGACCAGATTGTCATCGGCCTTGCCGTATAGTTTCTCCATCGCCTTTTTCATCTCGTTGACGACGGTGTCTGCATGCGCGTCGTTGGCACAGAAGACGAGGGTTTTCTTGGCGTCGTAGATGTCGATAGGTTCCTTGATATCCCCTGTCTGGCCCAGCAGGGTTTCGCAAACAACACGGTTGAATTCTGATGTGAGCACTTCCTTGTTGAACTTGGAGACATCGAATTCCAGAGCATCCGGCAGAGAGACGAGATCGATTTCACCGGTCTTGGTATTGAAGGCCTCGAGCTCTTCCCCGGCCGCCCAGGCAATGCCGCCTTGAGACAGGGCCGTATGAATACGAACAGGGGGCTCGTGATCGATCAGATAGCCGTCGACCACCGCCTCACGATAGCTGTAGGTGTAGATCGGTTTGCCGAAGATCTCTGAGGTGTGCAGGGCTGGCGTAGCTGTGAGACCGATCTTCACGGCATCGAAGTAATCCAGCACGTAACGGTACTTGGAGAGGTAGTCGGTCTGATCGCGGAAGAGGATCTCAGTCTCGCTCATCTCCCGGTCGAGCAGGTAACCCCTGTGGCATTCGTCAACCACAATACAGTCATACTGATCAATCGCTGGGATTGCGCTTTGGTCTTCCGTATAGAGCAGGCGTTTGACCAGGCTTTGTACAGTAGCAATGTGCACGCGCGTGGCATCGTCGGGCTGAGCCTCTTTCATGCCCTTGAGATCGTAGATGTGCGTGAACTTCTGGAGCTGCTCCATCATGGCTTCGTGAAAGGCGTCTTCCGTCTGTGAGCCCAGGGCAGAGCGATCCACCAGGAAGAGGATGCGTTGAAAGCGGTTGATCTTCAAAAGGCGGTAGGCCAGTGCGATACAGGTTGCGGTTTTGCCTGTCCCAGTGGCCATGGCCAGGAGGATCTCTCTCTGGCCCTTGCTAATGGCCTCTTCGGCGGCTTTGATGGCGTCCTTCTGGTAGTCACGCAACTCACGGCCATAATTGAAGCCTTCGGTTTTCAGCTGTTCGTGTGCGGCGGCGTGGTCCTGGCTTAAGAGGTCTTGAAGACCCTTGGGGCTCTTCCAGCCGCGCAGAGGCCGTGCGATGTTTTCTGGCTTGCGTAGGTCACAAAACCATATCCCTGAGAGTGTTTCCAGGTCCTTGTGGTAAGGCCGGCCGTTTGTGGAGAAGACGAAAGGGGCGGAATAGCTCTCTTGCTCTTCTGCCTGCCAGGGAGCGCCGGTGGTGAGCCTTTCCTCGCCCTTGGCTCGGAAGTCTCGGCTGTAACGCTTGGCCTGTGTCAGTACACCTGAGACGTTTATGCTCTCACGCTTGGCTTCGATAAAGCCGACCAACTCCATGCCGATAAAAAGTGCGTAATCTGCTGGACCGCTCTTGGTAGGCCATTCGGCAATGGCCATGCTGTGGCCCTTCTGTGGGCGTACACCTGTACTATAGCTGAGATTGTCGCTGTCCACTTCCCAGCCTGCTTGACGCAGCTGAGCATCAATCAGGCGGCGTGTATCCGCCTCATCAAGATCGAGCCCTGAGGAGGAGGCCTCCATGCGTTTTGTGAGCTGAGCGTTATCCTTCTGGCTCCGGTTTTCTGCTTCGCTCTCAAGCTCGCCTATACGCTCCTGCAGGCTGGTCAGGGCCTGATCTACTTCAGCCTGGAGTTCTTTAAGCGCGGCATGACGCTCCTCCGCAGTTTGGCGTAGGGCGGCTTCCTTGGTTGCTCTCGCCTCGGCGATTTCTTGCGTGCTTAGGCTAAGCTCCATGGCGGCCTGGAGACGTTTTATCTCTGCTTGAAGCTTTTCATTTTCGATGGAACGACAGACAGGAGGCTGAAAAGGAAGAGGCTTGAAATCCCGTTCGCGTCCGAAAGACTTGTGGAACCAGATGGCTAGGCGGTGGGCGTTCTTCAGGTTGGTGAGCACGATCCCGCGATCATCCTTTAGGGCGTGTACAGCCTGGTTGCCTGCAATACGCAACTGGTGGAAGAGCTCCATGATTACTTTGGTTACGCCGGGGTGCGTTTGGATGCGCTCCAGAAGGACGATGCTGCGGGTATCGTTTGGATCGCAATGGATACCAAGATTGGCCGCTGTGACCTTGGCGAGGACCTCGCCAAACTGGCGAAGCTTGACCAATGAGGTGTTAGGATCCTCTTCAAAGTAACGCTCGGCCTGAGCTCCAAGTTTTGATAACTGCGGAGCTGTGTGTTCCAGGAAAAAGAAGTTTTGCGAGCTCAAGAACATAGAAAAGTGTATTACGCCTATAGGTTTTCTAGCAACTTTAGAAAAACCCCAAAAGAAAGCAAGCCCTTTGCTCTAAGGTGCTCATATTTTTCCAATGCGTATCATAAGGTGAAAGAAAAAGTCCTGACGGAGTGGAGCCTTTATGGAACAGTCTGGCAGGACTAGGTTGTTGGCGCCGTGTCTGGGAGATGTGAAGCTCCAGATTAGAGACGACATAGGGAACAGTGCGGCCATACTTATGCTAGTGTCGCCGGCCACACTAGTAGCGAGGTGTTTAGACGGTTCGGGTACTGGTGTTTATCTGCAATGCTATGATTCTGCTGGTTAGGTTGTCCCTGAGAACTATTTCCAGGGACAGTAACTGCAGCTTTCAGATGGAACAATTGCCCCTGTTGATGCAGGGAATGTGTATGACAACAATTTGGGTCTGGAGAGCCTGCAGGATAATGGTGTTCTGGTTGCGCCGGACTTGAATCTTGAGGATGCAGATAGTGCTGTCCTGTCAGGTGCAGTTGTACGCATCAGTCAGAATTTTGCAGGCGATCAGGATGTTCTGAGTTGGGATGGTTCTGTTCTGCCTGCGGGTGTAACAGCGTCCTATGGTGTGGCAACAGGCATGTTGAGTATGAGCGGTTTAACCAGTTTTGCAGAGTATCAGACCCTCATAAATTCTGTGCGTTATTCCAACAGTTCGGATGCACCAAGTGAAGCGCAACGTTCTGTGACCTTCCAGGTGACAGACGATCAGGGTGAGATCAGCAATGACGTTGTGAAAGTGGTTGATGTTTTCGGTATGGTCGACAGCAATGTCTTTGGAGACGATGGAAACAACAGCCTGACTGCGACGGATGCGAAGGGTGTTGGTCTTATTCGGCTTAGCAGGTAATGACTTGCTGATTGGTGGAGACGGTGGTGATATCCTGCTGGGAGGATTGGGGGCTGATCCCTTCATTCTGAAAGATTTCGCTTCCCGGTCTCATGCTATCCTGAATTATTCAGATGCTGAGGGTGATGTGATTCAATTGTCTGATCTTATTACTTTGACGATAACAGCGATGATATTCTCGGAGATTTCCTCTCTGTAACGACTTCTGAAAGAGATGAGGAGCTCGCTGCTGCAAACAGTGCTGGACAACCCTGACAGATTGCTGCTTATCTGGAGAACGTTTCGGCTGGTGATATAATCAAGGTTATTCTTGACATTGAACAGCAAAGTGTCACTGTTGTGTAATTATAAGATTGGCACTCTGGAGCTTTTTATGAAAAGCTCCAGAGTGTGTTCAAATCCTGCCCCCGCAACCACCGTCGACTCTTGCGACAAGCTCTTAAAGAGAGATTCTTTATAGAGACAGTTTAAAAACAAACGCAAGTAGTTTTTTTCCAGTGAATTGCAACGGACATGGCAGCGCCCCTTGTTAGAGGAGGCGGAATTCTTGCATTTCCAGAGATCCAGATAGCAAAAAACCTCTTAGTTGGCGCTAAGAGGTTCTGCTAGAGGTGATATCACCTATAAAAGCTTAGTACGGCTTTTTATGGCTCTGATCTTACCTCATCTGACATCGGTGTAAAGCAAAAAACGCCTAGGGGCGTAACGATTTTTTGCACCCTGTCGATGGGAATGCTTCCGAATAAAATTTGAAACAAGAATCGACTTATTACCAAGGGGTTAATGAAACCTCATGGGATGCGATACGCAGAGTCAGTTTGTCGCAGATGGATCAAATTAAGATAAAAAATGATCTCATGGGACTCATTACAAGATTTGGATCCGGTCTGGGACTGACATCAGCCTTAAAGGATCATTTGCTCTGGCTGATTGGATCAACAAAAGCACAGGATTGGACGCAGGAAGCCCCCTTTGGTCCGGTTGTCTATGTTTCTGTCATGCAGACGGCCAAGAGATTTAATCTGTCTGAACGTGCAATCTGGTATCGTGAGCAACAGCTCATTGAGTTGGGCCTGATCAGCTTGAAGACAACCAACGATAACAAACGCTTTGGTAAGCGCGACCAGTTTGATCATCTCTCTGTGGCTTTCGGCGTGGATTTGTCCCCCCTGTTGAATCGATATGTTGAACTGGTGAATCTCCAGGAAGAGAGTGAACTCCGTGATCGCGCTTGGCAAAAGGCCAGAAACGATCTCAGTGCCATCAAGAAAATGGTTCGTGTTGGTCTGGAAAAGATTCTCGAACTTGGTGCGAATGTCGCCAGGGTTCAGGATCTTTATGGTGTCTATTATTCCATACCGCGTATATCAGCCCAGACAGCGATCGATGTCATACGAAGTTACATAGAGAACATGAAGCTTGTGATGCTTGAGGTCGGAAAGATCCGTGAGGATCTGCAAGGTAAGAGCAGTGAACAAACGGGGGATATGTCTGACGCGTCAGAAAAAGATTTCCGACCCTATACTAATCTACAAAATAAAGGGAAATTCTTATCAGAGAGTAATGCTGATTGTGGATTAATGTCGTCCTCTATCGAGGACGAAGAGGGCGGTCATATGCGAGCTGATGCTCGCACCGCCCAAGGCTCGGCAAAGGAGCCTGTGTGTCCGGTTGAGGCAGGGCAAGGGAAAAAAACATCAGTGAATGCGGCTGGAGATGTTGAAAAAGTCAGTTCCGGCATCGAGAACTGTTCTCTTGAAATTGCCCGCCTTGCTGCAAGTGAGGATTTTATTTTTGAAGTCGAGTATCAGGAACAGGACGATCTGATTGATGTCAGAAGTGGTAACTGGGACTGGTATAATTTAAGACGTGCGGCCGGAAAAATCCGAAAGGATCTCTTTATCAGCGATGGGACCTGGAAACGGGTTGGTCAGGTGATGACGCCCAATGAAATGGCGGTTGCGATGCTGGTCATTGATCAGAAGAAATTCTGGATTCAATCACCAGGCGGATATCTCTGGGAGATGGCCGCACGGCATGCCCGTGGTGAATTGCGGCTGGATAAAACCCTTTTTGGGCTCGCCGATCGTGAGCGCCTCATTGAAGAGGGACTGTCATGATCCGGAAAACGGTACCGCTTTTATTGGTTTTAAGTGTTTTGTTTGGTGTGCCGGCTTTTGGAAAGACGCTTTACGGCCGAGCCAAAGTTGTTGATGGAGATACGATTATCGTGTCCGGAGAGCGCTTGCGCTTGATGGGTTTTGATGCTCCGGAGAGCAAGCAGACCTGCTTGTCTCCTGTCGGGATTGAACGGCCTTGCGGGCGCAAGGCCACTGAATATCTCGATCTGGTTTTGTCGACCGTTGATCACCAGGTCGCCTGCAAGACCTTTGGCCAGGACAGGTATCGAAGGACGCTTGCTAGGTGTGCGATCGGTGATCTCTACCTGGGAAGCTGGATGGTGCGATCCGGTCATGCCTTTGTCTGGCCCTGGGGGGATCAATGGTATTTGGCTGATCAGGATGATGCCCGTTTGGCGAAGCGTGGTTTGTGGGCTGGTCAATTTGTTTACCCCTGGGTTTGGAGGAGGGGGAGATGATCAGGAAAGGCTCTGTACGGTCAGCTCTTCGAGGGAAAGCTCTCCCCGCATTTTTGCAAAAAGCTCCTGCGGGCCTTCTGGAACCTCTGTGAGCTGGTCGGCTCTCCCCGATTTCCTGCGCAAATCTCCTAATGGCCTGCACTTTGATCTCCTGTCTTTTTTCCCGAAGCTGAGAGACCAGGGAATTAATTTCCGATCCATTCGAGACAACATAACAACACGCTTCGAGATGGACTGTTATGACGTTTTTGAAGCTTTGGCGAAATGTGAAACGGCGTTGAAGATTGAAAGACGCCTGATTGACGGACTGCAAAAGAAACGGGGGCCAGAACAGAAGCTTGGAGATTCAAAGTTGAATCAAGCAAGAGAAATGGCCGCTGACGGTTTACCTCTGGCTGAAATTGCTTCTGTGATGAAGGTGTCAAAAGCCACTTTGTCCCGTCGTCTTTAATGTTTCCCTATTGGAGTGATGTTCAATGACCTTTGGTATTGAAATCAACGAGGTGGTTTTTAACCGGCTGGAGCTGGTGCGCAAAAATCAGCGCAGCACGCAGAATGATGTTCTTGAACAGGCCGGACTGTCCGTTTCAGCGTGGAACAGATATGGACGTTCAAAGCAGGACTTACCTTTTCGGAAGATTTTGAACCTTTGTGAGGTTCTCAAGTTTGATCCGGCCAGTTTGATCGTCGAGATCCAGATCGGAAATCAGCATGACTAAGCGAGTTTCTGCCAAGCTTGGATTGATTGCCTCTGCGCTTCCTGTTGTCACTTCTACACAGTGTTTTGAGGCAGCTGGTGCGCGATACCAGGTTCGTCCTGATCTGTTGCGTTCGATTGCCTTTGTGGAAAGTTCCTGGAACAACAAAGCCATCAATCAGAATTCCAATGGATCCGAAGATGTTTGCATGATGCAATTTAAATCATTTTAGTCTATAAGTTTCTCTAGTTATAAGATTGCAGCATGAGCGGCTTTTTAGTGATGTCTGTCAGATCGCTATGTCCGGTGGGGTGAGAGCGGAATCTGAAAAGGCATATTTAATAGTCTTACCGACAAAGCCTACGGCAGCGCTCAAATTCGCAAGAAGGCGCATCCGCTCATCCTCACTGAAAGTAATACCCGAAACTTAGCCTCGTACGGTGTCAATTTATATGCAATGCGCAATATTGTGAACGGTTCTTCTGTAAAACGAAAGGCATGCGTCGTCGCGCGATGCAATTCGAGAAATACGGCAAAAACTCCCTCAATCTGTTTTATGTGCTCGCAATTAAATGCTGACCTGATTGAGCCCAGACCATAAGCATTCTAGTTCTTTAATTTTAATATTTAATCATATGAATCTATTTATTCATTTTCCCCAATAGCGGAAATAATTATTTGGATTTATTCGTGTTTTAATATTTTCCTGCATTGATTTGCTCGTTTGCTTGAAACTGAGGGGTTGCCATAGCTATACTTTGTAAGCTCACTTAGACATGTTTCTTTACTTGGGAACACATGAAACGAAATATAGGCTTGTACTATAAAGATAAAGAGAATAATCCCGATGATTGTGATAATTTTTTGCATTTCCTCTCCTGAAGTTTAATATCCAAGCCTAAAATCAGCTGGTTCTTACTTTTTGTATGTTTCTTTTGTTTCCACGAAAACGTTCCAGAATTTGGAATTTTGTTTAGTTTCCAATAGCTTTGAAGCAATGTCTTCTCGTCGTCAAACCAACTTATATCTTAAAAATGAAAAAATTTAACCATCTGGAATATTTTTCTTATTGTATTGATATGATTTCTTATGATTGCTTTTCTCAAAAACTGAAGGTATTTCAATGATTAAATTGACAAGTTTATAGGGGAACGTTTCAAAAATGCATATTTTCTGTGATGAAAGCGGAGGGCATGCAGACGGGTTGATATTAGTTTCAGCTTTGAGTGTTGAGCCAATAAAAGCCAAAAAAGTTTTAAAGCGCATCAAAAAAGTAGCCAAACATAAAAATGAGATCAAGGGCCACCAGCTAACGGCTTGTCAACGTAAGCAGGCGTTTGACATTATTTTTTCTGAAGGAGCTTTGGGGGTCGTATCTGTATGTTGCAGAGAAACGGCCCCGGGTAATCTTTTTCTTAATCCCAAAGATGAAAAAAATGTTTGGGGAGAGATGATAGCAGAGAGCTGTTGTAAAATTATTCCTCCAGCAACTCCGAAAGTTTTTATTACTCCAGACGCCGGCCGTTATAAGAAGCACGATCTTTCAGTGTTAAAAACTGTTATTGCGGACTCTGTATCTGAATGTATTGGAGATATAGATGTCACAGTGAGTTATGGGGACAGCCAATCCACTGATGGTGTTCAATTAGCAGATATTATTGTGAATACGGTTTATCAATCAAAGACAAATCACGTGCAAAATGAGGCTTCGGCTGTTTTGATTGGTGAATACAAGCTCAATGTTTTTAACGCTGAACTTGGTAACATAGCTCCTGATTGGGCAAAAAAATACTAAAGGCCGCCTCAAGATAAAGGCGGCCTTTAGTATGGAGCCCGGCAATTCAGCGTAAATCCTGATTAAGTAACTAATGGTGACACGAAGGCCCCCTCCTGATCAGGCACTGAACGCAGTTCGAAGAACATTTATCCTGTGCTCACTTGATAATATGATTGATGATGTTTCTGATGTCAATACGATTACGATTACGATTACGATTACGATTACGATTACGATTACGATTACGATAACGATAACGATAACGATAAACTCTACGGCAGTGTACGTTGAAAGTAGAAAAGGTTAGTACATCAGTTTCATGGTGTAGAGGTTGATTTTTACAACTTTTAGGTCGAAATTTGACGAAGTTACTAAGAAGTTGTAACTGAAATAAAGAATTCTTTGCTAATGTGAACCATTAAGGTCAGGGCGCAAGCTCAACAGCTCCTTAAAATCATAACAAAGGGTAATGTGAACCTCTTCATTTTCTAGTTCGGGAGGGGAGACAAGAGCCTTGTCAAACAGTCGCCTGATTTCCTGATAGACAAAGTCATTGTCTGGGTTCGCTTTGTAGGATCGGTGACCTGCCCCCATTGAAGTGTTCCATTGTTTGAGTTCGGATTTTGACTTATTCCACCCGCGAATAAGGAGAAATCAAATGGGAAAGCAACGTCGTTACACACCAGAGCAGATCATCAACAAATTGC
>NZ_JBBUTJ010000013.1:0-41938 GCF_039592655.1 Carbonatibacter coralli | reverse complement strand
TTCTGTCTCCATTAAAGAAAACAGACACATGTGTGTGTACACGTATGATGCATAAACCGACAGTTTTACTGATACAAACAGCAAACCGCCGCCTACGCATCCCTTCCAAAAAACTATGTCAAACAGCTGATCCCAAAAGGATCCTTAATCTCGTCCAACCGGGCCGCACTCAACCGCGCCGCCCCGTCGGTGAAGGCCCTTTTAAGGAACTCGATCAACACACGCAACCCCTTTTTTTGATTCTTTTTAACTTTTTATGACTAAAATCGGGAAACGGCTGAAAACCGGGGTTTTCGGCAAGGAATTGTTTTTCTTTGTAAAGACGAGCCCCCGAAAAGGTCCTGACGGGAGACACTTTTGAACAGACCTGCAGAAACAGGAAAAAGGCAAAAAGATCACAAACAGGCTCCAAAGTGGTCTCATTTGGGCTTTTTAACCAAGAGAACAATTGACAGAAAGCGCGGATTCCCTCACTTTTTGTCATCGCTTCTTTCGGGGTTGTCTTTCAAAAAGGAAGACCATCCCTCCCAGAGAATTTCCGGCCCGGGTTTTTCACAGTTTCCTGCAGGGACGCTGATATCCGGCCAAGCGCAAAACGCGGAGTTGAGTGTGACGATGAAACAAGGGACCGGTCGGCAGATCACATCAAAACTCGTGATCGGCGGACTGACAGTCGCGGGAGGCGTCTTTACAGCAGGTCTGCTGGCCTTTGGCAGCCTCCTGCCCGGCCTTTCCGAGGAGGAAGGCGCCAGCACGGAAGTCACAGAGCTTCTGAACGAACTGGACTTCCAGTCCATCGGCGTCCAGCCGACAGCTCCGCGCCCGACCGAAATCGCCAAGACCGTGACCGTCTCCAGCGGTGACACGCTGATGAATCTGCTGGTGGATGCAGGCGTCAAAAGAACAGATGCCTACAGGGCCATTCAGGCCATGGAGCCGGTCTATTCCTCCCGCAAGATCAAACCCGGTTTTGAAATCGATCTGAAAATCAAACCGGAAGACGCCGAAGAACTCCTTCTTGTTGATGCGCCCCTCCCGAAAGGGTCCGCCCAACTGCTCGAAATGTCCTTCGCACCGGATGTAGAAAACATCATCCAGGTTGCCGCCTACACTCCGGAAGGGTCCGATGACTTCAGCTTTTCGGCAGAAGGCCTCGCCCGTCCCCTGGAAATGCGGGAAACCCACAGTGAGCACAGGATCGAAAACAGTCTCTATCAGGCGGCGGTTCAGGCCGGTCTGCCGAATGATGCCGTTGGCAAGCTGATCCGGATCTACAGCTATGATGTCGACTTCCAGCGTGAAATCCAGAAAGGCGACAGCTTCGAAGTGGTTTTCGAGGGCTATTACGACGACAACGGAAACTTGCTGAAAACAGGAGATATCCTCTACGGCAAGCTTACCCTTTCGGGAACAGAGCTGCCCCTCTATCGCTTTACAAACAGCGACGGCTTTGAGGATTACTATGACGAAAAGGGCCAGAGCGTGAAAAAGGCCCTGATGCGCACACCCATTGACGGCGCCCGTCTCTCCTCCGGCTTCGGACGTCGCAAGCATCCGGTTCTGGGATACACAAAAATGCACAAGGGGGTCGACTTTGCAGCACCGCGCGGCACCCCCATCTACGCAGCCGGTGATGGCGTCGTTGAACGGGCCAACCGCTTCAGCAGCTATGGCAACTACATCCGCATTCGTCACCACAGCGGTTTCAAGACAGCCTATGCCCACCTGAAAGGCTTTGCCAAGGGCATCACGGCAAACAAGCGCGTGAAACAGGGACAGGTCATCGGCTACGTCGGCACAACAGGACGCTCCACAGGGCCTCACCTGCACTATGAACTGCTGAAAAACGGCAAACAGGTCAATCCGCTCAGCGTCAAGATCCCTGCCGGTGACAAGCTTCGCGGCAAGGACAAGACACGCTTTGCAGCACATCGTGATGAACTGGATGGCCTGCGCACCCAGCTGGTGCAGATGAAACAGGCCGAAGACAAGCTTGTCTCCCTGGATATCCCCCAGCCGGATACAGAATAGGGCAGCGTCATCCCGCAAAGGCTCAACGACAAAGACACGAAAAAGCCCCGTTCAAAAGGACGGGGCCTTTTCTTTTGGGAAAGGGATCAGGAGTGTTCCCTAGAGAACGGCACGCCCATCAATGAGCAGACCATCCTCACTGACATCGACCTTCACCGTCTGCCCCTCATGAACCCTGCCTTCCAGAATCAGTGTTGCCAGAGGATTCTGAAGTTCGCGCTGGATCACACGACGCAGCGGACGCGCACCATAGACAGGATCATATCCCTTGCCGGCAAGCCAGCCGATGGCCTCGTCCGTCATATCCAGACCGATATCCCGCTCTTTCAAAAGACCACGCAAATGCCCCAGCTGGATATCCACAATACCGGACATGTGATCACGGTAAAGCCTGTGGAACAGCAGGACTTCATCCAGACGGTTCAGGAACTCCGGACGGAACGCAGAGCGGACAACAGCCATCACATCCTCACGAACCATCTCGCTGTCCTCGCCCTCCGGCTGGTTCGCCAGAACCTCAGACCCCAGATTTGACGTCAGAATGATCAGGGTATTTCGGAAATCAACAGTCCGCCCCTGCCCGTCTGTCAAACGCCCGTCATCAAGAACCTGCAGCAGCACGTTGAAGACATCGGGGTGCGCCTTTTCAATCTCGTCAAACAGCACAACCTGATAGGGGCGACGACGCACGGCCTCGGTCAGGACACCGCCTTCCTCATAACCGACATAGCCCGGAGGGGCGCCAATCAGGCGGGCCACAGAGTGCTTTTCCATGAACTCGGACATGTCCAGACGAACCATTGCCGTCTCGTCATCAAACAGAAACGACGCCAGAGCCTTGGTCAGCTCGGTCTTGCCGACACCGGTCGGACCGAGAAACAGGAAGGAGCCAATCGGGCGTGACGGGTCCTGCAAACCTGCCCTTGAACGCCTCACGGCATTGGAGATCGCAACAATCGCTTCGCTCTGGCCGATCACTCTTTTGCCAAGCACCTCTTCCATTTTCAAAAGCTTGTCGCGTTCGCCCTCGAGCATCTTGTCCACAGGGATACCGGTCCAGCGGGACACAACAGAAGCAATGGCGTCGGCCTTGACTTCCTCGTTCAGCAAACGCTGCTCGCCTTCCTCATCCGCTTCGGCAAGGCGTTTTTCCAGACCGGGAATGGTGCTGTATTTCAACTCCCCAGCCTTGTCCAGCCGACCCGCCCGCTCTGCCTGTTCCAGCGCAATGCGGGCCTGTTCAAGCTCTTCCTTGATCTTTTGGCTGGACGCCAGTTTGGAGCGTTCGTTCTGCCACTGGGATGTCAGCGCATTGGATCGCTCTTCCAGCTCGGCAATTTCCAGCTCCAGTCTGGCAAGACGATCCTGAGAAGCCTTGTCACTTTCCTTGGTCAGGGCAGATTGCTCGATCTTCAACTGAATCAGCCTGCGGTCCAGTTCATCCAGTTCCTCGGGTTTCGAACTCACCTGCATCCGCAAGCGGCTGGCCGCCTCATCCATCAGGTCGATGGCCTTGTCCGGCAGGAAACGATCCGTGATATAGCGGCTGGACAGGGTCGCAGACGCCACAAGGGCCGCATCCGTGATACGAACACCGTGATGGAGTTCGTACTTTTCCTTCAGGCCGCGCAGGATCGAAATGGTATCCTCGACATTCGGCTCCTCGACCACAACAGGCTGGAAGCGGCGTGCCAGAGCAGCATCCTTTTCAATGTGCTTGCGGTACTCATCCAGAGTGGTCGCCCCAACACAATGCAGTTCACCACGCGCCAGGGCAGGCTTAAGCATGTTGGATGCATCCATCGCGCCGTCGCTCTTGCCGGCACCGACAAGAGTGTGCATCTCATCAATAAAGAGGATCACCTCGCCATCTGCAGAGGCGACTTCTTCCAGCAATGACTTCAAACGTTCCTCAAATTCACCGCGGTACTTGGCACCGGCGACCATTCCGGCCAGATCAAGCGCCATCAGCTTTTTGTTGAGAAGGTTTTCCGGCACATCACCGTTGACAATCCGCAGGGCCAGACCTTCGATAATCGCGGTCTTACCGACCCCCGGCTCACCAATGAGAACAGGGTTGTTCTTCGTACGGCGGGAAAGAACCTGGACCGTTCTGCGAATTTCCTCATCGCGACCAATAACCGGATCAAGCTTGCCCCCCTGGGCCATGGCCGTCAGATCGCGTGCGTACTTTTTCAGGGCATCATAGCTGTCTTCCGCATTGGCAGACTGTGCCGTCCGCCCCTTGCGCAGATCATTGATCGCAGTATTGAGCCCCTGGGCAGAGATCCCCGCTTCCTTGAGAATGGCACCTGTCGGCGTTTCCGTATTCAGGGCCAGCGCAATCAGCAAACGTTCAACAGTGACATAACTGTCGCCCGCCTTTTGGGCGATCTCTTCAGCCTGCTCGAAAACACGTGCTGTTTCCGGAGCCAGATAAACCTGACCTGCGGCCTGACCCGCAATCTTTGGCAGCTTGCCAAGTTCGCGTTCAACGGCTTCAGAGGCTTTTCTCGGATCCCCCTTGGCTGCCTTGATCAGATTGGCAGCAAGGCCTTCCGGATCATCCAGAATGACTTTCAAGAGATGTTCAGGAACCAGTCGCTGATGATCGCGACGCTGTGCAAGCCCCTGGGCTGCCTGAATGAAGCCCTGGGTGCGTTCGGTATAGTTGTTCAAATTCATTGTCTGTACTCGTCCATTCGTGCCTGATCATTCAGCACACAAGTGTTGATCACAGTCCCCGCCTGCTTTTGACAATCAGCGCGGGGCGCCTGATGCGACAACCTGATCCTACAGCATTGTCACAAAAGGGATATGGTGAAAATTCCATCAAAAACAAGAGACCTTATTTCTGTAGGGGATATTCCACATAAAAAAAGCCCCACCCGAACCAGTCGGGTGGGGGCTTGGAAAAACCAAAGTTTACGTCAGGAGAGATGAGTACATACCTGGAAGGCAACAACAAACATTCAAAAACAACCACTTGAAGAGAGATTATCTTGTTCATCCTTGCTGCATGTTCCCGGTAGGAACCACAAGAAGGAACCTACAGTTATTGATAATCATTCGCAAGAACTATTTTCAAGATTCCCGCATTTTTTTTGTTTCCGCCTCTCGCCCCTCTGTCAATGACATGCTAATCTTCGTTCAATCCATGTAATTTCAGCATCTTAAGTCACTACTGCTTCGTCAGAAATGCAGAGTCCCCATTCAGCGAAAGCTCACAGATCGAGGTCATTATGTCCGGTAAAATCGCCGCCTTGCACCGTTTCCCCGTAAAGGGTCTCTCCGAAGATGAAATGGTTCAGACCAAGGTCACGGCAGGAGAACTCTTCCCGCATGACAGACGCTATGGCGTTGCCCTGTCACTGGATGACAGCAACCCCCTGACGCCAGCAACAGGCGAGTGGCGCCCCAAGAGGCACTTTGCAATGCTGGCAAAATCCCACCGTCTGGCGCAGTTGCAAACGCTTTACAATGAAGACACAAGCCTGCTGACCATCCTGCGCAAGGGACGCCAGGTTTCACAGGGCAAACTGAACGATCGCATGGGCCGCATTCTGCTGGAACAGTTCTTCGCATCCTTCCTGCAATCGGAGGGCACAGACAAGCCCCGCCTGATTGAAGCCCAGGATCAGGCTTTTACAGATATTCCGCACCGCCAGATTTCCCTGATCAATCTGGCATCCGTTGAAGAGCTGGCGCAGAAAATGGGCAAGGAGATTGATCCCAAAAGGTTCCGGGGCAACATCCTTGTCGAGGGGCTGGCCCCGTGGGAAGAGCGCGAGTGGATTGAAAGTGAAATCTCAATCGGCCCGGTCCGCTTCAGGGTCGAGAGCAACATTGGCCGCTGCAAGGCAACAAACGTCAATCTGGAAACAGCAGAGCTGGACATGAACATTCCCAAATCCCTGCTGGATCACTACGGACACAGCCAGATGGGTATCTATATGACAGCCCTGAATGACGGCATCCTGCAGACCGGACAGGCAATCAAAGCCTGACAGCAGCAAAAAAAGCGGGAAAAGCTGTCCCTCTTTCATCAGAATCCCTGCTGCCCTGACAGCAGCAAGGCAGAACAAATGAAAAAAGGCTGCGAAACTTTCGCAGCCTTTTTTGTCTCAATCTTGCACCAAACCTATGCTTCAGGCGCATCAACCGTTTCTTCAACCGGTTTCTTGCGCGGACGTCCACGCGGACGCTTTGGCTTTTCTTCAGCATCTGCACTGGCCGGGGAAGCCTCCGCCTGCGGCTGGCTCTCCTCGGAGGCTTCAGCCTTCTTGCGCGGAGGACGACCTCTGCGGCGAGGGGCCTCCTGTTCGGATACTTCCCCATCAGCATCAGCGGCCTTCACTTCAAAAGTCTGAGCAGGCTGACCTGTCTGATCGGCAGTATGTTCAGCAGAATCACGGGCATCCTGTTGCGCATTGCCGGAGCGCTGTTCATCCGCCCCATCGGAGCGGTTGTCATAACGCTGACGACGGCCACGCATGTTTCTCACCCGGGGGCCCCGTCCACGACCACCGTGTTCACGGTTGTCACCGCCCTGCTCCTCGCCGGAAGCCTCGGCTGCGACATCCGGCTGTTCAGCCTGCGCAGGATCAACCTGTTCATTCTGGGGCCTCTGGCGCTGAGGATCTGTCGAATCATTCATGATCCGGTAATAGTGCTCGGCAAACTGGTAATAGGATTCAGCAACAACCCGGTCACCCGCTGCTGTTGCATCACGCGCCAGCTGCAGATACTTTTCATTCAACTGACTGGCATTGCCGCGCATACGTCCGTTTGGACCGTTGCTGTCAAAAACACCATTGCGGGATTGCTGTTTACGATTGTTCTGACCGTTGTTCGTACGTCCACGTGCACGACGGTTCGCGTTATTGGAACTCTGCTGTCTCATCGCCTACAAACTGATTTAATTGAAAGGGCGTTTTAAAAGGGATTTCACGCGCATGGCCCTTAGAGCCACTGGCCAGTTCACTGTCGTTTATGTCTGTGAATAAAATCCCCACAAGCACTCTCTGTGCTCTCTCTCAGTGAATCCAAACTATCCTGTCTGCCCCCACTTTCCAAGAAAATAATCACGAAAGCTTCTGAAACAGCCGGAAAAAGGTCTTTCAGGGACGCAGAGCCCGACAAACACGTACGATTCCACCCAAATCGGCAACAGGTTCCAAAAGCTCAAATCCGTTTTGTTCCATCAAACGCTGTACAGCAGAATCCTGTCCCCTTCCGATCTCAACGGCGAGCAGTCCTCCACGTTTCAGGCGCTCAAAAGCCTGGGGAACCAGAATACGATAACAATCCAGTCCCTCGTCACCGGCAAAGAGTGCAGAATGCGGATCGTAATCCAGCACATCCCGTTCCATCCAGCTCCGGTCTGCATCGGGAATGTAGGGCGGATTGGACAGTATCACATCCCAGTCCCCCGCCAGGGAATCACACCACGACCCGATCAGAAAGTCTGCCCTTTCATCCAGACCAAGCCTCATGGCATTTTCCTGCGCCTGTGCAAGAGCCGGTGGCGAGATATCGACGCCAAGCCCTGTCGCATCGGGATTCTCGTGCAAAAGCGCCAGAAGCAAACAGCCGGAGCCTGTTCCAAGGTCCAGAAGCCGAAAACTGTCTTCCCCGGACATCCCCGCCTCCAGACGGCGTTCCTGCAGGTAGTCACAAACCGCTTCAACCAGCGTCTCGCTGTCCGGTCTGGGATCAAGCGTGTGCGGGGAAATACCAAAAGGCAAGCTCCAGAACTCACGCTCTCCGACAATTCTTGAAACAGGTTCCCTGTCACACCGCCTGTTGATGGCGTCCTTGAAGACCTGCTGCTGATCGCTTTCCAGAAGGACTTCGGGATAGGCCATCACATAGGGTTGTTCCTTCCCGAGAGCATGAGCCAGCAGAAGCCGCGCATCCAGCCGGGCACCGTCAAGGCCGGCAACAACCAGTCTGTCTGCCCCCCATTGCAAAGCCTCTCCAATGGACAGCGCAGCCATGGCCCTACCCTTCAGACAGCTCGGCAAGACGGGCAGCCTGATCTTCTGTCAGCAGGGCCTCGATCACTTCATGCAGGGATTCCCCTGTGACAATCCGGTCCAGCTTGTAAAGCGTCAGGTTGATGCGGTGATCCGTCACGCGCCCCTGCGGGAAGTTGTAGGTCCGGATCCGTTCCGAACGATCACCACTGCCAACCTGGGACTTGCGGTTGGCAGCCATTTCACTTTCCTGCTGCTGCCGCTGATGATCATAGAGCGTGGTCATCAGCATCTTCATGGCCTGCTCCTTGTTCTTGTGCTGGGATCGTCCATCCTGGCACTGCACCACCACGCCGCTTGGAACGTGGGTGATGCGAACAGCTGAGTCCGTCGTGTTGACGTGCTGACCACCTGCACCCTGTGCGCGATAGGTATCAATCCGCAAATCGGCCGGGTTGATGTTCACATCAACATCCTGCGCTTCCGGCATGACAGCAACCGTTGCTGCCGAGGTGTGAATACGTCCGCCTGACTCTGTTACAGGCACACGCTGAACACGATGCACACCGGACTCGAACTTCAGGTTTGCAAAGACGCCACTGCCTGAAATCAGCGCAGAGGCCTCCTTGATGCCCCCGATGCCGTTCTCCGAATAGTCCAGTGGTTCAAAGCGCCAGCCCTGTCCTTCGGCATAGCGCTGATACATCCGGTACAGTTCCGCAGCAAAAAGACCGGCCTCGTCCCCGCCTGTCCCGGCACGAACCTCAAGAATGGCGTTTCTTTCGTCATCCTGATCCTTTGGAAGAAGCAGGATCTGCATGTTTTTTTCCAGCTCCGGCAGCTTTTCCTTCAGACCATAGAACTCCTCTTCGGCCATGGCTTTCATTTCGCCATCACTGTCGGGATCAGCGATCATCTCCTGAAGATCTTCCATCTCTGAACGATGCGCACGCAGCTCGCCGACCGCCTCGACCACCGGTCCGAGATCAGAAAGCTCCTTGAGCATTCCTGTATACCCGGAAGAACCCGGGTCCGGGTGCGTCGAAATCAGGGCGTTCAGTTCGTCATGACGGGCAAGAACCGCGTCCAGCTTGTCTTCAAGATTCACGTTTGGAACTTTCTAAAGTCACTGCCTCGGAAAATCACGGGGACTTCCCTTTCATTGTTCAGCCTTATCCCCTGTCGGACGGTTTTTCAAGCCCGAAGAGCTGTCTCAGGGTCCGTTGAAGGGCTTCGGCCTCGTCTTTTTCCGAGAGGCTTCCTTCCCTCAGGGCTTCCTGAACAGGATGCAGGAGGCGATTGACCAGCAGGTGCGTTGCCTGCTCTGCAGAATCAGGCTGTTCGTCCAAGACCTGCTGACGCAGCTCCTCAACATGCTTTCGAAACTCGACAATCGCCGGGGTCGCCCTCCGACGGCGTTCAGACTGTTGAAGAGCCTCCATTTCAGCGCCCAGAATTCTCCAGGCATCCATCATGGCCGCCTCACGCTGGGCCCGCCCCTGCCGGGCTACGGAAACCAGATCGTCGAGCTGATAGAGGAACACCCCGTCCATGGAGCGCAAGGCAGGATCAACGGAGCCGTCTTCTGCAACATCCAGTATCAGCAGGGGCTTTCTGCGGCGTTTATTCATCACCTCACCAAGCCGCTGCCAGTCCAGAAAGGCCCGATCCTCCTGTCCTGCCTGCCCGTGAAATCCGCAAAGAAGAATATCATGGGCAGGCAGAAGCGCATCAAGATCACTCCAGTCTTCGGCCCGCACACTCTTTCCCTGCTCGGCCAGACGCAAGGCTGTCGCCCTGCTTCTCAAGGCACGCGGATGCACAATGGTGGCCGAAGCCAGACCGTTGATCAGGAACTCGCGCGCCAGCAGTTCTCCGGCATCTCCTCCACCAATCAGCAGCAGGGAAAAGCGCGAGGGATCACCGTGGATGTCCTGTCCCAGACGACACGCCGATGCAGCCAGAGTGACAGCCTGTTGCGCAATTGTCGTCTCTGTCCGCACCCGCTTGGCTGCCGTGAAGGACGCCTGAAGAAAACCGGAGAGCAAAGCCCCGGCAGCCTTGTTGTCCCTCGCAAGCCGAAGGGCATTTTTCACCTGCCCGAGAATCTGGGGCTCTCCGACCACCTGACTGTCGAGCGAGGCAGAAACAGCAAAGAGGTGTCTCAGAGCGTCCTTGCCACTGAGGCAATAGCAGCTCGAAGACAGTGAAGCAGAGGTTTCAGAAGTATAATCAGCCAGTGTTTCCAAAAGAAAGGAAGCGGCCTTATCCAGCTCCGGGGTTTCATCCGTTCGCGCAAGGGCAATCAGATCAAAGCGTTCGCAGGTTGCCAGCAGCAACCCCTCTGAAACGTCCGGAGCGTGAAGAGCCTGCAGGATCTCATCAGGAGCTTCCGGAGCCTCCGCGAAGAGGCTTTCGCGCAAATGCAGCGGAGCCGTACGGCTGTTCAGGCCGACGACCACCAGGCGCCCCAGAACGGATGCCTCCCTTTCCCCGCTGCAATTTCCCATCAAGCTTCTGTCCTCTTCCTCAGGCAAGACGGCGCATCAGATCGACACGCACAGCCCGTCAGAGATAAGAATGCAGGCGTTGCTCCAGCAGATCAAGCTTGACCAGTTCCTGTTCCCCGGATGTCAGATCCCGGAATGTCACCGCGCCCTGGGCCAGTTCGTCCTCGCCCAGAATGATCGCCGCAAAGGCATTGTCACGGTTTGCACGGGTCAGGCGCTTTTTCATGTTGCCGCTGTAACCCAGCTCGACACGGTGCCCTGCATAACGCAGATCAGAAGCCACTTTGAACGCCATGGTTTCCGCCTCTGCCCCCATCGGGATAATGGCCAATGGTCGCGGTGCCTCGACAACCCTGTCGCTCAGCATCGCCAGACGCTCAACCCCTGCAGCGAAACCTACACCCGGCGTATCCGGTCCACCCATTGTCTTGACCAGGGCATCATAGCGGCCACCAGCCAGAACTGTGCCCTGGGCACCCAGTGCAGTCGTGGTGAACTCGAAAGCCGTGTGACCGTAATAATCCAATCCCCGAACCAGTCGCGTGTTGTGTTCATAGGCAATTCCCAGAGCATCCAGACAGCTCTTTACCTTTTCGAAGAAGTCCCGGCTCTCCTCATTGAGGTAATCCCAGAACAGCGGCGCTGTTGCAACCAGTTCGCGGTCGCCTTCATCCTTGGAGTCAAGAATGCGTAGCGGGTTCTTTTCCAGACGGTTCAGGCTGTCTTCGGACAGACGATCCCTGTGTGCGGAGAAATATTCGATCAGCGCGCCGCGATAGGCCTTGCGGCTTTCAACATCGCCCAGTGTGTTCAGCTCAAGCTTTGTATCCTGATAGACACCCAGCTCCCTGAGGATGTGAACCCCAAGCGCGATAATTTCCGCATCCGCTTCCGGCTTTGGAACTCCCAGAAATTCGGCACCGAACTGGTGGAACTGACGCTGACGTCCCTTCTGCGGGCGCTCGTGACGGAACATCGGGCCGGAATAGAAGAGCTTAAGAGGCAGGCTCTGGCTCAGACCATTGGACATGAAAGCACGGGCCACACCCGCCGTCCCTTCCGGACGCAGGGTAATCTCCTCCCCTTCTTTCATGGCAAAGGTATACATCTCTTTTGTAACGATATCGGAGGTATCACCCAGGGTGCGCTTGAAGACTTCCGTCTTCTCGAAGATGGGTGTCGCAATCTCGTCAAAGCCGTAGAGAGCGGCAACATGACGGGCTGTATCACTTACCGCACGATGCGCACGCATCTGTTCAGGCAAGAGGTCATGGGTTCCGCGCACCGGCTGAAGAGAAGACATTTTTTTCTCCTGATATCAGTAAAAGCGACCTGAACGGACAGCATCAGGCCTGATTGAAAAGTCTGTATTTTCTATAGGGGAAATTACAGAAAGCCGCAAATTGCTTTTGCCTTCCGTCTGACTGTCAGACCGGAAGGCAATCAATGCTGTTTCACATCCGGGGTTTCACCACGGGCAATTGCGGCTTCAACTTCTTCAGCCTTGGCCTCGATCATCTCGACCAGATGATCGACAATGCTTGCATCTTTCAGCCGGTGATCCGGCAGACCGCCCACATAGATCTGGTGTGTTCCCTTGCCGCCACCGGTCAGACCGACATCCGTCATGGTCGCTTCTCCCGGGCCGTTCACAACACAGCCGATCACAGAGACAGACAGCGGTGTTGTGATATGGGCCAGACGCTCCTCGAGAACAGCGACAGTCCTGATCACATCAAACTGCTGACGCGCACAGGACGGACAGGAAATGACGTTCACACCACGATGCCGCAATCCCAGTGACTTCAGGATGTCAAAGCCCACCTTGATTTCCTCGACAGGATCCGCAGACAGTGAAACGCGCAGGGTATCGCCAATACCCGCCCACAGGAGATTGCCCAGCCCGATGGACGACTTGATCGTTCCGGTCCGCAGGCCACCGGCCTCTGTCACACCAATATGAAGCGGATAGTCACAGGCCTCTGCCAGCTGCGAGTAAGCGGCCATGGACAGGAAGACATCGGATGCCTTGCAGGAAATCTTGATATCAAAGAAGTCCTCGTCCTCAAGAATGCGAATGTGCTCAAGCGCGGACTCCACCATCGCTTCCGGGCAGGGCTCGGCATACTTCTCAAGCAAATGCTTTTCCAGCGAACCGGCGTTCACACCGATGCGGATCGGGCAACCGTGATCCTTGGCGGCCTTGACGACTTCACGCACCTTGTTCTGGTTGCCAATGTTTCCGGGATTGATACGCAAACAGGCGGCTCCCGCCTCCGCAGCTTCGATTGCGCGCTTGTAGTGGAAGTGGATATCCGCAACGATTGGCACCTGGGCCTGTCGTGTGATTTCCCTGAGGGCCTTTGTTGAATCTTCATCCGGACAGGACACCCGCACAATATCGGCCCCGGCCTCTTCCAGAGCGCGGATCTGATCCATTGTCGCAGCAACATCTGTCGTCAGCGTGTTGGTCATGGACTGCACTGTGATCGGTGCGTCACCTCCAACAGGAACATTTCCCACCATGATTTGACGGGATTTACGGCGATAGATATCGCGCCAGGGGCGGATAGAAGACATTTAAACAGGCTCCGTAGCGGGCTGTAACAGACAACAGATAAAGCTGTCAGGAAAATGCGCCCTTGGACCGCAAAGTTCAAGGGACAAATCTCCATTTGTCCCCTGAATTGGCATCACCGGGTGATGTCTTTATTAAAGGCCCGTTTTTTCGGGATGATCAAACCGTGCTCAGCCGTCCTGGCGTTCGGAAATAAAGTTCCGCAGCGTTTGCGGATCGAGCGGAATGTCAGAGACCACACGCCCCTGCTCTCCCAGAGCAGGCTGCTCCACCCCGTCGATCTCGATCGTCAGGCCACCGGCATTGCCCACCTTCATCACAGAACCGGTTCCGGGGACGCCATAGCTGTCACCGGCACGCAACACACGTCCGAAGAGAATCTCCTCCTCGGCATTCTGGATCTGTATCCAGGTGTCGAATCTGGCTCTGAGAACAACCTGGGAGACTTCGGCCCCGAGACGCTGAGGCTCGACAGGCTCAGGGGTCTCGACAGTAACAGTCTGCTCCTGATCCTCCGAAACGACGCCATTGAGCGCATCTGATGAGATCACATCGTCTTCATCGGCAGGCTCTGTCGATTCCACAACGACATCAGCCCCCTGGCTGACGTTCTCCTCAGCCGGAGCAGGAGGCAGTGTTTCAGCCAACTCCGAAACGACAATATCCTCTTCTTCAGGAAGTGTCTGCGTTTCTTCCTCCACGAGCTCTTCTTCAACAGGCGGAATCACATCGGCCTGGATCGCTTCCGGCTCTTGCAAATTCACAACAGGAGCCTGCACCACGTCATTTTCACCGGAAGCAACATCACCATTATTCGCTTCTTCGGAAACAGCGCCATCTCCATCAAAGACCTGCAACCATGTTGTCTCAACCAGATCGACGGGATCAAAACGCCCCTGCACAGCAACCCAGCCACCATAAGCCAGAATCAGACAGAGGGCCGCAGCAAAGAAAACAGCGAAACCCGGGATTTTTCCCTCGGACACAGGCTGGGGAAAGACCAGTTCCTTCCTGTTGCCGTAATTTTCAACCTCTTCCTTGAAACGACGGACGATTTCGCTTTGATCAAGTTCCAGATGCTCGGAATAGGTTCTGATAAAACCATAGGCATAGGTGTCACCCGGAAGGCTGGCAAAATCCCCCTGCTCAATGGCCTCCAGATAAACATAGCGAATACGCAATACACCTGCGACATCACGCAGGGACTGCCCGGTTTTTTCACGTGCCTTGCGCAGGGTATCGCCCACGCTTTCAAAGCTGGCAGGAACCGGTTGCTGGTTTTCCTGCTCCATCACACCCTGCTCCGACTGGTCCGTTTTTGCCAAAGTCGCCTCCAAACATTCTGCCTCTGAACCCGTGGTTTTTGCCCAACTCCGGTTCTTTTTTCACCTTTTGGCCCGGCAAAAGCTTTCACAAAAAAACTTTTGAAGAGAATAATTTAATGGTGATTATTATGCAGTGTTCTTAACAAATTATTGCTCTGAAAACAATCATTGCGACAGGAGGCTGCAATTCAGGGCTCAACGTCCGGAAATATTCACCCCGAAACGTTCGGCATAACCTTCCAGTCCGGCGCGGATATCTGCCGTACCTTCCAGCACGAGATTGTCCAGAAAATCAGACGCTGTTTCCAGATCCAGAGTGCGCACCATGGTTTTGACAGCAGCCACCTGCAGCGGCGGCATGGACAGGGAACGGTACCCGGAAGCCAGCAGGGCCATCGCTTCCAGCGGGTGGGATGCCATATCCCCGCAAACCGTCACATCCACCCCGTTGCTGTGGCAAACCCGGGCAATCTGTCTCAGCATTCTGATGACTGACAGGCTCAGGGTGTCATAGCGCCTTGAAAGGTGGGTGTTGCCCCGGTCTGCTGCAAAGAAGAACTGGAGCAGATCATTGCTGCCGATGGAGAGGAAATCCAGATGCGGGCAGATTTCGGGAAGCTGCCAGACAAGGGACGGCACCTCCAGCATCGCCCCCAGTCGCAGGGAAACAGGGAGTTCTCCGCCGATGGAAGCCTCCCGGTTCAACTCGAATTCCAGCAGATCACGCGCAGCCCTGTACTCTGACAAATCGGCAACCATCGGGAACATGACACTCAGTTCGCGTCCTGCAGAGGCCCGGATCAGGGCACGCAACTGCTGACGCAGCAACGCAGGCCGGTCCAGCCCGATGCGGATCGCCCTCCAGCCCATTGCGGGGTTTTCCTCAGCCGCCATGGACCAGTAGGGAAGAACCTTGTCCCCGCCGACATCAAGCGTCCGGAAGACAACCCTGCGATCCTCAACACCGCTGTAGATCTTCCGATAAAGCTCGGCCTGCTCACCGATCCCCGGAAGGGACTGGCGGACCATGAAGGGAACCTCGGTTCTGTAAAGCCCGACCCCGTCAGCACCGGAGTTCACAACATTCGGCAAATCGACAAGCAGACCCGCATTACAGTTCAGCGAAATACGGCAACCGTCCTTTGTGACAGGCGGCAGCTCCCTCTCGGCAGAAATCTCGGCCCAGCGCTGTCTGCGCCCCTTGAAGGAACTGCGGAAGGATTCAGCAACGGCTTCAGCCGGGCGGATCAGAACCTGATCGTGCTCGGCATCCACAACCAGCACATCCCCTTCACGGACGCGCTCCAGCACACCCCGGCACTGCCCGAGAACAGGAATTTCAAGGGCCTGGGCCACAAGGGCCACATGCGCAGTGGGCGAGCCTTCTTCGAGAACCACGCCACGCAGCTTCTTGCCCTTGTAATCCAGCAATTCAGCCGGCCCCATGGTCCGCGCCACAAGCACGAACTGTTCGGGCAGGTCCTTTTCCAGATGCACGGACCCCAGCAGGTGCCCCAGCAAACGATTGGACAGATCATCAAGGTCGGCCAGCCTCTCCCTCAGATAGGGATCACTGATCTGGCTCATGCGCTTGCGCGTGTCTTCCTGCGCCCTTTGAACCGCTGCTTCGGCAGAGAGGTTATGGTTGCGAATGGCATCTGCAATCCGCCCGATCCAGCCCCGGTCAGCCGCAAACATGCGATAGGTTTCCAGAACCTCGCGCTGTTCACCCAGCGCAGCGATCTCCGTGCGCTCGAGCATGTCATCAATCGAGCCACGCATTTCGGTGACGTTTTTCAGCAGCCGATTGACCTCGGCATCGGGGTCCTCGCACGTCATGCGCGAGATCACGATCCCCCTGTTGTGCATGACAGCAGGCGCAACAGCAAGACCGGAGGTCAGACAAAGCCCGACAATGCGATCCGGCTTGTTGGCGTCCTCACTGTCTTCCTGAAAGACCAGATCCTCGCTCGAAACCAGCTCGGCCAGAACCATGGCGACGGTTTCAAGAGCTTCGACCTCGTCCTCTTCGTACTGTCGGTGGAGAAGGTTCTGAACAGCAATAATTCCCAGAACCTGACCATTGCGCATGATGGGAACTCCCAGCATGGACTGGTACGGTTCCTCTCCCGTTTCCGGGCGAAAGGCAAAGTTCGGGTGGTGCGGAGCATCCGTTACAGCGAGCGGAATGGCCTGTTCAGCGACAAGACCAACAATCCCCTCACCCTTGCGGAGGGTCGTCTTGTGAACGGCTTCACGCTTCAGACCTTTGGTCGCGACCAGTTCCAGAACCTGGTCCTTGCGCATGACATAGATGGAACAGACCTCAGCCTCGAAGTCCTGCGCAATAAGCTCGACAATCTGGTTCAGGTGATCCTGATTGGACCCCTTTCCCTTCATCTGATCGCGCAGAAGCTTGAGTAACCGGCGGGAACCGCCCAAACTTTCTGAATGACGTTCTGTCATGCTGTTCTCCTGATCGGGCATGCAACAAAGCCCTGCGGAGAGCTGCTCCGACTGCTGTCAGTCAACAGCCGGAACGGGTCCTCTTGAAAGGAAGTCCTATGCGTCTTCCTCTTCTGCATCCAGCCCGTAGGCTGTGTGCAGTGCCCGCAATGCAAGCTCGGTATACTCTTCTGCCACAAGGACAGAGATCTTGATTTCTGATGTGGAGATCACATCAATGTTGATGCCCTTTTCTGCCAGCGCACCAAACATCTGCTGGGCCACGCCTGCATGAGAACGCATCCCGACACCAATGACAGAAATCTTAACAAGATCAGAGCTGTGATCCAAACGCTCGTATTTCAGTTCGCCGCGCTTGTCTTCCAGCAGGCGCAGTGTCCGTTCCAGATCACCCTGTGAAATGGTGAAGGTCATGTCGGTGCAATCGCCCTTGGCAGAGACATTCTGGATGATCATGTCAACATTGATCGCAGCATCTGTCATCGGGCCGAAAACAGCCGCAGCCACACCCGGGTGGTCCGGAACATTGCGCAGGGTGATCTTTGCTTCGTTGCGGTTGTAGGCGATACCACTGACCAGAGCTTTTTCCACGATTTCATCCTCATCAACGACAAATGTGCCGGGCTTGTCTTCAAAGCTGGACAGCACCTGAACACGAACATTGTGTTTCATTGCCATTTCCACAGAACGGGTCTGCAGAACCTTGGCACCCTGAGACGCCAGTTCCAGCATCTCTTCATATGTGATTTTCTCAAGCTTGCGCGCTTTCGGCACGATGCGCGGATCTGTTGTATAGATCCCGTCCACGTCCGTGTAGATGTCACAACGATCCGCCTTCATGGCCGCTGCAATTGCAACAGCAGAGGTGTCGGATCCGCCGCGTCCGAGTGTCGAGATACGACCGTCGGTCGCCAGCCCCTGGAAGCCAGCAAAGACAGCGACCTGCCCCTGCTTTTCAAAACGGTTGATGATCTCGCTGCAATCGATGTCCAGAATTCGGGCAGAGCCATGTGCCTCGTTTGTCTGGATTGGCGCCTGCCAACCCAGCCAGGAGCGCGCATCAACGCCAATTTCCTGCAGACAGATCGCAAGCAGACCACTGGTGATCTGTTCCCCTGCGGAAACCACGGTATCGTATTCGCGCGCGTCATAAAGCTTGCCGGCATCCTGAACATAACCAACCAGCTGATTGGTTACACCTGCCATCGCAGACACGACAACAGCAACCTCGTTACCTGCATCCACTTCCTTTTTGACACGCTGCGCCACGTTACGGATTCGATCCATGTCCGCGACAGAGGTGCCACCGAATTTCATAACAACTCGTGCCATCAGCCCTACCTTCGGGGAAATATTCTCTCGACAGTCCAGACAAGGCCGGATAAAGCCTTGCTGTTTCACTTGGTCCTATCCATACTCTGCCAGCCGTCACGAAGCAAGCACCCCGACCCAAATATAACCGCTGTGCGTACAATCTTTTGTGACTGTTTTGTCTCTGAATAGCCCTCAGGAGAATAAAATGCCTGAAATCGACACACCCTATTCAACTGAAAGCGACGCAGCAGCGGGAAAGACCGTCGATCCTGACGAGATTTCCAAGTTTGCAGCCATGGCCCAGGAGTGGTGGGACCCGACAGGCAAATTCAAACCGCTCCACAAGCTCAACCCGGTGCGTGTCGCCTATATCAGGGAAAAGCTTTGCGCGCATTTTCACCGTGATCCCGAAGCCGAACAGCCGCTTGCAGGCCTGAGAATTCTGGACATCGGCTGCGGTGGCGGCCTGTTGTCAGAGCCTCTGGCACGCATGGGTGCAGCAATGACCTCCATTGATGCCTCCGCACGCAACATCCAGATTGCGCGGCTGCATGCAGAAGAAAGCGGGCTCGACATTGCCTTTCGCCACTGCACCTCTGCGGACATGCTTGAGAAAGAGGAACGCTTTGATGCTGTGCTTTCCATGGAAATCATAGAGCACGTTGCCGATATCGAGAGCTTTTCGACCGAATGCGCCGAACTGGTTCGCCCGGGTGGCCTGCAGTTTGGTTCCACCCTGAACCGGAACACCAAATCATGGCTGATGGCCATTATTGGTGCCGAGTACCTGCTGCGCTGGGTTCCCAAAGGCACTCATGAATGGAACAAGTTTCTGCGCCCTTCGGAATATGTCGACCTCATGCGCAGGAACGGCCTCATTCCCCAGGACCTCTGTGGCATCGTCTACAACCCGATGCTCGATCGCTGGTTCCGCGACGAAGCCGATCTGGACGTCAACTACATGCTGGTTGCCGAAAAACCGGAATAACCTGCTCGTCAGCAGAACAACGCAGAACGCCAACAAAAAAGCCGCTCCGAATGAGCGGCTTTTTCAACAATGGCATTTCGGATCAGAGTGATTTCTGTCCCATGTCGAGGAACTTGTCACGACGCTTCTGGCGAAGCTCGGACCCTTCCAGAGCAGAAAGTTCGGAGAGCTGCTGCTCAATCACATCCCCCAGGGCCAGAATAGTGGACGGGGCATTGCGATGCGCGCCCCCCATTGGCTCTTCAATAATCTCGTCAATCACACCCAGAGCCTCAAGATCCTGCGCTGTCAGCTTCAGAGCCTCGGCCGCATCCTTGGCAAACTCGCCACTGCGCCACAGAATGGAGGCACAGCCTTCAGGAGAGATCACGGAATAGATGGAGTGTTCCAGCATCAGGACACGGTTTGCAGCCGCAATGGCAATCGCACCACCGGAACCGCCTTCACCGATAATCGTGGAAATCATCGGAACGCGGATATCCAGACACTTTTCAATGCTGCGCGCAATCGCTTCGGACTGTCCGCGCTCCTCGGCCCCGACACCCGGGTAGGCACCAGCAGTGTCCACAAAGGTAATGACCGGAATTTTGAAGCGCTCGGCCATATCCATCAAACGGATGGCCTTGCGATAGCCTTCCGGACGCGCCATCCCGAAGTTGTGTCTGACACGCGTGTGCATGTCATTGCCTTTTTCCTGACCAATCACAACAACGGACTGACCGCGGAAGCGCCCCAGACCACCAACAATGGCAAAATCTTCCGCATAGGCACGGTCACCGGCCAGTGGCGTGTAGTCCTCGATCAGGGCTTCGATATAGTCCTTGCAGTGTGGACGGTTCGGATGACGCGCAACCTGTGTTTTCTGCCAGGCAGACAGCTTGGCATAGGTTTGGCGCATCAGCTTGTCCGCTTTGGCTTCCAGCTTGGAAACTTCCTCTGCGATATTGACATCACCGCTGTCAGAAAGGTGACGAAGACCTTCGATTTTACCTTCGAGTTCAGCGATCGGTTTTTCAAAATCAAGGAAGTTTTGCATGGTACTTTTACGGACACCCGGTTGTTTGTCGTTACAGGGATTGCTTCTTTCGCAATCGCGTCAGTCTGTTTGATCCCTTCCTATGGCGCAAGCACAAAAAAACGTCAAGCATGTTCAGGCCAACAGCCGGGCATTTAATTTCCGCAGTTCAGGCCCCAGCCCTGTCAGTCCCTGTGGTCCGCATCAGAAGCAAGGGGGTGATGCGTGGCCATCAGTCGTTGCAATCTGGCCTGCAGCACATGGGTATAAATCTGGGTTGTCGAGATATCCTCGTGCCCGAGCATTTTCTGAACCGCGCGCAGATCGGCCCCGTTTTCCAGCAAGTGTGTTGCAAAGGCATGTCTCAGGACATGAGGGGACAGGCTGGAGGGCATCAGTCCGGCTTCAAGCGCCAGATCCTTCAGCAGCTGACCAACCCTGTGCCGTGTCAGATGCCCCTGGGCGCCCCGGGACGGAAACAGCCATGCGGGCTTTTTTCCCCTTGCCAGATCAGCTCTGGAAAAATGACATTCCCGACAGTCGAGATAGGCCTCAAGAGCCTGCCGCGCATGGCGCCCAACCGGAACCAGCCGCTCCTTGTTCCCCTTGCCCTTCACCAGAAGCGCTTCCCGGTCTCGCTGTATCCCGGAAACCGTCAGGCTGACCAGTTCGGAGACCCTCAGGCCAGAGGCATAGAGCAACTCCACCAGCGCCCAGAGGCGCACAGCATCCGGATCATTGCCCTGTGAGGCGCGGCGCGCAACCTCAAGCAGGCGGTCGACCTCTTCCATCGTCAGAGCTTTGGGCAAGGGCTTTTTCTGTTTCGGAGGCACAACCAGCAGGGCCGGATTGTCCTCCCGCAGGTTTTCTTCCATCAGGAAGGTAAAAAACTGCCGCAGGGAAGACAGGTGACGGGCCTGCGTACGTTCGGACTTCCCGTCCAGCGCAAGAGCCTGCAAGTAAGCCCGCACATCGGCAGAACCGGCCTCTGCCAGTGACACACCCGCCTTCAGTTTTTCCAGAAAGGACGTCAGATCCCGACCATAGGCCTGCAGGGTGTTGTCTGTCGCCCCCCGCTCGGCCTGAAGCATTTCCAGGAAACGTTCAACCAGCAGGGCGCCATTGGCCGTCATAACGGTTTCACCTAAAGACTGTTCAGGAAGGCAACTTCCAGTGCAAGCTGACGCGCCTCACGTTCAAGTCCGACTTCCACAAGGCCTTCCAGCACGGAGCCCAGTGTGACCGGATGCAGCTCTTCCGAAGGCGTATCCCCCAGCAGAACCAGCGCAAGGGCAACAACTTCGGCCTTGTTGAGTTTGCGTTGTGCATCCTTCAGGGCGAAGTAACCGGCAGCAGAAGGCATCAAACCCTGTGCAGCACCATCCGAAGCGGCAAGCATGGCCCAGGGCATATCCTCGGAAACCCCGACACCCTGCAAAAGGGCCCGGATAAAGACCGTGTTCATACGGCGGACATCATCTGCCACACCATCCTGCGCCACCGACCAGCCATTGAGATTCCCGTAGCCACCAACAACACGCTCGCTTGCCAGCTGGGCATAGGGCCACAGGCTCGTGACGGCCGCAGTTGCATCCTTGGACGACAGAACAGCCTCACGCGCCATCAGAACCCATTTACCAGCCTCCTGCCAGCGACCGGTTGCATAGAGCGCACGCCCTGCGGTTCCGGCAAACCAGATCAGATCATCGGTCGGTTCCAGAGAAGCCAGAATATCCTGATAGACCAGCGCCATCAGGAAGGCTTCCTCTGCCGTACCAGCCTGCTCGAAAGCTGCTTCAATCAGCTCGGCCTTTACAGCATTGAGGGACTGCTTGGAGACTTCCTGCCACAGAATGGCGTGGCGAATGGAAGGATCAAGATCATCGCTGTAATCCCCGGCCAGGATCCGGTCAATTCCCAGTTTCACATCTGTCAGGTTTGCATAGAGCTCCTGCAGGACAACCGGTTCAATGGCCCCGAAACGCAGGGCTTTTTCAGCAGCAATAAGTCTTTGCTCAACACTGTAGGCATCAGAAGCGAGCACCTTCAGCAACAGATCACCATGCACCCATTCCAGCAGACTGTCCGGCAGTGCCGTCTTGCTTTTTTCAGCCAGAGCCAGGTGGATCGCTTCAACCGGCCCGGCACTTTCGCCCGTGACCGGGCTTTGCAAACCGGCCGCTTTCAGAGCCAGCTGCATGAAAAGAGGGTCCGCCTCCTCAGGAATTTCCCGCAGGAGATCCAGCCCCAGCAGCGCCCGGTCTGTTTCACCCTGATGAATCTGGCAAAAGACCTGATAGCGCGCATAGATTGTCGAGGAGATATCACTGTCCAGAAGAACCGGCAGGTGATCCTGACAGAACCTGTCGTAATCTCCGGCAAAGAGCGCAGAGTTTGCTCTGGCTCGCGTCAGTTCAATGGAATTCACACTTTGCGGAATGCGATCAACCAGATCCTGCAAGGCCGTCAGACGGTTCTGGTTCTCAAGAAGCGCGATACGCTTCAGCAACAGTTCGGCAGGGCTGGACTGCGCTCCTCCGGATTGTGACGGTGTGGCCGCCGCCGTCAGCAGCAATCGGTTGGAAAGCTTCACGGCCTGCGGCAGGACAGGGCGTTCCGGCAAGGCCCCCAGCAGGTGATCGACCTGGACATAGGGCGTCTGCCGCCACATGTCGTACCCCAGTCCGCCATTTCCCTGCGACAGGGTTCCGATCGCATTGAGATCCTCCCCCAGAAGCTGACCACCCTGCGGAGCAAGATCCTGGATGATGATCGTTGATCCCTGCGGAACAGTCGAGCTTCCCCCGGCTCCGGAGGGTGGAGCCAGTTCGTAAAGTTCATTGTCACCCGGCTGTTGTGCTCCGGCACCCAGAGGCAGCAGGGAGGTGGGGGACGGAACAGCGGTCTGCGCCTGGACAAGAGAAGCCCCCAGAGGCAGCAAACCCGCAATTGCAAGGCCAGCCACAGGAAGGGACAAACGACCGATTTTCATCAAGGCTTCGCTCCTTCAGGTGTTTCAGTCAAGCAACTGAGAGTTCGGAATGGTCTTGCTGACCTCGGAAGACGGCGCAGGAATATCCCATGTCAGAAGGAACACTCCGCCAGCCAGAACTCCACACAGTGTCAGCATAAAAAGGAACATCGTAAATTTTTTCATCGTGCCAGACGCAACCCGCTTTTCAATCTGTTCAATTCCCCGAAAGCGAATTGTTCAGGGAAACAAAGTCTCAGTCTTATTGATAGAGATCGACTATGGCAAGAATGGGACAGAGATCAATCGTCTTTTGCCCCGACCCTGCTGCTTTTTCAGCAGATTAGCGCTTTCGTTACATATCGGGACCAGAAAAGCTTTGTTTCATGACGATCCATTCTGTATTGCTTAAGGAAAGTGAAACAGATGCAGACAAAATACGGAGATTCGCTTCGATCACACAGGAAGCCAGAAACCATTGATCCGACGCCAGCGTCAAAACTCGTCTCCCTCTCCGGGGCCGGCTTTGTGACAGCGGCGCAAGTTTGTCTGCAGAATACGGAGTACAAGCGCCCATGGCTGAAACCAAAGCCAGGCCTTCGAAAAAAGACAGCGCGAACAAGCTGCAACCGAACAACAAGGTGACCAGGAAAAAGGCCAAACCCAACAAGGCTTCTGCCAACAGGAAAACAGGAGCCGGCAAAAGAAAAGGCAGCCCGAACAGCTTCAAGAGAAGCGAGCTGACCGAAATCAGGGAGCAGTTGCCCAAAACCATTACCCTCGTCGGTCTTATGGGGGCCGGCAAGACCTGCATTGGCAAACTGCTCGCAAAATCCCTGAAGCTGAACTTTGTGGATGCAGACCATGAAGTCGAGAGAGCTGCAGGCATGACGATCTCTGAAATCTTCGAGACACATGGCGAAGCGGCCTTTCGCGATGGCGAACGTCGCGTTATCCAGCGCCTTCTGGACGGCCCTGTCCAGATCCTCTCAACAGGAGGTGGTGCCTTCATGGATGAGCAGACCCGCGCCACAATGATCGAGCACTCCATTGTCATCTGGCTCAAGGCCGATCTGGACGTTCTGGTCGAGCGCACTTCTCGACGCAATCACCGCCCCCTGCTGAGGAACGGCAATCACCGGGAGATTCTGTCCGATCTCATGGACAAGCGATACCCGGTCTATTCCCAGGCGCATGTGCCCGTGGAATCTGCGGACGGCGCCCCCGAACTCACAAGGGACAAGGCCCTGCAGGCCCTGATCGACTACCTGCAGGACGAAACGAAAAAGCAACAGACGACCCCGAAGGAGCCTTCCTGATGAGTTCAGCATCCGGCACCCCCCGTTCCCTGCGCGTTGAACTGGGGGAACGCAGCTATGACATCCTCATTGGCAAGGGACTGATCGAACAGTCCGGCACTCTGATCAAACCCTTCCTCAATCAGGATCGTGTTTTCGTTGTTACAGATGAGAATGTCGCCAGCCTTCATCTGGATGCACTCAGAAAATCGCTCGAGGCGCAGGGGCTGCAGGTTCTCAGCATCACCCTGCCCTTTGGCGAGAGCACAAAATCCTTTGCACAGCTCGAGCGAATCATCGACTGGCTGCTTGAACACCGCGTTGACAGGAAATCGACCCTTCTCGCATTTGGAGGGGGTGTTATTGGCGATCTTGCAGGCTTTGCAGCCGCTTCCGTCATGCGGGGGATTGATTTCATCCAGATCCCGACCACCCTGCTGTCACAGGTCGACAGCTCCGTTGGCGGGAAAACAGGGATCAACACGCCTCGTGGCAAGAATCTGGTTGGTGCCTTTCACCAGCCCCGCCTGGTACTGGCAGACACAACGGTTCTTCAGACCCTCCCCCGCAGGGAACTGCTGGCCGGTTATGCCGAAGTGGCCAAATACGGCCTGATCCGTGATGCCGCCTTTTTCTCATGGCTGGAAGATCACGCCACAGCCCTGCTTGACGGTGACGAGGAAGCCCTGTCCGAGGCCATTCTTGAGTCCTGCAAGGCAAAAGCACGAATTGTTGCCGAGGATGAACGCGAAAGCGGAGCACGCGGCCTGCTCAATCTGGGACACACCTTCGGACATGCACTGGAAGCAGAAGCCGGCTACAACGGCACCCTTCTGCATGGTGAAGCTGTTTCAATCGGCATGGTCATGGCCTTTGATTTCTCGGCACAAAAAGGGCAAATCCCGCAAGAGGATGCCAGACGTGTACGCCAGCACCTCGAGGACCTTGGCCTTCCTGTGGAAACAGGTTTTGTCGCCCGCCAGGCACTGGGCAACAAGCCCCTGCAACCGGAGCGTCTGCTCGACCATATGAGCCGTGACAAGAAAGTCAGCAACGGGCAGATGACCTTTGTCCTCCTCAATGCACTGGGGGAAGCCTATCTTGACCGCTCCGTTGACAGCACCGATCTGGAAAACTTCCTGATCGAAGCCTGTCGCTAAAGAGTTGCCCTCGGCAATTCTTGAAAGACTGCTATAATGTGCCCATACATTAGAACATGATGGGCGCATGACTTTTGCGCTCTGTTTCAGGAACTTGAGAGGACCACCATCGTGCTGGAAGCACTGAACAACAGTGAAACACTCCTTACACTGCTCGGCATACTGATCCTGCTTGGAATATCCGGATTTTTCTCCGGTTCCGAAACATCCATGACAGCAGCCTCCAAGGCACGCATGCACACGCTTGAGGAAGACGGGGACAAGCGTGCCGCTCTGGTCAACAGCCTCTGGGCCAAGAAAGAGCGTCTGATCGGCTCCATTCTTCTGGGCAACAACCTTGTCAACATTCTCGCCTCCTCCCTCGCAACCTCGGTCCTGATCGCCCTCTTTGGCGAAGCCGGCATTGTCTACGCAACGCTGGTGATGACGGCTCTGGTCCTGATCTTCGCCGAAGTCCTGCCCAAGACCTATGCCCTGCGCAATCCGGAAAAGGCAGCCCTTTTTGCCTCTGTTGTGTTGCGCCCGATTGTCCTGCTGCTTGGGCCGATTGTTGTCGCGGTCGAAAAAATCGTTCACACCACACTCAGGGTTCTCGCTCCGGAAGACAGGAACGGCAGCAATGATGAAGCCTCTGCCGCCGAGGAGGAACTGCGCGGAGCCATCGCCCTTCACGATGGCGAGGACGAGGAAACCCGTCACGAACGCGAGATGCTGCGCTCCATCCTTGATCTGGATGACGTCACCATCGAGGAAATCATGACCCACAGACAGAAGGTGGAATCTGTCGAGGTCGATCTCCCGCCCGAAGAGATCATCAAGGAAGTCCTGTCCAGCCCCTACACGCGCATTCCGCTCTGGCAGGAACGTCCGGACAATATCGTCGGCGTCCTGCACGCCAAGGCACTCCTGCGTGCCTTGCAGGCCCATCGGACAGACCCTGAAAGGAATGACAGCCTTCTTGATAACACCGGCCTGCTTTCCATTGCGGCCACGCCGTGGTTCATCCCGGAATCAACAAGCCTCCTCGCCCAGCTCCAGGCCTTTCGTGACAGGCGGGAACACTTTGCCATCGTCGTTGATGAATACGGCGAGATGCAGGGCATCGTGACCCTGGAGGACATCCTGGAAGAAATTGTGGGCGATATCTCCGATGAACATGACGAAGAGATGGAAGGCGTTCATCACCTTCCCGACGGCTCTCTGGAAGTTGACGGCACCGTCACCATCCGGGACCTGAACAGAAAGTTCGAATGGAAACTCCCGGACGACGAAGCTTCGACCATCGCAGGACTGGTTCTCTTTGAAGCCCGCCAGATCCCCCGTGTCGGTCAGCACTTTGATTTCTTTGGCAAGCACTTTGAAATTCTGGAGCGCAAACGTCACCAGATCACCCGTCTGCGCATCGAGAACGCGCAACCGCCGGAAACAGCGGATGAGGAATAGAGGATAGGACCCATGCCCCTGCCACCTCCGGACGCAGAACGCAGTCCGCTTCATCACCGTCGCTATGACTTTCACGGCTACGAAAGAAGCGACGGCCTGTGGGATATCGAGGGCAGAATTACGGACACAAAAAGCTATGACTTTCCCAATGCCTGGCGCGGTACAATCCATGTCGGGGAAGCCCTGCATGACATGCAGGTTCGCCTGACGATCAATCGTGACATGGAAGTCATCAACGCCGAAGCCTCCATTGATGACAGCCCCTTTGCAATCTGCCCGTCCATCACCCCCAACATCAAACGGGTCATTGGGCTGAAGATCGGAATCGGGTGGCGTGCGGGCTTAAGGAAAGTGATGGGAAGAACCGAGGGCTGCACCCACCTGGTCGAAATGCTGGGGGCCATGGGCACTGTCGCCTTTCAGACGCTCTCCTCCGAACGCTCGAAGCAAAGGGAACAGCAGCCGCAACAAGAGGAAAAGGAAAAGTCTCCGCCACCTCTTCTGGGAAGCTGTCACGCCTTTGCTCCTGATAGCGAGGTGGTCAGGCAGCTCTGGCCGGATTTCTGGACAGGTGCCGACAAATCAGCACCGGGAGAGGAAAAGGGAAAAGAGCAGTAACCCGCAAATCCCGGCTCTGCCCTCTGTTCCAGTCAGAAATTCGGATCGGCCAGTGCAGCCACCCGGAAATAGGTCAGGACAAACAGGCGGATCGCTCCTGTAAAAGGGGATCCTCCCCTGCGCTGATCAATCAGGGTAAAGATGTCCGGCATGCTCACGCGTTCCCGGCGGGAAATTTCCTCAAGGGAATCCCACATGACAGGTTCCAGCCTGACAGACGTCCGCCGCCCCGATGCCATGACATTTCTGATTTCCAAACCGGACTGACCTGCAATTCGTCCCAAACGCAAGTGGGTTTCCTTCAGAGCATAAGAGACTTTTGCGGAAGGTTTCTTGCTGTCACCTTGTTTTCTGTAACTTACTGCCGTTGGACCACTGTTGGACATTTCGAGCCCCGTTTTCTACAACCTATTGAGCAGAACGCAATCCCTGTTTCACGCATTAGTTTACATCCAAACAGGAAATATAAATATTGTTTTTTATGTTAATTCGATTTTTGGGCAGCGTGTTCGGCAACGGTACGCGCTGAAATCTGAAGCGCATGAATGCGTTCTTCGATCTCGTCTTTCAGAAGATCATAGATCGAACGCTGGCGCGCAACCCTGTTTTGCCCTTCGAAAACATCCGAAACAATCAGCAGCCGAAAGTGGGTTTCTCCACCTTCACGATAGCCACCATGTCCTCTGTGAAGTTCCGACTCATCAACAAGCTCCAAAACCGAAGGATGAAAAGCCTCGTTCAGCTTTTGTGTGGCCCGATCCGCGATCTTCATGATACCCCCTATAGCTCAGCTAACTGCCAAAATCACAAGCCTGTGACCCTATACCTGTTTTCTTTGTTATTTCGCAGAGTTTGAGAACACAACAGATTCAAAGTCAAGTCTTGTTTCCACCCTGACTTCCTGCTCTTTTTATACGCGAACAGTTGAACAGTTTTTCACCCGTCAAGCCATTCAAAATCAAGTGAACAGCCCCTGACCATCTTTCTGCAACCCTGCTCCAGCCTCTGCGGAACCTTCTGTGGCAGCCGGTTTTCTTTCGTTGCCATTCCGCTATAATCGGCATTCAGTTGTCATGATCCCGACCCCGTTTAAAAGTACACTGATAGCATGAGACACAATCTGGAAGCAGAAATAAGGTTTCTTCTGAACCGCCTGGACAGAGTGGCGTCCTCAAACGAATGGGACGATGATCTCAATCCCACGCAGGTTACAATCCTGCAGTATCTGGCGCGGGCCAACAGGCTCTCGCGATCTCCCTCGGTCATAGCCGATTATATGGGAACAACCCGCGGAACGATTTCCCAGTCCCTGAAATCCCTTGCAGGAAAGGGTCTTGTCAGCAAGGTCAGCCTGAGCACCGATCAGAGGACAACAAGCTTCGAACTTACAGAAAAGGGAAGCAGAGCCGCAGGGGAATATCAGGGTTTTCAAGCTGCCCTGTCAGCCATTCCGCAGGAAAGAAAGGAAGAGTTCCTCACAACACTCAGGGAAATTGCGGGACATGTCTTTCGCGAAAACAAAACAAAACTCTTCGGGATCTGCAAGGACTGCACATACCTCGAAATCAGGAACCAAAAGCACTACTGCTCCCTGATGAACTGGGATCTTTTGCCGGAATCCACAGAGAAAATCTGTCACAAACATACAGACAGGCCAGCTGTCAGTGATGAAGGCCAATAGCCTTTCATATCCTGACCGGCAAAAATCGGCACCATCAGGATGAGGCATCTTCTGCCCCTATTGACCGGATATGGAGTGGCCTGTTCAAAACGGAAGGGAAGTGGTGGGGAAGACAAACGTCAGACTTCCGGATTATCCCGCACTGAACACAGCAGGATCCTCATCACCCAGAACTTCAATCTGGGCGACAAGCCCCTTGTGCACAACCCGCGAAACGGAGTGATCAACCAGCGTCACCAGTTGCGGGATCGGGAGTTCCATGTCACCAACAAAACAGGACCCCGGGCAAACCGGCCATGTCTGCACATATTCCAGCGGTGCATTTGCCAGAGCCCCCTGTGGCCAGCATCGTTTCCAGATATTGCCAATGGGATGGAAGCTGGAAATCTTGTTGGGCCCGCCTGAAACAAAAAAGACACGCACCGTTTCACCGACATTGGCCTTCATGGTGCCCAGCGCACCGGCTGTAAAAGAGCCCGCAGCTCCATTGAACAGGACATAATTGGGTGATTCCGCAACCATGGAACGGGCATCAAAACCTGTTTCTCCGGGCACACCAAAGCGTTCACGCGTGTAAAGCTCGTGCTGTCCCAGATAGAATTCCCTGTCCACAGGCGGCAGGCCCTCCTCCGGCTCGACAACGATCATGCCGAACATGCCGCGACTGATATGCTCGTCCAGATTGCTCACGCCGCAGTGGTAAATGAAAGCGCCCGGGAAAAGCGCCGTAAAGGACAGTTTTTTCGACTGTCCGGGAACAACTTCCGTGAAGGCAGCCCCACCACCGGTACCAAAGGAAGCATGAAAATCCATACTGTGTGCATCTTCATTGCCCGGCAGGTTCGTTACAGTAATGTTCAGTCGATCTCCCTGACGCACGCGGATCATCGGGGCCGGGATCTGACCGTTAAATGTCATGAAGCGTGAGGTAACACCCGGCATGATTTCAGCGGTCATCAACTCCGCAATCAGTTCAATGTCATGGGTTCTGGGCTCGGAGTGGGTCACAGGCCCCGGCAAAACAGCCGGATCCGCAGCAGCATAGCCCTCACGAGCCAACTGTCCGAAGAAACTGCCTTCAACCGGTTTTGGCGATGGCACCTTTGCCTGTACAGCGGTAGACAGAGTCAGCCCTGATGCCCCTGCTGCGACCAAACCGGAACCGGTCAGCTTCATAAAGGCACGCCGTTCCATATCCATCATATTGTTACTGGTCATCTTTTTCTCCTTTTCTGACCAACTTTTGAAACCAACTAGAGCTTTTCCAGCAAGGCCATAAGCCGAAGGCGAGCCCCTTCGCTCAGCTCAGGACTGGATGCGATTTTCTCTGCAAACCCGGCCTTGTCATGGGAACTGTGGCCAACCGCAATCAGACCGACCATGCCGATGGCCCGGTGGGCGATACACTGATAGGCGTAGAGACCTTCCTTGTCGAAACGGACCAGGGCTCCGGCGTTCTTTGGCGCGCTGAAGGGCGCGGCCCCTTCCGGGATCAGGCCGGGAACAGACTCAAGATCGTGCCCGAAATCCCAGGGAACGAACTCCACACTTTGCCCTCTGGAAATGCGGACAAATCCGGGATCAAAAACCTTGGCTGTACCATCAGGCCCCCGATCCATCATTCTGACCTGAACTGTTTCTGCCGCAGCCAAGCCCGCTTCATCAGGAACAGCGTCGGCTTTGAAACCCGATTGTTCGATCAGGCCATATCCCTGCTTCAGGCTCTCACTGAAGTAGAAATCCGGATCGTATTCCTTCTTCGCCCAGAGATACCAGGGGTCGCTCTCAATGCCCTCGTATTCAACGATTGTGAAAAGGCCGCCCGGCGTGTCCCCGCCATTGCTGAGGTGGTGCTCGTTGTGGTCATGAGCAGGCCAGCGTCCGGGATTGTTCATGCGGATGATGACATCCTTGCGCTGACCTTCTGCGACAGCAACAGTATCCGCCCAGTAGGGGGCAGGCATGGGCAAGCCGTCCTGATGGGTGACCAGCATGTCATGCCCGTGCAGGTGAAAGGCAACCCCGACAGTCGCAGCATAAAGGCGCAATCTGAGGACATCCCCTTCCTTCACCCTGATCGGCTGGTTGTAGGGAAAGCACTTTCCATTGATCGAATAGAAATCAAGATGATCTGTCGGATCTTCCGTCGCAAAATAGTCGTTCGCCACCTTGCTGTTCCAGCCGGTGAACATCAGGATCGCCTCTCTGGTGACCTCCTTCTCAATGGGTAGCGGCTCCAGCGGATCAACAATCAATGGCCCCCACATCCCGCGGACACCCACATGGTTTGGAACCTCGACATGACAGTGATACCAGAGGCTTCCAGGACGATTTGCTACAAAGCGATAGGTAAATTCTCCACCACCGGAATTGATCGCCTCCTGATTGATACCCGGAGCCCCATCCATCCACCACGTTCCCGTCATCGGCACCCCGTGCCAGTGTACCGTGTGCGTCGCGGTGGTGTTGTTCACAACAGCCGCTTCGATCGTGTCACCTTCAACGACATGAATGAGCGGGCCGGGCACCTGGTTGTTGTAGGCCCACACCTTGGCTTTCAAGTCTCTGGCAATTGTGACTTGCGCCTCTTCAATCGTCATTGAAAAGTGGTGGGTCTGCGGATCGGGATTGACCGGCTTTTCATGAGCACCGCCATCCGTGACTCCCGGTGAAAGCCCGGACATTGCAACAGCACCAGCTCCGCTCATCTGGATGAAACTTCGTCTACTGAGGATGCTTTCAGACATTCTCATCTCCTGTTTTCAAACAATCAATAGCGAATCGATATGATATTGAATCGCTATTATTGATTCCCCATTCACAGAAAACAGGAAAGGCTAATTTTTACGGGATCGTGAACAGAACAGGGACAGCTCAAAGAAAAAAATAAAACTCTTATATATATCAATTGATTATGAAGGATTAACCGCCTCTGCGACTCATTCGCACAGCCCCGCCCATCCCGAAAGTATTGTCCTTCCATCACAAGAACAATCAGCCCCGGAGCGGGTCTCCTTGAAGGAAGCAAACAAGTCGTGACAGAGGAAAACACAAAAAACTGAAGACCTCTGTAATCGGTTTAAAACAGCGGCAAAACAGATATGATAGGCCGCAATGCCTGACCTGAACCGCTCCCGACTGTTTCAACTCCGTGAAGCACAGCGGATGTGAAACATCTTGCTGTTTTTCGAAAAAGCTTCAAGGTTTGGTCACAGGGCAGAGAAATCTGTTCGTCACATCCTTATCTTCCCAATCGAACACAACAAGGGCCTCACGTTGAACACGCCTGCGAAATTTGATCAGACAGCACTCGTCATCTTTGTTCTTCAAATCCTCATCTGGGGTGTGAACTGGCCGATCATGAAGATTGGCCTGGAAGAATTCAGTTTCCCGCCCTTCTGGTTCGCTTTTTTCCGGGTATCAATCGGGATGACCGTTCTCTTTGCGATCCTGGCCTTTATGGGACAGATCACCAGACCAGACAGACGCGACCTGAAAATTGTCATGATTGTCGGCTTCTTTCAAATGGCTCTCTTTCTGACCTGTGTGAATGTCGGGTTGCTCTATATTGATGCGGGACGGTCTTCTGTTCTGGCCTACACCACCCCATTGTGGATCACACCGGCTTCAGTGTTGTTCCTCGGAGAAAAACTGACAAAAACAAGGGTAATCGGCGTTGTTCTGGGGCTGGCCGGCGTCATGGTCCTTTTCAATCCTGCCGAACTTGACTGGAGCGACCACGACGCCCTGAAAGGCAACGGCATCATGCTGATGGGGGCGATCTGCTGGTCGATTTCCATTCTGGCCATCCGTCGTCACACCTGGGTCAAAAGCACATTGCAACTCAGCCCCTGGCAAATGCTTGTCGCCTGCGTTCCCCTGCTGATCGTGGCCCTGTCCTTTGAGGATGTTGGACAGATTGAGTGGACTCCCCTCTCTGTCACGATCATTCTGTTCAACGGTGTCTTTGCAACGGCCTTTGCCTTCTGGTCCTCCATCATGGTTGCAAGCCGCCTGCCTGCGGTGACAACCTCTCTCGGTTTTCTGGCGATACCGCTTTGCGGGGTCCTCTTCTCAAACCTCATGCTGAATGAACCCATGACACTCTCCCTGACAACCGGCATGCTTCTCATCGTCGCCTCTGTTGCCGCCGTCAGCGTTCCCTGGAGCAGGCTGCGCCGCACAAAACCGCAAGGTTCCTGATTGCATTTGTCACGGGGACTGATTACCTAAACCCCATGACAAAGGAAAAGACCAACCCCCACCTGATGACTGACTGGGACCGCCGCAAGGACTATCGTCGCTGCGATGTGGAAGGCTGCGAGGAAGCAGGCGAATACAGGGCTCCCAAATCCCGGGACAGCCTCAGGGACTATTACTGGTTCTGCCTTGATCATGTGCGCGCCTACAATGCCAGCTGGGACTTCTGCAAGGGCATGAGCCCGGACGAGATTGACCGGATGCGACGGGATGACGTGACCTGGAACAAGGCAACCTGGCCCATGGGGAACAGCCCCGGCGCAGGGCTTGGCTATCGCGGCAAGGCCGGGCAGGCCTCGGCCCGGAGCGAAGCCTTTCAGGAGGCATGGGACCGTTTTGCCGAGGATCTGTCGTTCAAGAGTGACAGCAGAAACGACAGGAAGACATCCGGGCAGAAAAGGGAAAGGGCCGCGCCGTCCCTGCCCCAGATCGAGCAGGAGGCCCTGCAGGCTCTGGGACTGGGCAAACACCCGACAGCACGGGAACTCAAAAAACATTACCTCGATCTGGTCAAGGAACATCATCCGGATCGCAACCCCGGACGTAAGGATGCCGAGGAGCGCCTGAAGACAATCAATCAGGCCTATGCCCTTTTGAGGGAATCCTCTTTCCTTCAACCCGATTTACAGAGCCAGAACACCTGAACAATTGCACCAGAAACGCTCCATCCCGTCCAACCTGCACCCGCAGCGAGAAAGGGGAATTGCCAAGTCAGACTTTCCGCACTAGGTTACGAATCTGACAGTGGAGCAAAATCCCGCGTGATTTAACCCTTCCACCCGAAAAAACGACATGAAACGGCCCGGCGATTCAAAAAAATTGTTCGGCGGCAGGAATTCTATTTGAAAAGAAGAGACTGATGACTGCTCAAACTCAAAACCTTACATCTTCCTCCTCCGGTGACATCATCTCCAACGAGCCGGACACCCGGGTTTCCGTTCGCGAGGTGTTTGGTCTTGATACCGATCTGATGGTCCCTGCCTTCAGCACGCCAACAGAATATGTTCCTCCCCTGGATCCGACCTACCAGTTCGACCACGACACAACACTGGCCCTGCTGGCCGGTTTCTCCCACAATCGTCGCGTGATGGTCCAGGGCTACCACGGAACCGGAAAATCCACACACATTGAACAGGTTGCGGCCCGCCTGAACTGGCCCTGTATCCGCATCAACCTCGACAGTCACGTCAGCCGTATTGATCTCGTCGGAAAGGACGCCATCGTTCTGAAGGATGGCAAGCAGATCACGGAATTCCGCGAAGGCCTCCTGCCATGGGCCCTGCAACGCCCTGTCGCCCTGGTCTTTGACGAGTACGATGCCGGTCGCCCGGATGTGATGTTCGTGATCCAGCGTATCCTCGAGGTCGAGGGTCGCCTGACACTGCTGGACCAGAACCGTGTGATCACACCTCACAATGCCTTCCGTCTTTTCTCAACAGCAAACACTGTCGGTCTCGGGGACACCTCCGGCCTCTATCACGGCACCCAGCAGCTCAACCAGGGCCAGATGGACCGCTGGAACATTGTCACCACGCTGAACTACCTGCCTCATGACGAGGAAGTCAAAATCATCCTCGCCAAGCACCCGGAATATGCGAGTGACGACGATCAGAAGAGCATTTCCAGCATGGTGGCTCTTGCCGATCTGACCCGTAGCGGATTCATCAACGGAGATATCTCCACCCTGATGTCTCCGCGGACTGTTCTGTCCTGGGCGGAAAATGCGAAGATCTTCAACGATCTGGATTTCGCGTTCCGCGTCACCTTCCTCAACAAGTGTGACGAGATTGAGCGCCCGGTTGTTACAGAATACTTCCAGCGCTGCTTTGACCGCGAACTGAACATCTAAACTTTTCAAAGAGCCAGCGGCTGCGGCCGTTGGCTCGTGACTGTCTGGGCGGAAAGCACAGGATCATGAGCAAACCCGAAAGTCCTCTGGAACTTTTCAAGCGCGTCACCTCCTCGACAGCGCGTGCAATGGCACAAAAAGCCGATCTGGAAGTCAACTTCACGACCAAGGGACGCGGACTGGCCGGCAACGAACTGCGCCTGCCCACACCGACCAAGGAACTGCCTGCACACGAAGTCGCCATTGTTCGCGGCCGCGCGGATCAGGCCTCTGTCCGCCTGCGCTTTCACGACGAAGCCTCTCACCAGTCGAAACGTCCGGCCTCACAGGAAGCAGCGTCGGTTTACGATGCTCTGGAGCAGGTTCGCTGCGAATCACTGGGTGTCCAGCGCATGGCAGGTGTTGCTGGCAACCTTGAAGCCAACCGTCAGGCCACACACGATGCCCGCGGCTTCACCACGGCAACCTCTGCAGAGGATGTCCCGCTGGCCGAAGCTGTTGCAGCCCTCGCCCGTCAAAGTCTGACAGGCCGCGAGGGAACCCACAGTGATCAGGCCATTCTCGAACTGTGGCGCCCCAATCTGCCGCCAAATCTGACAGAGTCCCTGGACAATCTGGAAACCCTGCTGGGTGATCAGGAAGCCTTTGCCAGGGCAACGCGCGATATTCTTGTCCAGATGGACCTGAACCCGGGCGATGATCCCGGCGAAATGGAACAGGAACAGGACGAGGAAGAACAGCACACCGAAGAGGAAGAACAAAACCTTCCGGACGATGGCGAACAGGAAGAGCAGCAGACCTCCGAACAGTCTGCTCCGCTGGATGCCGACAGTGGCGAAGCCGGAGAAAGTGACAGTGCCGGGGACCAGGACAGCGAGTCCGAAGGCGAGAACGCACAAGGACAGGGCAAGGATGCACCCGGTGCCCAGGACCGTCCGCCAGAATACGATCCGAAGCAGAACATGTCTGCCAGGGATCGCTACATGACCTTCACATCGCAGTTTGACGAGATCGTTGCCGCCGAAGACCTCTGCGAAGACGAGGAACTGACCCGCCTGCGCGATCATCTCGACCGTCAGCTTGCCAACATGCAGGGGGTGATCGCCAAGCTGGCAAACCGTCTGCAGCGTCGCCTGATGGCTCAGCAAACCCGCTCGTGGGAATTCAATCTCGAAGAAGGCCTGCTGGATACAGCCCGCCTTACACGCGTTGTCATCGACCCCATGCACTCCCTGTCCTTCAAGCAGGAAAGCGACAGCGAATTCAAGGACACTGTTGTTACCCTGCTGATTGACAACTCGGGCTCGATGCGCGGACGCCCCATCATGACAGCCGCCATTTCCGCTGACATTCTTGCCCGCACGCTGGAACGCTGCGGGGTCAAGGTCGAGATCCTCGGCTTTACCACCAAGCTCTGGAAAGGCGGTCAGTCCCGCGAACTCTGGACCGACAAGGGCAAACCGTCACATCCGGGTCGCCTGAACGATCTGCGTCATATTATCTACAAGCGCGCCGATGCCCCCATGCGCCGTTCGCGCAAGAACCTGGGACTGATGCTTCGCGAAGGTATCCTCAAGGAAAACATCGATGGCGAGGCGCTGATGTGGGCCCATTCCCGCCTGATGGCCCGCAGCGAGCATCGCCGCATCCTCATGGTGATCTCCGATGGTGCTCCTGTCGATGACTCAACCCTGTCCGTCAATGCAGGAAACTTCCTCGAGGACCATCTGCGCGAAGTGATTGACTACGTTGAGAACCGGTCCCCCATCGAGCTGGTTGCGATCGGTATCGGACACGATGTCACCCGCTACTACAAACACGCCGTGACCATCAATGACGTCGAACAGCTTGGTGGCACCATGATGGAGAAACTCGCAGAACTCTTCGATGAGGAACGCGAGAAAAAGACTGCAAAAGCCCTTTGAGCAAAGAAAAAGCCGCGATATCTCCTCGCGGCTTTTTTGTTTTCTGTCCTATGCTCCCTTTTGCAGAGGCTCCTCCTCAAGTTCTTTGAGATGCTGCTTCCAGAATGCCAGAAAGTCATCTGCAGGCATGGGGCGCGCATAGAAGAACCCCTGAACCTCATGGCATCCATAGAGTTTCAGCAGGTCTTCCTCCTCCTGATATTCGACCCCTTCAGCCAACAGGCTCAAATCAAGTGAACGGCCAAGTGCCACAATCGTTTTGATGACAGAAACTGCATCCTTGTCCTTCGTCATGTCCACAACGAAGGAGCGATCAATCTTGAGGCGATGCACAGGCAGCTTGCGCAACACGGAAAGCGAGGAATAGCCGGTTCCAAAGTCATCAATCGCCAGTTCGACCCCCAGCTCACCCAGGCGGGTCAGGCTCCGGATCACCTGTCCGATATCACTCAGCATCGCTGTCTCCGTGATCTCCAGCTCCAGCGAGGACGGTTTGAGGTTATAGTGCTTCAGAACACCGGCCACATGATCAACAAAGTCCGGACGGGCAAATTCCACAGCAGAGACGTTTACAGCCATGCGCAGATCCGGCATACCCTGATCCTGCCATCCCTTGTGCAGCCTGCACACCTCATCCAGCATGAGCTTGCCGATGTCCTCGATCAGGCCGGAACTTTCCGCGAGAGGAATAAATTCGCCCGGAGACACAAAGGACCCGTCTTCCCTGATCCAGCGAATCAGAGCTTCAGCACCGACCATTTCCCTGCGCTGCAGATCGAACTGTGGCTGAAAATAAGGGCGAAGCTCCCCGTTCTTGAGACCGGTGCGCAGGCCCTGCATCAGTTCAACCCGACGATGCAGACTGTCCGAAAACTCTTCCTCATAGAAAACAAGGGAATCAGGACCTTCGCTCTTGGCGCGGTTGAGGGCGATGTCGATTTCGGACATGACATTGTCCGGCTTGCTCTTGTTGTCACAAAAGTGCGTGACACCGAAACAGGCCGTGATCGAGAATTCATTTTCATCCCAGTCAAACGGCTTGCAGAAAACCTTGCGGATACGCTCCAGCTCTCCGGCGTGCGGATCATCGGGATAACCCTCTTCACAGGACAGCAGCAGGGCAAATTCATCTTCGCCCAGATGAGCGACAACCAGTCCCGGAATATCAAGATCTGCCAGTCGCCTCGCCAGTGTTTTCAGCACATGGTCACCAACCTGGTGTCCCAGCGTGTCATTGATTTCCTGAAAGCGGTCCACATCGATCAGAACCACTGTGATCGTCGAACCGATCTCGTCTGCCAGCTCGAGGGCATTTTCCAGCAGTTCCTTGAAGTGTGTCCGGTTCGGCAGATTGGACAGGCTGTCATAGTAGGCAAGTCTGCGCATCTGGGCGGAAAGCTCGTTGCGTTCCTGATCCCTCCTCTGAAAGATTTCAAGGGATTCAGACAGGGCTTTCAGCTCCTTGATTTCAGGGTGCTGGATCCTCTCGCGGCTTGCATTGCCATGCGCCAGGTTCTGGAGAGAAGAGGTCAGGCTCCGGACCGGGTTCACCACTGAACGCGTTGCGTGCAGGATCAGAAGCATGGTGATCACCAGCATGGCCACAATCCCTGCTGTGATCAGGCTGGCAACCAGCTGTCCGCGCTGCACCAGATCGGTGACATCATAGTTGATGGCGACAATGCCGCTCACATCCCCCATCTGCCAGTCTGTCTTGCTCGAAAAGGCATTGACGTTGTGACAGTCGATACAGGCCTGATAACGCATCACATCCGACACCGCCACCCGGACAACCTGCCTTGTGTCACTCGCCACCAGCTCGGTATAAACGCGCTCCGGATCGGTCTTGAAGACCTCCCAGGCCCGCTGCTGGAAGGGATCCAGCAAGGGTGCTATCTGCTGTGTAAAGGGATAGGGGCTGGTCAGGTCCACAGAAATGGAACTGGTATCCTCAACGCTTTTTCTCTGCAGGAATTCCAGATTTTCAGGTGTGAGGAAATTGTCCTCCAGCTCTCTGTGGAAGACCGAGGCTGGCGCCGTCTGATCATAATAAAGCTGGGAGATAATCGACTGGATATAAAAATCACGCATCGACAGGTAGTTGACAGCAAAGTCCTTGGCCGCCCGTGTTGCAGATTTTTCAACATTCTGGGACACAAAAGTCGGGATGATAAACCAGACCATGACGATACTGATCAGAGTCAGCCCCAAAATGGGCGCCGTCAGACGGGCGTAGAGTGTCTTGAGAAAAGAAAACATACCTGCATTTCTTGTTTTTTAAGTCATCCCGACGCCTCAGGACCTCTCACCATCCTGGTGCCCGAACCGCCTGTTGCAAGAACGCTAAGCGGGAAGCAGTTAACAAAATAATACAATCCCCGTTAAATCTACAATTATTGGTGAATAGCAAATGAAGCATATTTTGGTTTCGGCACGAAAAAACCGCCCAAAACTCCCGTTTTTCAGGAATTTCGAGCGGTTCTTCACATTTTCGTCAGCCTGTACAGGCTTCCCGGATCCGGAGAAAACTCCGATGCAATCAGGAAGCTTGCTTGGACGCCAGAGCAGACTGGATAGATTTCTTCGCCTGACGCGCTTTCTTACCCAGTTTGTTGTTTGGTGTAGACAGCAAGAAAGCGTCAATACCGCCGCGCTTTTCAATTGTGCGGATCGCAGATGTGCTCAGGCGGAACTGAATGGTGTGGCCCAGAGCATCGCTCAGCAGAGAAGCTTCTTGCAGGTTAGGCAGATAACGACGACGGGTTTTGTTGTTCGCGTGGCTGACATTGTTGCCAGTTTGAACACCCTTGCCAGTAAAATCGCAACGACGTGCCATTGTTCTCAATCCTGCATTCATCTGTTAAAAGAAGAGGGCTGTGCTCCAGCCCGTGTCTGGCGCGTTTTTAAGCGAGTGGCAGGGCGTGGTCAAGGCTTCAAAGCCCTCTTTTCCAAGCCTTTGGGCTACACCCATTGACTTTACAGGGATTTTTTTTCCGAAAGGTTCGAAAAAAGTGGTCAGGGAATCGATTCGACCACGCAAATCGTTTTAATTTTCATAATCTTATGGACAGCGAAATTTTCACAAAACTGACCATATCACCCCCTGAAATCTACAGGAATTGCCCCCGCTCACCAAGCCCTCTCCAACACGGCTGAGAACAAAAGGTCAACCAGAACCCTTCTGCATGATCAGAGCACCTTTCCTCCGGATCAGATCCGTGAAAGCCATTGCTGCTGAAACCCGTCAGACAAGCGAATGCAGAAACGGAAACACCTGTGCAATCTGGCAGTCATGACAGGAGATCGCTCCAACCGCCTCTGACAGCCCTCTTTGAAAGTCATTTCAGGGAAGGAAATCCTGTTTTTCCTGATTCACCTGTTGCAAATTCATGAGAATGATTATTAAAAACATCTAAGGGGTGGTCAAAACGTTCGCAGGGTTCACTTGCGGACATTTCAACGGAACAATGGGTCCTGATGCTGTTAGATGATGCCATAGTAGAGAGACTTTATATTCTCTACGATGTTCCGTTGCGCAAGTTTCTGGGCAGGATGCTGCGCAATGAGGAAACCGCGGCAGAGATCGCCCAGGAAAGCTACACCAGAATTCTGCGCTACAGCTCGGGGCGTCCTGTTGAGGATCCCAAAGCCTACCTGTTCCGGACAGCAGCAAATCTGGCAAAGGACTATCTGGCAAAGGAGAAAACCAGAAACCTGCTGGACAGTCCGGAAGATACTCTGGAACAGCTTCCCAGCTCTCTGCCCTCTGCCGAAACGCTCACTGAAAACCGCCAGAGGCTGGAGCTGATTGCCAAAAGCGTGGAAGAACTCCCCGCGCGGCAAAAAGAGGTCTTCCTCCTGAGCCGGGCAAAGGGGCTTTCAAACGGCCAGATTGCCGAACAGCTGTGCATTTCCCGCAACATGGTCGAAAAACACATCATCAAGGCCATGATCCATTGCCGGAACCGTTTGAAGGAAGCAGAAAAATAAATGCAGGAAAAAGGTCAGGACTCAAAAGGAAATCAGGTCTTACTATCCATGAAGCACTCTTTTTATATCAACAACCCCCAGACCCGATTGTAATCTTCACCCTCTCAAACCAGTCAGAGCATCGAACACACACGATCATGTCCCATCAGAACACCAGACAGACCTCGGCACAACCGGATGACGCCCTTTTTGAAAAGGCCGCACACTGGTTGATGCGCAATCAGTCTGAGGGACAGACCAAAGAAGAACAGGAAGCCTTTCAGCAATGGCTGGATGAAGAGATCACGCACGCCATTGCCTACGCGGAAGCAGAAGCGCTGTGGGACGAGAGCACACAGGCCCTGCAATCGAAAAAACCCGAAAATCTTCATCAGTCTGGCGATCCAAAGCGCAACGAGGTTGTCGCCTTTCTGACCTGCCCCCATGTGGTGATCCAACCTTTAAGTTAGATTTTGACACCATGAGCCGTCCAGCTGTGGCGGCTGGAGCGTAGCGTAAGCCAGAACAGCTGGACGGGGCAAGATTGTTGTTGGTGCAG
>NZ_JBBUTJ010000012.1:0-44531 GCF_039592655.1 Carbonatibacter coralli | reverse complement strand
CTGATCGGCTCGTCATTGCTGCTGGTGTTCGGGTGACGAACAGCGCGCAGCTGGTCAAGCTCAACAGTGCCGTTGGCATCAACGGACAGTGTAAAGACAACATCGCCATCGGCATTGCGGCCTTCAATCACACCCGCATTGTCGTGCAGGGTCACAGCCTGACCGGTCGCGGTGTCAACAACACCGGATGCGGCACCATTCTGGGCGATTGCCAGTTCATAAGCAACAGAACCCAGACCATCTGCACCGGCATCAACAGTGAAGTTGTCCGCAAAGTTCGCGGTCGCATCCGTGCTCAGAACAGTCTCGTCAACGGTCAGTGCATCGGCTGCACCGGTGGCCGAAATCGTCGGGCCATCATCCTCAAAGGTGATGTTGCTGCCCAGCTGGATGCTGTCGCTTGCAGTATCACCGTCACCATCAGTCACGGTGGCTGTCAGGGTCACAACATTGGCATTCAGACTGATCGGCTCGTCATTGCTGCTGGTGTTCGGGTGACGAACAGCGCGCAGCTGGTCAAGCTCAACAGTGCCGTTGGCATCAACGGACAGTGTAAAGACAACATCGCCATCGGCATTGCGGCCTTCAATCACACCCGCATTGTCGTGCAGGGTCACAGCCTGACCGGTCGCGGTGTCAACAACACCGGATGGGGCACCATTCTGGTCAATCGCCAGTTCATAAGCAACAGAACCCAGACCATCTGCACCGGCATCAACGGTGAAGTTGTCCGCAAAGTTCGCGGTCGCATCCGTGCTCAGATCGCTCTCGTCGACGGTCAGTGCATCGGCTGCACCGGTGGCATCAACGGTCGGAACGTCATCGACAATCTTGACGGTAATGGCACTGTCCACAGTATCCGTATCGGCATCACTTGCTGTGAACGGAATTGTAATGTTCAGAACGTTTTCACCCTGCCCTGCCGGATGGTCAAGCTGACCTTGCAGTGTGAAGGTGTAGGTTCCTGCAACAGCGTCAAACACAACTGTAAAGACAGGATCACCGTTCGCACCTGCATTGGCTGTCAGTGTGTTGGTATCGCCATCGAAGCTGTACACCAGGGCAACGCCGCCGGATGTCAGGGAGGTCAGATCCTGCGGAAGGTTGTCGGCATCCACACTCACATCGCCCGGCTGATCGGCACCAAAGGAGATTCCCAGAGCCGCAGTCAGGGACAGGCTTTCCTTGTCTGTGTCTGTACCATCCGGAAGATCGTCTTCATCCAGAGCCTTCATCAGGCTGACATTGTCCAGATAGGCACCAAGCGTGTTTTCCTGACCTGCGCCATTGAAGGACAGGACATCATTGCCAGCTGTTCCCTGAACAACGACAGAGTACTGGGTCCAGCCGGCATTCGCCGTGGAAGAATCAATGCTCAGGACAGTCTGTCCGTTCCATTTCACATCCAGGCTGCTACTGTCTGCCTGACCGTCATTCGGACGGGGCGCATACCAGAAGGTCAGAACGTAGCTTTCACCATCTTCGGCACCGGATACAATCTGCTGGATCGTGGCATTGGTGTTTCCGCCATTGCCATGGCTGTCGAGTTCGACCTTGCTCAGACCATCCTGCGCCTGCAAACCACCGATTGAGCCGGTGCTGCGCTGGATTTCGAAAGGATTGCCGGAACCGTTTGTCCAGCCGTCAATTGTTTCAAAGACACCCCAGGCATTGCCGCTGAGAGGATTGCTCTCGAAGCTGCCGTTGCTGATCAGATTGCTGCTCTGATCAGGCACGACAACCGGAATGTCATCTTCGATTGAAATGGTCAGTGAACCGGTTGCATCGACGAAGTCACCATCGGCATCGGTCGCACGCAGGAGCGAACCGAAATCAATGCTGAGTGTCTGGCTGTCATCGTTCGCCGGAGTGTTCGGCAGGTGATCGACCTGATCCAGCAGGGTGAAGGTGTAGGTGCCATCACTGCCAAGCTGCAGTGTAAAGACATCACCGGCTGTCGTTGAAGCTGTCAGTGTATCGCCAACAACAGAGTAGCTGACCGCAAGGCCATTTGATGTCAGGGATGGCAGATCAGACGTGTCTGTTGTCAGGCTGTAGGCCGCAGGCTCATCCGCACCAACAGAGAAAAGGGCTGCAACAGAACCGGTCGCCGTCGCTGTCTGGCCGGCGCTTTCACGATTGCCATCGCTCAGGGCATCTTCCTGAACCGCGTTGGTGACATCCCCCTCGTTTGCAACAGGAATGTCGTCTTCAACAGAAATGGTCAGGGAGCCAACAGCATCAACAAAATCACCGTCGGCATCGGTAACGCGCAGAAGCGAACCGAAATCGATGCTGAGTGTCTGGGCATCGTTGTTTGCAGCGTCATCTGCATGATCCAGCTGATCCAGCAGGGTAAAGGTGTACTCACCGGTCGCGCTGTTCAGTTCAAGTGTAAACACCGTGCGAACAGGATTGTCTCCGGCTGTGGCTGTCAGGGTGTTGCCGCTGACAGAGTAGCTGACCGCTTCGCCCTGTGAGGACAGGGATGGCAGCTCGGCGGTGTCAGTGGTCAGGCTGTAGGTTGGCACTTCGTCCGCACCAACAGAGAAGAGGCCTGTAATGGAACCGGTTGCCGTCGTTGTCTGACCTGCATTCTCACGATTGCCACCGCTCAGGGCGTCTTCCTGAACCGCGTTGGTGACATCCCCCTCGTTTGCAACAGGAATGTCGTCTTCAACAGAAATGGTCAGGGAGCCAACAGCATCAACGAAATCACCATCGGCATCAGTGACACGCAGAAGCGAACCGAAATCGATGCTGAGTGTCTGGGCATCGTTGTTCGCAGCGTCATCTGCATGATCCAGCTGATCCAGCAGGGTAAAGGTGTACTCGCCGGTCGCGCTGTTCAGCTCAAGTGTGAACACCGTGCGAACAGGATTGTCTCCGGCTGTGGCTGTCAGGGTGTTGCCGCTGACAGAGTAGCTGACCTCTTCACCCTGTGAGGACAGGGATGGCAACTCGGTGGTGTCCGTCGTCAGGCTGTAGGTTGGCGCTTCGTCCGCACCGACAGAGAAAAGACTTATAATGGAACCGGTTGCCGTCGTTGTCTGACCCGCATTTTCACGGTTGGCACCGCTCAGGGCGTCTTCCTGAACCGCGTCGGTGACATCCCCTTCGTTTGCAACAGGAATGTCGTCTTCAATGGAGATAATCAGATCACCATTGGCGATTACGGAATCACCGTCTTCATCTGTCAGTTGAACCAGAGAAGCAAAATCAATGGTCAGGGTCTGGCTGTCATCGTTCGCCGGTGTATTCGGCAGGTGGTCGAGCTGATCAACCAGAGTGAAAGTGTAGCCTCCTGTTGCGCCATCCAGTTCAAGTGTGAACACGGTGCGAACAGGATTGTCGCCAGCCGTTGCTGTCAGGGTGTTGCCACTGACAGAATAGCTGACGGCGTCACCCTGAGAAGACAGGGACGGCAGGTCGGAAATATTTACATCTGTCAGGCTGTATGTTCCCGGTGCATCCGCACCAACGGAGAACAGGCTGCTCACGGAACCGGTGGCAACAGCGCTTTGACCGCCTTCACTGTTTCCAACGCCCTGGTCATTGTTCAGGGCATCTTCCTGAACGGCACCATTTACAACAGCATCTGTTGCCACTGGCGTATCATCATCAACCAGAATTCCGAAGCTGCCGTCAACCTGGTCACCATCAGCGTCTGTTGCTGTGAAGTTGAATGTCAGGTTGAGATCATTTTCATCAAGGCCGTCTGCATGATCCAACTGGTCCTTCAGCGTAAAGACATAGGAACCCGTATTCTGATCAGACAGGGATACAGTGAAGATCTCGCGCGCAGGATCTCCGGCTGTCGCTGTCAGCACTGTGCCATTTGCAGAAAGGGCATAGGACAGCTCATCACCGGCAGATTCCAGATTCAGACCTTCCAGGGTTGAAATCGCGTCATCCGCAAAAGTAACAGCACGATCCCCAACAACGGCCGAACCGTCAATGCCGCCATCGACTGCACTGTTCGCATCATCACTGCCAAAGTTGATATTCAGGTTGCCTGTTGCAACAGTTTCCTCACCGGCCAGATCGCCGGTCACACCGGCCGCTGCACCGGCATTGCCTCCGCTCAGGCCTTCCTCGTCAACGGAACCGCTTTCCGGCTGTCCGATAACCGGACCATCGTCGTGAATGTCAATGGTCAGATCAGCAGTGGCGCTGTCGCCCTCATCATCGGTGATCCGGATGGTCAGGGTCAGGTCGGCCGCTTCAGCTTCCACCTGCTCATCGCTGGAGCCTGTGTCACCGTGAACAATCGGCTTGTACTGGATAAAGGTTGCTGCACCGGTATGGCTGCCATTGCTCAGTGCATTGCCATCTTCACCGAGAACAACCGCAAAGGCGATTTCGCCTGTGCCTTCAACAACACCGTAAACGATGTTGTCGTTGGTTGCATCCCTGTAAAGATTGATCGCAAGATTGCCGTCAGAGGTTCTCAGGCCGCTTGATGTGCCGTCAACCAGATCAAAGGACAGGTTTTCAAGGCCGTCATTCGCACCACTGCTGCCAACAGACTGGTCTGCAGAGTCAGAATTTGCACCATCAACACCCTGAGCAGTACCAACCGCACCCTCGTCATTCGAACCGTCTGTCTTCAGATCATAGGTAAAGCTGTTCTGGGCAGCCCCGATCGGAGTACCAGCTGTCAGGGAAACATCAGGAGCATTGTCGGTTTCAGACGCGATAACAGGGCTGTCAATCAGCCCGGTGATCTCTGTGGACAGGGCAATATCAAGTTTGCCATTGTCATTCTGAACACCGGAAGTCTCATCGTGGACGATGGAAACAGATGTGACTGTCGGGATGTCTTCCGCGACATTGACAGTGTAGTTCTGTTTTGCAACAGCCACATTGTTGTCTTCGGTAAGCTCACCTTCAGAGGTGCCGTTGTCACCACCGACTGTTGCGCTTTCCGTCGCAATCGCAGACACGGTGATTGTCAGAGGACCCGCCTGCTCGACAGCATCTCCCCCGTTGTCAGTGGAAGAACTGCCGCTGTCGGCTGTCCGCGGAGCACCTGTGCGCTCGCGCCCATCTGCAGCATCACCTTCACCGCTTGTTGTGTAGTCTGAAGTGTCGAAGGAAATGTTGCCGGTAAAGAAGGTCGGCGCAGGAACCTCGGACCCCGTGTAGGTGATCACCCAGGTCTGCAGATCTTCGATACCATCACCATTGTCAACAACATCACCCCGAACAGCCGTCCAGCCCTCGGGCAGACCGACAAGGTTGTAGCTGACAGGAACACTGTCCACTTCAAGGCTCAGGGTTTCAGAGCCGTCGGTATCACGCAGGGTTACATCAACAAAGAGATTGAGTGTCTCTTCTTCACTGATGCTGACAGATGTCGGATCCTGAACGCGAAGATTGTCAGAGAAGCTGCCACCATCATCAGAAGGGTCGCTTGCATCTTCAGGGAAGAAATCCGGAACATCGGCAACCGCATCAATAACCGCGGTTGCAGAGAAAGGCAGAACATTGGTCAGGCCGGAATCAGGATCGGAAATTTCCGCAGTACCGGAAAAATCAATGTCGGTGTCGCTGTCACGGACAGGAAGAATAAAGACAGATCCGAAGTTCTCAGGCGTGATCACAATTGGCAAGGCCGCGCCTGTAATCTCGTTGGCCGGATCAAATCCGCCAACAAAAATGCGGACTGTCTCGCCGGACGCCGCAGTTGGATCATAGCCTTCAATTGTTGTGATTGTTACGGAATCAAGGGTCTCGTTGTCAGAAGGAACAAAGTTGAAGACCAGCTGCATTGGCGCGGAAAAGGCCTCTGCGCTACCGCCCTCGAAAGGATCATCGTTGGTTCCCTCATCGCCATCACTCAGATCATCAGCAGGTGTGTCGAAGTTGACGTGCTGGTTGGGAAGACCGTCCTCAAAGCCGCCAGCGAAGGTACCGGTAATACCGCCTTCAGGAGCTTCGGTGATTGTTGTGGTGAAGGTCAGTGTGAAAGTGCCTTCTGCCGGGTCAGGTGTCTCGGCAGCGATGCCCGGTACGGTGAAAGCCAGCTCGGTACCGCCCAGAGGCCCTTGCGGGTTGAGGAGATCAATAATGGAGCCCAGATCGTCATTATAGCTGGAACCACCACCACCAAGGGCAGGACCGGCACCGGCTGCAGTCTCAAGCGTGCCGTCCTCGGCCGCGAGCGCGATCACCTGCTCGATCAGCTGATCGGCAGGAATAACTGTTCCGTCCACAACAAGATCAGGAATGGCCGCCCCACTGGCATCCTGAGCCACATCGACCAGGTTCTGGAAAACGATGCTTGCATCATTTGCACCATCACCCGTGGTATCAAAGGACAGGATAAAGTCAGAACCGGATACGGAAGGTGTTGCAGCACCTGCGTCAAAGTTCAGTTCGTAACTTTGTCCGGGCTCGGCTGCGATGATTTCCGAAGAACCGGAAGCTGGCAGACCCAGCTGCAAAACCGCCTGACCGACAAGACTGTTATCAGCCTCACTGCCCCGAACAGTGTCGTCATTTACATCAGAAGCAACAGACACACCATTGTTCTTGATACCATCAACCATTGGATTGGCTCCCCAAAGCTTTCTCAGGATCTCCCGCGGAGATCAGTTTCTGCCCCTAAAAAAAGACGCAAAAATACCTAAAATTATCTATGAGTATATTCCTATGCACCGCTTTTCAAAGCAACGGGCTTTTTCGAAAAAACAACAGCAATATGTGTTATATTTACGTGTTACCAAGCACAAATGAGAACTATATTCCCATTTATAAAAGCCCAAAATACAAAGGGAGCCTCACCGGAGGCTCCCCTTGAAAACACATATAGCGATAGAGTTATTCATTACTTTTTGGCAGGTTTTCCTGCAGCCCTGTTTTCAGGCGTGACAATCCCCCCGGAAACCACCATCTTGATCCCCTCTTCCACGGTCATGGAGAGGATCTGGGCTTCCTTTCGCGGCACAAACAGCAAAAAGCCCGAGGTGGGGTTCGGTGTTGTCGGCAGGAAGACATTGACGGACTCCTCGGCAGAGATCTCCCGGATATCCTCATGGGAGTCTCCTGTATAGAAACCGAGAGCCCAGGAGCCCTTTCTGGGATATTCGATCAGCACAACCTCGCTGAAGGCTCTGGACTGCTGCTTGAACACTGTCTCCATGATCTGCTTCAGGGCACCGTAAAGCGTCCTGACAACCGGCATCTGATCCAGCAGGCGTTCACTGAGATTGATCAGGGTGCGCCCCAGAATACCCGCCGTGAAAAAGCCGACAATCACGAGGAACAGGAAAATCCCGACGACCCCGACCCCCGGCACGGCAAAAGGCAGATAGTTTTCGGGACGCCAGGCCAATGGAACATAGGCAATAACCTGGGCATCAATCAGAAGGATAACCTCCCAGGTCAGCCAGATTGAAATCCCGATCGGCGCTGTAATCAGCATGCCTGCAAAGAAGTAGTTCCGCAGACGCACCAGAAGTCCGGAACGGTGCTGACGCTTGCTTTCCTCTTCCTTCTGCTTGCGCTCTCTCTTGGCCTTGATCCGGTTGTTTCGCGCCTCACGACTTTCCCGCTCGGCCTTTTGCTCCTCCAGCTCCTTCAAGACAGCAGGCGTGACAATGCCGCCGGAAATCACCAGCTTGATCCCCTCCTCAACAGACATGTCGAGATGGTGCACATCCTGTGCCGGGATAAAGAGCAAAAAGCCTGTCGTCGGGTTTGGCGTTGCCGGCACAAAGACATTGACCACGGTGTCGTCTGTCAGTTCCTGCACTTCTCCCTTGGTTTCTCCGGTGATAAAACCGACAGCCCAGGAACCGCGACAGGGATACTCAACCAGAACAACCTCCCGAAACGCCGAGGACTTCTGGGACAGCACCGTTTCAATCACCTGCTTGACCCAGCTGTAGAGAGACCGGACCAGAGGCAGGCGCTTGACCACGCTTTCACTGACCCGTGTCAGGAAACGCCCCAGAAAGCCGGCGGTCATGAACCCGATCAAAATCAGGACAAGCGCAATAACAATCAGCCCCAGACCGGGAAGACCAAAAGGCAAATAGGTTTCCGGGTTCCACTGGGCAGGAATGTAGGGACGCACCTGGGAATCCACAAAGGTCACAAATTTCCAGACAAGCCAGAAGGTGATCGCCAGCGGGGCCGTGACCAGTATTCCTGCAAAGAAATAGTAGCGAACCCTCTCCAGAAAGGTTGAACGCAGTCCCTTGACGCGGACCTGCTTACCACTCTTGTCACTCTGCTTTCCGGCCACCCTGTTCAAACCTTCCCTGAAAACCTGTCTCATCCCAAAGAACACACCCTCTGATATGGGGCTTCATCTTTGAAATAACATGGAGATTTTGCACAAATTATGACCGTGATACGCTTTTGTCCGACAAGATGAAAGCAGGAAAAGGGATCCGGAATCAAAAAAGCACAATCCCGGCAGGACTGTGCATCATGTTCTGATTGGTGCGGTTGAGAGGACTTGAACCTCCACTCCCATACGAGAACTAGCACCTGAAGCTAGCGCGTCTACCAATTCCGCCACAACCGCAGCGCATCAATCAGATATCCCCAAAAGGGATCCATATGTAAAGTATGGTGCGGTTGAGAGGACTTGAACCTCCACTCCCATACGAGAACTAGCACCTGAAGCTAGCGCGTCTACCAATTCCGCCACAACCGCGTATCTCAAAGCAGGAAAGCATTCAAACCATTGGTGCGGCCGAGAGGACTTGAACCTCCACCCGGAAACCCGGACAACGACCTCAACGTTGCGCGTCTACCAATTCCGCCACGGCCGCAACATGATTTAAAGCTTGGCTCACCGCCTTGCTGGGGTGGATATATAACGACCTTTTTCCAAAGGGCAAATGAAAAATGAAAGGAATGTGAAAATTTCTTCCTTCACCTCTCTCAAAGGCACCTAAATCTGTGAATTTGCACCTTTTTCCCCCCGATTTCCCCTCTGGAAAGCCTTTCTGAATCGAAAAACATCAAAGCGAATCAGGAATCGGTCAGCAGGGCAGGAAGCGACATCCCGAACACCTGTTACCTGCATAGGGCAGACAGGAAAATTTGAGGCAAACACCGGACACAAAAACAACACACCAATACCGGAAATAACTGCAGTACTGTGTTTTTGTTGAATTCTTCCCGGTTCAGATGCTTGCTTTCTCCATTAAAGAGGTTGAGCTGCGGACTAAACATCTGGAATGCATTCAACACCCCAATGCAACCAACAAACTTTCAAGGTGACCATCCGGTCACCTTGTTTTTTTTGCTGCACATAAAAAAGCAGAGCCACCCGGGCCCTGCTTTTTTCGTCGTCAGCTTTTGCAGCATGATCAGGCTGGAGGCAGATCTTCGGAGAGGATTGCCATATTGAATGAAAAGGACAGATCCCCTTCTTCCTCATCGCGGTAAACAACACCGATAAATTCGCCAGCCAGCGTCACTTCAATTGAATCCGCCTTGCGTGTAGAGCGATCCAAAGCAATGCCCTGATTGGAAAAGGCATCCTGCAAATACTTTTCAACACGTGTGATTTCATCTGGTTTCACGACTGATACCTTTCGCTTGAATTCCTGTGGGACCTCTTTTCACAGGCCCCAAGCAATATGTAAAGCCCAAACCTGCATTGACAATAGGCAGCACATCACAAGTTGCCTTTTGCGATTCAAATGTCTTTTTCACGAAAATATGGTAGACTCTATAAGCAACAGGTCTGAAGGCAGAACATAAACTGATCCGATTTGGAGTTGCGAGGTAAGGAGATGCCGATAGTCCCCATTCCCCCAAGCGTACAGCCCGTGGTGAGCCCGATTGCGCCCACGGAAAACGCGACAAAAAAAACAAACCACGCCAAAACAGACAGCAAAAGAGCCGTGGAGGACAGCAACAAAGGGCGTGGCTCACGCCACTACAACCCGAAGGATGATGAGTACAGGGATGACAATCTTGGACAGCAGATTGATCTTGAGGCCTGACGCAAAAAACATTTTTTGCCACGATCCTTTAAGCTCTCCTTTATTCTTCCTGTCTAAATTCGGAACATCAAAACCTATGCGGAATAAAGTCCTGTGTCCCAAACGCCTGTCACGAATTATGATAGCTCTGCTTTTTTGAAGAAAATGCTTGATGTCGTCCCTGGCGGGCACATCCTCTCGCTCGTTGATCAGCATGCAAATCTGACCGTGATGGATGCCGGGGGAATTTACCTGTCGGTCAACAGGAACTTCTGTGACAGAACCGGCTATTCCGAACAGGAACTGATCGGAGCAAGCGCAAAGAAATTCCGTCCTCCCTGCCACGATCCTGCCTTTTACGAACAGATCTGGAACAGGCTGGACAACAACGATCAGTGGCGCGGCAGGCTCTGCAAACAGGACAGGCACGGCGACCTCTTCTGGGAAGACATCCAGATCACACCCATCACCTGCCCCGACAGCGGTCAGAAGAACATTGTCTCAATCAGCTACGACATTACCTTTACCGTTCTGAGCGAAAAGATTCTGGAAGCCTGCAACCTGCTGCTGAAACGAAGCTCGGATGCAGAAAACCTCCCGAAGATCTTTGACGAGTTTGCTTTCAATCTCGAGGCCTGCTTCCCGGAACTCCACTGCTCCATCATGCTTCTGGAAAATGAAATCCATCTGCGCAGCACCTCCGGTCCCAGCCTGCCGGAAGACTACAAGGCCATCATAGACGGCGTCACAATCGGCGAGAACGTCGGTTCCTGCGGCGCGGCAGCAGCCCTTCAGCAACCGGTGATCATAGACGATCTGCAAAACCATCCGAACTGGGCTCCTTTCGCAGAAATTGTCAAACCGACCGGCTACAGGTCCTGCTGGTCCTATCCCCTGATCAGCAGCAACCAGAAAACCCTTGGAACCTTTGCGATCTATTGTCGGCAAAACCGCCTGCCCTCCAAAGAGCAGGAGCATTTTATCAAGCTTTGCTCGGAAGCCTGCAAACAGGCCATTGAAGCCGATCAGAACCGCAGGGATCTGGAGCGGGAAAAACAGCTGTCCGACAGCGCAAACAAGGCCAAGTCAGAATTTCTGGCCAACATGAGCCACGAACTGCGCACACCGCTGAACGCAATCATCGGCTTTTCGAGCATCATGTCCAACCAGCTCTTCGGCGAAATCCGACAGGAAAAATACAGAAACTACATCAAGGACATCGAGTATTCCGCAACCTTCCTGCTCTCGCTGATCAATGACATTCTGGATATCTCCGTCATTGAAGCGGGCAAGCTGACGCCGGAAGCTGCCCGGGTTTCCAGCAATGAAATCATCGAAAGCTGCCTGAGGCTGACAACACACAAGGCCAAGGAAAAGGGGCTGAAGCTGGTCTGGCCCTGCTATGAGCGCGACCAGACCCTCTACGCCGATCCGCAGCACCTCAAACAGGTCATCATCAACCTGCTGAACAACGCCATCAAATTCACAAAGAGTGGCGGGGAAATCAGGGTTTTCTGCGACCATTCACGTGAAGACATGATCGCCTTCCACATTCAGGACAACGGTGTCGGAATTGCAGGAAAGGATATCGAGAAGATCCTTCTGCCTTTCGAACAGAGCCAGAACACCCTGACCCGCAATCACGATGGTGTCGGGCTTGGTCTGGCCCTGTCAAAACGCCTTGTGGAAGCACAGGGTGGCAAGCTCACCATTCAAAGCGAGCTTTACAAGGGCACAACGGTCACGATCACGGTTCCGACCTACCACAACAACAGCGTCGCCAGAAGTTCCGGCTCCGCTGTTTGATCAAATCCGACCGTCTGATCAGGCTGTCAGGCCTGCGTCTTCGGGAAGGCCAAGCATCAGGTTGAGATTCTGCACTGCCGCACCGGAAGCCCCCTTGCCCAGATTGTCCAGGCGAGCCACCAGAAGAGCCTGCCCCGCAGCCTCATTGCCATAGACAAAAAGCTCAAGCCGGTTTGTCTCGTTGATCGCATCCGGACGCAGGAAAGCACCTCGCTCCAGCGATGCATCATCCCCCAGAGGCATCACCTTCACAAAAAGCGATCCTTCATAGTGTCTTGCCAGAACAGAATGGATCCGCTCCAGAGAAAAGTCTCCATTGAGCTGTTGCGCATGCAGCGGAACAGAAACAAGCATACCCTGGGCATAGTGACCGACAGCCGGCGTAAAGATCGGCGAGGTTTGCAGTCCGTTGTGCTTTGTCATCTCCGGCACATGCTTGTGACCAAGACCGAGACCATAAGCACCGTAGGGCTCGATATCATCACCCTCATGCAGGGCAATCAGAGCCTTGCCACCACCCGAATAACCGGACACACCATTGACCATCAGGGCGCTGCCCTCGCCCAGCAGCCCCGCATCAACCAGAGGGCGGATCAGGGCAATGGCACCTGTTGGATAGCAGCCGGGATTGCTGACACGCTTCGAGTTTGCAATCTTCCGGCTTTGCTCTGCTGTCATTTCCGGGAAGCCATAGTCCCAGTCCGGATCGACCCGATAGGCCGTGCTGGCATCAATGACCCGTGTTTCCGGGTTATCAATCAGGGCAACCGCTTCGCGCGCTGCATCATCCGGCAGACAAAGAATGACAAGATCGGCCTCGTTCAAAAGTGCCTTGCGTGCCTCTGCATCCTTTCGCAGCGCAGGATCGATGGACAGCAGGCGGATATCGCTTCGGTTCTCCAGGCGATTGCGCACCTGCAGACCTGTTGTTCCGGCTTCACCATCAATAAACACTTTTTTCAGTTCGGACATTGTATTCTTCCACGAAGTCATCGTTCTTTTTTTCCAAGAAGCACAACCGCGCTTGCAAGGTCAAGAGACAAAGAAACCCCTCAAAGCCATATTTTTGTCGTGATCTGCAAAAAAATCCTTAAACAAACAATGTAGTTGTTGTGTTTATCAATCAGTCTGTTCAATGATTAGCCTGTCCCCAAACGGCGGCTTGACGGACCAAAAACAAATTCCGCAAGTTGGCCCAATAAAAGTAGCAGAGTTAAAGATGTCATTGAAACTGACTGAACACCGTCTGCGCGAGGATCTCGTAAACGAGCTTCGCGCCAGACCATACCGGCCTCTTGAAGTTCCGGCCCGCATATCACACCTTTCGATGCTTGGCAGCGAAGACAGCTACAGCGAAGATCACGAACACATCTGCAAGCTGTGCAGGAAGTACAACGTCCCTCCTCCCGCTCTGGGAACCAATCACCTGATTGCCGATTTCGGGGCCTTTTCCCTTCGCTGGGAGCGGCATACGGAATTCAGTTCCTATACCTTCTACGGCAAGGACAACTCCAAGCTGGATGAAGACGACCCCTTCCGGGAAACCATTCTGGACTATGTCCCCAGGCCGTGGCTGGAAGCCACCCCCGGCAGACTGCTCTCTGCAGTCCATATGGTGTTTGAAAACCGCGAAAAGGGCTGTGCAACCCACGACCGCATCGAACGCCTGTTCAAGGGCAATCCCTATGTGGGAAGCAAGGTTCAGGACGGCGCGGCAAAAGCCTGGTCAGACCTGAGGCTCCACGATGACGGCTTTACCCGCATGCTGGTGCAGGACATTGATCTGGAACCCAAACAGGCCGGACGCCTGTGTCAGCGTCTTCTGGATATCGAAACCTACAGAATGATGGCGCTGCTTGCGCTTCCTGTGGCACGTGCAACCAGCCCCCGCATTCGCGCCATCGGCTCCGGCGTGGCCGAGATTGCAACCGGTATGGCCGAACACAGTGGCTCCAGCGATGCAGCACTGCTCAACCACCTGTCCCAGCTGGCGGCTGAAATCGAGGAGATCTCGGCCTCAACCAGCTATCGCTACGGTGCAACACAGGCCTATTACAACATCTTCAAGAACAGGCTGGACGAGCTGCGGGAAATTCGTTTGGGCGGATTGCAGACCTTCTCGGAATTCATGCTGCGTCGCATGGAACCTGCCATGAAAACCTGCACCTACACAGCCTCGCGGCAAACGGCCCTGTCGAAACGGGTCAGCCGCGTTGCAAGCCTTTTGCGCGCGCGCGTGGAAGTCGGACTGGAAGAACAGAACCGCGATCTGCTGGCCTCCATGAACAAGCGTGTTCAACTGCAACTGCGCATGCAGGAAACAGTCGAGGGTTTGTCCGTTGTCGCAATCAGTTATTATCTGGTAGGGTTGTTTGGCTATGCACTGAAAGGCCTCAAGGCCGAAGGCTTGTTGCCGATCTCCTATGAAACCGGTGTGGCTCTGTCCGTACCTCTGGTTGCCGGGATTGTCTGGTACAGCATTCGAAAAATCAAAAAGCATGTTCTGGGCAAGCCCGAAGAGTGAAAAATAAACTCTGAGGCTTTCCGGAAAACAGGGAAAGACAATGAGTTACAACTCAACAGGCCATTCGCATCCGGATGTGACCTGGCAGCAGGTGTTCAAAAACCTGGACCGCAAGGGGCAGGCCCTCAATATCCAGATCAGGCGTTCCCTGGTTCTGGCCATTGAAACGGGCATCATCAAAAAGGGCGACAAACTGCCGTCCAGCCGGCACCTCGCCGGTCTGGTCGGCGTCGCCAGAAACACCGTGACAGCAGCCTACAAGCTGTTGATTGATGACGGTTTTCTGATCTCCAAGGATCGCAGCGGTATCTTCGTTGCCGCTGATATCCTGCCTGCTCCGTCGCGCATTATCTCCAGCCGCCAGAAAACAAACTGGCCGGAGAGTTTTGCCGTCGCGCCATCACAGCTTCGCCACCTGCAAAAAAGCAGGGACTGGCAGCAGCATTCCTACCCCTTTTTGTACGGACAGTTTGATCCGGCCATCTTCCCGACCAACGACTGGCGCGAAGCCATCCGGGCAACCTCCAGTGTCAGCGAGATTTCCCACTGGGCCGGCGACCGGATTGACGATGATGATCCCGAACTGATCGAACAGCTCTGCGTTCAGGTTCTGCCCAGGCGTGGTATCTTCGCCCAGCGCGATGAAATCCTGATCACACTGGGCTCCCAGCAGGCCCTGTCCATGCTGGTTCAGCTTTTCGGCAAGGCAGGCAGCAAAATAGGCTTTGAAGACCCCGGCTATCCGGACATCCGCAACATGGTTCAGATGAGCCCCGCCACGGAACAGGCCCTTGCCGTGGACAAAAAAGGCGTCATACCGAACGCAGACTTCAGCGCCTGCAGTGTTGCCTTTCTGACCATAAACAAGCACTGCCCGACCACAGTGACCATGCCTGCGGAAAGGCGCCGGGAAGTTCTGCGCAAGGCCATCGCCCATGACATTGTGCTCATTGAGGATGACTATGAAGCGGACATGATGCTTGATGAAAGCGTCAAACCCAATTCGCTCAAGAGTCTGGATCAGGATGGACGTATCATCTACACAGGCAGCTTTTCAAAGTCCCTCGCCCCGGGTCTGCGCATCGGCTACATCGTTGCCGCTCCGGATGTGATCCGGGAGCTGCGGGTGCTTCGACGCCTGATCATGCGTCATCCTCCCTCAAACAATCAGCGCATTCTGGCAACCTTCATCGCTCTGGGGCACTACACACAGCACCTCGAACGCAACGGAAAAATCCTGGCACAGCGTGCAGAGCTGATCAGGAACCTGCTCCCCCAGGTGATGCCGGACTGCGCGTTTGAATATGAAAAGGGTTCCATGAGTTTCTGGATCAGGCTGCCGGAAAACTGTGACGGCCAGGAACTTCAGAAAGCCGCCCGGAACAAAGGCGTCCTGATTGAAGCCGGAGACATTTTCTTCACGTCACCGGAAGCCGGAAAACGCTTCATCAGACTGGGGTTCACCTCCATTACCGGAACACACATCGAGACCGGTCTGAAAACCCTCGGCAGCCTGATCCCCCGCACTGCACACTGAAGAATTTCCTGAAAACGACACAAAAAAAGAGGCCCGGTTACGGGCCTCTTTACAGGTTTTTCCCCGATTGAAAATCAGGCCTTAACGCGCTCGGACTTCGGATCATACATCGGCTTCAGTGATGCCTCGGCTTTCACACGCCGGCCTGCCACCTCGATCTCGTAGGTGGAAGAGAGCAGCTGTTCGGCGCTTTCCCCTTCGCAGGGAACGTAGCCAAGTCCAATGGCTCCACCCAGTGTGTGCCCGTAGTTCCCACTTGTCAGGAAGCTTACAACCTCCCCGTCACGAATGATCGGCTCGGCGTGATACAGCAGAGGGTCCGGATCTGTCAGACGGAACTGGACCATCCGGTTTTTCAGTCCCTCATCCTGCTTGCGCAGAACCGCATCACGACCAATAAAGTCCGGTTTGTCCTTCTTCACGGCGAAACCAAGTCCGGCTTCGAGGATATGATCCTCACAGGTGATGTCATGACCAAAGTGGCGGAAAGCCTTCTCGATCCGGCAGGAATCCATCATGTGCATGCCACAGAGTTTGGCCCCCATGTCCTGCCCCGCCTCACAGAGTGTTTCAAAGGCATGGGCAGCCATGTCATTGGAAACATAAACCTCCCAGCCCAGTTCACCCACGTAGGTGACACGGTGAATGCGGGCCAGTCCCATCCCGAGTTCGATTTCCTGCGCCGTTCCGAAAGGATTGACGGCATTGCTGAAATCATTCGGAGACACCGCCTGCAGAAGCTTGCGGGAATTTGGCCCCATGACGGCAATCACCGTTTCTGCGTTGGTCATATCCGTGATCACGACACGGAAATCGCCGACATGACGACGCAACCAGGTTTCATCCGCCAGACGCGTCGCAGCCGGTGTCACCACCAGATAGGCGGTTTCGGACAGACGCGTCACAGTGACATCGGCCTCGATACCCGCGCGGCTGTTCAGGAACTGGGTGTAAACGATCTTGCCAACGGGAACAGAATAGTCACCCGCAGCAACATAGTTCAGGAAGGCCTCCGCATCCGGGCCTTCGACCCGGATCTTGCCAAAGGAACTCATGTCATAGAGACCGACATTCTCACGAACGGCCCTGTGTTCACGTGCAGAGTTCTCGAACCAGTTCTGGCGTTTCCAGCTGTACTGATACTCACGCTCCTGTCCTTCATCGGCATACCAGTTCGCACGTTCCCAGCCGGCCAGCTCGCCAAAGACAGCGCCCCGGGCTTCCAGATGTTCGTGCAATGCCGTTCTGCGTACACCGCGCGCTGTTGCCTTCTGGCGATAGGGGAAGTGATCGGCATAGAGCAGCCCCAGCGTCTCCTTGGAGCGTTCGTACAGGTAGGTCTTGTTGCCCTGGAACGGATGCATGCGGGAGATATCGACATCCCCCAGATCAAACGGCTTTTCACCACTGTCCATCCACTCGGAAAGGGCCATACCGGCACCACCGGCAGACTGAATGCCGATAGAGTTGAAACCGGCAGCCACCCAGACATTGTCCATTTCCGGCGCAAGTCCAAGGTGATAGGCATCATCCGGCGTGAAACTCTCCGGACCATTGAAGAAAGTATGGATGCCCGCTTCCGCCAGAAGAGGCATGCGGTTCACAGCCGCCTCCAGAATGGGTTCGAAGTGGTCAAAATCCTCCGGCAGCTGATCAAACATGAAGTTGTCCGGAATACCGTCCATACCCCATGGCTTTGCATTCGGCTCAAAAGCCCCCAGCAGGATCTTGCCGGCGTCTTCCTTGTAGTATGCGCACTCATCCGGAACACGCAGAACAGGAAGCTGCTGAAGTCCCTCGATCGCATCAGTCACAATGTAGAAGTGCTCGCAGGCATGCAGCGGGACATTTGTGCCCGCCATGCGTCCGACCTGATGTCCCCACATGCCCGCACAGTTGACAATCATGTCACATTCGATGACACCGCTGCCCTCTTCATTTTCCCATTCGACAGCCGTGACACGGCGCCCCTGCTTCTGCAGGCCGGTGACCTTGGTGTGCTCGAGAACCTTCGCACCGCGTTGACGCGCACCCTTGGCCAGCGCCAGAGCGATGTTTGCAGGATCACCCTGACCATCCAGCGGCAGATAGACCCCGGCCAGCACATCCTCCGTATTGAGATGCTCGTATTTGGCCTTGACCTCCTCGGGCGAAATTTCGTGGATCTCGACACCAAAGGCCCGCGCCATGGACGCCTGGCGGAAGATTTCCTCCTTGCGTTCCTCGCTGAGGGCAACAGTGATGGAACCGTTGCGCTTGAAACCGGTGGCAACACCGGTTTCCTCCTCGAGAGAGCCGTAAAGCTCCTGACTGTATTTCGCCAGACGCGTCATGTTCTGTGTCGCACGCAGCTGGGCAATCAGTCCCGCAGCGTGCCAGGTTGTACCGGATGTCAGCTGCTTGCGCTCCAGCAGGACAACATCACTCCAGCCTTTCTTGGTGAGGTGATAGGCCACGGAACAACCGATGACACCGCCACCGATAATGACCACACGGGCTTTAGAGGGAACAGACAAGATAGCCTCCTGATTTTATAGATTTTTATGCAGAGATACGTTTGTTTTCCGGATCCCAGAGCACAGTGTTTTCCTGCACTCTGGCCTTGTAACGGCGACCATAGATTTCAACGTCAAACTCGGTGCCCGGCTTTGTGAATTCACTTTTGACCACACCCAGTGCAATCGAGGCATTCACACGGTGACCCCAGGCGCCGGAAGTGACCTCCCCGACCATCCGGTCACCGGACCACAGCACCGACATATAAGGCGCGTCATAGTCACCAGCGTCAACAATCAGCGTAACAAAACCCTTGGCCGCACCGCGTTCCTGTTCTGCTTTCAAAGCCTGCTTGCCCGGAAATTCCTGAGGTTTGTCAAGCTTCACAAAGCGTTCCAGTCCAGATTCAAGCAAGGAGTAATCCAGCGAAAGATCTCCTTTCCAGCTGCGGTATCCCTTTTCAATACGCATGGAATTCAGGGCATACATTCCGAACGGTGTCGCGCCTGCTTCCAGAACAGCAGCATAGATTTCCGCAACATCATCCATGGCAGCATGGATTTCCCAGCCCAGCTCGCCCGCAAAGGACACACGCACCAGCATGACATCCTTGCTCGCAACAACAGCTTTCTGGTGGGTCAGCCAGCCCGCCCCAAGGTCAGCCTCTGAAAGCTGCGCCAGCAAGTCACGCGATTTTGGACCGGTGACAACAAGAGTGGAAACCTCGGCCGTACGATCACTCAGGGACAGCCCTTCAGGCAAATCGGATTGCAGGACCTCAAAATCATGCCACTGCGCAACAGCAGCTGTGATCAGCGTAAAGTCATCCTCGTCATGACGAATGATGGACATTTCCGTCAGCACCCGCCCGTCGCTGTCCGGGAAATAACCCAGCGTCATGCGACCGGCTTTCGGAAGGGAACCGGCAACCTTGCCACGAAGCCACTCGGCAGCACCCTCTCCGCTCAGGGCAAAGCGGGAAAAACCGGGAAGGTCGAGAACACCAACGCCATCACGGACAGCTTCACACTCTTCCCTGATGCGCTGCTCCCACGGGCCTGAACGCGCCCAGGTCTGCGTGGACTCTTCAGAGGTATCATCCCCCGCCTTTGCGAACCAGTTTGCGCGCTCCCAGCCGTTGTAGGACCCCATCTGCCCGCCAAGAGAGCGAATTTTGTCATCATTGGGGGACAGCTTGCGGTTGCGGCCGGCAGGCCATTCATGATGCGGGAAGTGCATCGCATACTCGTGCCCATAGACTTCCAGAGCCTTGGAAACGTTGTAGTCGCGGTCCGTGTAATCCGTGTAGCGACGCGGATCGACAGCCCACATGTCCCATTCTGTCTGGCCATGCATGATCCATTCGGAAGCAACCTTTCCGGCGCCACCACCCTGCGCAATACCAAAGGTAAAGGAATGGGCTTCAAAGGCATTGGGAACACCCGGCATTGGCCCGATCATCGGCAGACCATCCGGTGCATAGGGGATCGGACCGTTGATGTTCCGGCTGACACCCTGTGTGCCCAGCAGCGGAACACGCTCGATCGCATCCATGATGTACCATTCCAGACGGTCCAGATCATCCGGATAAAGCTGGAAGCTGAAGTCCTCGGGCATCGGATCGTTCGGATTAACCCAGGCCGCCTGACAGTTGCGCTCGTATGGGCCGAGGTTGAACCCGGTTGTGTCCTGACGCAGGTAATAGGAGGTGTCAACATCGCGGACCATTGGCAGCTTGCGGCCGTTGGCCTTCGTCCAGGCTTCAACTTCCGGAATGGATTCCGTCAGAAAATACTGGTGGCTCATGACAGCCTGTGGAACGGAGCGCCCTCCATAGGGCAGGAACCACTCCCCGACACGGGCCGCATAGTATCCGGCAGCATTGACGACATATTCACAGCGGATATCACCCTTTTCCGTGTGGACGACCCACTCGCCGTTGTCCCGGCTGACACCCGTTGCCGGTGTGAAGCGCAGGATGTTGCCGCCGTGCGCCCGTGCGCCCTTGGCCATGGCCTGTGTCACCTGTGCCGGGTCGATATCACCGTCGAGGGGGTCCCACAGCCCCCCTTCCAGATCGTGCAGTTCCATGAAGGGGAAATGCTGCTGGAGCTCCTCCGGGGTACAGATATCCATTTGCAGCCCCTGGTGGCGCGCCATGGAGGCAACATGCTCGAACTCCATCATACGCTCCTGGCTGTGTGCCAGACGCACCGCACCAGTGACGTGATAGTTGATGGGATAATCCACCTCGTCAGCAAGGCCACGGTAAAGCTTGAGGCCATAACGCTGCATGTTCATCACAGCATAGCTTGTTGAAAAGTTCGGACAGTTACCGGCCGCGTGCCATGTTGAGCCGGCCGTCAGTTCGTTCTTTTCAAGCAGCACACAATCTTTCCAGCCTGCCTTGGCCAGATGATAGAGGGTGGAAACCCCGACAACACCACCGCCAATAATGACAACGCGCGCAGTAGAAGGTACGGACATGAAGGTAATCCTTAGTAAACAGGTGGGGAAATCACCCAGATTGCAACAACAGGTTTCTTGTAGGGGTTTGCCCAGCGGAAGGGTTCGCCACGGATACGCAGGCTGTCACCGGCTCCCAACGTAAAGGCCTCCCCGTCAATCCAGACATCCAGACGCCCGGAGACGATATAGGCCAGCTCCTGCGTTGGGCGCTGAACAATCTCGTCACGGCTGGTTTCCGGCTGGAAAACAGAATGAATCATTTCGAAGCTGTCTGTCAGATCAGGAGAAATCAGCGATTCAACCAGACCATCGACCCTCTCGCCAAAGGCCCGTCTGTTTTCAGCACGGACAATCCGTCCCTTTTCCCGGTCAGGCACCGTGCCCTTTTCAAAAAAGATGGACGACGGTACCTCGAAAACATCCGAAATCTGCTCCAGAACAGCCTGGCTGGGTGTCGAGATGTCCCTTTCAACCTGCGAAAGCCAGCCCACCGAACACTGGAGCCTTTCCGCAAGCTCGGTCAGCCGCATTTTGCGTGTGTTCCGGAGCGCCCGTATATCTTCGCCAATACTGTTTTGCTTTGTCATCCGTGAGATCAAGCCAATCCAAACATGAAATTTTCTTCGAAATTTTCACAACAGCTTATGGGCAGACATGAAAAAATCAATTTTTTTTTCACGATTCACTCTCTTTTTTCAATGCGAACCCAACCGCCTTGACAACAAATACAGTCGTTTAGGGGCTTGCCTTCTTAATGATTTCAGCGCTTTAATTCATTCGAGGGAAAAAAGTTCGCCACACCAAGTGGTCCAGATGATCAAATAGAGTGATCCAGATCAGTCTTTCTGTTGCGAGCTTTACTTTCTTCTTTAAGGTTTTTTTAAGAGACGCGACAAAGTGTACCAACTTTGGCACAATAAGCGTCCGCCCCGTCAACAGTGGGCAATAAAAAATCTCTTGATGAGACGCCAGACGGCTCTGGCAGAGACAAAATGAACAAGGAGAAATCAATGCTGAATAAACGGAAGCTGCGCGGTGCTGTAGCAACTATGGCACTTGTAATGGGTGGAAACGCAGCGATGGCTGCGGACGAGCTCACTGTTGCCTACTTCCTGGAGTGGCCGATGCCGTTCCAATACGCAAAGGTTCAGGGACTTTATGAAGAAGCCCTTGGTATTCCAATCAACTGGGTTTCCTTCGACACAGGTACTGCGATGTCTGCTTCCATGGCATCCGGTGATGTCCAGATTTCTCTGAGTCAGGGTCTCCCGCCATTTGTTATTGCAGCGTCTGCCGGTCAGGATCTGCAAATCGTCGATGTGGCCGTCAGCTACTCCGACAACGACAACTGTGTGGTTGCTGACAGCCTCGAAATCGACAAGACCAATGCCAAGGAACTCGAAGGCAAGCGTGTCGGTATTCCGATCGGTACTGCTGCCCACTACGGTTTCCTGAAGCAGATGGAACACTTCAAGGTCGACATCAGCACCATGGAGATCGTTGACATGGCGCCTGCCGAAGGTGCTGCTGCCTTCGCACAGGGCAACCTCGACTTCGTCTGTGGTTTCGGTGGCGGTCTGCGCCGCATGCAGGAACACGGCAATGTTCTTCTGACAGGTGCCGAGAAGGAAGAGCTCGGTATTCTGGTCTTCGACGTGATCTCGACAACAAGCGATTTCGCGGCTGAAGAAGCTGAACTTCTGACCAAGTTCCTGAAAGTCACAGCTGATGCCAACGCGAAATGGAACTCCAACGATGGCCGCGCGGAAATGATGCAGGTGATCGCTGAAGATGCCGGTATGGAGCTTGCCGATGCCGAAGCCAGCATCGGGACCTTTACCTTCCCTGATCCCCAGTCTGTCTCCGGCGACAAATGGCTTGGCGGCGGAGTTCAGGAATTCATGAAAGGCGTTGCAGACGTCTTCGCCAATGCCGGTTCCATCGAATCAGCTCAGGATTCCTATGAGGCCAATGTAAACGCCAGCTTCATTGACGCTGTCGCCAAACAATAGTCTTCCCAATAAGCCTTTAACTTGACTGTGGCGGTGTCATTGCGACACCGCCCTCCTTTATCAATCAAAAAAACAAGGATCTTAGAACGGATGGGGAGTCTCCATATTGAAAATGTGTCCATGCGTTTCGACCTGCCGAATGGATCACATGTACAAGCCCTGAAAGACGTCTCGCTGGAAATCAAAAAAGGCGAACTGATGTCTGTGCTTGGCCCGTCAGGTTGCGGTAAGACGACACTGCTGAACATTGTTGCAGGATTTCTGGCTCCGACCAGTGGAAAGATCCGAATGAACGGGCATGATGTAACAGGCCCGGATGCAGAGCGCGGAATGGTTTTCCAGAAAGGTGCTCTCTTTGAATGGATGACAGTGCGCAAGAACGTCGAGTTCGGCCCGAGCATGAAAAACATGCCGGCCAGGGAACGGAATGATCTGGTGGAACACCTGCTGGATACCGTTGGCCTGCAGGACTTCAAGGACAAGGCCGTCTATGAACTGTCCGGCGGCATGCAGCAGCGTGTTGCCCTGGCCCGATGCCTCGCCAACGATCCGGATGTGATTCTGATGGACGAGCCGCTCGGTGCGCTTGATGCCCTGACACGCGAGAAGATGCAGGGTCTGGTTCTGAAACTCTGGAAGGAGACAGGCAAGACCGTCATCCTGATCACCCACTCTGTCGAGGAAGCCCTGCTTCTGGGCGAGCGCCTGCTGGTCATGGCTCCACGTCCGGGTCGCATCCACAAGGAATACAGGCTGCCATTTGCCGATCAGGGCGTTGGGCTTGACCTGCGCGCTGTGAAAAAGACTGATGAATTCGCCAGCACGCGTGATGAAATCCTCTCGATGATTTGGGAAATGGAAGAAGAAATTATGGGATCAGCGGAGGCAAACTCATGACAGGTTTGAGTGTATTACTGATTTATGCCTCGCTGTTGCTGGGCGGCTACTTTGCTGTGCACTACTTCCGCCACTTCAAGCACAAGCAAACGGATTTCACCAGCCTGAAAACCGTCACGTTCGGTGATGAAAGTGCAGTCCGCGCAGACCGGACAGCCTCGATCATCTCTGTCCTGGTCATCTTCCTGATCTGGGGTGCCTTTACAGGTTCCAAACTGCTGCCCATCCACGTTCCCGGCCCCTTTGTTGGCGAGACCAGCTTTACCTACACAGCGGAAAATGCCAGCGGTCAGACAGACGATGCCACCGTCATGGTCACGGTTCACAAGGACGGCGAGAAGGTCAAGCTTGAAGATCCGGAGCCGGGCGAAGGTTTCGCCAGGAACGACGTTGCCAAGGTGACGGCATGGCGCAGCGGCCTGCTGAAGGTTCAGCGCAACGATGACGGCGATGTCAAAATCGTTGCCGTTGACGGACAGCCTATTGCTCCCGGGGAAGAGGTCGACGTTGCTGACGGCAGCATCACCATGACAGCCAAGGGGTCCCTGAATTTCTCCCCTTACTCCGGCCTGCAGATGGAGCCGATCTGGCTGCCGTCTCCGGAAGCGGTCGTCGCACGCCTGATCAACATTGCCTCTGACGGCTACCAGAACTTCACACTCTGGGAGCATCTGGGCTGGTCGCTGTGGCGCGTGATCGCCGGTTTCACACTGGGTACGCTTGTCGGTATTCCACTCGGTTATGCCATGGGCCTCTCCGGCTGGATGCGCGGCTGGTTCGATCCGATTGTCGAGTTCATGCGCCCGGTTCCGCCTCTGGCCCTGATTCCACTGGTGATCATCTGGTTCGGCATCTGGGAAACCGGAAAGATCGTTCTGCTCTTCCTCGCGTCCCTCTGGGTCATGACCATTGCAGCGCGCGCCGGTGTTTCGGGCGTCAACATCACCAAGGTTCATGCAGCCTACTCGCTGGGTGCAAACAAGCGCCAGGTTCTGTGGCACGTTATCGTCCCGAACTCCCTGCCTGAAATCTTCACAGGTGCACGTGTTGCCATGGGTGTTTGCTGGGGTACCGTTGTTGCGGCCGAGCTTGTTGCAGCCCAGAAGGGTGCGGGTATGATGATCATCGCCGCATCGAAGTTCCAGCTGACCGACATCGTTCTGATGGGGATTATCCTCATTGGCATGATCGGCTACGGCATTGATGTACTGATGCGTTTTGCAGAACGCTTCCTCGTCCCATGGAAAGGCAAGGCGTAAGGTACAACACTCCCCCTGAGCAAGGGAAATCAAGGGACTGGACCGCAAGGAAAACAGTCTCTATGAAGAAGTCGATCTGAGAAATCGAAGAAAATACAAAGGGCAGACCTGATCCTGAAAACAGGACGGTCTGCCACTTTGACCCTGCCGGTTTTAGAGACAACGAACAGGCAGGACACATGTCCCTCTTGTCTTGATGAAAACTTCGGGGCCCGGCCCTGAAAGCAAAAAGGAATAAGGTAAATGTCTGACAAACTGACAGCCAAGGATCTTGAAGACGTCTTCAACGCGTTTAACGCGCACGACGTTGACACAGTGATGAAACCCTTCTCTGATGACTGTGTTTTCTACCCGGTCGCCGGCGACACCGTCATGGGCACAAAAATCGAGGGTGCCGAGGCAATCCGCAACGCTTTTGTCGGCGTATGGACAGCGATGCCTGATGCCCAGTGGGCCAACCACTCCCATTTCGTCTGCGACGACTACGGTGTATCCCAGTGGACTTTCATCGGCACAAATGCCGAAGGCATGCGCGTTGAAGCCCAGGGTGTTGACATCTTCAAGATCAAAGATGGCAAGATCGTCGAGAAAAACGCATTCCGCAAGCAACGTCCTCCATTCAAAGTGGCCTGATAACAGCAGGCCCCTCATTTAAGGCACACCCTCAATGAAAAACGTGTCAAATCTGAAACCCTATGATCCGACATATGATCCCCTGGTCGATGCTACCCCCGGTCACAACACCGACTATGCCCCGACCTACTGGATTGGAACTGTAGGCGAGTTTCCGGATGATGACGGCCCAATCACAGCTGATTGCGAGACAGATGTCGTCGTGATTGGTTCCGGCTATACCGGTTTGTCCTGCGCAATCCATCTGGCCAAGGATCATGGTGCAAAACCCCTTGTACTGGAAGCCAACAACACAGCCTGGGGCTGCTCGACCCGCAACGGCGGGCAGGCCCAGATCTCTGCGGGTCGCCTCAAGCGCTCCCAGTGGATCAAGCGCTGGGGTGTTGATGTCGCCAAGGCCATGCACCAGGAAACTCTGGAGGCCTTTGACCTCTTCAATGATCTGATCGAGGATGAGGACATCAACTGTGATCCCCAGCCGGGCGGTCACTACTACATTGCCCACCGGCAGAAAATGATGTCGGCCCTGACATCGGAAACAGAGCTCTTCAACAAGACCTTTGGCTATGATGTTCGCATGATTTCCCGCGAGGAGCTTCATGCCGAGCACGTCAGGGACCAGGAAGCCTGCGGTGCAATGTATGAACCCCATGGCACGGGTATTCATGCAGCCAAACTGGCTTTTGGATACCAGAAAATGGCGCGCAGACTGGGGGCAAAGGTTCACGTGAACAGCCCTGTTCTGGAATGGACCCAACGCGACGGCAAACACTATCTCCGCACTCCGGGGGGAGTTGTTCGCGCCAACACGGTCTGTGTTGCAACGGGAGGCTATACCTCCGGCGAGCTGAGCACAGCGACCAAGCACCGGATTATTCCGGTGCTGTCCAACTCGATCGCAACACGCGTCCTGACAGAGGAAGAACGCGAAGCCTGTGGCATCAAGGTCACCTGTCCCCTGACGGACACACGGACCCTGCGCCACTATTACCGTCTGCTACCCTGTGGCCGTATCCAGATAGGAAGCCGCAGTGCCATTACAGGCCAGGGCGCACCGGATGCAAAATACCTCGATCTTCTGAAGCAGGGCCTCTATCGCAAGTTTCCTGTTCTGGAAGGGATCGAGCTGGATTACAGCTGGTGGGGCTGGGTTGATGTCAGTCATGACATGATGCCGCGCATCTTCCAGCCGGAAAAAGGTCAGTCCGTTTTCTACGCCATCGGGTATGGCGGCAACGGTGTCATGTATTCCGCCCAGGCCGGACGGCATCTTGCCAATCTGGCAATGGGCAAGGATCTGGGCGCCTTGCCAATCTTCACCTCGCCCCTGCCCCACTACGGGGTTCTGACACCATTCCGGCGTCTGGGGCAACGCATGTCCTATGTCTGGTACTATCTGAAAGACGAAGTGATCTAGCTTCTCCCTTTCAGGGGAACGAAAGCCGCTGTCTGAAACGGACAGCGGCTTTTTTCTGTCTGCTACGCCTGTCTCCTTTTTTCCGGAAATCACGCGCCAGCAGGGATCAGGGACTAGCCCTCTTTCGAAAGATCCTGTGCCAGCATAAGCGCATTGCCATCCGGATCATAGAATGTCGCTGTACTGACCATTCCCTCGATGGTTTCCGTTTCACCGTCAAAGCGGACCCCCACCGCCTCAAGGGCTGTACGCGCAGCAGCAATATCAGCCACCCCGAAGACAGGAACACTGTTGCCCGGAGCAGGATCAGCCTGTTCTCCCAGACCGAGGGTAACGCCTTCTGTCATGGTCTGCATCTCGCTCCACCCGGCTTCATCAAAATGATAGAGCAGCTGGAAACCAAGAGTGTCCTCGTACCATTTGGCACTGGCATGCCTGTCACGCACTGAAAGGGCCAGAGTGATCGTGTTATCCAGAGAAACAACTGACATGACGCTTCCTTTTGCAGCAAAAGTATAGTAACTATATTTCATGGATATCACGCTGCTTGTCAAGCTTACATCGAAAACCTGGTCGCTGAAGATCCTGGCCCTTCTCCATTCCGGCACTCCGGGTCGTCAGGCTCCTCTGCTGGCTGCAACAGAGGCAAGCCGCAGCTCCTTTACGGCCAGTTTGAACCATCTCATCGAGCTTGGACTGCTGGAGAGAAACCCGGGCCACGGACACCCTCTGCGCCCGGAATTCCGCCTGACCATAATGGGGACGATCGTTGCTGCAATGGCCGACAGAATTCTCGGAACCCTGCCAAATGATGAGGCTTTTGCCATTGTCAGGCGAAGCTGGGCTGTGCCTGTTCTGGCTCTGACAGAGGCCCCGGAACGGTTTTCCAGCATCAGGGCAGGTCTGGGGACCATCACAGATCGCGCCCTGTCCCAGTCACTGGGTCTGCTGGAAGAACAGCAATGGCTCAAACGCGAAATCAATCTTTCCGGGCGCTCCCCCTTCCCGACCTATCATGCCATCAACACCGGCAGGGAAATCAATCAGGCAATTGCCCTGAATTCCTGACCCGTCATCAGAGCAGAGCCCGTCAGCCTGCCTCTTAAGCCCCCTGCCTTTTTTCGCTTCTGCACAACAGGCCAGACAGCAAAAAAGGGACGCAAGAAGCGTCCCTTTCTGTTTCACAGTCTGGCAGCCGGATCTATCGACCGTAGTAAAGTCCAACAACATGTTTGGCTTCGGCAAAGAAAAGCCAGCGCTCGGCCACAACACCCACTGCCGCACTCAGAACAGCAACGAGAGCCAGAAGGACAGACGAACCGGTTGCCAGAATGGCAATGAGACACAGGGCAGGAACAACAAACCCCAGCAACAGGGCAATATTCCTCAGTTTGCCTGCGTGCTTGCGACCGATCCGGTATCCCATTTCCTTCATGACCCAGTTGTCAGAGGTATGAGGCGCTTCAAAGGCACGAACACGACCGATAGAACCAAGGCCCGTTGCCGTTCCCGCATCGCTTTTTTCAGGTTCATTGTCAACCGCAGTCCAGTACTTCAGCTTCACCAGCGTCGCAATCAGCAGCGAAACGAGGGCCAGCAGAACCAGCAGGTTGGACTGCGCACCGTAGAAGGTTGTCACAGCAACCAGGAACACGGCCCCTGTCATCACGCCCAGAACAAGATAGCCGACAGGAACCAGACGATTGTTCCAGTGACGAATGGTCTTCAGGGAAGCGTAGATCATCGATGTTGAATAGACCGTCACCATTGCCAGAGCAGCCGCCAGATAGCCCCAGACGCTCCAGTCGTCCAGCTTGCCCAGCACGACCCAGCCCAGACCGAAAAGTCCCGCAGGGATAAAGGTCAGCAGGGCCAGCACGCCTTCACGCGACAGCCAGGAGCTGCGCCACTGCGTCAGGGCCCGCCAGGCCCGCTCCGGATGCCCGAGGTGAAAGGTGGAAGACAACAGTCCGGCCACGATAAAGGCCAGTGCAACACCAAGTGCAATACCACCGAACCAGCGATCCTGGGGCAGCACACCAAGCGGAGCCAGAAGACCCAGCAGGGTCAGCATGCCATAGCCTGCGCCGGAAGCGGTTGTGAAGAAAATTACAGAAAGAGCTGGATGCATAACACTTACCCCAGTTTCTCAAGTGCAGAATCAAGCCAGCCCAGCAGGCCTTTTGCTTTGGGTTCAGACGCCTTCGCACCGGACAGGTCCGCATCCGGCTTTTGCTTGGGACGCGGAGGCAGATACTTGTTCACAGGTTTGGTGCCCTGTTCCGGCATCAAATCCATGCCACCCCGCTCGGCAACCAGTTTGCTGACATTTGATTCCGGATCGGCAAAATCACCAAAGTGACGCGCCGAGGCCGGGCAGGTCCGAACGCAGGCCGGGACACGGTCTTCTTCGGGCAGATTGTCGTTGTAGATACGATCCACACAGAGCGTACATTTCTTCATGACGCCTTCGGATGCATCCATTTCCCGGGCACCGTAAGGACAGCTCCAGGCACAGAGACCACACCCGATACAGTGATCCTCGTTGACCAGAACAATACCGTCTTCTGCACGCTTGTAACTGGCACCTGTCGGACAGACCGTCACACAGGGTGCATCCTCGCAGTGAAGACAGGACCGTGGAAAGTGAACGATCTGCGCCGGGGCATCTTCCGGTGTGACTTCATAGGAATGCACACGGTTCAGCCAGCTGCCGATCGGTTCGGCACCATAGGCATCCTGATCGGAAAGAGGCGCACCATAACCGCCTGTATTCCATTCCTTGCAATTGACCACACAGGCATGACAACCGACACAGGTATCGAGGTCAATCACCAGGCCAAGCTTGCGATCTGTCTGTTGGGGAAGACTGGTCATTTTGTCCACTCCTTTCCGTACTCCACCTTGTCCGGTCCGGTTCCCACAGGCGAACGCTGTGCAGGAATGTTCGGCTCCAGCTGGTGTTCTTCTCCCTCAGCCTTCTCGATGCGGACACGCAGGTCATACCAGGCCCCCTGTCCCGTGATCGGGTCAGAGTTGCTCCAGCGCATGCCATCATCCTTTGGCGGCAGAAGATCACTGATCAGGTGGTTCAACAGGAACCCCTTGGTTGCTTCCGGTGCGTTTTCCTTCAGGGCCCAGGCCCCTTTGCGCTTTCCGATTGCATTCCAGGTCCAGAGTGTCTTGTCGTTGAGCGCATCCATTCTGGCAACCGGGACCTTGATACGGGAATGGTGAGAGATCACCCACGCCCAGTCGCCGTCTTCCAGCCCCAGATCATCACAGATGTGACCGGGAACATAGAGCGGATTGCGTCCGTGGATCTGACGCAGCCAGGCGTTTTGCGTCCCCCAGGAGTGATACATGGCAGCCGGACGCTGCGTGATGGCATGCAGGGGATATTCCTGCAGATCGCCGCGCTCCTCCAGATGCAGGCTCTCACCCGGCTGGTACCAGATTGGCAGGGGATCAAAGCACTTGTGGATGCGGTCACGGTAAATTTCCGGAGGAACCCGCTCGCCATGGCCTTCAGCCGCACGCTGGAACTTCGCCAGCGGCTCCAGATAAAGCTGGAATGTCACCGGCGAGGGATGGTCAAACAGCCCCATGCCGACACCCCAGTCCTGATAGGCCTTGTTCGCATGCTTGTAAAACTGTGCCTCTTCCGGAATGTGAGAGACATAGAAGCCCCCGTTTTTGATGTAGTCGTCCAGCTGTTCCGGATTGACTTCACCCCGGCCTTCCTTGTCCTTGCCCTCACCACGGAAACCGGCCAGCGGCCCGACACCGGGCTTGCGCTGGTGGTTTACGATATAATCAGCATAGTCCCTGTATTTGGGACTACCGTCCTCGTTGACCATCCCGTTCAGTCCCAGACGGCCCCCCAGTTGCAGCAGGACAGACTGGAAGCCCCGGACTTCCCGGTCCGGCTCGACAACGGGCCAGCGGATGGCATCAGCCGCACCATCAGGTTCGGAAATCGGACGATCCAGCAGGGAAATACAGTCGTGCCGCTCGAGATAGGTCGTATCCGGCAGGATCAGATCGGCAAAAGCCACCATCTCGGAAGAATAGGCATCGGAATAGATGATCTTCGGAATAACATAGCTGCCGTCCTCGTTCTTGGCGGACAGCATCTCCATCATGCCCTTGGAGTTCATGGAAGAGTTCCACGCCATGTTCGCCATGTACATGAACAGCACATCCACAGGATAGGGATCCTGATGATAGCAGTTGGCGATCACAGTGTGCATCAGACCGTGAACGGACAGCGGATTTTCCCAGGAAAAGGCCTTGTCGATCCGTTTCGGCGATCCGTCCTCGTTGATCAGAAGATGCTCCGGACCGTGCGGATAGCCAAGGTGCGGCCCCGCAAGCGGCTGGTTCGGAGAGAACTCGGCATTCGGGATCGGGTGGCCTTCCGCCGGCTTCGGATAGGGCGGCTTGAAACGGAAGCCCCCCGGACATTCGATAGAACCCAGAAGAATTTGCAGCATGTGCAGAGCACGGCAGGTCTGGAACCCGTTGGAATGTGCGGAAATCCCGCGCATCGCATGGAAACTGACCGGGCGCCCGATCATTTTCTCGTGCCGCTCCCCGGTCATGTCTGTCCAGGGCTGATCAATGACAATCTCTTCCTCAAAGGCCGTACGCGCCAGTTCCTGAGCCAGACGGCGGGTCTGTGCTGCACTGACCCCTGTCTCGGCAGCCGTGTTTTCCGGAGCGTATTGCTCATCCGAATATTTTTCAGCCAGATGCGCAAAGACCGGACGCGCCTTGCGGCCATCCGGCAGTGTGAACACGCCGTTCAGCGCAGCATCGCGGCGGATCGTCTCCGCAGCGGCAATTGCACCGGTCTTGCGGTTGACAGCCAGAGGCTTGCCTTCCGCATCACGGGCAAAGAGGCCATGATCGGCAGCACCCTCGTCGTCGATAACCAGCCAGCCCACGTTGGTGTAGCGCAACAGGTAATCCAGATCGACATTGCCCTCGCGGATCAGTTCGTGCACCAGCGAGAGAATGAAAAGCCCGTCTGTGCCGGGGGTCACAGAAACCCACTCGTCAGCAATCGCGTTATATCCTGTGCGGACAGGGTTCACGGCAACGACCTTGGCTCCACGCTCCTTGAGACGTCCCAGCCCCATCTTGATCGGGTTGGAATCGTGATCCTCGGCAACACCAAAGATCATGAACATCTTTGTGCGTTCCCAGTCGGGCTGACCAAACTCCCAGAAGGCACCGCCCATGGTGTAGATACCGGCAGCCGCCATGTTCACCGAACAGAAGCCACCGTGCGCTGCAAAGTTCGGTGTACCGAACTGCTGCGCCCACCAGCCTGTCAGGGACTGGGACTGGTCACGGCCGGTAAAGAAAGCCAGTTTTTTCGGATCACAGGAACGGACAGTTGCCAGCCAGGAAACGGCCTTGTCCATTGCCTCTTCCCAGGAAATGGGCTTGAAGCGCCCCTCACCCCGTTCACCGACACGCAGCAAAGGTGTCCTGAGACGGGAGGGAGAGTAATGCTGCATGATGCCGGCAGAACCCTTGGCGCAAAGCACGCCCTTGTTGACCGGATGGTCGCGGTTACCTTCGATATACCGCACCTTTCCATCGCGCATGTGCACGTTGATGCCGCAACGGCATGCACACATGTAGCATGTCGTCTTGCGGACTTCATCTGACACCTTGGGAGAGGTATCAACTGAGGGTTGACTCATATTTTGCCTCCTGACGGGGGGACCATTTTTATTCTTCGTTTTATGTATGGACCTGCCGAACACACTCACCTGTTTTTCGGTGCTTCACGAGCCGGCAGGCCGGATGTCACAGAAGATAGAGAATACCTCCTGCAATAAAGGTTGCGATAAAGAGCGTCTCGGCAACGATCAGGACAATCGCCTGACCACCCACGCTCAGAATGCTTTTCAGTGACGTCTTCATTCCAACGGCTGCAATGGCTGTCAAAAGCGCCCAGCGGGATACAGCACCGAGGAAATCAGCAACAATCTGCGGAATAAGTCCGCAGGAATTGAGTGTCGCAAGGACAAGAAAGGCGATGATAAAGAGTGGTACCAGAGGCGGACGCTTGCCTTCTGTACTGTCAGCAAATCTGGCCCGCACAAAGAGCGAGAGCATCAGAACAATCGGTGCCAGCAAAGCCACACGGATCAGTTTGACGACAGTTGCAATCTCGCCGGTGCTGTCAGAAATGGAAAATCCTGCGCCAACAACCTGGGCAACATCATGAATGGTCCCGCCAAGGAATACCCCTGTTGCGATATCCCCCATCACAACAAACTGGGTCAGCGGCGGATAGGCAATCATCGCCAGAGTGCTCAGAACAGTCACACTCAAAACAGTGAAGATCAGGTTTCTTTCTGATTCGCTGTTTTTCGGCAGAACCGCTGCGATGGCAATGGCGGCCGAAGCCCCGCAAATTGCGACCGCTCCTCCGGTCAGGACAGCAAAACGCCATCCGCGATTGAGAAGTCTGGCCCCAAGCAAACCGAAAAGAATGGTCAGGACAACACCGGACACAACCAGCAAAATGACCTCAAGGCCAAGCAGCGAGACAAGCTCGACACTGATCCGCGCGCCCAGCAGTGCGATACCGATCCTCAAGACCGGTTTTGCAGAAAACTCGATCCCCCTGACCGTTGGGCCATCCTCCCCCAGAAAGTGAAGGGCGATCCCCAGAAGCAGGGCCATCAGCATGGCCGGTGCGCCATAGTGCTCGGACAGGAACTGGGCCGCCAGCGCGACCAGAACAGAAATCAGAAACCCCGGAAAAATGCTTCTCGCGTTTTGTATCACTTTTTCCAGAACAGAGTTTGCTTCACTCATGTCTTGGGCTTGTTCAGGCATGGGACTTTTCTTTTCTCTAAGGGACAGCATGCTGCACCCCCGCAAATCCCGAACACAAAAGGGGTACTGCGCAGGCTTGATCCTCAACAGCAGCTGCATGATGATCAAAACCGAGGCTGATCGTTCCTTTTGCTGATCCCTGTAAACCTCTTTTCAAAGAGCGCACGCAAGTCTCCCCGCCCCTTTTTTCCATTCGCCCTGCAACGACAGAACAGATGAAAATACGGGCTGGCATCGTCGGATTTCCCTTTGAAATCCTGTGCGAGGTATCAACGGAAGATCGCCTCATCGAATGCCTCCTGACGGGAGTGGTTGTTTCAGTTTCTTATTCTTTTGTATCTGTGTTCTGAGCCTGAACGGCTGTCACTGCGATCATGCGGTAAACCGCATCCGCATCACAGCCGCGCGACAGATCATTTGCCGGTTTGGCCAGCCCTTGCAGAACAGGACCAATAGCCTTTGCCTGCCCCACCCGCTCGGCCAGCTTGTAACCAATATTTCCGGACTGCAGATCGGGGAAAACCAGGACATTCGCCTGCCCGGCCACCTCTGATCCCGGCGCTTTGCGCCCCCCCACAGAGGGCACGATCGCCGCATCAAGCTGCAGCTCTCCGTCAACGGACAGATCGGGGCGCTGCGCCCTGATCTTTTCAGCCGCATTGCGCACCCTGTCGACGTTCGGATGACTGGCGCTTCCTCTCGTCGAGAAGGACAGCATGGCAATCCTTGGCTCCATCCCCATCAGTGCAGCCGCATTGTCTGCCGCCGCTGTTCCGATCTGCACAAGCTCGTCTTCTTCCGGAGCCACGACCAGTCCGCAATCAGCGAAGATCATCGCCCCCTTCGGATCATGGAACTCTTCGTTAAAGAGCATGATGAAAAAGCTGGAAATCATGGAATAGCGCTTGTCCACGCCGATGATCTGAATGGCCGAACGCACAACGTCGGCCGTGGAAAGCTGTGCACCGGCAACCGTACCGTCAGCCAGTCCCGATCTGACCATCAGGTTTGCATAGTTCTGGGGCAGCAAAACCTGTTCCTGCGCCTTTTCCTCTGTCATTCCCTTGTGCTGACGCAGTTTGACGAGCAACTCAACAAAACGCCCACGGCCTTCTGCTGTCGCCGGGTCCACCACCGAAACGCGCGGATCATCGCGCAGGTCTTCATCCACCAGCGCCAGAACAGCATCCCTGCGCCCCAGCAGCGTGACAGAGGCAAGCCTGTCACGGACAGCGCGCAAGGCGCCCTCGACAACACGCGGGTCCTCACCCTCGGCCAAAACAATGTGTTTCGGATTGTTGCGTGCGCGTTCAAGAAGTGCGTCAAAGGCGTCCATTAACCAGCTATCCCTGCATGAACGAACCGACAGGCTACCGCTTGCTCAATCGCACGTGTTCCTGCGGCATCTCTCCATGCCTTGTCAAAAGTCTGATGACTGTTCTAGCGCCTGCTCCAGTCGCTATCATCAGGGTAAAATTCGTGTTTCAAGCGATCTTTTCGATCATATCCGGACAAAAGGGTTGTCCGGTTTGCAATTTCAGCCCTGCATCGTTTGCAAAATTCTGTGCAGGTTTTTCTGAAAACCCGAAGGCTTTCCCGATGAGTCACACACTCATTGAGGCGCGGGGCCACTGAATGCAGCGGCCCCGTTCCATCAATCAGTCTCATGCACCTTTTTGTGGGCGCATGTCCGCAGCATCAATCCCGGCGACAGCAACCGGTTTTTTCATTGCATCACGGCGGAATGGCTCACCCAGTTCCTGGTTCAGCATCACCTCGATGAAAGTTGTTTTGCCTTCTTTCATCTGTGCATCAATTGCAGAGGACAGTGTAGAGGTCAGCTCTTCCATTGAATAGACCTGAACGCCTTCCAGACCACAGGCCTTCGCGATACCGGCGTAGGAAACATTTGTATCCAGCTCTGTACCAACGAAGTTGTCGTCAAACCACAATGTGGTGTTCCGCTTCTCGGCACCCCACTGATAGTTGCGGAAGATGATCATAGTGATCGCTGGCCAGTCTTCACGACCAACGGAAACCATTTCGTTCATGGAGATACCGAAGGCTCCATCACCGGCAAAACCGATAACAGGAGTGTCTCCACACGCCATTTTCGCACCACAGATGGACGGCAGACCGTAACCACAGGGACCGAACAGGCCGGGAGCAAGATACTTGCGACCTTCTTCGAAAGACGGATAAGCATTACCGATCGCACAGTTGTTACCGATGTCGGAAGAGATAATGGCTTCTTTCGGCATCGCAGCAGAAATCGCACGCCACGCCATACGCGGGGACATTTTCTGTGGCTCACGATCACGCGCACGCTCGTTCCAGGTTGTACCCGGATCGTCGTCTTCGTGGTCCATGGACGTCAGCTCCTGGGCCCATGCAGACTTGGTCTGGTGGATCAGCGCTTCACGTTCGGAACGCCCCTGGTCCCCTGCTGTATCGCTCAGCTGGGACAGAATGCTTTCAGCAACCTTTTTCGCATCACCAACGATACCAACAGTAACAGGTTTGGTCAGACCGATGCGATCCGGGTTGATATCAACCTGAATGATGGACGCATTTTTTGGCCAGTAGTCAATGCCGTAACCAGGCAGGGTAGAGAACGGGTTCAAACGTGTCCCCAGAGCCAGAACCACATCCGCTTTGGAGATCAGTTCCATACCGGCCTTGGAACCGTTGTAGCCCAGAGGACCAGCATGCAGCGGGTGAGAACCCGGGAACGCATCGTTGTGCTGGTAACCACAGCACACCGGAGCGGACAGACGCTCGGCAAGTTCTTTGGACGCTTCGATCGCGCCGCCAATGACAACGCCGGCACCGTTCAGGATGACCGGGAATTTCGCGTTGGACAGCAGTTCGGCAGCGCGCTGGATAGCAGTTTCACCACCGGAAGGCAGTTCGAATTCAACAACCTGAGGCAGGTCGATGTCGATAACCTGTGTCCAGAAGTCACGCGGAACGTTGATCTGCGCAGGAGCACAGGCACGTTTTGCCTGAATGATAACACGGTTCAGGACTTCAGCCATACGGGACGGATCGCGAACCTCTTCCTGGTAAGCCACCATGTCAGCGAACAGAGCCATCTGTTCAACTTCCTGGAAACCGCCCTGACCCATTGTCTTGTTGGCCGCCTGTGGCGTCACCAGCAGCAGTGGAGTGTGGTTCCAGTAAGCCGTCTTGATCGGGGTCACCAGGCTGGTGATACCGGGGCCGTTCTGTGCAACAACCATGGACATTTTACCGGACGCACGGCTGTAACCGTCCGCAATCATACCCGCGTTACATTCATGCGCACAGTCCCAGAACTTGATACCCGCTTTCGGGAACAGGTCGGAGATCGGCATCATAGCAGAACCAATAATGCCAAAGCTGTGTTCGATGCCGTGCATCTGAAGCACTTTTACAAAGGCTTCCTCGGTGGTCATCTTCATCGTTGCGATCCTTTCAACTCCAAAACGTTCAGTTTCGATCTTGTCGTGCTGCTGCACGGAATTCCAAAAGGTTTCTTAGAGGTCTTCTTTTGATTCGGGAGCATCATGGCAAAAAGCGGATTTTTTTGCAATAGTGATATTATAATTATCATTATTGACATCCATTGCAACATTCTGGATACTCCACATGCACATCAGGAATGGCAGCCATTCATAGGGTGAATGGTTTTCATCCCATTGGGAAACAATCCCAAACAGGAAAAGACAGGCGAACAGGACCACTTCATGTCCAGGGACAAAGGCAACAGCTTTCTGCGTATCTTCAACATTCTGGAATATCTGTCCCAGACAGACACTCCGCAAAACGCAGTCACCATCAGCGAGGAAACAGACATCCCGCAACCGTCTGTTTACAGACTCTGCCAGATGCTGGTCGAAGAGGACCTGATCGTCCGGCATATGGACGGCAACCGCTATTATCTGGGACCGCGCATGTTCTCCCTTGCCGGCAACGTCATCACCGGCACCTCCATTGGCATGGAGCGTCGCGCCATCCTGACCTCCCTGGTCAATGCTGTGGGTGAAACCTGCAACTTTGTTATTCCCGAAAAGACCTGCATGACCTACGCCGATCGCGTTGAAGCCAGCTGGCCCATCCAGATCCAGCTCCGCCCCGGCACAGTGGTTCCGCTTCACTGCACCGCTGCGGGCAAGCTCTACCTCAGCACGCTGGAAAGCAGAAAACGCAAGTCCATCATCAGCAAGGTCGAGCTCAAGGGACACACGGAAAAGAGCATCACAACAGCAGAAGAACTGGATCAGGAGCTCAGGGCCATCAGGAAACAGGGCTACAGTCTGGACCGCGGCGAGTTCCTCGACGGCATTGTCGCCATCGCGGCACCGGTTCATGCCGCCAACGGCAAGTTCTGTGGTTGTATTGCCATTCATGCTCCGGAAACGCGCATGTCCATGGACAAGGCCATCAGCCACCTGCCCCGCCTGCAGGAAGCCACACAGGAAATGGAAAAGCTGCTGACCTGATCCCCGGCTCCACAGCGAGCCGCCTGACCCTCACCACAGAATCAGCTCCGCTTCGGAAACAGTCTCCCGGCGAGACCGGCCGGAATGCGGATGACCCGGACACGGATTGCCGGGACGCGAGATCGGCCGGAACCACCCCTGAAACCGAACGGGACAGATCTGTAAAACCGGGAAGATCAACAAACCGGAGCGGTCACAAGCTTGTGCCCCGGCAGCTCCCACATCTTTCCATCCCTTGTCTTCTGCAGCGAGGTTTTCCCACTGCGGGTTTTCTTAATTCCCAGACCTTCTACCCCTGAGTCCTTTACCCTTGGGCCATCGAAATCCAGAACGGCAGGGACAGACAGCTCAGCAGTGTCGACTGGGCAATCATGGTTGCCACCCTGCTTTTGTCTGCACCAAAGACGGATGCCAGAACATGCGCAGCCGAAGCGGTCGGCAAGGCCGCAAAGATCACCAGAATGCAAGCCGGATCCCTTGGAACCCCCAGAGCCTGGGTGATCAGGAATGCCGCCAGCGGCAAGAGCAGCAGCTTGATCATGTTCAGACCGCTCATAAAGGGATCAAACCTCAGGAGGGCCTTGAAATCCAGCGAGGCACCGATGGACAGCAGGGCAACCGGCAGGGCCGCCTGGGCAAAGCGGGACGCCGTTGTCATCACCGGTTCCGGCAACTCCATCCTGAAGACAGCCACCAGCAAGCCCAGCAAACTCCCGATCAGAAAAGGGTTCAGGGCAATCATCCGGATCGTTTTGAACAGGGAAAGCGACTGCCCGCGTGAAAGCACCAGCACGGCCAGAAAATTTGCCATCGGCACAGCCAGTCCCACAGCCACAGACATCAGGGCGGCAGCCTCTGGCGGGAGAACCTGCACCACCACAAGCGCAAGCGCCGTATTGAAGCGCCAGGCCGTCTGCCACAAACCGGCAAAATCAAGAAAACTCTCCGGGCCAACCGGACGCAGGCAATAGGCCAGCACCACCCCGAGCAGGATAATGGCCCAGACACCGGTCCCCATCATCACCAGATCACCCGGTGCAGGTGAATGCCGCGAGGCCGCAAAGAAAAGAAGTGCCGGAAACAAAAGCTGAAAGTTCAGCCGGTCAATACCGGCCCAGCCTTCCCGGGGTACAACATTGCGCAGACAGGCGCCCATCACGATCAGCAAACCATCGGGCAAAAGTGACATAAAAACGCTGTCCATTGCCTGTTCCTCACACTCGAATTTTCCGGTCGTAACCACACCAGCTCGCAAAAGAACCTAATGGAATGGAATTGCACAATAAAATAACCTGAGGTTATAGTTTGCTCATGAACAGTCTTTCCGAAAGCAGCATCTCCGGCCTTCCCGCTCTGGTTCCACAGCTTCTCCACGCCCTGAAGCTCCATGGCAACATGAGCCTTGCCGCACAAAAACTTGGCGTCAGCCAGCCCGCGGCCAGCAAAGCCCTGCAACGTGCAGAAAAGCTTCTGGGGCTGGAGCTGATCCGGCGGGACCACCGCCCCCTGCGCCTGACAGCCGAGGGCGAAATCCTTGCCGATTATGCCGAGCGCCTGAGCAACCTGAACAGCCTGCTCGCCAAACGGCTGGAACGGGCCCGCAAACTGGATGGAGGCCTGATCAGAATTGCCTCTTTCGGCGCTTCCTCCTCCACAAAGATCCTGCCCCGCATGCTGGCCCGCATCGCCCGGCACTATCCCGGCGTGCAGATCGAAATGCTGGAAATGCCTGATCCGGAAGCCCTGGAATCCCTTCAGGACGGGCGCGTAGATTTCGCCGTTTTCATTGATCCGGGGCTGGAAGAGCTTGAAACCCTGCCACTGGCACAGGACCGGCTGGTTGCTCTGATCCCCGAGGGCCATGCCCTGTCCGAGAACTTCTTTGTCACCACATCAGAGCTGGCAAAACAGGCCTTCATCATGACCAAGGGCGGCAGCGAGCCCCTGATCCGCAAATGGTTTGACCGATCAGACGATGAGCCGGACGTGCGTCACACAGCTGTTCAGCTCACCTCCATCCTCGCCATGGTCAAGGCCGGGCTGGGTGTCTCTGTCATTGCTGAAATGGCCGTCCCCGAAAATCATCCGGGCGTGCGCATCATGCCTCTTTCCCCCGAACAGCCCCGTCCCGTCTGCATCGCACGGCAGCACGGCAGCTTTGCCTCCCGCGCGGCAGAGAAAATCTGGCATTTCCTGAGTGACGATCTTTCCTGAAACGAAATGGCCGGGTTCGTGTCAGATTGACTGTTCCCGCTTTTTCGCACAGTTGCGCCATTTGATCCGGCAGACCGAGACCCGGTGATATTTGTCCACACACACCGTTGCGTCAGATTTCCTCCTGAACGGCACGTATTGAGCGCCAGATCTCTCGAGACACACTCACAGCGATCAGATCATGACCAGTTCCAGACGATCCCCCGATCACACTGCTCATCCGCTTCCCGCTCCGGGGCGGCAAGGATCAGCTCTGAAAGCATGCTGCCCTGTTCCACTGCGCCTTTGAGGCTGATGAAAAGTTCACGGATTACAGTTCGGTTGTCATCTGCCGTTCTGTCACAGATGATCTCCACACGCTGCCCGGCTCCCTTGCCAAAGGCCCGGTCAAAAGCACTGCGAAGCTGTTGCGCCGTCAGCTCCCTGCCAATATGGTCCCGGAACAGGGCCACAACAGCAGAGCCATTGAGCTGATCCAGCAACAGCAGACTGTCTTCGAAATACTCCTGCGCTGTTGCTCCCTCTCCCTGATCAGGCTGAGCAAAACGCTGGTGACAGGTGCCGTGCTTGGTCCATTCATGATCATCCAGTGTGCCGCGCGAACCAGGCATCTTGCCAGAAAGCTCCGCCACAAGACTGGCTGGCAGCTGCGGATCAAGCAGCCTGCCCGCAGCATCCCGGGGCTTGCCGAAGCAGGACTGGGGCCCGCTTTCAAGGTGACAGTAACAGGGAAAGGCGCCGACACGGTCCAGATCATCCGGCCAGAGCCCGTGCAGGGAAAACTGTTCTGTCGCAGGCTCACCGGGTACCAGATCATGACAGCCGTCCCTGCCCTGACCACGACGGGTTGCACAAAAGGCAGGCTGCCAGCTCACCGCCAGAGTGTGCTCAATGGACCCCGCTGCAATTGAGATCCCGGCCGCCGGGTCATAAATGATTTCAGCCTGACCACAGTCCGCTTCAACCCAGCGTCGCCTCTGTTTGCCAGCCTTCGGAACACGAAGCAGAAAAAAGCGACCGGTCACATCCCGCCCGATCAGCCCGTAACGCTCACCGACCTCCAGCACCACCCCGTCCGGCTCAACATCCGTCCGCCGCAAGGCAAAACAGGCCTGCTCTGCCAGAAAGTCCCCGCTGATGGTCAATCGCTTGAAAGACGCACTCTGAGCCGGGACGACAAGAAAAGCAGCAAACTGAAAGAAGAAAACAAACGGGAAAATAACAAGTTTTGCGCTCATAATTTTATTAAACTCAAAGTTCTCATGAAGCGCAAACAACAAAAGGCCGGAGCTCGCAATGAGATCCAGCCCTGGGACGTATCGGCCCGGGAGTGGTAAAAGCCCGGACTGTCAGGCTGTTCAATTGTTCGGAAAGCTTTCCCGAAAAAGAGGGCGCTGTTGCCATCCGGCGCAACTCCCCAAAGGCACCCAGCTGATGCTGCTGACAGTTCCGGGACAAACCAGAACCTCATAAAGACCTGGCCGGCTACAGGCTGCTCTCGTCCCGTTTGTAGTGCGCCAGAAACATTGCAACACAATCGTCCAGGACCTCTTTTGGGGCCAGGTTCTCGCCAAGGAAAAACTTCGGCCAAAAGAAGAAGTTTTTAACAAGCGCCAGAAGCTGGGTGGTCGCAAAGGCCGGATCGACCTTACGGATCACACCAGCCTCCATGGCTTCACCGATCAGCCGCGTTATTGGGTAATCATGTGCTTCGGCTTCGGCGAAGAATTGCCGGGACCGGTCAAGATCACGGATCAGTTCCGATATCACCATCCGGTTCAATCCGATCGCTTTCTCTTCTGTGATCACCTCAACGTAACGCCACAGAGCGTCCTTCAGTTGCTCGACGAAGTCGCGGCTTGGATCATAGGACACAGGTTCCATGCTCCAGTTTTGCTCAATCATGATCTCGGAAATGGCCTCGAACAGCGCCTCCTTGCTTTCAAAGTGATTGTAGAGCGTACGGCTCGAAACGTTCGCCCTTTTGGCAATACTGGTCGTCTTCGCGCCCAGAAAGCCCTGCTCACGGAATTCTTCAATCGCGGCATCAATAATATTTTTTCTTTTTATTTCAGTACGTTTCACGATTTTTCCCAAAAAAGTAAAATTATCTGTTTACAAATAGCCTTCAACACCATAAGTAAACAATAGAATTTACTTTAGCAAGACAAAATGCCAAACACCCCGAGAGGACCGAGCAAATGACAAACCAAACCTTCACCGCTGGCAAAAACAAAGTAACCTTCAAATCCTTTGGCGTGGATCTGGTTGGTGATCTTTACCTTCCGGAAGACTTTGATGCGAACAAAACGTACAGGGCAATCGTGGGCGCCAGCCCGTTCTCTCAGGTCAAGGACCAGATCCCGGCAACCTATGGGCCGGAAATGGCCAAAAGAGGCTTCATCTACCTGGGCTTCGATTATCTGGGCATGGGAGAGTCCCCGGCTCTTCCCGGGGAGTTCAAACAATCACGCTACATGTTCAGACTGATTGAGAACACCTGGGATGCTGTTTCATATCTGGGAACCCTCCCATTCGTCGAAGAAATCCACGGTTTGGGCGTGTGCCAGGGGGGTTCGATTATCGCATCAGCAGCAGTTACAGATCACAGAATCAAGAAAATTGCCATGGTTTCAGGCATGATGGCAGCTGATGATTTCCAATGGGCCAACAGGGAAATGGTCAATCAGCAAATTGCGGCCTCAAATGCTTCAATGCAGAAAATGTATGAAACAGGGGAACCCGATTTTGTTGCTCCTTTTGGACTGACCGACGACCATTCAAAAGAAGAGTATGTCGGGTTGAACGTCAATCCAATGGCTGAAGAGACCTATGGCTATTACGGAAGGGATGGTTTCAGAGGCCCCAAGGCGGTGAAAACCTATAGCAACATGCATATCGGTGATCAGGCCATGCAGTCCCTGATCTCTATCGCAGAGGCATATGCAGACAAGATTGTGCAGCCTTCCCTGGTTATTTACAGCAAGTCAGCCTGGACGGCTGTTTGCTCAACCAAATTTGTGGAAAAGCTCACAAATGAACATGAAACCCTGGCTTTTGAAGAGTTTGGCCACGTTGATTTCTATTACAAGCCAGACGCCGTAAAAGCATCAACAGATGCTGTCGCTGAATTCTTCAACAGGTAAGCTGACCGGGTAGAGATCATTCTGTTGCGATCTCTACCTTCCCCTGTGCCTTGAACCTGACCTGCTAACGATAAAACCCGTCAGGAAACAGGAGCTTGCCCAAAAAGCAAAACCCCGAGACGGTTGCCTCGGGGTTTTCAAAATGGCGGAGAGTGAGGGATTCGAACCCTCGAAGCACATTTCTGCACTTACTCCCTTAGCAGGGGAGCGCCTTCAGCCACTCGGCCAACTCTCCAGATTGTATTGTCCTTTCGGGGACAGGCGGATTAGTAAAATCTTGCCAGCGCCTTGTAAAGGGTAAAATTGCATTTGTGATAAAAATCATGCCGTTGCACCGGCTTTCCTGCAACAGAATCCTGTTCACTGTTCGCGCACTTTTTCAGGGAGCGCTACCGAGAAAACCGGAGAACCCTGTCAGGGCATAGGCTTCATGATTTTTTGGAATTACCCCTCTTCGGCCTCTTCCTGTTTGATGGTCCCAAACGCTGTCAGGAGAGAATCTGCGCCCTGTGTCCCGTCGGGACTGTCTGGCCGATATCGGTTCCTCCTGTTCCCGCGACGAGAAAAGCCCTGCCCTGTCAGAACAGGGCCCCGAATTGAGGATTGCCTATCATGCCTGAAATCCAAACAGACGACAGCCAGAGTTCTGGCGGCAAACAGCTCCCGTCCCATGCAAAAGTTGTCATCGTCGGCGGCGGTGTTGTCGGTTGCTCCATCCTGTTCCACCTCGCCAAGTTCGGCTGGAAGGATGTTGTCCTGCTGGAACGCAGCGAACTGACATCCGGCTCCAGCTGGCATGCCGCCGGACAGATCCACACCA
>NZ_JBBUTJ010000011.1:0-53022 GCF_039592655.1 Carbonatibacter coralli | reverse complement strand
TTCTGTCTCCATTAAAGAAAACAGACACATGTGTGTGTACACGTATGATGCATAAACCGACAGTTTTACTGATACAAACAGCAAACCGCCGCCTACGCATCCCTTCCAAAAAACTATGTCAAACAGCTGATCCCAAAAGGATCTTTAATCTCGTCCAACCGAGCCGCGCTCAACCGCGCCGCCCCGTCGGTGAAGGCCCTTTTAAGGAACTCGCTCAACACACGCAACCCCTTTTTTTGCATTTTTGTAAAATAATTCGGACCTGCACCCCCAAAGGCCGCAAACCCTTAGAAAGAATCACTTTTCAAATACAAATGTGAACCAAATGCACCAGCACAACAAAACCACGCCCGATAGAAACAGGAGCTTCTGGCAGGAACACAACAATAAACATCAGAGCAAACAGAGTAGCGGACTCGGCAAAAACCGATTCCAGGACACCAACAAAACAAAAATTATTTGTATTTAAATAAATTTCGAATTAACCAAGTAAAAAGATCAAGATTAAACCACCTGAAAATTTCAAATTGTGACAAAAGACCAAGAAAAAATTAAAAAAAGACTTTCAAAAAGATCAATTCCGGTAACAAACCGGTGAAAATTTAACTCTTTGTTATTCCCTCCGAAACAAAAACTGAACCTACCTGATCATATTACCATAGTAGGCTACACAATGCGTCGTTTCCTGATCCTGCTTGCATCCATAACAGCTGCAGCCCTGTCTTCAGCCGGGCAGTCAGCACAGGCTCAATCCACTCCAAATCATGTGTTTCAAACTGTTGAAACCCTGAACCTTCAGCTGGAAGAGATCCTGAAGGCCAACTTTCTGAGTGTTCCTTCAGATCGTCCGCTGACCCGGGAAGCAAGACGCCCGCGTCATGTCTTTCAAAAAGCGCGCACTGTCTTTTCAACCCTGCAGACCTACAAACGCCTGAACGGCCTTCAGGTCAGCGCCCTGCCCGATATTCCGGGACGGGACCTGACGCCCGCCGATGTGCACGGACTGGTGACCCGGATTCATTCCGGCACAGAGGAACTGGCCAAGCGCTTCGCGGCCCCGGTCGTTCCCCAGTCGGAACTTCCGAGCGGAAAATCCCCGCGGGATGTCTATCAGGAACTCGAGCGCTCCATGGTTCTGCTCGGCAGTCTGGATGTGCCCAAACAACAGCCCAATGACGTTTACCAGACAGCCTCCACCATTGTGAATGTTCTGGAGGAGATTGCAAAAAGCAGAGGCGTTGAAGGCTACCCCCGGCAAACAGAGAAGATGCCCGGCAAAAAGCCCGGAGATGTCTACAATCTTGCAGGATCGATGCTGGACTATCTGAAAATAGGCAATCCGCTCTTTGAAGTCCCGGCCGGCGCTGCCGCCTATGACAACAGCCCTGAAAGAGTCACCCCAAAGGAAGTCAACGACATCATCGGCCTCCTGCTGGCAGACCTCGCCGTCATCAAGCGCAATGTCGGCCTGACATCGGAAACTCCCTATGCAGAACTCGAGGGCGGCAAGAATCCCAGTGACGTCTTTGAACGCATCAACACGAGCTACATGATTCTCATGATGATTGATCAGTAATGCGGGGTTCTTCAACTTCAGTCTGCAGAATTGCCATGCCCTCGTTATTTCAGCAGCACTGCGTGGCAAACAGAGTTTCGCACAACTTAACTGTTTTTTATCGTTTCTCGGGTCAAACAGGTAGAACCCAAAACCATAAAAACAGGACAGGGCTTTTGAAGATGAACAAAATTCTAGCTCTCTTGCTCACTCCACTGTTCAGTCTGTTGCTCCTCCAGCAAGAGGCCAGTGCCCAGGCGACTCCCAATCATGTTTACCAGACTGTTGAGACGCTCAACAGTCAGCTGGAACAGATCATCAAGGCAAACATGCTTGCAATTCCGGATGCCAAAACACCGGAAAAGGAATCAAGAAAGCCCCGGCACGTCTATCAAAAGGCCCGTACCATCTATTCCATTCTGCAAACCTACCGCAAGCTGAACGGTCTGGAGGCAAGAGCGCTTCCGAACATTCCCGCAGAGGCCATCAAGCCTGCGGAAGTTCAGAAACTTGTCCAGCAGACTCTGACGGACACGGTCGACATTGCCAGGCTTTATCAGGCCCCCCTGGCAGAGACGACCGCCCTGCCGGATGGCAAGAAGCCGGACGATGTCTATGTTGCCCTGACCAGAACACTTGAACTCCTGCAGGTTCTGGATGTCCCAAGGCAGCAACCGAATGACGTTTACCAGATCGCCGCAACGATCATGAACGTCATGGAGGAAATCGCCCAGGCAAGAGGCATTACGGACTACGACAAGGCTTCAAACATCATTCCCGGCAAGACACCGGAAGATGTCTTCAAACAGGCCGGCGGCATGCTGGACATGCTGAGAATTGAGAAACCTCTTTTCGAAATGCCCAATGGCGCTGCCACCTACACGGTCCCGAAAACACCGATCACACCGCAGGAAGCAAACGAAATCATGGGATTGCTTCTGGCTGATCTGACCGTTGTCAAACGCAATGCAGGTGTTACCACCGCAACACAATACGCTGCGCTCGAAGGCGGGAAAAACCCGAATGATGTCTTCGAACGAATCAGCACGTCCTATCTGGTTCTTCTCTGGTTATTGGGTGAGTGATAGTTATGTCAGCACTAAAGAAAATCACAGCCAAACTGGCTCTTTTGTCCCTTTTACCGATCGTCATCCTGTCGGTTGTCTTCTTTGTTTCCCTCTTCATTACCAGCCAGCTGGCCGAGGAAACGGAAACGCGCAATGCAAAGCTGAACGAAGACATTGTTGCAGTCGAGGAACTGAGAAACTCGATCGAGAAGGTAACCGGAGAACTCCGCCTTACGCTTTCCCAGAAGAACGAGGCTCACCTTTCGACCATTGCAGGCAGCAACCCGAAGGGCAGGGCCATCAGGGAAGAGCTTGATGCAAAGATTCTGCAAAGCGTACAGGAACTGCAGGAGCTGGTCGCCACAGCCGCCCGCCACGAGGTTCTCAAACGCCTGAATGTTGAAAACAAGGAACAGACTCTCATCTTCCTGCAACAGGCTGTAACCTCCCTGCCCAACTACGTTGCCTTTTCCAACGAATCCCAGGAACGCACTCTGGCGACCCTGATCAAGGGCGGCCAGGAAGCTGCAGCGGTGAACTACCGCTTTGAGGAAGTCGGCCGCAACCAGGTGATGCTCAACCTTGTGGAACGCATCGTCAAAACGGCAACGGCTCTTATGGCTTCAGCTACACAGGGCGTCGAGGAACAGGCTGTTCTGGCACAGGAAACAGCACATCAGGAACTCGAAAACATTGAAAACATTTCCATCATCGTGTTCAGCATCATCAGCCTGCTGGCTGTTGTTGTCGCCGTTCTGATCGGCAAGAAGCATCTGTCCGAACCTCTCAGCCAGACAGCGGGCGCCATGGTCAAGCTGACCAATGGTGACACCGACATCACACTCCCCGAGCGTGAAGGCGATGAACTGGCTGACATTATCGAACGCGTTTACAGCTTCAGGGAAGCACTGATCGAAAAGGAAAAGGTTGCAGAGCGTGACCGTCAGGAACTGGAAGTCCGCAACAGGCGCCAGAAAGAGCGCGAAGAGCTGATCCACAATTTCCAGACAAAGATCCAGTCGATCCTCGAGCAGCTTGACCATGTTTCCACCAACATGACCCAGACAGCCTCCTCCATGGTCTCGACCGCGTCCAGCACACTGGAGCGCGCCGAGAACCTGACACGCGGAGCCGAGGAAACCTCCGGGAATGTTCAGAGTGTGGCTTCAGCCGCAGAGGAGCTCGCCGCAAGTCTGCAGGGTGTCAGCACCCAGGCCGTTGCGTCCAATCGCTCTGCACAGGAAATCATGCAAAACGTTCAGGAAAGCACACGCCGCATTGAACTGCTGTCCCAGAACGCAGAGAGAATCGGCGCTGTGATCACCCTGATCAACAACATCGCCAACCAGACAAACCTTCTGTCCCTCAATGCAACCATTGAGGCTGCCCGTGCCGGCGAGGCAGGCAAGGGTTTCGCAGTTGTGGCGAACGAAGTCAAAACCCTGGCCGGACAGACGGCCAATGCAACGGATGAAATTTCCCAGCAGGTTGGCGAAATGCAATCGGCAACAAACGGTGTTGTGGAATCCATTCGCCAGATTTCCGAGGACATGGAACGCATCAGCGCAATTGCCAGCGAGATTTCCAACGCCGTGGAACAGCAGACCTCTGCCACACAGGAAATTTCGCAAAGCGTACAGCAGGCTTCCATCGGGACCCAGGAAACGACAAACAATTCCCAGGCCCTCAGAGGCGCTGCCGAGGAAAGCGGCGCAACAGCCGACACCGTGGATTCCGTCGCCCGCGATCTCTCTGTTCAGGCACAGGCCCTGCTCTCGGAGGTCAACGGCTTCCTGGAAGGCATTCGCAAGAATACCCAGAGCGCCTGAGCACCCTCTGACCAACCGGATCAGGCTGCCCGAAATGAAATTCATTCTTGGGCAGCCTCTTTTTTTTGTTATCATAAGCGCTTGATAAAACAGGCTGTGTGGTTTTGCTGAACCATATCGGAGAGAGAAATGCGCAAGGGTATCATCCTAGCAGGCGGCGCCGGAACAAGGCTCTGGCCCCTGACCGCTTACACCTGCAAGCAATTGCTTCCCGTCTATGACAAGCCACTCATCTATTATCCCCTGACCAGCCTTATCCTCGCGGGCATTCAGGATATCCTGATTATCTCCACTCCTGAAGACACACCGGTTTTGCAAAAGGCCCTTGGTGATGGAGCCTTTTATGGCGTTTCCATCCAATACGCCGTCCAGGAAAACCCCAACGGACTAGCAGAGGCCCTGATCATCGGGGAGGAATTTCTGGGTGGAGAAGACTGCTGCCTGATTCTGGGCGACAACATTCTCTATCGCTCCGGCTTTACCCATTTCATGAAAGCAGCAATTGCCGAGAACAGCGGCGCAACAGTTTTTGGCTTCCCGGTCAAGGATCCGTCCCGTTTTGGGGTCATTGAAACCGCGGATGACGCCCAGAAGGTCCTTTCTCTTGAGGAAAAACCCGAGAAGCCGAAATCCAACCTCGCAGCCATCGGCCTCTATCTCTATGACGGCAGCGCCAGTGAAAAGGCCCGATCACTCAAACCCGGCAAAAGGGGAGAGCTGGAAATCACCGACCTGAACCTGCTTTATCTCCATGAGGATCGTCTCAACCACTGTCGCTTCTCACGGGGAGACTTCTGGCTGGATGCCGGTCTTTTCGAAACCCTGAACGATGCGTCCAACCTTGTCAGGCTGACAGAAGACTACACCGGCCAGAAAATCGGATGCCCGGAAGAAGCAGCCTTTGTGATGGGGAACATTGATCGCGACACTGTTCTGGAACGTGCCGAAATGATGCCCCAAAGCGCCTACAGTGCATACCTCAGACGAATCGCGCGCCCAAAAGGCACCATGTTTGGAACCGAAGAATGACAATACTCGTAACCGGTGGCGCAGGCTTTATCGGCAGCCATCTCGTGGACCAGCTCATCAGGGCAGGTCACAGAACCCTTATCCTCGACAAGCTGACCTACGCAGGTGATCCGGCCAATCTGGAGCAGGCTCTGGGAACCGGTCAGGCCGAGCTGGTCAAAGGTGATATCTGCGACCAGCCTCTGGTTGAAGAGCTTCTTCACACCCGCAAAATCACGCAGGTTTTCCATCTGGCCGCAGAGAGCCACGTCGACAACTCCATTGAAGACGCCTCTCCCTTTCTGAAAACAAATGTTCTCGGAACAGCATCCCTGCTGGAAGCCTCCAGAAGCTACCTTGCCAGCAGTACGACTTCCGACGCCACACGACAAGCCTTTCGCTTTCTGCACGTCTCCACAGACGAGGTTTACGGGCACCTTTCCGAAGAAGACGAGCCCTTCAGTGAAACGACGGCCTATCGTCCCAACTCTCCCTATTCGGCCTCAAAAGCCTCCAGTGATCATCTGGCCCGTGCCTGGTTTGTGACCTACGGACTGCCTGTTATCATCACCAATTGCTCCAACAACTATGGCCCGAGACAGCACCGGGAAAAGCTGATTCCCACAATTATACGCAAGGCACTGGCCGGCGAACCAATCCCCCTTTACGGCGACGGACGCAACATTCGGGACTGGCTCTATGTCGCGGACCATGCCGCAGGACTGATCGCGGCGACAGCCAAGGGAGTTCCCGGAGAGACCTACTGCTTTGGCGGTGCCTGCGAGAAAAGGAATGTGGATATCGCCCGCGAAATCTGCGCCATTCTGGACGAGCTGCGCCCCTCATCAACCGGCGCCCCCTACAGCGACCAGATCACCTTTGTGGAAGACAGAAAAGGGCATGACTGGCGCTATGCCATTGATTGTGCGAAGGCTGAAAACCAGCTGGGATTTTCCGGAACAGGGACCTTCTCGCAACATCTGCGGGAAACGGTCAGAAGCTATCTGTAGCCTATGAAAAAGGCCGGCCTGTTCAGACCAGCCTTTCCCATCCCCAATTCCCCAAAGGAACACGCTAAACCTTTGGAAAAGAGAGAAGCTCTTATTTGGAGAGCTTCGCGACACCCAGTGGAACACTGAAGTCTGCACACCACACAAAGAAGCTGTCATAGTCAGCCGGGTTTACATTCGCCGGGATCGCGTAAACCTGAAGGCCCTTGTCATTGTGCAGCTTGGTGAACTCTGTGCTGGCATCGAACTTTTCACCCTTGCCAAAACCCAGTGTCGGTGCAGGAGCCCCATCCAGATCAAAGTCCTTTTCCAGAACAGCAATGTAGCCGGATGCTGTCTTCAGAATGGAAACGCCACCCTTCACAATATGATCGCTGCGTCCCTCGAAAGTGCCCGCCTGAACAACATCAGAAGACTGACCCGCAGATGCAGCCTGGAAAGGGACAGCGAAAGCCATAATGACAGCCAGTGTAGCCAACAGTTTTTTCAACATTTTCTTGCTCCGGTTATCGAGACTGTGTTTTGTCTCTGGTTACCCGTGAATTTGGGCCTGAAATCTTTTCTGGACTATTCGGTCCACAAACCAGATAATGGGCAATGTGGACCAGTCGGTCAAGAACAAGAAGGTCACAGTTTTGTGAGGAGCTCCAAATGGCCCGACAACGCGAATTCGACAAGGACGACATCCTCCGGGCAATCGTTCGGCTTTTCTGGGACAAGGGCTATGAGGCCACGTCCTACGCCGATCTGATGGAAACAACAGGACTCGGCAAAGGCAGTCTGTATTCTGCCTTTGGTGACAAACGCGCGCTCTATCTTCAGGCCCTGCGAAGCTACTGCGAAACAGAAGCCAAAGCAGCAGCAGATCTGTTTTCCGAATCAAAGGAGAGATCGACCAGTGAACGGACAGAATCCTTCCACATCTTTTTGGGACTTCCCATAGAGCCTGTCGAAACGGCCCGGGACAGAAGAGGATGCTTCCTCTGCAATGCAGCAGTGGAACAGGCACCGCAGAATGAGGATGTTCAGGAAATCGTCCTGCAGGCAATTGATCTGATGAGGCAGGGTGTTTTCGACGGGCTGGAAAAACTGCGGCCCGGCAATCCCAAAAACAGGGCCCGTGCCGAACAGCTTGTCAGCCTGTACTTCGGCCTGCGGGTTATGGCCAAGGCTGGAACCCCCGTCAACAGCCTGAAGGAAGCGCGGGATGAAGGGTTGCAATTCCTGATCGAGCTGTAAATCAGCCGTCCTGCCCTTCCAGCTTCTCGATAAGAAGGGCTGTCCGCTTCTTTGCAATTCGCTCTCTTTCTTCCTGGGTTTTACCCAGCGCAGAAAGTTTGGCCACAAAATCGATATGTGCATGGGCTGCATCCCGGGCCTTTTCGGAATCTCCGTCCAGAATGCTCTGCCCGATTTCAATATGCTGTTCCAGCAGGCTCTGTCCGGTACCCGGCATGGACCACAGGAAATCACGATTGAAAAAGACACCGCGGCGGGTCAGTTCATAGATTGAGCCCATCATGTGAATGAGAGTCGAATTGTGACTCGCATCGACAATCCCGGTATGGAACCTCATATCAAGCTCCTGCTCGAGCTTGAGATTGCCTTTCCCGTGCGCCTCTTTCATCTGTTCCATAATGCTGGACAAAAGTTCGCGATCGACAGTTGTCGCCCGTTCTGCAGCCAGAGACGCAGCAAAGCCTTCCTGTTCCCTTCTGTATTCCAGATAATCCATGAAGGCTGATTCATGGCGGGAATAAAGATCCAGCATCGCCGGAGACAAGGCCGTTCCGGTGAGCGGGGCCACAAAGGTTCCCTCTCCGTGGCGCACGCGAATCAAACCGTAATTTTCAAGCTGTTTCAGCGCTTCCCGGAGCTTTTGGCGCGACACGTCCATAATCTGTGCCATATCACGTTCAGGCGGCAGGCGCGTCCCCTCCTTGAGGACACCGGCAACAATCAGTCCCTCGATCTGGTTGACGACGGCATCCACGACCGAAGCATGTTCGATCTTCTCGAAAAAAGCTGTTTCCACCACCATCGCTCGTTCCTCCGCGTCCCTTGCCAGAGCTGGTTGTCGCCCCTTCATTTGCACGGGGCTTCTCTTTTGTTCCCTTTTCTGGCAAGCTCTTATTGTTGTTTTTGCGTTAAAAGTCACCAAGAAAAAGCCAAAAACTGTCAGGTTTCTGCACTTTCCCGTTCGAAAAGCCTAATCCATCATACAAGAAAAGAGTTGATTTGTCGCATTGGTCTATTTTATAAACCAATCATAACAAAGGTTCAAAAAAAGAACCAATTCTAATATGAAGAATGACTGAATAAGAGATCCAATCAAAGAGGTCTCGTAAATGTGCAAAATCGGGAAACAACACCGAAAGCACAACTTGTTGAACTGGAGGAAAACATGAAGAAAGCGTTATTGGGTCTGGTTGCAGCTGCAGCCATTCTGACTGCACCGGCTGTTCACGCAGCGGACAAACTACTTCTCAAAACACCGATTGCATTTGCCACTGCACTGCCAGGCCTGGGCAGCCCGATGCCACGTCTTGCCGAGCAGCTGGACCTGATGTCAGGCGGCACTCTCAAAATGAAAATCTATGAGCCGGGCAAGCTTGTTCCTCCGTTCGAGGTTCTTGACTCTGTCTCGTCCGGCAAGATCAACTCCGGCTACACCACCGCAGGGTACTGGGCTGGTAAAATTCCGGCCGCTCCGCTGTTCTCGGCTGTGCCTTTCGGCCCAGAAGCCGGTGAGTACATGGCGTGGCTCTACTACGGCAATGGCCTGAAACTCTATCAGGAAATGTACGACCAGGCCGGTTTCAACGTGAAGGTTCTTCCCTGTGCTGTCACAGCGCCGGAAACTTCCGGCTGGTTCGCCAAGGAAATCAACTCTCCCGAAGATCTCAAGGGCCTGAAAATGCGTTTCTTCGGTCTTGGCGGGAAAGTGATGGAAAAACTGGGCGTCGCCACATCCCTGCTGCCCGGTGGTGAAATCTTCCCGGCTCTGGAAAAAGGTGCGATTGACGCCAGCGAATTCTCCATGCCGGCAGTCGACACCCGTCTGGGCTTCTACAAGCTTGTGAAGTACAACTACTTCCCGGGCTGGCACCAGCAGGCAACTGTCTATGAGGTCCTGATCAACAAGGACGTCTGGAACGGCGCTTCCGCCCAGCACAAGGCCATTCTGGAAAATGCCTGTAAGGCTTCCATGGCTGACAGCTTCGCCGAAGGTGAAGCCATCCAGCACGCTGTCATGCAGGAAAACGTTGCCAAACACGGCGTGAAAATCAAGAAATGGTCCCAGGAAATGCTTGATACCTACAAGGCAACCTGGGAAGAAGTCGCCAAGGAAGAGGCAGCAAAGGACCCATTCTTTGCAAAGGTTTATGCTGATCTCAAAACCTTCCGCGACGGTTATCAGATCTGGAAGGACAATGCCTTCCTTCCTCGCTAATCAGGCGTAAGACCCAAAGGGCGGGGCCGGATCATCCGGCTCCGCCTCTTGGCATTTCCACGATCAGGATAACCATGGCCCCTCATCGCCCGAGAACAAAGGCGACAGGCAGCCAAAAACAGACATGGACATTGCGATAATGAGCGTTCCCCATCATAACCATGACGATCCCATAGCCACCTACGAAAGCATTCTGGAACACAAGGAAAACGATCATCAGCCGATTGCCGACTTCCTTGACCGGATTGTAAAGGGCGTCGGGCACACTGTGATGTGGGCCAACCTTCTGCTGATTATTGCGATCACCATTCAGGTCACACTCCGGTATCTTTTTGACCTGAACTTTCCCAAGCTTGATGAAATCCAGTGGCACTTCTATGGCCTGACCACCATGGTGGGACTGTCCTACGCCCTGACAACGGACAGCCATGTCCGGGTGGATCTGATCCACAACCAGCTGAGCATCCGGGCCAGACGCGTTATCGAGGTCATTGGCATTCTGACCCTGATGGTCCCCTTCATCTATCTGATGATCGATCAGGGCTATGACTACTTTTATGATTCCTTTCGCGTAGACGAGCGCTCGGACAGCCCGACCGGTCTGCCCGCGCGCTGGGCCTTCAAAGCTGTTATTCCGATTTCCTTTGTTCTGGTCGGCATTGCGGCACTGGCGCGTCTGATTCACGATGTCCATGCCCTGTTCAAAAATGCAGAGGGCGAGCGCATTGGCAAAAACATCAGGGTGCTTTTCCTGAGCCTGCTGGGCTTTGCGCTTGTGGGTTATGCCCTGACCTTTCTGGTGGAGACAACGGAAGAGAAACTGGTCATCGCCATGTTTATCTCCTTTGTCGCCGTTCTTTTTACCGGTTTCCCCGTTGCCTGGAGCCTCTCGGGCATTGGCATTGCCTACTGTGGCGTGGCCTACCTTTTCGACAATGACCTCATGCTCTGGACAGGTCTGGAAAGCACCCTGACCGGGCTCGATTACCTGACACTTGGCGCGACGATCAACCGGATCTACGCGACCATGTCCAACGCAGTCCTTGTTGCCCTGCCCATGTTCATTTTCATGGGCCTCATGCTGGATGAAAGCGGCGTTGCCCAGCGACTGATGAGTTCCATGCAAAAGCTCTTTGGCCGTACGCGCGGTGGTCTGGCGATCACCGTGACACTGATCGGGATTATTCTGGCCGCATCAACAGGCATCATCGGTGCTTCCGTTGTCCTGCTGGGCGTTCTGTCCCTGCCCACCATGATGCAGCAGAAATATTCCCCCTCGCTTGCTGCAGGTGTCGTTTCCGCTTCAGGTACGCTGGGCATTCTCATTCCCCCTTCCATCATGCTGGTGATCATGGCGGACCAGATGGCGCTCTCTGTTGGCGATCTCTTTATGGCTGCCCTGTTCCCCGGCGTACTGATCGGCTTCCTCTATCTGCTTTACATCTTCCTCATTTCCTATGTGAAAGCAGATGTCGCACCGGTTCCGGAAGATGCTGCAAGCCCGGACTGGGCCGCCATCAAGGATGTTCTGATTGCTGTGCTGCCAACCCTCGGCCTGATCCTCGCCGTACTGGGCTCGATCTTTGCCGGCCTGACAACACCGACAGAGGCCTCCGGTATTGGCGCACTGGGCGCAACACTGCTGGCTCTTGGCTATCGCAAGCTTAACTGGTCCAAGCTCAGGTCGGTGCTGATCTCGACCCTCAACACCACAGCCTATATCTTTGCCATTTTCCTTGGCGCCACTGTTTTCTCCTACGTTCTGCGCGAACTGGGTGGTGACGAACTGATCGAACACATGGTGGCCTCGACAGGTCTCGGCCCGGAGATGACCATTGTTTTCATTCTGCTGATCGTCTTCCTGCTGGGGTTTGTCCTCGACTGGATCGAGATCACCCTGATCATCCTGCCGCTCATGCGTCCGATCGTGGCGGGTCTGGGACTGGATATCGAAGGCTATGGCGTTCTGGATGAACCCGTCCTGATCTGGTTTGTCATTCTGGTTGCCGTCGCACTCCAGACCTCATTCCTGACGCCCCCCGTCGGCTTTGCTCTCTTCTACCTGAAAGGTGTCTGTCCGCCCTCCATCAAGCTGACGGATATCTATCGCGGGATCGTTCCCTTTGTTCTGCTCCAGCTTCTCGGCCTGAGTCTGGTCTTCCTGTTACCGGAACTGGCCACCTGGCTTCCTTCTGTTGCCTATTGAGGAGCTCTTTCGGAGTAAGACAAAGAAATGAGACTAACAGACTGTCATAACTTCCACGACTTTCGTCGTCTGGCACAGCGCCGCCTGCCCGGCCCCATCTTCAATTACATTGACGGGGCTGCCGACGACGAAGTCACCTATCGGCAAAACGCCCAGAGCTTTGAAAGCTGTGATCTGGTTCCCAATGTTCTGAGGGGGGTGTCCGATATCGACATGAGCACCACCGTCATGGGACAGAAACTGGACATGCCTGTTTACTGCTCCCCGACGGCTCTGCAACGCCTGTTTCATCACAGGGGCGAGCACGCCGTTGCGGCAGCTGCGGCAAAGTACGGAACCCTGTTCGGCGTGTCCTCGCTGGGGACCGTCTCACTTGAAGAGGTTCGCAAAACCTACGACAATCCGCAGGTTTACCAGTTCTACTTTCACAAGGACCGGGGACTGAACAGGGCCATGATGGAACGCGCCAAGGAGGCTGGCGTCAACATCATGATGCTGACAGTGGACAGCATCACAGGCGGGAACCGGGAACGCGACAAGCGCACCGGTTTCTCGATCCCCTTCCGCCTGACACTGGGCGGCATGATCCAGTTCGCCATCAAACCCGCCTGGGGGCTGAACTACCTGTTTCACGAGCCTTTCAGTCTTCCACAGCTTGATGCCCACATCGACATGGGCGGAGATGCCCTTTCCATCAGTCGCTATTTTACCGACATGCTTGATCCCGCAATGACATGGGATGATGTCGCAGAGATGGTCCAGCTGTGGGATGGCGAATTCTGTCTGAAAGGCGTCATGTCTGTTGAGGATGCCAGAAAGGCCGTCGAGATCGGCTGTACAGGTATTGTCCTCTCCAATCATGGCGGCCGTCAGCTGGATGGATCGCGGGCTGCCTTCGACCAGCTCAAGGAAATCATGGATGCGGTGGGCGGACAGATTGACGTCCTGATGGACGGCGGTGTCCAGCGTGGCACACATGTGCTCAAGGCCCTGTCACTGGGGGCCAAGGCCGTCGGGGTTGGCCGCTATTATCTCTATCCGCTTGCCGCTGCGGGTCAGAACGGCGTTGAACGTGCACTGGAGCTGATGAAGGTGGAAATCGAACGGGACATGCGTCTGATGGGCTGCAAATCCGTCGAAGAACTCTCGCCGGACAACCTGCGTTTCCGATAATGCGCACAGGCGGCTCTTGCCTGCCATACAGGAAAAGAGCCGCCGCGTGCAAAGCCTCGCCGTTCACGCACTATTCGTGACTGTGGAAAATTGCGTCCCCCTTTCCGTCCTGGGTAATGAGCAGAATACAGTCTGTTTCACCGACACAGGCATCTCCGTGGAAGGCATTGCCCGGCTGGATAACAAGGGAACCGGCAGGCAACACCTTTGTTTCCCCGGCAAAGCTGTGCTCCCATTCTCCCTGCATTGTCACAGCCCGATAATCATAGGTGTGCGCATGCTCCGGAACCCGGAATCCGGCAGGCATCTTCAGATACATGGCATAGGGCCCTGTTTCGCGATCTCCCCACAGGATTGTCAGCTCCATGGGCGTGCCTTCAATCGGTACCCATTTCATCTCTTCAAATCTGGTCATGAGGCCGCTGTCCGCCTGGGCACCGGACAGAGTCAGGCTTGAAAGAAGCACGGCTGCAGACCACTTGAGAAAACGCATTGATTTTTCCTTTCAAAAGGTGTGGAAACGGTCTCTCCAGAACTCCGGCAATCACGGGTTCTGTTTACAGTCATGAAGCTAGTGCTTTAGTCTGGATGACAAAATAAGCCCTTTTGCATCACAGCAATTCAGGAACGCCCATGCATCTCAACAGTGAAGAACTCCTGGTCATTCTGGCTCTCTGTCAGGAACGGACACTGGAAAAGGCTGCCGTTTCACTGGGCAAGAACAGCTCTTCTGTTTTCCGGGCCATCAAACGCATTGAGGAAAAAACCGGACAGCCACTTTTCTCACGCTCGAAAAAGGGATTTCACCCTTTTCCCCTTGCCAGTGAACTTGCCGGGAAAGGTCGCCAGATCAGTGACGCACTGGCAGAAGCCAACGCCTTGGGTGCGGAGCAGGACAGTCACCTGACCGGAAAGCTGCGTGTGACGACGACCGATCTGCTGCTGGAATATTATATCCTTCCCAATCTTCAGGCATTCCGACAAAAACATCCTGATCTGGATATGGAGTTTGATACAAACAACCAGTTTGCAAAGCTCTGGGAACGCGATGTCGACGTTGCGTTCAGGCCCTCGTCCCAACCACCGGAACAGATGATTGGCCATTTCCTGAAAGAACTGGGATACAGGGTGGTCTGCACGCCCGAATACTGGGCAAAGGCCCAAAATCACAGTGAGCTTCTCTGCAATGGCGACTGGCTTCTGCCCGGAGGCATGCTCTATCAGCACCCTGTGCGAAAGTGGTTTTCCAACAGAGTACAGCAGTACAGAACCATCACAGGTTTTGATTCAATGGGCCTGCTGATCAAGGCCGCAAAGCTTGGTCAGGGGCTGGCGATCCTGCCTGACCTGCCACCTGTTCTGGAAGGATTGACAGTGCTGGAAACAGAAACACCAAAAGACAAAACAGAGCTTTGGTGCCTCTATCATCCCAGCAACAAACAGAACCCGCGCATTCAGGCTTTCACCCGTTTTCTGAAACACATTACAGACAACTGAAAAAGCCCTGCCAAACGGCAGGGCTTTTTGTTCCGGTCTGCAACCTGAGCCTCTAACAGCCCCTGTCCATTATCGCACCAGCGACTGAACCGTCTTCAATGCCTCTTCCCAGTCGTGCCCATGAACAGAATGGATTTCCCCCTTCCGGGTGACAAAAAAGACCGGCGGGTAAACCCTGTCCATCTGCAAACCGGCTTCGCGCAACAGGGGATCAGCCTCTCCATAGGCTCCAGGTGTTGCAACATTACGGGTTTTCTCAATCAGATTGGCCCGCACAGTGAAACCCAGTTCCTCTCCCGAAGCTTCCACAACAGGCAAGCCATCGCGTTTGAACGCCATACAGGGCGGACAGTCGAATGCTCCATAGAAGTGAAAGGCGACGTCCCTCTCCCCGTCATTCTCTGCCCAGGCCGGTGTCAGAAGACAGGAAAGCGATACAAAAAGAACCGTCAGAAAACCACGAACAAGAGCCCGCACGAAAAGATATCTTTCAATCATGAAAACCATCCCTGAAAGGAAAACTGCTGTCTTCGGGAAACCTCGCTTGCTTTCCCGAATGATGAACGGGCCGATTTCAGACCCTGTAACGGAAATATCAGATATCATTGCTGTTCCAGCACCTTGCCTGCCTTCACAAAGGCAGCCACGGCTTCTCCCAACACCCTGTGTGTTTTGGCCGAGAAGTGAATCCCGTCCGAACCATCCGTGCTGATGACACTGCCTGCATCAAAAAACAGAACCCCAGCGTTTTCCGCTTTCCCGGCTTCCGCTGCAAAGGCCCTGGCAAAACCTCTGGAAGGCACTTCACCTGCACTGAAAAGTCCTGCCAGACCGGAACCGGATGTATCCCCCAGAGGCGGAGGAGCAATCACCAGAACCTGCGGAGCCCTGTAGGTTGAAAAAAGCGCCTGATCCATATTCCCGACACGGCGTGCCATTGCAAAGGCAGAAGCGGCAACATCAACGGGGTCAGTCTTGCGTCCGGCCTGTACATCATTGGTTCCCAGCATGATCACAACCAGATCCAGAGGATTTTGACGGGCGACAATGGCTGGCAGAGAACGGTTACCATTGAAGCTCTCGCCGGAAATTTCACCGGCATCTGTGCTGTCAACATCCGTCGTACGCCCGACCATGCCATCAACAGTGACAACCGCCTGCCCCTGCAACGCCCTTTCAAGAACGCCGCTCCAGCGGGTCCGGTCATCATAGCGCCCGGTCGGGAAGCCCTGACCGGATACGGGTTGCCACCCCCAGGTGTTCGAATCACCGTAGGTCAGTATCCTTGCCGGTTCGGCGGCCAAAGTTACCGTGGCAGAAAGGGTCAATAAACCGGCTGCAGCAAAGGCAGCAAAAGGTCTGAGGATTTTCATCATCTGTGCGCTCCTTGGGTCTTGCGATGAACCTTCAGAGCAGAATTTGGGAAGAATGAGCAGCAATAACCTTAGGCATTTAAGCAAAGAATGATTGCACAAACGCCTATGGACAAAACAGTCCTGTTACCGTGCAAGCGATCTGGCAGCCTCAAGGGCTTCTTCCCACTCGAAACCATGAGAGGAATACAGGGCTCCATCCAGAGTGATGACAAAAACTGGCGGGTAAAGGCTATCAAGTTCCAGTGCGGCTTCTCTCAACAGGGGGTCAGCCGAGCCAAAGGACCCGACCCTGAAAACATCAACGGTTTTGGCAAGCTGATGCACTCTGACCTCAAAGCCGTTCTTCAGACCAGCGCGTGAAACGACAGGCAGCCCCTCCTTCTTGAACGCGACACAGGGCGGACAGTCAATTGCACCGTAGTAGTGAAACGCCACCTCTGCCATAGCCCTGAACGGCATCTGAAAAAGAAGCAGGAACAGCAAGAATCTGATGACAGCGGACAAGACCTGTTCTCCAAAAAAAGAGGGCAGGGAAAGAATTCCCCACCCCAGTCATACTGTCAAAACAAGTCTCTGTGTTTTGACGCTCAAGCTCTGCGTTGGCCGGTATAGCGCCCGGCCTGTTCCGGACGCTCCAACGCAGCATGAGCCTGAACATAGAAAGCCAGTTTCTCGGACACCTGTGCATCAGGTTCACTGGACTTGCGTGCTTTCAGGTCCATATGCAGCAAAAGACTTTCAACAGTCGCCGCAACAGTTCCGTTCTCTTTCAAAAGGGAATGGATAATCTGCATCTTCTTGCCCTCGCCCATCAGGACCTGTGTCGTGATGGTCAGCTCTTCGCCTTCGACCATCTCGTCCAGATGACAGATGTGGCTTTCAACTGTGAAGTAGCTTTTTCCGGATGCAATGTAATCGGCATCAGCCCCGATCATGGACATGAAACGGTCCGTTGCCTGCGATGCAGCTTCCAGATAATGCGCCTCGTTCATATGTCCGTTGTAATCGGTCCAGCTGGACGGGATCTGGCGACGCACCGTAACCGGAAGTTCACCCTGGCTTGATGAAACCCTTGCCAGTTCAGCTTCATGGGCCTTGATCACACCGCCCGCGCCACTGCCGGACTGGCGCAGGGCCCGCATCATGCCGACCAGATTGTCATCCCGCAGGCGCTCCAGTTCGCGAATGGACAGATGACCGGACTGTTCATCAGACTGTCCTGCAATCAGGTCCACCAGTTCATCTGTGAACTCGGGAACATCCATCAGTTTTGTCCAGGGCCACTCAAGAGCGGGACCAAACTGGGCCATGAAGTGTTTCATGCCTGCTTCGCCCCCGGCAATGCGGTAGGTCTCAAACAGGCCCATCTGGGCCCAGCGCAGGCCAAAGCCCATGCGAATGGCCTCATCAATTTCCTCGGTTGTCGCCACACCGTCCTTCACTAGCCACAGGCTTTCGCGCCAGACGGCTTCCAGAAGACGATCAGCAATGTGCGCATCGATCTCCTTGCGGACGGTCAACGGATACATTCCGACAGAGCGCAGTGTTTTTGCTGCCCTTTGCATGCGTGTTGCATCGCCCACCAATTCGATCAGAGGCAGGAGATAAACCGGGTTGAACGGATGCGCCACGATCGCACGGGCCCCTTTCTCGTTCAGTTCGGATGGCTTGAAGCCCGATGTAGAGGAACCGATAATCGCATTGGCATCCGCTGCTTGTGTAATGGCGCCCAGGATTTTGTGTTTGAGCTCAAGACGTTCCGGAACCGATTCCTGAATCCATTCAGCGCCCGCAACGGCCTCTTCCAGACTGTCACAGAAAACCAGCGCCCCTTCCGAAGGCAAGCTGACATTGTAGAGTGCCGGCAGGCTGCGCCTTGCGTTATCCAGCACCTCATTGATTTTGCGTTCGGCTTCGGGATCAGGATCAAAGACCTTCACGTCCCAGCCGTTCAGAAGAAAACGTGCGACCCATCCGCCGCCGATTACGCCGCCACCGACAATTGTTGCTGTTCTTTTCATGGTGCAAGGGTCTCCGTATGACCATCAATGGACAAAACCTGTCCCGAAATTTTTGCCCCGGCCTCCGATGCCAGGAAATGAATCATGTTTGCGATATCCTCGGCCTTCACCCAGGTCTTCAGGGACACGCCCCTGACGTAAAGTTCCCTGACCTCTTGCTCGGAAAGGCCCCGGGCTTCGGCCTCAATGGCCAGCACCCGGTCCATCCGCGGTCCCTCGACGGCACCGGGGCAGATCACATTGACCCGGATCCCGTCACCGCCCAGCTCCATCGCCAGGGTTTTGGTCAGACCGACCAGCGCCCACTTTGCCGCAGAATAGGGACTGCGCATCGGATAACCGGCGATCCCGGCCGTCGATGAAGTCAGGGTGATCAGACCGTGACCCTGCCTGCGCATGATGCGGGCGGCCCAGCGACAGGTCAGAAATGCTCCGTGGACATTGGTTGCCACACACTCCTGCCAGGCCGCATAATCCAGATCCTCAATCGGTCCGGCAGGTCCACTGGTCCCCGCATTGGAACAGACAACATCAACAGCCCCCCACAGCTCTTCCAACCGGGCAAGGAAAGCGTCCATCTGTTCTTCGGAGGTCACATCGGCAACCCCGGTGATGGCTTCAGGATTTCGCTGTGCAAACTCTGCCACAGCAGCAGGATCAGCATCACAGATTGCAACACTGTCTCCTTCGGACATAAAGCGTTCCGCTATCGTACGCCCGATGCCCGAGGCTCCTGCTGTGACGAGGACTTTGCGCATTATTTTGCTGCAGGAGCACGCTTGGTCAGGCCAAGTTTCTCGCGCACGGCTTCCGGTCCCATAATGCGACCACCAAGGCCTTCGATAATACCGACAGACTTCTCCACCAGCTGGGCATTCGTTGCCAGAACGCCCTTTTCAAGGAAGAGATTGTCTTCCAGACCAACCCGCACGTTGCCGCCGGCCAGAACAGCAGCAGCAACATAGGGCATCTGGTCACGGCCCAGACTGAAAGCAGACCAGGTCCAGTCCGACGGGACATTGTTCACCATCGCCATCAGGGTGTTCAGATCATTCGGTGCGCCCCACGGAATCCCCATGCACAGCTGGACAAGTGCGGGAGAGTTCAGCGTTCCCTCTTCAACCAGCTGCTTTGCAAGCCACAGATGACCGGTATCAAAGGCTTCGATCTCCGGCTTGACACCAAGCTCTGTCATCATGCTGCCCATGGCCCGCAGCATGCCCGGTGTATTGGTCATGACATAGTCTGCTTCGGCAAAGTTCATGGTACCGCAGTCCAGCGTACAGATTTCCGGCAGACACTCGCGAATATGGGCCATACGCTCGGAGGCACCGATCATGTCTGTTGCATCCTCGTTCACAGGGAACGGGGATTCGGTGGAACCGAAAACAATGTCTCCGCCCATACCGGCTGTCAGGTTCAGGACAACATCAACATCCGCATCGCGAATACGGTCCGTGACCTCGCGGTAGTACTCGAGCTTGCGTGACGGTTTGCCTGTTTCCGGATCGCGGACGTGACAGTGGACGACAGCCGCACCGGCTTTGGCAGCCTCGATGGCAGAATTGGCAATCTGCTCGGGGCTGCGCGGCACATGTGGAGAACGGTCCTGTGTGCTGCCGGATCCTGTAACGGCGCAGGTGATAAAAACGTCGCGGTTCATTTGTAATGGCACGTGAAGCCTCCCTTGTTGGTCGCGATCCGGCACCCAGGTGCAATCGCCGATCTTTGACAAAAAGGATAGTCTTGCCTTCTTCAATTGAATTTTCCTATTATGCCAAAATCATTATCTGTTCAGGACAATCTGGTCATGCATGTCGCAGTTCTGCTCTTTGAAGGCTTTTCAAACATGGTCCTGTCCTGTTTGCTTGAACCCCTGCGCGCCGTCCGCGATCAGCAAAGCCCGGATATAAACTGGGTGATTCTCTCCCCTGACAATCAGCCGATAAAGAGCTCAAGCGGCCTGAGAATTGCCCCCGACCAGAACTGGCAGGATCTGGTACGCGCCGATCTGCTTATTGTTCTGTCCAGCTACCATTACCAGACCCATGCACACAGCCGGACCTCCAAACTGCTGCACAGCCTGTCCGGGAAGAGTGCCTCGATACTCGGGGCAGACGCAGGCACATGGCTGCTGGCAAAGGCAGGACTGCTGAAGGACAAAGAGGCAACAGCGCACTGGCAATTGCTCAACGAACTTGCAGAAACCTTCCCTGATCTGAACGTTCGGGAGGAAACCTTTGTCAAGGATGGCAAGATCTGGACCTGCGGAGGAGCTTCTTCTGCCATGGCACTGATGCTGGATTTTATCGAGGAAAACTTCGGCGCAGCCTGTGCTTTCGACGTTTCCTCCCTCTTTCTGCACGACATCAGCCAGACCAGAGAAGCCTCCCCCGTCTTCAGCCCCAGAGGCTCTCCCAGGCTGCACCGGCTCCTGACCTTGATGTCTGACAATATGGAACAGCCCCTGTCTCTTGAGGAACTGGCCCGAAAAGCGAACATGTCCCTGCGCAACATGCACAGGCTCTTTCTGTCTGAAATCCGGACTGCGCCGGGCCGCTACTACCAGCTTTTGAGACTGTCCCGGGCAAGGGATCTCGTTCTTTCAACCCAGCTTCCCCTGGGTGAAATTGCCCTGAGATGCGGCTTTTCAGGAGCCCCCTCTCTCTCAAAGGCCTTCAAGGGAATTTACGGCTTTCCACCGGGAACACTGCGGCAAGGCAACAACAGTAAAGGCAGGGAACCATGACCCTGAGGAAGAAACATACAGTTTCATTGCCCGACCGGGTCATTGGGGGTAATTGCATCTGATCCTGTGCGGGATGAGGTTTTATGCGGAGGCCTCCATCAAGCGCCTCCTCTTCGCTGGCAGAAGAAAACCCCTAGCGTCCCACAACGCCATAGAGGAAGATTTCCACAGCGTTGTTGACCATGGCTTCGCGTTCTTCCGGTGTCGGGGCAGCACCTTCCACCACAAGACTCTCAATCTGCCTGTAGCCAAAAAGGGAAGACATAAAGCTCTGCGCTGCCAGATCGGGCTTCCCGACCTTCAGCTTTCCACGCCTTGTCTGCTCTTCCAGATAATCCGCCAGCATCCGGCTGCTGTTTTTGGGCCCCTGCTCAATAAAGCCCTGTGCCGCAGTCTGATCATGCCCGGCATTCACAGTCATGGCCCGGATCATCATGATGCTTTGCGGGTCAAAAAGCATGTCCAGAAAACCACGCCCCAAAAGTGTCAGGGCCTCCCCGACCGGGATATCGAGATCCATAATGCTGCACAAAAAGGCACATTTCGCTTCGCAGGTTTCATACATAACCCGGGAAAACAGCTCTTCCTTGGAGCCGAAATGGCTGTAGACAGTACGCTTGGAAACTTCAGCCGCCGCCGCAATTTCATCCATTGAAGCGTTGTCAAAACCCTTCTCAAGGAAGATTCGCGTGCCGGCTTCCATGATCGCGGCACGTTTTTTTTCGCTCCGCGTCAAGGTTGAAAGGCCCTGTTTTCCATGAGTTCCAATGGTGCAATCACCATTTTCCAAAGCGTGTCTCCTTACTAAACTACACTGTATAGTTTACACGGTTTCATTTTCATGTAAACTGCACCGATTAGTTTACTTGGTGTCATTCATCTGTCCCCCACGGTCATAGCCTATTCTGGCTGAGACCGAAAGCCCATCCACCATCATCCCCAATTCAGTGGTGGATGGGTTTCTCCCCGAATGATGCTTTCTGGGTACATTTTCGGAGCAAAAGCCATGAGCAAATTTATGGATAACCTGTGGGTGTCCTATGGCAAGGCTGTCATCCGCTGGCGCTGGCTGGTCCTGCTTCTGTCACTTGTGGCAGTTCTGGGTGCAGCCTCCGGCGGACGTCATCTGGCCTTTACCAGCGATTATCGCGTTTTCTTCAGTGATGAAAATCCGCAACTGAATGCTTATGAAAGCTTTCAGGATATCTACACCAAAACCGATAACATCCTCTTTGTCCTGAAACCTGAAAACGGAACTGTCTTTACCCCGCAATGGCTGGAAACAGTCCGGGAGCTGACAGAACAGTCCTGGCAGATTCCCTCTTCCATTCGTGTTGATTCCATTACCAATTTCCAGCACACGGAAGCCGAGGAAGACGACCTGATTGTCGCCGATCTGGTTGAAGAGACAGCGCAGCTCTCACAGGAAGACCTGGAGAAAATCGCGCGCATTTCCCGCTCTGAACCGGCGATCATGAAACGCCTGATTTCTGATGACGGGCGCACCACCGGCGTCTCTGTAACCCTGCAATTACCGCAGGATGACGGAACAGCCCTGCGTTCTGCTGTGGAGTTTGCCGAAAGAATGGCAAACGACCTGCGTGAGGCCCACCCTGATCTCGAAGTTGCCCTGACCGGTCTTGCGCCTCTGAGCAATTCCTTCCCCCGCGCTTCACAGGCCGACATGCAGACCCTGATCCCGCTGATGTTCGGGATCATCGTCGTCGCCCTGCTGCTTTTCCTGCGCTCCGTTGTCGGAACCATCATGACCCTGCTGGTCGTTATCTTTTCTGCCATGTCAGCCATGGGCTTTGCCGGTTTTACCGGTATCCCGCTGACCCCTCCATCCGCTTCAGCACCAACCATTATCATGACCATCGCAATTGCGGACTGCGTGCATATTCTGGTGACCATGTTCCATGAAATGCGCCATGGAAAGAGCAAGCGTGATGCCATTGTCGAGAGCCTGCGTGTGAACATGCAGCCGGTCTTCCTGACCTCCATCACAACAGCCATTGGTTTTCTGAGCCTGAACTTTTCGGACTCTCCACCCTTTGGCGATCTGGGCAACATCTCCGCAGTTGGTGTCATGGCCGCCTGGGTTCTGTCTGTTTTCTTCCTTCCTGCCATTGTCGCAATCCTGCCTGTACGGGTGAAGGCCGTCCCTGCAGAAAAATCCTCTGTCATGGAACGTCTGGGCGAGTTCGTGATTCGCCAGCGTCAGAAGCTTCTGATCGGGATGTCCGCACTGATTATCGGGCTGACATCGATGATTTCCCTGATCACACTGGATGACCGCTTCGTCGAGTACTTTGATGAAAGCATCCCCTTCCGTGTAGACAGTGATTTCACCCGCGAGAACCTGACAGGCATCTACCAGATCGAATACTCGGTTGGCAGCGGTGATTCAGGTGGTGTCTCGGATCCGGACTATCTCCTCAGGCTGGAGGAGTTTGCTCAGTGGTACCGCACACAACCGGGCGTGATCCACGTGAACACCATCACGGACACCATGAAACGCCTGAACAAGTCCATGCATGCCGACGATCAGGACTGGTACATCCTGCCGGACAACCGCGAACTGGCAGCCCAGTATCTGTTGCTCTACGAGATGTCCCTGCCTTACGGTCTTGATCTGAACAGCCAGATCAATGTGGACAAGTCGGCCAGCCGCATTACGGTCACACTGGACAATGTCAGCTCCAATGACATGCGCCTGATGGCTGAAGCCGGCCGGGAATGGTTGCGAGAAAACGGTCTTGAGCCGATGGTTGCAGAGGGCACTGGAGCCAGTGTGATGTTCGCCTACATTGCGGACCGCAACATCAAATCCATGCTCGGTGGCACGGCCCTGGCTTTCGTTCTGATCTCCTTTTCCATGGTGCTCGCATTGCGTTCACTTAAATTCGGTCTGATTTCCCTCATCCCGAACATGGTTCCTGCAGCCATGGCATTCGGGGTATGGGGCCTGTTTGTCGGACAGGTGGGCCTGGCTGTATCCGTCATTGCCGCGACATCTCTCGGACTGATTGTGGATGCCTCTGTTCACTTCCTTTCCAAGTATGTACGCGCCAGACGCGAACGCGAGGAAAGTCCCGAGGATGCCATTCGCTATGGCTTCAAGACAGTCGGCATGGCTCTTTGGGTTACAACCGCCGTTCTGGTCATGGGCTTTGCCGTTCTGGCCTTCTCTTCCTTCAGCCTGAATGCCGATATGGGACTGCTGACAGCCATCACCATCGGTTTTGCGCTGCTCGTCGACTTCCTCCTGCTTCCCCCGCTTCTGCTGGCCTTTGACCGGAAAAGACAATCCGCCTCACTGGACCGCCCGACAGCCTCCCAGGCAGCAGAATAAACACGGAGATCCTTTATGATGTTGAAACACCTACTCTCTGCAGCAACAGCTGTTGCTCTCACACTGACGAGCGTCTCGCTCCCTGCTCTTGCAAACGAAACTCCCGAAGCAAGGGGACTGGCGGTTGCAACCGAATGGGACAAGCGCGATCAGGGCTTCGGCGATACCCAATCAGTCATGAAAATGGTTCTGGAAAACAGGAACGGCGAACAGAGTGTGCGCTCCATGATTCAGAAAATCTTCGAGATTCCGGACCCCGATACCGGCGACAAAAGCCTGACCGTTTTTCAGAAACCCCGCGATGTCAAAGGCACTGCCTTCCTGAGCTTTGCAAAAATCCTGGACCCGGATGACCAGTGGCTTTATCTGCCTGCGCTCAAAAGGGTCAAACGCATTTCCTCCAAAAACAAATCCGGTCCCTTTGTCGGATCCGAATTTGCCTATGAGGATCTCTCGGCCCAGGAGCTCAAGAAATACACCTACAAATGGCTGAGAGAAGAGCCCTGTGGTGATCTGCAGTGCGCCGTGATCGAGCAAATCCCCACCTACGAGAACTCGGGCTACACCCGCCAGATCGTCTGGTATGATCTCAGCGAATACCGCCAGCAGAAAATCGACTATTTCGATCGCAAGGGCGAATTGCTCAAGACCCTGACCTTCAGCGACTTCCGCCAATATCTCGATCAGTACTGGCGCGCTCACGACATGTATGTCGAGAACCACCAGACCGGCAAGAAAACCCGACTGGTTTTTGAAGAGATCAAGTTTCGTACAGGCCTCAAGGAAAGTGATCTCACCAAAAACTCTCTCAAGCGAGTCAAGTAATGCCCGGTTTCAGACAAGCAACCCTGAAAACCATTGCTCTGGGCCTGTTACTTGGTGGCGGGGGGCTGATTTCAGCCCCCCTTTCCCACGCTGGTGAAAGCTGGCTGCCGGGAGATGGCGTTTTCGAAGCAACCGGGTTCATCGGGTTTGACCTGCGCCTCTTCCCCCAGGATGCGATCCACACGGGCCAGCGCGATCAGCACCTGAATCCCTCTGTCGTTCTGCAGCCGGAATTCAGCTATGAATGGAATGACGGGGATGATCGCATCGACTTCATCCCCTTTGCACGACTGGACCCGCAGGATGATGAACGACGGCACTTTGACATCCGGGAACTGAAATACCTCCACATTGATGATGGCTGGGATCTGCGTGTCGGGATCGACAAGGTCTTCTGGGGGGTAACGGAATCCCGTCACCTTGTCGACATTGTCAACCAGACAGATGCTGTCGAGGCTCCCGACGGGGAGGACAAGCTGGGTCAGCCCCTGATCAATCTGGGTATCCAGAGCGAATACGGGGATTTCAACTTCATCACCATGCCCTACTTCCGGGAACGTACCTTCCCCGGCACAAAGGGCCGTCTGCGCTCGTCCATTCCTGTCGACACGGATCGTGCGGTCTACGACAATGATCTGGAAGAACTTCATCCGGACTTTGCCGTGCGCTATTCCGCTGTTCTTGGCGACTGGGATATCGGCCTGGCGAATTTTTACGGCACCAGCCGCGAACCCCGCCTGCTCTTTGACCCGGACAACTCTGTGCTGGTTCCCCATTACGATATCATCAACCAGACCAGTGCCGATATTCAGGCCACCTACGATGCCTGGCTGTGGAAGCTGGAAAGCATTTATCGCACAGGCCAGGGAGATGACTTCCATGCTGTCTCCGGTGGTTTCGAGTACACCTTCTTCGGTATTGTCGGGGATTACGGTGATCTCGGTCTTCTGGTCGAATATCACTATGATGACCGGGATGAAACAGCCCCCGGAACCATCTTTGATGACGACATCTTTGTCGGAACCCGCATCACGCTGAACGACGAGGACGACACAGACTTCCTCGCCGGTGTTGTCGTGGACCGTCTCAATCAGGGACGCAGCTTCCTGATCGAGGCCGACACCCGCCTGAACGACAACATGACACTTGAAGCAGAACTCAACATCTCTGACAACATCAGCAGAAACGACCTGCTGTTCGACACCCGTCAGGACGATTTCGCAGAAATCAGGCTGAACTACTATTTCTGAGCCTCTGCAGATGCAATCCGTCAAAGCCCCGGTCTGAACGCCGGGGCTTTGTTCCTGGTAAACCGGACAAACGGCAACCTGTTCCGACTTTCAAAACCTTTCAGAAAAATGTCGGACCTGCTGTCATTTCCCCTGATCGACAGATTGCCTCCCGCCAGCTTGACATGCCTCCCAACAGGCAATAAGGCGAAAGACATGAAACTCTTTGTTGTCTCCGACATCTTCTGCAAACCGGAACTCCCGTCCTGCCTCTCTACCAGACTACCTTTGGCAGATCAGGTTTCCCATCATGCTCTGAATGAACTGGCTGGTCGGCCAGAGCTTTCAGGAGAGGCATTACACCGCTATCTGTTTCAGGATAGAGGAATGAACAAAGCCGTGGCCACCCTCACAGAAATGATGACAAAGGAAAAGCACTGCTTCGGACTGGGCTACAGCGCCGGAGGCACAGCTCTCTGGAAAACAGCCGCCTTTCAGGCTGTTCCACTCCTTGGCCTCTTTTGTGTGTCTTCAACCCGTCTGAGAGATGAAACAGCCATTCCTGTTACCGCGCATGTTTTCTTCGGCAGCCAGGACCCGGGCAGGCCATCGCTGGAATGGCTCCGGACAGTGCCCGTCAGCTATACCCTGTTCGAAAATGCAGCTCACAGCGACTATCTCGAGAAAGATTCAGAAATGGTCCGGAAAACTGGCGATGTTATCCACAACGCCATGAAATCCTTCGCCCTTCAGCGAGATAGCACAAGAGATTCAAGATAACGTTCAATCCTTGTCCCGAATGACGCTTGAAAACTCTTCACATCTGCCGAAAATTCCCAAAGCCTGCAAACTTCAGCGGATTGTTTGTTCAGACGATGAAACATCCCTGAAAAGCAAATCGGCCAGAACCGTGAAAGTTCTGGCCGATTTGTTTTTACTTAACCACCGAAGTCATCAAGCATGATGTCTTCACGGTCCACTCCCAGATCGAGGAGCATGTTGATGACCGAGCTGTTCATGATGGGCGGGCCACACATGTAGAACTCGCAATCTTCCGGTGCCGCGTGGTTCTTCAGATATTCTTCATAGAGAACATTGTGAATAAATCCGGTGTAGCCGGTCCACTCGTCTTCCGGCAGCGCATCGGACAGGGCCACATGCCAGGTGAAGTTCGGGAACTCCGCAGCCAGTTCGTCAAAGTCCTCGACAAAGAACATCTCGCGCTTGGAACGCGCGCCATACCAGAAGGTAATCTTGCGATCCTTGTTCTTGAGACGCTTGAGCTGGTCAAAGATGTGGCTGCGCATGGGCGCCATACCCGCACCACCACCAATGAAGACCATTTCCTTCTCGGTCTCACGGGCGAAGAACTCGCCAAAGGGACCGGAAATGGTCACCTTGTCACCCGGCTTCAGGTTGAAGATGTAGGAGGACATCTTCCCGGGAGGGATGCCCTGTGTACCGGGGGGTGGAGAAGCCACACGGACGTTCAGCATGATCATGCCCTTCTCGTCCGGGTAGTTCGCCATGGAATAGGCGCGCTCAATCGGCTCGTCCACGACGGAGTCATATTGCCAGAGATTGAATCTGTCCCAGTCTTCCCGGTATTCGTCCTGAACATCAAAGTCACTGTACTTCAGCTTGTGGGCAGGAGCCTCGATCTGGATATAGCCACCGGCGCGGAAGTTGACATCCTCGCCTTCCGGCAGTTCCAGAACAAGCGCCTTGATGAAAGTCGCAACGTTGTCGTTCGAACGAACGGTACATTCCCATTTCTTGACGCCGAAGACCTCTTCGGGAACCTCGATTTCCATGTCCTGCTTGACCGCAACCTGACAGGAAAGACGATCACCACAGGAGGCTTCACGCTTGGTGATATGGCTTTCCTCGGTCGGGAGGATGGAACCGCCACCGGAGTGAACACGCACGCGACACTGCGCACAGGTGCCACCACCGCCACAGGCAGAAGGAACAAAAAGCTTCTGTTCGGCCAGCGTCTGCAACAGCTTTCCGCCAGCAGGCACGGACACAGTCTTCTCGCCATTGATGGTGATGTTGACATTGCCCGTCGAAACCAGCTTGGAACGGGCAGCCAGAATGACTGTCACCAGAGCCAGGACGATCAGGGTAAAGAGCAGGATGCCTAATCCAAAGGTAGCCAATTAAGCCTCCCTTACAATTTAACGCCACTGAAGGACATGAAGGCCATAGCCATCAGTCCGGCAGTGATAAAGGTGATACCAAGGCCCTGCAGACCATCCGGAATATCGGAATACTTCAGCTTTTCACGCACGCCCGCCATGGCCGTAATCGCCAGCGCCCAGCCGAAACCGGACGACACGCCATAGGTCATGGACTCAGCAAAGTTGTAATCCCGCTCAACCATGAACAGCGAGCCACCCAGAATGGCACAGTTCACTGTAATCAGTGGCAGGAACACACCCAGCGCATTGTAAAGCGGCGGGAAGTACTTATCGAGAACCATTTCAAGGATCTGAACCAATGCCGCGATCACACCGATATAGGAGATCAGGCCAAGGAAAGTCAGATCAACATCGCCAAAACCCGCCCACTCCAGAGCACCGGGAGCCAGCAGATAGGTCAGGATCAGATTGTTGGCAGGGACAGTAATGGCCTGCACAATCATGACGGAAATACCGAGCCCGATAGCCGTCGCAATCTTCTTGGAAACGGCAATAAAAGTACACATCCCCAGGAAGAACGAGAGTGCCAGGTTCTCGACGAAGATAGCCTTTACGGCAAGTGACAATAACGCTTCCATCAGTGTTCCTCGATCACCTGGATTTTGTAATCACGCGCTTCAACCTGTTCGGTCTTCCAGGAACGGAATGCCCAGATGATCAGACCGATCACGAAGAAAGCGGAAGGAGGCAGCAGCAGCATTCCGTTCGGAACATACCAGCCACCATTGTTGACAGTCTCGAGAATGGTCACACCAAACAGGGATCCTGCACCGAACAGCTCGCGAATAACGCCAACCATCATCAGGATCAGACCATATCCCAGACCGTTTCCAATTCCGTCAACGAATGACGCCAGTGGCGGGTTCTTCATGGCGAAGGCTTCCGCGCGGCCCATCACGATACAGTTGGTGATGATCAGGCCGACGAAGACCGACAGAGTCTTGGAAATCCCGAAGGCATAGGCCTTGAGGATCTGGTCAACCATGATCACCAGAGACGCAATGATCACCATCTGCACGATGATCCGGATGGAACCGGGGATCTGGTTTCGGATCATGGAGATGAACATGGAAGAGAAACCGGTCACCAGCGTCACCGCAATGGCCATGACGAACGCAACCTGCAGGGAGGAGGTCACCGCCAGCGCCGAACAGATACCGAGAACCTGCAGGGTGATCGGGTTGTTGTCGACCATTGGATCGACAATCAGGTCTTTATGGGTATGAGCCATCAGAGATCTCCTGCTTTAAGGGATGCCAGGAATGGAGCATAACCTGCTTCGCCCATCCAGAAACGGACGAGATTATCAACTCCGCGTGAAGTCAGTGTCGCACCGGCCAGTGCATCAACATGAAACTCCTCACCGGCAGCCGGAGCAGACTTGGCAACAGTAATTTGAAGCACGTTGCTGTCATCGTGGAGCTTCTTGCCATTCCACAGGGCTTTCCAGCGCGGGTTGTCAACCTCGGCCCCAAGACCCGGGGTTTCGGCATGACTGTAGAACTGCAGGCCATAGATGTCGTTGCCGTTCTCCTCCAGAGCAATAAAGCCGTAAAGAGTTGACCACAGACCATATCCATGAAGCGGCAGGATCACCTTGTCGAGAGAGCCATCCCCGTTGCGCAGCAGGTAAACTGTCACAAACTTCGACTGGCGGCCGATGGAGGCAGGATCATCGCTCAGGGCAATGGATGTCTCGGGATCATCAGCAGCAGCCAGATCATCAAATGTCGCCGCATCAAACTGATCTGTGAACCGCCCTGTCGCAATTTCCAGAACACGGGGTTCAAAGGCCTTGAAGGCTTCCGTCACATCAGTGCCCGGCTCATAGAGACCGGCCACCTGCAGAATGTTGATCTGCTTGTCCTTCAGCTTGTTGATCTCCTGCACCGGCTTGAGCGACACGGCAACAGCAGAAACAATCATGGACGCAACCAGACAGATCGTGGCAGCGACAAAGACCGTTTTGGGAACAGAGTCCGTTGGCAACTCGAGAAAACGACGCAACAGCCCTGGCTTTTTGTTCTCGTCATGCATTGCGTTTTGCTCTCCGTTTGATGTTGGCCTGCACCACGAAGTAGTCGATGAGCGGTGCGAAAACATTACCAAAGAGAATGGCAAGCATCATGCCTTCCGGGAAGGCCGGGTTGATCACGCGGATCATCACCACCATGAAACCAATCAGCGCGCCATAGATGAAGCGGCCGGTGTTGGTGTGGCTGGCTGAAACCGGCTCGGTCACCATAAAGGCCATTCCGAATGCGAAGCCCCCTGTCACAAGGTGCCAGTACCAGGGCATGGCAAACATCGGGTTGCTGTCAGAGCCAACCCAGTTCAGGAACAGGGAGAAACCGATCATACCGCCAAGACAGCCCACGACCAGACGCCAGTTGGCAATCTTCGTGATGAGCAGGAAGCCCAGACCAATCAGGCAGGCGAGTGTGGAGGTCTCGCCAATGGAACCCTGAACAGTCCCCAGAAAGGCGCTTGTCCAGTCCATGCCACGCGCTGCCAGCTGCTCGAAACCGTCCGCAGCACTCACAGCAAGCGCTGTCGCACCGGAAAATCCGTCTACCGGCGTCCAGATCGTGTCACCGGACAGCTGGGCAGGATAGGCGAAGTAGAGGAAAGCACGACCCGTCAGCGCCGGGTTGAGGAAGTTCTTGCCCGTTCCGCCGAACACTTCCTTGCCGATAACCACGCCGAAAGCAATACCGATGGCAACCTGCCAGAGTGGAACGGTCGGAGGCAGGATCAGTGCATAGAGCATGGAGGTCACAAGGAAGCCTTCGTTGACTTCGTGCCCACGCACAGTGGCAAAGATCACCTCAAAGATACCACCGACCACAAGGGTCACGAGGTAAATGGGCAGGAAGTACAGCAATCCGTGGAAAAAGTTTGCAAAGACACTGTCCGGATTAAAACCGACCCCCAGAGCCTGAACGATATCCGCACGCCAGCCGGACGGACCAAAAGTCTGAATGGCCGTATTGGTTTGCAGGCCGACATTGTAAAGGCCAACAAGAATACAGGGGATTGTCGCCAGCACCACATAGGTCATGATCCGTTTCATGTCGATGTAGGATCGTGCGTGCGGAGCAACTGTCGTTACTGTCTTTGGCGTAAAGGCAAAGCTCTCAATCATTTCATAGACCGGATAGAGCTTTTCGTATTTACCGCCTTTGTGAAAATTCGGTTCTATACGATCGAAAAAGTTGCGGAGACCCACTTGATTAACCCTCCTTCTCGATCTTGTTGAGGCAGTCGCGAAGCGCAATGCCGTATTCATACTTTGCCGGACAGGCGAAACCGACCAGCCCCAGATCTTCCTCGTCCAGTTCCAGAGCTCCGAGCGCCTGGGCCTGATCCGTATCCATAACCAGAAGTGCACGCAGAAGCTGGGTTGGCAGATAATCCTGCGGCATCAGCTGTTCAAAGGTCCCGATTGGCACCATGGCCCTGCGGCCACCGTTCAGGTTTGATGTCAGTGCATAGAGCTTTTTGGAAAAAAGCGATCCGAGCACAGGCTGAACGGCATACTTTGAAGCCATTGGTCTGACCCAGCCAAGCGGGATCTGCTTGCGGTCTTCCTCAATCAGTGTGATCTGGCGGGCATAGCGTCCCAGATAACCGGAAGCTCCTTCCCCCATACGACCACTCAGAATTGATCCTGAAATCATACGGACAGCAACATCACCGGATGGAAGATCCTTTGCCACCAGTTCTGCCATGTCTGCACCGGCAACAGTCCGGACCAGGCGCGGATTGGCGCACAGGGGGCCGCTCAGCGCGATAACGCGGTTTGCATCATAGTGCCCGGTCATCAAAAGCCGACCGATGGACATCACATCCTGATAGCCGATTGTCCAGACTGTCTTGTCACCGGCAAGAGGCTCAAGGAAATGAATGTGCGTGCCTGCAAGGCCTGCGGGGTGCGGCCCTGAAAAACCGGCAGCCGTCACGCCGGGGAGATCTCCACCGGGGAGGTCCACACCGGCTTCCTGACAAAGGTAGGTCGTGCCTTCTGTCAGCGATGTAATGGCTTCAAGACCCTTGCGGAAAGCGTCAGGATCATCGGCAATAATCTCTGCCGGATCAGCCGCAAGCGGCTCGGAATCGGTTGCTGTTACGAAAATCGCAGCGGCTTTCGCATCCGACGCAGGCACTTTTGAGTAGGGTCGCGTCCGGAATGACGTCCACAGTCCCGATGCACAAAGACGCTCTCTCAGGCCTTCTGCAGTCGAAGCGTCTCCGACAGAGGAGAAATCAATCGGCTCGGCAGCCGTGTCGTCAACTTCGATCACAACACTGACCAGAACACGTCTTTCTCCGCGATTGATTTCACGGATGCGACCGGAAACCGGAGAGGTGATCATCACCTCCGGCGTATCCTTGTGCGTCATGATGGGAGAGCCGACAGCTACGACGTCCCCCTCACTCACAGCAAGGCGCGGTTTCAGGCCGATGTAGTCCGCGCCCAGAACGGCAACGGAACCAACGGTGGCTTTGTCTTGGATTCCCTGCCCGGGCGCCCCCAGAACAGGAACATCAAGACCTTTTCGTAGCGTGAAATTAGGCACGATAACGCAAGTCCTGTACAATTTTTTTGCCCTTATGCGACATTTATGTTCCGTCTTAAAGGACTTTTTGGCTTCAGAAACCAAATTTTTGTTGAATCTGTTTTGGTACTGGACCTATAAGCCGATGAACCCAATGTCGCAAATAAGCCGATTGAAACGAGCATAAAATTAGCTTGGAGGCCAGTAGTGCCGAGTAACTTCCCAATTTCACGAAGAAATTTCCTGATCATGTCTGCCGCAGCCGCTACCTTGGGCGCGTGCAAATCAGAGTCGTCAGTCTTCAAGATTACCGGATTCACCATGGGGACCAGCTACTCTGTCGTAGCTGTCGATCACACACGCGCTGTAACAGAAACCGGGCTGCGTCGTGAAATCGAAGCCGGACTGCTGCAAGTCAATGCCCAGCTGTCCAACTGGGATCCGAATTCCGAAATTTCCCGCTTCAATGCATCACGGTCAACGGACGCTGTTGCGGTTTCCCCCGCACTGGCAGAGGTTATGAACGCTGCCGATCTGGTCCACACTGCCAGCGACGGTCAGTTCGATGTCACTCTCGGCCCACTGATCGACCTGTGGGGCTTTGGAGCAGCGGACAATTCAGTCCGTACTCCGGATGCAGCAGAAATCGAAGCTGCCCTTGGCGCTTCCGGTCAGAACCGCACACTGCAGGTTTCCGAAGGCTCCCTGCAAAAGCGTGTTCCCGGTACCGAAATCTATCTCTCTGCCATTGGCAAGGGCTACGGTGTTGACGTGGTTGCACGCAAACTCGAAAGCCTTGGTATCAAGGATTACATGGTTGAGATCGGTGGTGATCTCTACACAGCCGGCAACAATCCGGAAGGACGCCCGTGGCAGATCGGCATCGAGACACCGCTTGCCCATGATCGCACAACCCATCAGGTCGTTGACCTGTCCAGCCTGGGCATGGCGACCTCTGGTGATTACCGCAACTACTTTGAGCAGGATGGTGTACGCTATTCCCACATCATCGATGCGCAAACCGGCCGCCCGATCACACACACAACAGCCTCTGTCACTGTGCTGACAGAAAACGCCATGCTGGCCGATGCCTGGGCAACAGCCATGCTGGTGCTGGGCCGCGAGCGCGGTATGGAGATCGCAAATAATCGTGATCTGGCAGTGTTGTTTATTGAACGGGACGCCAACGCAACCCATAATAGGTTCATCACAACACCAAGCGCCCGTTTCAGCGCGCTGCAAGCCTAAAGATCGGACACTGAACCGTGGAAACCTTCCTTCTTGCCTTTGTTCTGCTCGCTCTGGTTATCGTCGGAATGGCGCTTGGCGTCATCATGCAGGGCAAGACCATCAAGGGTAGCTGTGGTGGCCTGAATGCCATTTCGGGCGCGGACCACTGTCTTGTGTGCAAGAAGGAAATCGACCCGGACAGTCCCCTGCGCGAGCGCCTCAGTTGCCCGCGCAAAAAGGATCTGGCCGACCAGATGTAAGGCTGTTTCCACAGTCCGGTTCTCTTCAGGAAAAAGCGCCTCTGACATCAGGATCAGAGGCGCTTTTTTCATATCAGGATTTTCCCTTATCCTCCGGGAGACAGCGGGACAAAGGCAAGGGTCAGAAGAGACCCCGCAGCGATCAGGCCGGAGATCCACAGCTGCCAGGCTGGCCCCTCTGCCTTCCAGACACGACGGTATTTGTACCCGGCCAGGCAGGCCACAACAAAAAATATGGTTGCACTCAGGGGTGTCAGGGTAAACAGGGTCAAAAAGCCGGGACCTTCCTAATCTGGTGATTTTCCTTTACACTCATAAGCATAGTCTAGCGGACAATCAAGTGAGGATGACTCCATGCCTACCTCCTACCAAGCTCCAAGAAGAAGCGACAGCGAACGCTCGAAAGAAGTCAGCCAGTCAGCAGCATCCAACCTCTCGGCCGGAACGGGCAAGGTCAAGGACATCATCCGGAAAAAGGGAGATGATGTCTTTTCCATTCGCCCCCAGGACACGCTGGGCAACGCGGTTCAGTTGCTGAGCGAAAAGCGTATCGGTGCGCTGATTGTCGCCGATGCGAACGGAACACTCCTTGGCATTCTCTCTGAACGTGACATTGTCAGAAAGCTGGCTGAAACGCCGGGCCGTACCCTTCCGCAGAAGGTTGAAGAAGTGATGACCGCCAACGTTGAAGTCTGCACGCGTGATGAACCTCTCATCTCCGTTCTCCGGCGCATGACCGAAGGTCGTTTCCGTCATATGCCGGTTATGGAGGACAACCGCCTTGTCGGAATTGTCACCATCGGCGACGTTGTCAATCACCGTCTCAACGAACTTGAATTCGAAGCCCTCCAGCTCAAACAGCTGATCGTTGGATAGAACAGCAAAAAGCCCGTATCACACGGGCTTTTTGTTTCGTGGAATTCCACAGTTCAAGAAGCAGGAGAGCCTGTTCGACCGATCCGGCTGTCCTGTTGTACCGGAGAAGGTTGCTGCTTCAGGCGGCCTGCCTGAACCACAAGGGGAACGGGTCCTCTGTTTTCTGAAAAATCTCCGGTGCGCTGAGGTATTCTTTCAGCAAACAGGCATCGAGCTGTGCACGAATTTTCTCTTCGCTCATTTCAGCCTTGAGCCCGATAAAGACAATTTCCTGTCTGCGATCACCAAAATCCCTGTTCCAGTGCTGCTTGATGATCCGCTCAAAGTCATCCCCCGCCGGCCAGCGTTCTTTCGGAACGGCAGCCCACCAGCGCCCGATCCCCTGATGACGTACGAACGCTCCGGCCTGCGAGACCTCGCCAACAAAGTCAGGACGGCTGGAAATCCAGAAAAAACCCTTTGCACGGACCACACCCGGCCATTCCTGATCGAAGAAAGCATGGATCTTCACCGGGTCAAAGGGCTCCCGTGCACGATAGACAAAACTGGTGATGCCATATTCCTCAGTCTCGGGAACATGGTCTTCAAAGTTGTACAGTTCCTGCGCCCACAGGGGATGCTCCTGCGCCTCCTCGAAATCAAAAAGGCCCGTATCCATAACCTCGTTCAGATCAACCTGTGACAATGTCGTTTCAAGGATTTTGGCTTTTGCATTCAATCCACGGACTATCGCGTTTACTGTTTCAAGTTCCTCTCTGGAAACCAGATCGGTTTTGTTCAGCACAACAACATTGGCAAATTCAATCTGTTCAACCAGCAGATCCACCAGAGTCCGCTCATCTCCCTCTCCAAGACTCTCTCCCTGATCCTTCAGAAAGTCGGTCGAGCTGTAATTCCTGACCAGACTGGCTGCATCAACAACCGTCACCATCGTATCCAGTCTGGAGACATCCGACAGGCTGTTGCCATCCTCGTCCCGGAAATCAAATGTCGTGGCCACCGGGAGCGGCTCGGAAATGCCGGTGCTTTCAATCAGGAGGTAATCAAACCTGCCTTCCGTCGCCAGGTCCCGCACCTGCATCAGAAGATCCTCACGCAATGTGCAGCAAATACAGCCGTTGCTCATCTCGACCAGCTTTTCTTCGGTTCGGGACAAATCTGCACCCCCGCGCTCAACCAGATCAGCGTCAATGTTCACTTCGCTCATGTCGTTGACGATAACCGCAACCTTGCGGCCTTCGCGGTTGTTAAGAATGTGATTTAAAAGGGTTGTTTTTCCGGCCCCCAGAAACCCTGACAGTACTGTAACCGGGAGTTTTTTCTCTGAACCCTGCATTGCCTGATCACCATCTCTTGATTTTAGTTATGTTATAACATAACATATTTGCATCACCCTGCTGAAAATTTCAAGAGAGAAAGGCTGAACAAATTCGATGAGTGTTTTTCGTACAAAGCGCATGGAGGCGCTCAAGGACTTCCCCGGGTACACAGATCAACTGGGTTTGGCAGAACGCACTGCACCCGAAAAAGCTTCAGCCTTCTTTCAGGAACTGATGAAAGAGCCTTTTCGCGTATCAGGCATGGTGCACAGGGAATCTGGCCGGGACGACATTCGGAACATTCTTGAAGATAATATTCCTGCAAGCCTGCAACGCGATTCCTTTTACGAAGAGTGGCTGACGGACATGGCCGAGGTCTCCAGACTGTTCTGCGACATACAGGGCACAGATTCCACTGGTTTCTGGCTCGGCTCCAAGCGGGGATGCAGACGTTATCACATCGACAATGTTGCGTTGAGAATGCTGGTCACCTACGCCGGCAAAGGCACAGAGTGGCTCCCTGATGAAGCCGCTGACCGTCAGGCTTTCTCCCGGAGGGAACCCAACGAGAAAATTGTGAAAGACCAGTCGGCCCTTCAGTTCATGAATCAATGGGATGTTGCCCTTTTCCGGGGCGGACCGGAAGGATTGTTCCATCGCACACCGGACGCAGCCTTGAACGAACCCTCCATACTGATGAGACTGGATCATCCATCATTCTGGGACAGAGTCCGGCAAGCCGAACAGCAAAAGCAGGTTGATCCTGTCCCGTGCTGAAAACCGTCGACCAGCCAGAACAGCAAAAAGCCCGCATGATGCGGGATTTTGTTTTGCGGCAGCTATACGAAATGAAATGGCGGTGTATTGAACCCCTTTGGGTTCGAATCCTCTACACTCACCGTTGTGTTGCAACAAATAATCGCCCTTAAAACAACGAAAAGCAAGTTTTATGTTGCAACGCCTTGTGCGGGTTTGATTTCCGTTCTTGGTATGACTTCAATCATCATGACGGAAGTACCGTACCAAACGCGCGTTCGAATCCCTTTTTGGGATTCATTGGAAACAGACCTAGTCTTCGTTGGTCGCGCTCGCGCTTAGGAAAAGAAGATCAGTTTTGGTCTGCTCATCTTTGAACTTAAACCCCCATCTATCTTCCATGAAAGACAAGAGGGTTTTGCCACGTTCTTCGATCTCCTCTGGTCGCCAGTGATCATTTTGAGAAACTGCAATTTCAGAATGCGAACCATCTGAATAACCGTTCCTGATCTTTTCACCTGCGTCATTTGATTTTGGCCTCTTTTTGTCATCAAAATCATCATTTTGTAAGGACGCGTTTATGGACATGGAAAGCAGCAGCAGGTTTCCAACTGAGCCACTGTAAAGATGGTAGTCCTGCTGATCTACACTGGAGAAAGCCTTCTGCCAGTTATCCGTAGGTGTTTGCGGAAACACATGTTCAATAGAAACCTTGTCCTTTGGTGTTTTGAGCAGATCCCCCCACGAGACCTTTTTCTGTCTGCTCTGGGAGAGTAAATTGAGTTCATATTCGTATAAGAAGTAACGCAACCCATGCCAACCGTAGTAGCCGCTTTTGCTTCCACTGTTGAATCTCTTGTAAAGGTAGTCATAGAAGTATCTTGAATTGAACGCGCCATCATCATGGAAGCAGTATGATGTGGCTGCATCTAATTTTTGCTTTATATCCTCAAGGGTCAGTTCACCACGATTGAATTCGCGTGATGCATTATAAAATTCACTATCCCTGTAGTTGCTTCTGGCTTGGCTTAATCGGAAAACAATAAAGATAAAGCGTTCAATTTGATTAAGAAGCTCTGTTCTTTTTTCGGGACTTTTTTCGTTCTTGAAAACTGACATTATGAGAGGACGGAAGTAACCCATGCCAATCCTATTTAATCGATCAAGAGCGTTTTTCTCTGCATCTGACAGCCCGGCAGCCAAATGAGGGTAGTAGGAGTTAAACCAATGAACAGCTGACTCTTTCAGGCTATTTACATACCGTTTGATTTCAAATGGCTGTAAATAAGCCACTGTTTTCGCATCAGTGTTTTTTGCTTCCCTATTATAAAATTCGATTAGTTTGCCAATTGCTGCACCGGGCGCACGATTGTTCGTCTGCACATTAAAATCGTGAAGATCACCGTTGTTAGAGAGTCTTTTTTTAAGGGCATTTAACTGATCCAAAGAATACGAGTTGAAGATTGGCTCTTTGATCAACTCTTCTAGCTCTCGGATGGCTCGCATGTAAACCTTACCTGCAGCACCAGCCTTAGTATTGGCATTCACAAAACTTATGTAATCAGCCTCTAAGTTGGTGGCATCATCTGCAGCGCCAATATCGCTATCCGTATCATCTATCTCAAAATCAGTGAGCTGTTCTTCTGGGAGTTCCAGAGCCACTTCACGCTCAATTTTCTTATGGATTTTCTGCGGGGAGAACTGCTCATCAAGTAGGAATTTTATGTAATCGTTTCCTTTTTTCCGAGAGTATTGAAAATACATGATCCAGTGGGCTTTGAGAAAATCATCATCATTTAGTGGCCGTTTGTCATTTCGGCCCAGCTGGTAGTAAACCTCTTTCCATGCGGCATTGATCGCATCACGCAGACTTTTGCGCTCTGCTGCGTCCAGCTCGTCATCAGAATATAGTGTTGTTAAGTAGATCAGGCGGTTTTTCAGAAGTTCGAGGTCTGATAAACGCTTGCCGCGATTGTTCATGGTTTCAAAGGCAACGAAAACGTCGAATTCGTCTTTGATCACATATTCATTAAACAAGAAACGCTTGGTCAGCTTTTTGTAAATTTCTTGAAGGCCATCCATTCCTGATTCTGCATAAAGCTCTTTCAGTTGCTCATAGAAATAGAGCTTCGCATTGCGTAAATTCAGTGTGTAGAAAGTCTCTTCAATTGACGGCGATCCGTCCTCGTTAAAAATTTTATGGCGAAGATACTCGTAGCTTGGATTATCGACGTTATAGCCAAATTTATATGTCCGGTACTGGTCGCCAGTAGGCTTAGTTTTGAATAAATATTTGTTGATAACAGCCTCTAGGCTGAGGCTGTCCGTGATATAAATCTCCTGATCGGCTTTATCTGCATTACCGTCCAGCTCTTTTACAAAATCAATAAATGCCTGCAAGAACACCACGAATGTTGTCAGGCGTTGCTGGCCATCAACGATATGGTACATCCGGTATGAATGATCATCCACCAGCCAGAATTCATTGTCTGTATCTGATACTTCTTTTGAGTTGAGTTCTTTCAGGGTAAGCACGCCGGTATAATGTGACCGATCTCCAGATAGATTGATCAGATCCTCCCAGAAGTCCTTAAGTTGGCTCTTCTGCCAAGCATAGCCCCTTTGATAATCAGGGATACGAAAAATCTTCTCTTTAAAAAGGCTGTCTAGTGACTTCGGTTCATCCATGGTGTCCCCCTGTAGTAATAATTTTCGGCTCAATCTTATTTGAATAATCATCCAGCCAGCAGAATGTGTTGACCAGTTTCATCTGCTCCACAGTACCGCATGGTATTTCCAGCAGCTTGGGATTAGCGACAACAACCGCCAAACACTGTGCGCGGGAGACGGCAACATTCAAACGGTTCTTGCTGTAAAGAAACTCAATATTACGCGGCAGATCTTCGGCGCTCGATGTCACCATGGAAATCAGCACGATGGGAGCTTCTTGGCCTTGGAACTTATCAACGGTGCCGACCTTGGTATTGTCCGGCAGGATGGAGCGCAGATAATTGACCTGCACATTGTATGGCGTAACCACCAGAATATCGTCTTCAGTGATCGGGCGTGCGGTGCCATCACGGTCGGTAAACTCTTGGCCGAGCAAGGCATCATATTTGGCTTTGATGATCTCGCCTTCTTCGATGCTCTTTTGTGAGGAGCCTTCATGCTCTGCCGGGATCATGACAACCCCCTCATTGGGCAGATCAACGCCTTGCAGGTTCAGGTTGCGTTCGGCGGTACTTTCATGGGCCGTCAGGCGACCATCATAGAACGCATCAGAGATAAACTGGCAAATGCTTGGGCGCATACGGCGTGTCTGGCCAAGGAAGATACCGCGCTCAGCCGGGATGGTGGAATGATCGCCCAGTAAGAATTCCAGCACCGACAATCCAGCTTCGCCCGGATGGGTACCTTGAATAGGTTGTCCAAGCTGCATCTGATCGCCTACCAGAATGATGTTTTTGGTCGCCGTGGCCATAGCGACCACATTGGCCGTGGCGACTTGTCCGGCTTCATCAATAAACAGGTAATCAAGCTGGCCATCAAAATGCGGGTTGGCAAATGTCCATGCGGTGCCAGCAAAGAGATCAGCGCCAAGGTTCATATTGTCGGTCTTGGTTTCGGAGCGGATAAACTGCCCATCAAAAATGGTCTCGTCATTCCCACCACTAGCCTTTTTGATGCCATGGAAATGCACACCTTTTTCAGCGGCAACGCTCTCCACTTTTTCCAGCAAGTTATGAATGGCTTTGTGCGAGTTTGATGTAACACCGATTTTCTTGCCGCGTTTGATCAGGTCCACAATGATATGGCTGCTGGTGTAAGTCTTACCCGCGCCCGGCGGGCCTTGGATAAAGAGATAGCTGTTATCTAACGCAGCAATGACTTCCAGTGCATCGCCTTGCAGATCACCAGAGGTGATGACCGCTTCACCCGTCTGCTTGCCCTGAATGCGCGGTACGTTTCGTGCCAGCAATTCGGTGGCGGCGTGAGTACCTTCCGGCGCTTCCAGCACATGATCGGCATAACGGTAGATGGCTGAGCGGATAATCTTGCTGTCAATCGGTCCCGGCGGGCCAATAGACAGGCTTTCCGGTAATGGCTCTTTACTCGCTCCGCGCTTGATTTTGACGATGCAGGCATCTTCATCAATCCCAACAATCGTGCCTGCATTTTCCATGACGGCAATATCAACGGCCTGTGCGCCGACCTTCAGCTTGTATTCCTGCGATGGGAAGCGGTAGCTGTAAATCAGGGAGCGCTTTTCAGGCTTGGGACTGCCAATTTGTTGTAGGCCACCAAGGCACTCCGTATCGTCAATCAGTGCGTCTTCAAATTTGTTCTGCCGTTCAAAGCTGCTCCACCATTGCGGCTTGGCTTCACGGTTATGAAATTCCAGCAGGTGCGACAGCCGCTCATTGATCGGTGGTGGATTATCCTCAATTACGCCAAGACGGGTTTGGTACTCCTCATATTCGATTTCCCAATCCTTGCGCTGCAGCTCTTCTTCCTCAACATATTCAGGCAAGCCCTTAAACCACGGCGCATCTTCCGGCTTAAGCGTCAGCAGCCAATCCCGCAGCAAGTGGGTGGAAACACAATCCACCTCGTTATAATCAGAAATCTCCTTCAGCAACTCATCGGCACCTGTTTCGCGCCATTCATTATAAACGATGATGCTATCAGCAGCGGTTGCCACGGCGTTGACCCGCTTGTCCATATAGAAGGTTTCCATGTTCTTGATGGAATAGCCGGGTTCAGATGTACGGATGCTTTCACGCACCACCAGATACAGATCAACGAATTTCTGATTGCGGAGCAGATTGTCCAGCTGCTCCTCACACACAGCATAACGGCAAGCCAAACGTTTGAGGGCTGTGGTTTCATAATGGTTGTAATGATAAATATGGGCATGTGGGTGTTCAGCCAGATGATCCGCCAGAAATGCCATGAAGCGCTTAAAGGTTTGTTTTTCCTCTTCATGGTCATGCGCCCAGAATGGAAGGAACAGCTCCTTGCCATCTTTGAAATAATAGACCCCAAACAAATACTCCAAGCCGTTCGGGTAAAGCGGATCGCCTTCCATATCAAAGAACAGGTCGCCATCATCCGGCACAGGCATTCGGGTAAAGCCCTTGCCCGGCGGGAACGGAATGATCTCGCATTTATTTTCGCCCGTGGTGGCTTTGTGGTGTTGCAGGACAGCTTGTGAGCGCAGGCGCAAAAACACATCACGGCTTAAGTCAGGGATTTTGGTGTCGGGCGCTGTGGCAGCAAGTTCAGCAACGCTGCGGATGTCAGCCTTCCGCAGCTTGTCCATTTGTGAGCGTTGGATATTGGCCACAAGGCTTAAATGACCATCTTGTTCCCACTGCGCTTTGCAGCCCTCGCGCCATGGACAGAAATTGCAATGGCCGCAAGGCTCAGGATATGAGTCCGCTGGCAGGTTTTGCAGATAGGTTTCAAAGCGGCCTTTGGCGCGGGTGTAGTAATAGAAAAAATCAGCCACGCGGAAGCTGTGTTTTTCATGATCTCCCAGAAACAGATGCATATCAGCCGGGCGTAGTCCTTGCAGGTCAGTCAGCAGCTCAGAATAGACACAGAGCTGCATAATATGCTTGGGCTCGGCTGTTCGTGCCAGTTTGGTATCCAGCACCTCATAGCTGAAATCACCCAAGCTGGATGGTGTATCGCACTTAATCAGGAAATCTGCATCGCCCCGCCAAGGCGGCATAAAGAACACGGCCTGATAAATCACATCCGCACCGGACTGCATGGCTTCCAGTGTGAGCTGGGCGCGGTCTTGTAAATTGCGGTCTTTAGGGATTTCAACGACAGATTTACCGTCGTCTTTGAGCTGTTGGAGATATGCTGCTTCGTGCTCCAAACCTTTTTGCTGCAGCAGCTGACCTGTGGTGCTGGCCTCGGCCTTATCCATATCCTCGCTCAGCGCCTTCACATCAAGAAAGCTCGCATGGTGACACCCCAAAAAGGTGACCAAGTCCGATGGTGAATAGAGAATCTGATCGTTACCGTATTGCTGCATATTATTTTTTACAAAAACGCCGTTACTGTATTTTTGTAGTTGACACGCAGAACATTCCGCGATACATTGATTTTAACAGTAATCGAATTACAGAGTTTTATCGAGATGATTTTGAAGTTAAAAGATATAGCCACGGTTTCATCGGGAGTGACATTTCGCTCTCGGATTGAGGCATCCAAGGATGGTGACGTTAGGGTCATTCAGATGAAAGACCTTGGTGACGATAACTTCGTGCACCTGAGCGAGAGCATTCACATCGACCACACTAAGCCTAAGCCGAATCAGCTTGCCAAGCTAGGGGATATTATTTTCCGTTCTCGTGGCCAGACAAACACTGCAGCACTACTTGATGAGGACGTGGAGAACACAATCGTAGCTGCTCCATTATTCCGTGTGCGGCCAGATCTAAAAAAGGTTGTGCCAGAGTTTTTGCTATGGTGGATCAACCAACCATCTTCGCAGTCTTATCTCGCGTCCAGATCAAAAGGCACCATGGTCAAGATGGTTAGCAAGCAAGGCTTAGAGGATTTGGAAGTTAACCTGCCTTCATTAGAGCAGCAAAAAAAGGTGGCTGAGTTTTTCAGTCTTTCCATGCGAGAGCAGCAACTTTTAGAAGAGATTAAAAATCGCAAAGCGATCTACACGCAAGGAATTTTGATGCAGATGGCATCAGAATCTCGCCCAACAGCGAGTAATAAAAAACCCGGTTTCGATGCGGCAACATCTACTCCGGGTCAAACTCAGTCAAGAGCAAGGAATTAATACTATGACACGAGGAAAAAATCAACATGTAGTGAAGCACCCGGACGGATGGGCCGTTAAGGGCGCAGGTAATAGCAAGGCAACGAAGGTCACCGATACGCAGAAAGAAGCGATTGAACGGGCCGAGCAAATTGCCCGCAACCAACAGTCAGACACCAAAGTTCATGGCCGTGACGGCAAAATCAGAGCCGGAAACAGCTATGGCAACGACCCATACCCACCGAAAGATACGAAATAAGCACAAGGAGCACAAAAATGACGAATGAAGCAATTAAACAACAAGACGTAAATAACGCTGCATGGGCTGCTTGTGACACCTTTCGTGGCGTTATGGATGCAGCTGGTTACAAGGATTATATCCTTGTGATGCTGTTCCTGAAATACATCTCGGATGTATGGAAGGATCATTATGAGGAATATCGCAAGCAATACGGTGATGACGATGTGCGTATTCGCCGCAAGCTAGAGCGTGAACGTTTTATCCTGCCGAAAGATGCTAGTTTTTACGACCTGTATGAAAAGCGCAACGAAGCCAATATTGGTGAGCTAATTAACATCGCATTGGACTCAATTGAGACATCCAATAAAAGCAAGCTGGAAGGCGTATTTCGTAATATTGATTTTAACTCAGAAGCTAATCTGGGCAAAACCAAGGACCGTAACCGCCGCCTGAAAATGTTGTTAGAAGACTTCCACAAGCCTCAGCTTGATATGCGCCCAAGCCGCATTTCTGAAGATGTTATCGGTAATGTTTATATTTACCTGATCGAACGATTTGCCTCTGATGCAGGTAAAAAGGCTGGGGAGTTCTACACCCCGCACAAAGTCTCTGAACTGGTTGCGAAATTGTGTAAGCCTAAGGTTGGCGCTCGCATCTGCGACCCGGCATGCGGTTCGGGCGGTTTGTTGATTGAGGCGGCCAAGGCTGTGGGTGATCGCAACTACTCTATCTATGGCATGGAAGTGAACGGCAGTACATGGGCCTTATGCCGCATGAATATGTTCCTGCATGGGGCCGACTCTGCCCGAATTGAATGGTGCAATACGCTGACCTCACCAACATTGGTGGAAAATGATCGCCTGATGAAATTCGACAATATCGTCGCAAACCCGCCATTCTCTCTTGATAAGTGGGGCGCTGACGAAGCTGAAGCTGACACGTATAACCGCTTCTGGCGCGGCGTGCCGCCAAAATCAAAAGGTGACTACGCCTTTATCAGTCACATGATTGAAGCAGCCGTGGAAAAAGAAGGTCGCGTTGCCATTGTTGTGCCGCATGGCGTTCTTTTCCGTGGCGCTGCCGAGGGGCGCATCCGTGAAAAACTAATCGAAGACAATCTGCTTGATGCCGTTATCGGTCTGCCGGGTAATCTGTTCCCGACCACATCAATCCCGGTCGCCATTTTGGTCTTTGACCGCTCCCGCGAAAAAGGCGGTGTCAATGAAGACCGCAAGGATGTTCTGTTCATTGATGCCAGCCAAGATTATCAGCCGGGTAAAAACCAAAATGCCCTGATGGATGAAAATATGGAGAAAATCCTGAACGCTTACGAAGCGCGTCAGACACAAGAAAAATATGCTCATTTGGCAAGCTATGACGAACTAAAAGAAAATGACTTCAACCTGAATATCCCACGCTATGTCGACACCTTCGAAGAGGAGGCGGAAATCGACATCGAAGCTGTTCAGCAAGAAATCGATACGCTCGAAGGTGAGTTAGCAGAAGTACGTGGCAAGATGGCTAACCTTCTGAAGGAGGTGGCAGCATGAGCAAAAAAGAATCGAAAAGTCTAACCATTCAAGATGAAGTCACAGAGTTTTTGCTTTATACCGCACCGGGGGGTGACATAAAAGTCGAGGTCATCTTGAACGATGAAACCATTTGGCTGACACAACAGCGCATAGCGGACCTATTTGGCGTACAGCGCCCTGCCATAACTAAGCATCTGAAAAATATATATGAATCTGGTGAGCTGGATGAGGAAGGCACAAGTTCCGTTCTGGAACATGTGGGGGAGACTGGGCAAACTTACCCAACAAAATATTATAATCTAGATGCTGTTATATCGGTGGGATATCGGGTCAATTCATCCCAAGCCACCCAATTCCGTATTTGGGCAACCCAGCTTCTAAAAGAATATATCGTCAAAGGCTTTGCCATGGATGATGAGCGTCTAAAAAATGGGCGTTATTTCGGGAAAGACTACTTTCAAGAGCTGCTGGAACGCGTCCGCTCCATCCGCGCTAGTGAACGTCGTATTTATCAGCAAATCACTGACATTTTTGCTGAGTGTAGCATTGATTATGACCCTAAGTCAGAAACAACCAAGCTGTTTTACGCTCATGTGCAGGACAAATTCCATTACGCCATCACAGGGCAAACCTCATCAGAGAAGATTTTCCATTCAGTAGATAGTGACAAGCCGCTGATGGGCATGATGACGTTTAAGAATGCGCCGGATGGCCGCGTTCTGAAATCCGATACCACCATTGGAAAGAATTATTTGTCCGAAGATGAAATACGCCGTCTGGAACGCGCTGTATCGGCCTTCTTTGATTATATCGAAGGCATTATTGAACGCCGCAACACCTTTACCATGGAAGGCTTTGCCGACAGCGTGAACAAGTTCCTTGAATTCAACGAATATCAGGTACTGGAAGGCTACGGCAAAGTGACCCGCAAACAAGCCGAAGAGAAAGCATTGGCTGAATATGAGAAATTTAACAAGCTACAAAAAATAGAATCTGATTTCGACAAGCAAGTCAAAGCCCTCGAAAAACAGCACACTAAAAAAATTGGTGCGGGAGGTGGTGATGAATAGAACGCCTGTCAGGTCAAGCAATATTGCTAGTGCTGGTTATGAGAACGGCACGCTTGAAATCGCATTTGTTGATGGTGGCGTGTACCAGTATTTCAACGTGCCTGAATATGTCTATCAGGGGCTGATGTCTGCGGCATCCAAAGGGCGTTATTTCCACGACCATATCAAAGATAGATACCAAACAAGAAAGGTGGGATGGTGATATGAGTAGTGTAAAAATTAGCGATATTTCTAGCTTTGTCACCAGCGGTTCTCGTGGATGGGCTTCATATTATTCAAATTCTGGTGCGTTATTTCTACGTATGACTAATCTACCCAAAAATGGAATAAAACTGCTCTTAAACGACAACAAATATGTTCAGCTGCCCGATAAGTCAAATGAAGGGAAAAGAACAGCTCTTCAATATGGTGACATTCTTATTTCGATTACAGCCGAGCTTGGAAAAATTGGTTTCGTAGAGCAACTGCCCGATTCTGAAGCATATGTAAATCAGCACGTATGTTTAGTTCGCCCCATTCAAGAAAAGGTACACCCTAAGTTTCTAGCCTATTATTTGAGCTCCCAACCTCAACGTAATTTGCTAAACAGGCTTAATGACTCTGGCGCGAAGTCAGGTCTGAACCTGTCAACAATCGCAAAGTTTCCAGTCATTCTCCCAGATAAGGCAACGCAAGAATTCATTGTCGATGCTCTGGAACAATGGGACACGGCTATAGAAAAAACCGAAACGTTGATTAATGCCAAAGAGCGTCAATTCGGGTGGTTGGTAACAAGGTTAATTAATAAATCCGGACATAAGAAAAAACAGCTTTCTGATTTTATCTCAGAGGTTTCTGTGAGAAATCGTGGCAACGAGATTGACCGCGTATTGAGTGTTACCAATCGCAGTGGATTTGTATTGCCGGAAGATCAATTTGAACGCCGTGTGGCGAGTGCGAATGTAAGCAATTACAAAATCGTACAGCAAGGCCAGTATGCCTATAATCCATCACGTATTAATGTGGGTTCCATTGCACGATTAGATGATTGGGACAACGGAATATTAAGCCCGATGTACACAGTCTTTAAGTTGGACCAGAAAATAGTGAATAGTGATTATTTTTTACATTGGCTCTCTTCTAGTGAGGCAAAACAGCGGATTAAAAAAAGTGCACAAGGCAGCGTGCGTGAGACGGTTAGTTTCGGTGATCTAGGGGCAATCCCAATTTGCCTTCCTGAGCTATCTGTTCAGCAAAATATAGCGAACACCCTCAACACAGCTCAGCAGGAAATTACGCTCCTCAAAAAGCTAGCCGATCAATACCGGACGCAAAAGCGTGGGCTGATGCAAAAGCTGTTGTCCGGTGAATGGCATATTAAAAATAAGGAGGCTGCGTAATGTCAGGGAGCAATATACAAGGCTTTCGCTTTAACGAAGAATATCTGTCACAAATTCCTGCGCTGCAGGAGCTGATCGCACTTGGCTATGAATATCTACCACCGGAACAAGCATTGGCGATGCGCGGCGGTAAAAACAGCAATGTACTGTTGGAAAGCGTGCTACGTGAGCAACTGAAGCAATTCAACAGCATCCACTACAAGGGTAAGGATTATCATTTCTCGGAAGCCAATATTCAGGAGGCCATCCAGAAGATCAAAAACGTTAAATATGACGGTCTGCAAAAAACCAATGAGGTTATCTATGATCTGATTACCCTTGGTACTGCACTGGAGCAGACGGTCGAGGGCAACAGCAAAAGCTTTAACCTGAATTACATTGACTGGAAAACGCCATCAAACAATGTGTTTAATGTCGTACCGGAATTCGCGGTGGAGCGTAACCGCAGCGTTGAAACAGCCAGACCGGACATTGTTCTATTCGTCAACGGCATACCATTAGCAGTGATTGAATGTAAATCCCCCAAGGTGGAGGTTGAGCAAGCCGTTTCGCAAAACATCCGCAATCAGGGTGATGAATACATCCCAAAATTATTCACCTATGTGCAATTGGTGATGGGTGTGAATAAGAATGCGGCTCAGTACGCGACTGCTGGCACACCTGCCAAATTCTGGGGCGTATGGAATGAACTGGAAGACAAAGAGGACAAGATTACCAAAATCATCAATACGCCTTTAAGTGATGATAAGAAGAACGCATTGTTCTCAGGTGAATTTGCGCCTGCGCGTGGGTTCTTCGATGCATTGGAAAATGAAGGCGAGCGTATGCTCACCGAGCAGGATAAAGCGCTTTACAGCCTTTGTCGCCCGGAACGGCTTCTGGAGCTAACCTATCGCTTTACGCTATTTGATACGGGAATTAAGAAAATTGCGCGTTACCAACAGTTCTTCGTAATCCGTTCCACGGTTGAGCGTATTAAGCGCCGCGACCGCGAAGGCATTAGAACAGGTGGTGTTATCTGGCATACGCAAGGATCAGGTAAATCCCTAACCATGGTGATGCTGACACGCGCACTCGCTTTGGATACTGAGGTTGTAAATCCGCGCATTATTCTTGTAACAGACCGTGATGATCTGGATAAGCAGCTGGGCAATACGTTTGCTGCTTGCGGCCTTTCCAAAGAACGCGCCACGTCTGGCCGTAATCTTGTGAAGCACCTGAAAGAAAAAGTCGGCATCATAACCACGCTCATTCACAAGTTTGATAAAGGCTGGGCATCGGAAAAATATGTCGATGAATCCCCGGACATTTTTGTGCTGGTGGATGAAAGCCACCGGACAAATTTTGGCTCGCTTGCCGCCAGAATGCGCCAGATGCTGCCCAATTCCTGCTATTTGGGCTTTACGGGCACACCACTTCTGAAAAAAGAGAAGAATAATTTCTCAAAATTTGGAGGGCTGATTGAGCCGCATTATTCCATCAAACAGGCGGTGAAAGATAAGGCTGTTTTGCCATTGCTTTATGAGGGCCGTCACGTAGAGATGGAGCAAAATCAAGCCGCCATCGACCTTTGGTTTGATCGTCATACGTCTGATTTAAACAAAGACCAGCAGGCTGACCTGAAAAAGAAATATGCCCGCGCTGAAATGCTGAATAAATCTGATCAGGTTATTTATATGCGGGCCTTTGATGTCAGCGAGCATTATCGTGCCAACTGGCAAGGCACAGGTTTCAAAGCTCAGCTTGTCGCCCCAAGCAAAGCGGCTGCGCTTAAATATCATGAGCACCTAAAGGATATTGGGTTTGTTACATCAGAAGTAATTATTTCACCACCAGATACTCGTGAAGGTCATGAGGAAGTGGATGAAGGCCCAACTGATGAGGTTGGCAAGTTCTGGGACAAGATGATGAAGCGCTTTGGTTCCGAAGAGGAATATACCAAGCAGGTCATCAACCAGTTCAAATATGGTGAAGAGCCGGAAATTCTGATCGTTGTTGATAAATTGTTGACTGGCTTTGATGCCCCCAAAAACACGGTTCTCTATCTATGCAGAACCTTGCGCGAGCATACCTTATTACAGGCTATTGCCCGCGTGAACCGATTACACGAGGGCAAAGACTTCGGATATATCGTTGACTATGCCAGTGTTCTAGGTGAGCTGGATAAGGCGCTCACGATGTATGATGCGTTTGAAGGCTTTGACGAAGAAGACCTCTTAGGCACGCTGACTTCGGTTAACGAAGAAGTGCAAATGCTACCGCAACGCTATTCTGATTTATGGGACGTCTTCCGAGAGGTCAAAAACAAGCATGATGAAGAATCTTTTGAGGTTCTTCTGGCGGATGATGAGTTGCGTGAGGATTTCTACGAAAGACTGGCTGAGTATAGCAAAACCCTCGGGATTGCGCTTTCAACTGATAAATTCATCATGGAAACGGATGAGGCCAAGCTACGAAACTATAAGGCTGATCTGAAACGATTCCAAAATCTGAAAAAATCAGTAAAACTGCGCTATGCAGAGGCCATCGACTACCGTGATTACGAGCCTAAGATTAAAAAACTGCTCGATACACATATTCAGGCCAATGAGGTTATTCAGCTAAATGCGCCTGTCGATATCTTTGACGATCAAAATTTTGATGCTGTCAAAAAAGGTCAAGGCATCCATTCTGGTAAATCAACAACTGCTAAGGCTGATACTATCGCGCATGCGACGAAGAAGGTCATCAACGAAAAGATGGATGAAGACCCCGCGTTTTATGAGAAGTTTTCAAAACTGATTCAGCAAGCCATTGATGACTTTAAAGCGCGTCGCATCTCTGATCTCGATTACCTTAACAAGATTAGTGATATTCGTGACTCAGTTGTTTCGAAAAAGCATGATGACGTACCAGAAAACATTAGCGGTAATGATGAAGCATGCGCGTACTATGGTGTAATCAAGCCATATTTCATGAAATATGAGGCAGAAGCACAGGAGATTGAGTCTGTATCCGCAGAAACATCTCTGGCTATTCAGCGTATCATTGAAGACCATTGGAAAGTTGATTTCTGGACCGATGATGATGCTCAAAAATCTGCCATTAACGACATAGACGATTTTCTTTATGACGAGGTTAAAGACAAGTTTGATATGGCATTAAGCTTGGAGCAGATGGATGAAATCATTGAAAAAACGATGCAGATAGCCAAAAGCAGGAGGCATGCATAATGAAAAGTATTGCCTGCACCATCAGCTACGGCAAAACAGAAATTGACTACGAACTTTTGATGATGAACCGTAAATTGTTAGAAATCGCGGTCCATCCTGACAAAAGTGTCGTGGTCAAAGCGCCGAAAACCTCATCGCTTGAAGCCATTGAAGACAAGGTAAAGAAAAGAGCCCGGTGGATTAAACGGCAAATTTCTTATTTCAATCAGTTTGATCCAAGGACCCCGGACAGGAAATATGTTGGCGGTGAAAGCCACCTCTATCTTGGTCGAAAATACAGGCTTAAAATAGAAGTATCTGACAAAGATAAAGTGCTTTTGAAAAATGGATATTTCTGTATCGAGGCGATCTCCAGCAAACCCGAGCACATAGAGAAGCTTATGGATTCTTGGTATAGGAGACGGGCGAAGATGTACCTGTCGAAAATCTTTGATGATTGCTGGGATAGTTTCAAAAAAGGAGACCTAAACAAACCAAATCTGAAACTGCAAAAAATGGATAAACGCTGGGGTAGCTTATCGGGAAAAGGTCAGCTCACGCTTAATGTCAATCTTATTCAAACACCCAAGGAGTGCATTGAATACGTTGTTATTCACGAGCTTTGTCACCTCATCCACCATAACCATAGTACCGAGTTTTACAAACTGCTGGACCGCACATTGCCTGATTGGATGAAGCGGAAACACAAACTCGAGATGGCTTTAATTTAAACCGCATATAATCCAGCTTCTGCAGCACGTCGCCGAACAAGCCCCTTTAATTTACGGCCACCTGCCCAGACCCAGCGCATGAATTGCTCTGGTACTTCGGCGTGTTCCTCGCGGTTGATTTTACGGCGCAGTGTTGAGCGTTGAAGCGCTCCACCACCAAGATTGTAGGTGAATGACACCAGCGCATCGAACTGACCATCTGTCAGTGGTACGTTAATCAGGCGCAAAACAGCACGTTCTGCTATCTGGGCATCTTGGCGCAATAATTCTTCGGCCTGTGATTCATCAATGCCTGCTGAAAAGTCCTCGTCGTTTTTGACAACGTGACCATAACCGATGGTGGGATAACCAGCGGGGCAAAAATAAACGGTCCGAGAGAAGCCCTCGAACCGTTTGATCAGGTTGACCTGCCCCCATGTGGTGATCCAACCTTTAAGTTAGATTTTGACACCATGAGCCGTCCAGCTGTGGCGGCTGGAGCGTAGCGTAAGCCAGAACAGCTGGACGGGGCAAGATTGTTGTTGGTGCAG
>NZ_JBBUTJ010000010.1:0-55872 GCF_039592655.1 Carbonatibacter coralli | reverse complement strand
ATCTGACAGTCGCCTGTCTGTCAGACGATCACTTCATGCTCTTTGGCTCCGGCGCCATGCAGGAGGCGCACCGCCGCTGGTTCGAAAAGGACCTGCCTGCCGATGTCAGCTACACAAATGTCAGTGACGACTGGCACGGCATTGCGCTTTCTGGCCCCAGATCCCGCGAACTCCTTCAGCGGATCACCCGTGAGGATGTCTCGGCAGAAGCCTTCAGATTCAGGGACCTCCGCCAGACTTTTGTCGGGGATGTTCCGGTTATTCTCAACCGGATTTCCTTCTCCGGCGAACTGGGCTTCGAGATCTATTGCAGGCCCCAATATCTGCTTCGCCTGGCCCAGGCCATTGAGGACAATGGCGCAGACCTCGGCTATCGCTGGTATGGAGCCCGCGCCCTGATGTCCCTGCGTCTGGAGAAAAGCTGGGGTGTCTGGACAACGGATTTCCGCCCGGATTTTGATGCTGTCGAGTCCGGCATGGATGCCTTTATCAACTGGAAGAAGGATTTCGTCGGCAAGGAAGCCACCCTGCAACTGCGAGAGGAAGGCCCGAAACGCAAACTGGTCACCCTTGTCATTGATGTTGAGGGGATTGACGTCTCCAACGACGAAGCCATTCTGAACGACAGGGGTGAAGCCATCGGCTATGTTTCCTCCGGGGGCTATGCCCACCACGTGCAAAAATCCATGGCCATGGGCTATGTCGATATCGACAAGGCCCAGGCGGGCACAAAGCTGCGGGTTGAAATCCTTGGAAAAACCTGCACAGCCGAGGTGCTTGGCGCACCAATCTACGACGCCAATGGCGCAAACATGAGAGCCTGAGACAAAAAGGGGGGATCACTGCGATCCCCCTTTTTTTCATGACGACCCCAAAAGGTCCCGCCCCCTTTTCAGGAACAGCTGATACTCTTCATCCGGCACAAGCTGCCCGCCGGTTGCCCACATCACATGGGTGGCGTTCGTCAGCGTTTCTGAAGAAATCCCCTGCTCTCTCAGGTAAGCCTGCCCCTCCTGCGTTCCGGCAATTGCAGCAGGTCCGCCAATCGCCGAAGCAGCCGATGGTTCAAGCTGCAGGTTTTCACAGTCCCGGGCCAGTGCGAGCCAGCGAAAGAGATCATCGTCAGCGACCGTATAGACACCGCTCAGGATTGGCTCCATAACCCCGGCGACAAACTGGCTCATCTCGGCAACGGCCATGCCGTCTGCCTCTGTCCTGTTGGTCAGCCCCAGTTCATAGACATCCCGCACGCGATCCAGACCGGAAGCCATTTGCACCAGGGCACAAGGAGACTGAACAGGTTCAACAAAGAAACAGTGCACATGATTTCCAAAAAGGTTTCTGGCACCAAAGGTCACCCCTCCGGGTGCTCCGCCAATCCCGCATGGCAAATAAAGGAAAAGCGGGTGCTCGGCATCAACTGCAATTCCTCCCTGATTGAGCTGTTCCTTCAATTCAAGTGCGGCTGCGGAATAGCCGTAAAACAACAGTTCCGAGCGTTCATCATCAACAAAATAAATGGTCTCGTCATTGTCAGCCTGCTCCCGCGCCGAAGCAACAGCAGTTCCGTAATCAGCCTGATGCTGCACCACTTCAACACCATGGCGACGCAAGCGTTCGACCTTCCATGGCTTGGCATCCGAGGACATGTGAACAACCGCGCGGAACCCGAGCCCTCGTGCAGCCATGCCGACACTCAGACCCAGATTTCCCGTTGAGCCTACAGCAACTGTATAGTTTCCAAAAACATCCCGGATTTCTTTTGTCGCCAGCCTGATCCAGTCATCTGCAGCAGAAACCAGTCCCAGCTCCTGTGCCAGTGCGCGGCCGTGCATGAAGACTTCATAAATGCCTCCGCGTGCCTTGACTGAACCTGCGACCGGCAACGCATGATCCCCCTTGATAAAACCCCGCCCCCTGTTCCGGTGACCAAGAGCTTTCCAGAGATCAGGCACTTCAATCAAGGCTGAGCGAACTCGTCCTGCCGAGGCCTCAAGTTCCGGAAAGCATTTCACGAGCAAGGGGGCCATGGCAGACCAGTTGGCAATGGCCTGGCTCACTTTTTCACCAGACGCCAGTTCTGTCTCTGCAGAACCGGGTCTGCTGTCTTGCCGGGAGTTATTGATCCAGACAGCAGGTTCAAGAGCCTGCAGCCTGTCTTGCAATCTTTTTTCCATCGTTTGGTTCTTTGTGCCTGATCATCAAATGAAGCAGCCTTAACGCGCCTGCAGGAAAAAACCAAGCCGCTTTTCACCCGTTCGGCATCGCATCCGGAACGGGACAGAGTTTTGTGCAAGACCAATCTTGCGCAATCTCCCGCGAAGAGGTTTTAACCCTCCTGATCACAAAAAAACCTGCATACACAATCAGTAAAAACAGAAAACATCGCTAAAATTAAAAACAAAAAAACATCTACTCGAATGTAATCCTTACAGGTCACTTAATCTTTTCCTGATAAAAACGGCAAATCAAACAGTCCGGCACCCCGGAAGGGATAACTCGTCAATCAAGAGAAGCTTTAAATGTCTGTATTTCATCATTCAGAACAGCAAAACAAAGGAAAAACGCTGCTGCAACCGGTCGCGAAGGGCTCAACAGCAACAGCGCGACCCGGATCTGCTGTAAGCGAATTGACTGGCCTGATTGGCCTGATGGCCTTTTTTGCCTCCTTGTATCTTTGCAATATCTTCGAATTAAAGCCTTCTCTGGCCCTGCTGATGTTGCTTGTCGGCACTGCTTTGCCCATGATTGTATCAAGCTTTCTTGTCGACAGGGTCCACCTGAACAAACACTCTGCCCTTGATTACTCACTCTGCCATCCCTGGAGCAGGGTCATCCCGGTCACACTCACCAAGCTGATTGGGCTTGCTGCGACCTTTGCCGTAATCGCCCTGGCCTATTCAGTGTTCAGAAATTACCAGCACCCGGACTTTACAGCCTATTTCCATATCCTTGCTGTCCTTGCTCCTGCCATATGGATTGTTTCTCCGCTCTACATTGCCTTTACAACACGACACATGCAGAACCCCGAGGATGATCTCTGGCACTTTGGAAAACTGATTTTATGCGATTTCAAATCGGTCGACCCTGAAAAAATCAAAAACCACTGCCTGTCATGGCTGGTCAAAGCCTTTTTCCTCGCTTTCATGATTTCAATTTTCCCGAAAATACTGGGAGGCGTTCTCTACAGTCACTTTGATGACATTGACAGCACTCTGATTGTTTTCTTTCTGATTACCCTGAAGATCACCTTTCTTGTCGATGTCTGCTTTGGCTCAATCGGGTACATTTTCACACTGAAGATCTTTGATTCACATATTCGTTCCGCCAATCCGCATCTGTCGGCCTGGGTTGCAGCCCTGATCTGCTATCCTCCCTTTGCCATCATGGTTGCAAACGGCCCCCTGGATTACAAAAGCGGTTCCCGGGAATGGCTTGAATGGTTCGCCGGAGAACCCGTTATTCTGGCCATCTGGGGATCGCTCATTCTGGCTTTGGCACTCATCTATGCATGGGCAACGGTCGCCTTTGGCATCCGCTTTTCAAATCTGACCAACAGGGGCATTCTGACCAATGGCCCCTACCGCTTTGTCCGTCACCCGGCCTATCTGTCCAAAAATCTGCTGTGGTGGATGATTTTCATGCCATTTCTCTCCCAGTCAGGCCCTCTGGATGCCTTGCAGAACAGCCTTTTGCTTCTCGTTGTGAATGCAATTTATTTTGCGCGGGCCAGGACCGAGGAAAGACATCTCCTGACCGATCCGGATTACCGGGCCTACTCCGGATGGATCAGCGAAAACGGCCTTTTTGCCCGCCTGAAAAAATGGCGCCCTGCTGAATGACACTGAAACGGCCAACCACAATCATACTGTTTCTGACTTTGTGTCTGGCAATGACAACCGTTCTTTATCAAGGCAAACACAGCGCTGCAGAGTTGCAAGAAAATCTGTTGAACTTCGCTGACAAACACGGTTTGAGAGCAGGTGTCGTGGCCTATCGTCAGCAAAACAATAGCTCTCCTGCCCTGTTCAGCTTCGGTCATGACGGCAAGGCAAACGAAATCCCGGCAAGCTCCGAGTTGAAATTCAAACTTGCCAGCCTTTCAAAACCGGTTACAGCAGCACTGGTTCTGAAAGTTCTCGATGAAAGAAAAATGTCAACGGACACGCCTCTGGCCTCTCTTCTTCCGTCCGAACTGTTGCCTCTTGCCACCGAGGCGTCCGAAATCACTGTCCGCCAGCTTCTGCAGCACACAGCCGGTTTTGATACGCAGGAAAGTTTTGACCCCTTTTTCATGACAGAGGAAGAACTGGCCTCCAGAACCGAACACACAAAGCAGCCCGTCAAGAACTGTACCGACGTACTTCAGATCATGCGCGAAGTTCCCCTGCAATTTTCTCCGGGGACCGCCTATGCCTATTCCAATCTGGGATACTGCTATCTGGAAAAAATCATCGAAACAGCAACCGGTCTGCCTTATGAGCAGGCCGTCAGACAGTACCTTCCCGAAACGAAAGCCTTTACCCTGTCGGTTGACAACCAGACAATCGAGTACACCCTTTCCTTTCCGGAACGCGACTGGCTTGTCAGCAGACCACAGGTCATCTCTGCCGCAGGGGGTTGGATTTCAGACATATCATCCTACTGGGAATTTGCATCGACTGCCTTGAACCCGGCTGTTGCCACTCCACCTCCCTTCCCTCAATCCCGGAATTACTACGGGCTTGGGTGGCGTGTCTGGAAAAACGGCAACGAACAGCTTTTTACACATTTCGGAGCGATGCCGGATGTCTTTACCGTTGTGATCAGGGATCATTCCGGTCCGCTTGTTCTGGCCCTGTTTCTGGGGCGTCCCGGAAATCCCGACCAGGCCTTTGCCGAGTTTTATCAGCAGATGCTTCCTCTCCTCCCCTGACGATTTCACGAGAGCCGTTTTCCCGGGATTTACAGACAAAGAAAAAGGGCAGCTCACAAGAGCTGCCCTGAAGGTAAGGATCATTCTGCCGGTGCTGTGGAAGCAGCAGCCTTTGCCCTTAATCCGTCACGATAAAGCGCTTTGGCCAGAGCAACACACATCAGCCCCATGACCATCGTAAACGGCAGGGCTCCAATGATCATGGCACTCTTGAGAGCCTCCATCGGATCTGCTCCGCCGTTCGTCTTGCCGGCAATCAGCAGTGTGCCGATGACCAGTGTCAGGATAACACCCCAGACAATGCGGTGTTTGATCCCGGTGTGCTGTTCCCCTCCGGACATGATTGTGTTCATGACCAGAATACCGGAGTCCGCGGATGTCACCAGGAAGGTCAGGATCAGGACCACACACATCACAGTGATCACAGACAGGAACCCGCCAGACAGCATCTGCTCCAGGGTTACAAAGAGCTTCGCGGTATTGGATGCTCCGATAATCGCACCTTCAGCTGCGCCGGACAGCTCCAGATCAATCGCGGTCCCGCCAAGAATGGTCATCCAGGCGAAGCAAACCAGCGCAGGTGCAAAAACGCAACCGATGATGAATTCACGAACCGAACGTCCCTTGGAGATGCGGGCCAGGAACAGGCCGACAAAGGGAGAAAAGGCAATCCACCAGGCCCAATAGAAAGTCGTCCAGCCAGCCTGCCAGCCGAACTGGCGACCGGGTTCACCGGCAGCATAGGCCGCAACCAGAACATCTTCAGACAAAGCGGCTGCCTCGCCTTCAAGACCGGATTTGAACCCTGCAAAGGATCCCCATGCATTTGTTGCTCCACCACGCAGAGCCTCTGCAAAAGGTGCCGCTTCAGCAGGCAGGGAAGCCGCAAAGGCTTCAGCCGACTGGGGACCAAAGGCGCCAAAGCTGAGAGAAACATAGTGGAACAAGTAATCCGCCAGAGAAGAGGCATAGGTCGTCATTGCAAAAAGGAATGACCCGAAGATCACAAAGGTCAAAAGCAGAATGATCGACAGCACCAGATTCAGGTTGGACAGATATTTCACGCCCTTGCCAACACCGGATACCGCTGAGACAACAGACAGTCCCATGATCACCACCAGACCAACAATCAGTCCGACTGTTCCCGGCGCAGGTGTTTCACCATTCAGGTCCATCAGCCACTGCATGGAGGTAATGGCATAGAGGCCGTCAATAAACTGGGACACCCCGAAACCGATGGTTACAGAGACGCCGAGAATGGTGGCAACCACCCCCAGTACGTCAACAACATGCCCCAGAAATCCATTCATCAGGGGACCAAACAAAGGCGTCAGAGCCGTTCTGATGGTCAGGGGCATTCCACGTGTATAGGCATAATAGGCAAGCGACAGCCCTGTCACAACGTAGATCGACCAGGCATGAAAACCATAGTGAAGGAAAGTGTAACGATAACCGGCCTGGACACCCTCTTCCGTATTGGGTGTTACAGCACCGGCCAGGACCTCGGGATTGGACCCCCAAAGCCCCAGGGGCTCAGCTGTCGCGAAAACCATAAGTCCCACGCCAAGACCTGCACCAAACATCATGGAGAACCACGAAAAGGTCGAAAACTCGGGCTTTTCACCGGCAGGCCCCATGATCCGTTTCCCGGTTTGGGGAAGCAATGCGATGACCAGCAGGAAAAAGGAAAAAAAGCCAACAATGATGATATAGAAGGCATTGAAGTCTTCCAGAAGCCGCCAGTTCAGGCTCCCCAGAATACCGTTTGCATTCGCTGGCCAAACCAGTGCCCACAACACCAGCGCGACCATGATAAGCTTGCTGAGCAAAGCGATTTCAACGCTGTGCCCCTCGTAAAATCCACCTCCGGATTTACGGATCTGCAAGTCAGTAAAGGGCTGCTTTATTGACATGAGTTCATACTCCCTGTTCAACTGTTACCTTAAGTGCCGGGTTTGATTTTTTGACGTTTTTCCGGCTTTTATTGCGAAGCCTTACTTCAGAATGGCTTCGATCTTTTCAAGCGTTGCCGTGTTGACAGCAACGCCGTTCCCTTGCGCAAGAAGGCGTTTTGAACGGCGTCCATCACCGGGAAGATGTGCACCTTCCTGAGAATGAATGGCCTCCACCAGCGCAAGAATTCCATCAGAGAAGTTGCCTCCTGCCGTCGCAGCAGGATCAACAGCAATGAAAAACTGACCTGTTTTCGGCGGCCCGCCAGCCGTACCGGAAAACGGCGAGGCATGAATGCCGAGTGTTGCACCGGTCAATGCCGCCGCCATAATCTCTGTCAGCAAGGCAATGCCTACACCTTTGTACCCACCGGACGGAGCCATTGAGCCCTTCAGCCCTATATTTGGGTCTGTCGTGGGATTTCCGTCCGCATCAAGTGCCCAGCCAACCGGGATGGGTTTCCCTTCACGGGCATGCTTCATCACTTCACTTTTTGCGATTGTGCTTGCACTCTGGTCAATCAGCAGTGCCGGTTGGCCATCATCGCCGGGAACAGCAATGGAAAAGGGGTTCGTGCCCACAACAGGCTTTGCCCCGCCAGACGGTGCGATGGATGCCGGAGCATTGGTAAAGCCGAGACCGACCAGCCCGGCCTGCGCCAGACGGTAGGTGTGATAGCCCAAAACACCGCAATTGTAGCTGTTTTTGATCGCCAGAACGGCAACGCCCTGCTCTCTGGCCAGAGGAATCAGCTTTTCAAAGCCAAGATCAATCGCAGCATGGGCAAAACCCGTTGCCGCATCCACATTCAACACGCCCGGTTTTGGTTGAGACAGGACAGGCTCAGCCTTGCCGTCAACCTTGCCACACTGCACATGTTCACAATAGATCGGAATGTAGGCAAGGCCGTGGCTGGCCACACCATCAGCCTCGGTGGCTGCTGTGGCCTGTGCCAGCGGGCGGGCGTTCTCCTCTGAAGTTCCGGCGGCGACAAGTGCCTGAAATGAAAGGTCTTCAATTTCAGTCAGGGTCAGTGTTCTGGTTTCGATCATTGCATTGCCTCTTAATCATTGTCGGAAAGCCCGGCTCCTGCACCACGCAGACGGGATTCCTCCGTCGCAGGCGCATAGGTTCGCCGGGCAAAACTGTTCAGAAGATCCCAGCTTTCGGCACTGGGAGATGCCCTTGTACAAATTGCAGTTTCATCACCTGTGATATCACCGGCCGTGATGGTCACTTCCCCGGCCTTTTCAGGCAGCACCCCGGCGGCCCGGAGGCGCACCCCGTCCGTTGAAAAAACAGCATCCCCGCAGTTCACAACCAGACAGAGACGCAACCTGCGTGCAACACTGGCCACAAACGGAAGGATCAGCATTGGAACAGCAAGCTTTTGCATTGAGACCGGAAGCTCTCTCTGTGCAGAAAAATCAGACAGGGCAGCCCCGGCCAGCAAGGGACAGATTTTCCTTTGACTATTCCGATTGCTGCTCAAGTCCTGCGGGGCGTTCGGCAGCAAGTCATCAGCAAGGCCCTGCTCCAGCAGGACACACAGAGCGCCAACTCCATCCAGCCCGTGTGCACAAAGCCAGCGTGTTGCCTTGCCAGCCTCTTCTGACAGTCCCCAGCTATAACCTGCCCCGCGTGCAGCCCGTTTTGCCGTCGCCTCGACTTCATTCAGGGAATAGCTCATTGCGGCACCTCCGGATAAACCCAGAGATCTGCATTGTCTTCAGACAGTTCTTCGGGATAGGGTGCACCTGCATACATACAGATACGTACCCAGCGATCCGAGCGCGGATCAAAATGTGTCGCACCAAAAAACGACAACTTCGCCCTGAGCATGTCAATCGGAAGAACCGAGGCACTGATGGTATTGTCCCGGATCTCTCCATAGGGAGCATCCAGAATCATCCGGGCCCGACGGACCGTATGCCTGTGTTCAGGCTTCTGCAGCAGAAACTCTGCCACCAAACACTTGTCATCCCACTCCCGCAAATCTGCATAGGCTATGGCTGCATCACGCGCAGGCGCAAGGGGCTGCTCATAATCGGCAATGGGTTCTTCAAATCTCTCGCCAAGCCTTGGTTCCAGCTTTTCCTCGGAGACATACCAGGCACGCGCACAGTTTTCAGCAGCACTCCAGTCCAGTTCCAGAGCCCAGCCAAAATTGCTTTGAATGAGGGTTCTGAGCTCTGCAACCGTCATGGAACCGTCAATCACAAAGGCTTCTGAATTGCTGTCAGCCATACAGGCTGCATAGCCATCGACAAGATCGCCATAAGGTTCAAGCACCAGAGAAACGATCAGTTCCTGCCCTTCTTCCGAGAGTTCTTCAGAGGTCCAGCGGATCAGCTGATCCCAGGGAAAGGCCGTTTCCAGACTGTTTTGTTCCAGATATTCGGACACAAGTGCGATGTCGCGTTTCAGATCATGGAGCTTCCTGATCTGCACAGGATGTTCGGAATGCCAGGCCATAACAGAATGCCTGCTGCGCTCGAACAGCTCCCTGAAAAGAACGATTTGCTCCCCTGTTGCAGTTTCAACAGAACGAACAGCAGCAAGAGCTTCTTCCCGTGCCATGATCCAGTTGTTGAACAGGATCGGATGGTTCACGATAAAAGGAGCCATGCCCAATCCGGTGGAATTGCCAATCCCGAGTTTTCTGGCAATTTGAGGTTCAAGCCTGACAGCCTGTTCTCCGCCCTGAATTCTTGCCATGTATTCCACAAGGTCGCGCACAAAGCATCGCGTCAGATAAACCGACAGCATCTCCACCTGAAACGGGGCCTGCAGCTCTTCCCGATCGGCAATCAGCTCCCGGTCAGCCGCTCCGAACTTGCCGGAACCATAAACCGCTGTGGTTCGCATCAGATAGCCGACAGAAGCAATCTGTTCAGGGTCTGGTTGCTGCCCACAGGCCAGTCGGTCAACGACATGTTTCCACAGCCGAACCGAACGGTTGGCGCGTGAAAGGGACAGTTCCGTTTCCTGAACACGCCCCGCTTCCTGAAGTGGGACATTTCGAGACAATCTTTCAATATCCTGCCGCGCCGGAACGCCATCAAAGAGAGCAAAGGTCGCATCCCAGGCTTCTGCAATCACGCGGTCAGACCTTTTTTCCGGTGGCAGGTCATGGGCAAAGGCCACAAGAGAATAGACCCTTTCCGGTCCCTGCGCCGTGTAAACGGCATGCCCCACCCCCTCTTCACTGATCTCGAAGGCATTGCAGCTGAAGGTCCACTTTTCCCGAGCCATTCGACGGGTTAACACACGCATAAAGCTCAGGCGGCACTGATGCAGGGAACCAAGCCTGCCCAATCTCATAACAGTTGCAGGCTCCCGGCGTTCGATATGACGTGTCATGGCACTCATCACTTCTGCGGTCCAAAGTTTTCATCAAAGAAGCGATACCAGTTGCCTCCCATAATTCCGGCAACTTCATCCCTGCTCATCCCGACAGAGCGGAGACCGTCTTCGATATTTCCGAAATCGCGATTGTCACGGAACCATTCCGGCATTGGCGGAAAACCTGGGTTGCTTGCGGAACCTTCACCGTAATCGATTTCCTTGCTCCACCGCCCCACACGCATCCATTCGACAACGCTGTCAGGCTGGTCCTGACAGAGATCGGAGCCAATGCCCAAATGCTCAACGCCGTATTTCTCTGCGGTTCTGGCAATCATTTCGCAGAAGCTCTGCAGCGAGCAATCCGTTTTGTCCTTCAGATGGTGCGGATAGAGTGAAAAGCCGAGCATTCCGCCATTTTCTGTAACAGCCTGAATGACGGCATCCCTCTTGTTGCGCAAGGCAGGCGACCAGGCATGGGGATTGGCATGGGTTATTGCGATCGGACGATCGGAAATCTCGGCCGCCTCAATCGTGGAACGATCCGCAGAATGGCTCATGTCCACGACCAGGCCAACGCGGTTCATTTCCCTGATCACCTGTCGCCCCATCCGGGTAATGCCGGTGTCCTCTGTCTCGTAACATCCCGTCGCCAGAAGGGACTGGTTGTTGTAGGTCAGCTGCATGAAACGGGCACCAAGCGTGTGGACAATCTCGACCAGCCCGATATCGTCCTCAATCGGCGAAGGATTCTGAAACCCGAAGAAGACAGCGGTGCGTCCTGTTTCGCGAGCTCTGTCAATATCGCTGGCCCACTGCCCCTTCATGATCAGATCCGGATAAAGCTCGAACCAGCGGTTCCACTTTTCGAAGTTCAGAACAGTTTCCCGAAAGTTCTCATGATAGGAGATGGTGACATGGATCGCATCCACGCCCCCTTCTCTCAACTGCCGGAAAATCCTTTCCGACCAGTTGGCATATTGCAGGCCATCAATACGCATTACTTCGGCACTCCGGCGCTGATATAGGCTGTTTTGACTGTGGTGTAGAACTCTGCTGCAGCCTTGCCCTGCTCACGCGGGCCGTAGGAACTGTCACCACGACCACCGAAGGGGACGTGATAGTCCGTACCGGCCGTTGGCAGGTTGATGGTCACAACGCCTGTCCGTGCATTGCGCCGGAAATGATTGGCCCGTGCCAGACTTTGCGTCACGATACCGGATGTCAGGCCAAAGTTGGTGTCATTCACGACAGTCAGAGCCTCGTCATAACTGCCAACCCTGATCACCGACGTCAGAGGAGCAAACATCTCCTCGCGATTGATGCGCATGTCATTGTTTGTGTTCAGAAACACCCCCGGAGACATGTAAAAACCGTCGTGCGGCATTTCCAGACGCACACCACCGCAGGCCAGTTCTGCGCCTTCCGATTTGCCAAGCTCGACATAAGCCAGGTTTTCCTGAAGCTGCTGCTTGCTGACAACAGGGCCAATCTGCGTTCCGGCCTCAAGGGCATGGCCGACTTTCATGGCCTTGGTCCCCTTGATCAGCTTCTCGACAAAACTGTCATGTACGGCTTCATGAACAACCAGACGGGATGAGGCCGTACATTTTTGACCTGTACCACCGAAGGCTCCACCCAGTGCAAGCGTAACAGCGAGATCCAGATCCGCATCGTCCATAACAGCGAGTGCATTCTTGGAGCCCATTTCCATCTGCACCTTTGTCAGGTTCTGAATGGCAGAAGCCGCAATCCCCTTGCCAACCGGAACAGAACCGGTAAAGGAAATGGCATTGACCTTCGGGCTCTCGACAAGCCGTTGACCGATTGTGCTCCCTGCCCCCATAACCAGCGAGAAAAGACCTTTCGGAATATCCTGACGATTGATGATTTCTGTCAGGGCAACAGCAGAAGCCGGCGTCATGTTGGCAGGTTTCCAGACCACCGCGTTGCCATAGCAAAGCGCGGGAGCAATCTTCCAGGACGCCGTTGCAGTCGGGAAGTTCCACGGGCTGATAATGGCCACAGTTCCAACCGGTTCGCGGCGAACATCAATTTCAATACCATCACGGACAGAGTCCGCATTTTCGCCAATCTGACGCAGGCATTCGGCAGCATAGTAGGTGAAAAACTGTCCCGCGCGGTAAACCTCGCCCTTGCCTTCGGCAACCGGTTTGCCTTCCTCCCGGGAAAGAAGCGTACCCAGCTCTTCTGCACGGGACATCAGTTCGTTACCGATATTCATCAGAACAGCCTGCTTGCGCTCCAGACCATAATTTGCCCACTCTGCCTGGGCCACACGAGCCTGATCCAGCGTGGCTTCCAACTGGTCTGCGGATGCCTGGGCAAACATACCGATCAAATCGGTCAGATCAGAAGGGTTACGGTTCTCAATCTCGCTTTCACCTGCCAGCCACTCGCCGGCAACAAGGTTCAGTTGGGTCACAATCGGCTCCAAATCCAGTCATAGAGTTTGGATCAGGATGGACTTCCCGCTAAACATCAGTCAAACTCAATTAACTTAATCAAACTTCAGAAAAACTGAAATTATGGCCATCAAGATTGAAATGCTTCGATATTTTTGCACCGTCGCACAGACAGGCAATCTGGCGGAAGCTGCAGACCGTTTGGGCAGAACACAGTCAGCCGTTTCAATGACACTGAAACAGCTGGAAAACCATCTCGGCAAAAAGCTCTTCGAACATGAAAGAAAAAACCAGCTTTCGCCCCTGGGTGAACAGATCTTTGAACTGGCCCTGAAACAGGTAAGGCAGTTCGATCAAACCATCCAGAATATAGAGGCTGCTGCCGAAGCAGGGCATGGTTTTATCCGGATTGTTTCGGTCCCGTCTGTCGCCGCCCTTCTGTTCCCGTCTGTTCTGGAGCACATGACGCAAAGTTATCCGGGTTTGAAAGTCGAACTTCGGGACACAGATACGCAACAGGTGCTCGATGCACTGTCCGAGGGCAAGGCCGACATTGGTATTGCCTCCGGTTGTCATCCCCTGAACGGGGTCAGAACCATTCCCCTGTTTCAGGATCATTTTGGCCTTGTCTGTTCAGCCAGTCATCCCCTGATAACACAAAGCGAGCTGCCATCAATTTCTGACGTTATCCCGGAAAGCTTTGTGCGCAATGCCCTTTGCAATCTTATAAAAACTCCCGATTTCCTGAACATCATCGAAAACGCGAACGTGACGATCCACAACACCCATTCCCTTATTACGATGGTTCGAACCGGAAACTGGACGACAGTGCTCCCGCAAATGGTTGCCCGTTTCATTCCTGAAACCACGGCATTTCGTCCCATTTCAGACTTGCCTGACAAACGGGAAGTCTACCTCTATATCAGGGAAAGATCGCGCTTTAAGGACATTACCGAGGAGTGCTGCAATTTCATCCTCCAACAGAAGCTGACCAAAACCCCGCACACAAATTCAACTTAATCTTATGCTTTATTTTTTTCGTCTATCAATTTAAAAATCAACAATTTTTACAAAATTACAAAACTGAATTGCAGGCCCTCTGACAGGAGGACCTCTCCTGAAATCCTTCCTGTTCCACAAACGAAAGCCCCTGCCAACCGGGGACAGGGGCTTTCGTATTTCAGTCAGTCGCCAGTCCATTCAGCGCCTGAACAGAACCGTTTCCGGCAACCGTTCACACGCTTTTTCAATCCCGTACAACAAGGACAGACTGCTTGGCATGACGGGCAATACGTGCCGCGTTCGGACCGATCAGATAGTCTTTCAGCTGGGATTTATGAGCCCCGACAACGATCAGATCGACCCCCAGTTGAGAAGCCTCCTTGATGATCTGTTCGTAAACCGTCCCCTGATCAATTGAAAAGCTGACACCATCCAGCTCTCCAAAGCGTTCCTGGCTCCACTCAAGAAGGGCAGACCGGGCTTCATCAAGCATTTGCCTGTTGTGATCCTTCGTAAAGAAGGACCCAACAACTGCCATCCCGAAATCCGGAACAACATTCATGACATGCAGCTTTGCACCCATGGCCTTTGCAAGCTCAAGCGCTTCTTCTGCAGGCCGCTCTGCCCCCTGCGGGTCATTGAGATCAACGGCAAGAAGAATAGTTTTGGACATCTTCTGCTCCCTAGAATGCTGGTTGGGTTGCACGGCGACGCTGAATCAGCATCAGGCCAATCATCAACAGGAAAGCCGGCAGGAAAAAGACTTCCTTGGGCAGGCGGTCATTCTCGACCTGCACAAGGCTGATCTCGACCGGGCTGTCGCCATAGAAATCGTATTCATTCCCCAGGGCCTCGAAATGCGGTGTTCCCGGGAACGGTTCCTCCAGCAACAGCTGCTCGCCTTCCGGAAGGACAGTCAGCCCCTGATCAGACAGGGCGGTTTCACCATTTCCGGCAACCGCAGGAACAACGACTGTTGTCGTCCTCAGGTCCCCTGTATCGAAGTCGGGCCCGGATACAATCAGGCGAATGTCATTCCCCGTTTCCTGGGTTCCCATCAATTCAATGGCTGCCGGTCCGGTTGCAGAGGCATATTTCTCGGAAACGCTGTCCAGGAAAAAGTCCGGCCGGAACAGCATGAAGGCAATAAAGAGAAGCAGTGCGCTTTCCCACTTCCGGGACTTTGCAATGAAATATCCCTGTGTTGCCGCTGCAAACAGCAACATCGCCACCAGTGCCACGAAAAAGACGACCACAGCCTTGAGAGGCCCGACATCGATCAAAAGCAGGTCCGTATTGAAGATGAAAAGGAACGGCAAAAGCGCAGTCCTGATATCATAACCGAAACCCTGAACACCTGTCTTGATCGGATCTCCCCGTGATATCGCAGCAGCAGCATAGGCCGCCAGACCGACAGGTGGAGTATCATCCGCAAGAATGCCGAAATAGAAGACAAACATGTGAACCGCAATCAGCGGCACAACCAGTCCGGACTGGGCACCGACAGTCACAATGACAGGTGCCATCAAGGAACTGACAACAATATAGTTGGCTGTTGTCGGCAGCCCCATTCCCAGAATAAGGCTCAGCAGAGCCACCAGGACAAGCAGGACCATCAGGTTGCCACCGGAAATAATCTCGATCACCTGACCAATCACCTGATGCGCGCCGGTCAGACTGATGGTACCGACAATAATGCCAGCCGCGCCGGTTGCAACACCGATCCCGATCATGTTGCGTGCGCCCATGATCAGCCCCTGAACAAAGTCGTTCCAGCCTTTTCGCGTTTCCGCCAGCACATCATGCTTGCGGAAAAAGGCCTTCAGAGGACGGTGTGTCAGGGCGATAATAATCATGAAGATCGTGGCCCAGAAAGCTGACAGGGCCGGTGAAAGTCTCTCCAGGCTTTCAGTCCGAACCATCAGGTTCCAGACCAGGATCAGGATTGGCAGCGCGTAATAGGCTCCCCCCAGAAGCGTTGGGGTCAGGCGAGGAGCCTGTGGCACAGGCGCATTCGGATCATCGACCTCGATATCCGGATAGCGTGCAGCCACCGCAACCAGCACCAGATAAAGCGCAGCAACAATCGCCAGTGCAGCATAGATACTGTCACCCATCACCGGGTCCAGTGCAGCCCTGACTCCGATCATCAGGAATGTTGCCAGACCAAGGAAAATAAAGCCGGACAGGAACAGGATCAAAATCATCAGGACGTTGATCTTGCGCCCCTGTTTTTCAAGGCCTTTGAGGCCCATTTTCAGGCTTTCCAGATGCACAATGTAAAGCAGCGCGATGTAGGAAATAACCGCAGGCAGGAAAGCATGTTTGACAACATCAATGTAGGGAATGTTGACATACTCCACCATCAGGAAGGCCGCAGCCCCCATCACTGGTGGTGTCAGCTGTCCGTTGGTTGAGGAGGCAACCTCGACAGCACCGGCTTTTTCTGCCGGAAAACCGATCCGCTTCATAAGCGGGATCGTGAAGGTTCCCGTGGTGACAGTGTTTGCAATCGAAGACCCTGAGATCATCCCGGTCATCATGGAAGAGAGAACAGAAGCCTTAGCCGGACCGCCCCGCAAGGCTCCCAGCAAGGCAATGGCAACCTTGATAAACCAGTTGCCGCCTCCTGCCCTGTCAAGCAGGGCTCCAAAAAGCACAAAGAGAAAAATCATGGTGGTTGAAACACCAAGCGCCACACCGAAAACACCTTCGGTTTGCATCCAGTAGTGTCCCAGAGCCTTGGTCAGGGAAGCCCCGCCATAGTTTGTGATCTCCCGCACCCACTCGGAATTCCCGCCAAAGAACGCAAAGAGCACAAAAGTACTTGCGATAATGACAAGCGGCAAACCGAGCGAGCGGTAAACACTGATCAGCAGAACCACCATTCCTGTCGCGGATACAGCAATATCGGTTGGTGACCAGAGACCAGGCCGGTCAGCAATTTCATAACGGAAAACAATAAGATAAAGGCAGGCCCCTACACCGAGTACCAGCAATCCCCAGTCATAGAAGGGAATGCGATCACGCGGGCAGGATTTCAGCAGGGGAAAGGCCATCGTGGCCAGAACGATCGCAAAAGCCAGGTGCACAAAACGCGCCTGAGCCACAATATTGGCAAAGTCCGAAAACCCGGTCAGCTGTGCCAGCACACCGGGCAGTTTTGAAGCAATATAAAGCTGGAAAATCGACCATATGATACAGGTCGCAATAATAATTCGTCCTTGAAGTCCTGCCGGATTACGCGCTCCCGTGTCTGCTTCAGCAACCATCGCATCTGCAGCGGCAGCACCATCATTCTGATGTTCTCGCGTCATTGGCTCCCCCATTCCTCATTGAAAGAGAGTGTGCCCCTTTCTTTCGGGGCACACTCCTGATCAGGTTCCTGCAAAGAGGTCGCTTATTTCAGACCCAGTTCCTTGTAGGCCTTTTCTGCACCGGGGTGCAGAGGAGCACTCAGGCCGTCCTGAACCATTTCAGCGGGGTTCAGGTTTGCAAAGGCAGGGTGCAGCTTGCGGAAGTCCTCGATGTTTTCCATCACGGATTTCGCAACAACATAGACCACATCATCAGAGATCTTTGCAGAGGTCACGAAAGTCGCACCAACACCGAAAGTCTGTGTGTCACCGTCTGTGCCCTTGTACATGCCACCCGGAATAACCGCGGTACGATAGAACGGATTGTCGTTTACCAGCTTGTCGATTTCCGGACCGGAAACAGAAACCAGTTTCGCATCACAGGTTGTGGTTGCTTCCTTGATCGCAGCTGCCGGGTGTCCAATGGTGTAAATCATGGCATCGATATTGCCGTCACAAAGCTGCTTGGCCATTTCAGAGCCCTTGTACTCGGTTGCGAGTGCAAAGTCATCCATGCCGAGACCGAAAGCATCCATGACAACTTCCATGGTTGCGCGCTGACCGGAACCCGGGTTGCCGACATTGACGCGCTTGCCTTTCAGGCCTGCGAAATCGGTGATTCCGCTGTCACCGCGAACCAGCAGTGTGAAAGGCTCCGGGTGCACAGAGAAGACAGCACGAACATCCGGGAAGGGATTGTCTGCAAACTTGGATGTCCCGTTGTAGGCATGATACTGCCAGTCAGACTGGGCCACACCGAATTCCAGCTCACCCGCCTTGATCGTGTTGATGTTGTACACGGAACCACCAGTGGATTCCACGGCACAGCGAATACCGTGTTCCTTGCGGTCCTTGTTCACCAGACGACAGATCGCACCACCTGTCGGGTAGTACACACCGGTCACACCACCTGTACCGATAGAAATGAACTCCTCTGCAGAAGCCATGTCGGTTACCATAACCGATGCCACAAGCGCCGCACCGGCAAGTTTCAATTTAGAAATCATATTAATCTCCCTATATGCCTTTCAACATTATATTTGAGGTCAATCTGCCCAGAAATCTCCCAGGCGTTTATTTCGGGCTTCCACGTCCCGAATTCGGATGTTGGCTTCGTCTCCAGACTGAGCCACCAGCATCGCAATCATTGTCTCAATCAGCGCCACAGTCGCAACATATGACGAAAAGAACTGCGGGCTATCTGATTGCACAATAAAGGAAAAATTACCATAGCGATTTGTCGGACAAACATGACTGTCCGTTATGACTATAACCTGCGCCCCTGCCTCTCTTGCCAGCTCGGCCGCAATGACGGCACGGCGGGCATAAGGTGTTTTTGTTACAATTAACAATACATCTTCATCTGTCAAATCCGCAACCGAACTTCCCAGCGAGGATCCCATTCGGCCTGCCAGTGTCCAGTTTGTGCTGAAATACTGGGCCAGATAAGCCATGTATTCGACCACTCCGGTCGAGCTGAAGGCCCCGAAAAGCACAACATTGCGTGCCCCGGACAGAGCATCAACAGCAGCCTTGAGGCGCAGGGGATCAACTTTACTCACCACGTCGGAAATATTGCGGACGCAGGCAGAGGCATGACGTTCCAGCATGTTGACAGAGGCACTGGGGTCTTCCATGAGACGCTGAGCCCTGTCGGACAGGGAAAGACCCTGATCTCCAAGCGCAGTTCGGCAAAGTTCCCGTAACTCTTCATAGCTTGAAAAACCGAGACTCCGCGCCAGACGGGAGAAGGTTGCCGGAGACAGGTGACTGGCCGCAGAAACGGAACGCAGAGACCGTGTCGCAATTTCCAGCTGGTTTGCGACAACATAATCGGCTGCTTCTTTCAGCTTGGCGCTTAACTCCGCATAGGAACCGGAGATGCGATCCTCAATTCGTACGTCAGATTTCAAGAAACTCTCCCTTGACACAAATATTTCATTCGTCTTATCTGAAGTCAACAGTTGAAACATATGTTTCATAGCCATCCCGATTGTCTCGAAAAACAGGGCAACAGTCATGAGCTGCGCAACACACAACAGTTCCAGTTCCCTTGTTCCCGGGTCGGAACAGAGCCGCCCCATGCGAATTACCGTTGCCCCGAACGGAGCCAGACGTCAGCGGGAGCATCATCCCGAACTCCCTGTAACACTTGATGAAATCGTCAACTGTGCAGAGCGCTGTTACCACGCAGGCGCAGATGAGATACACCTGCATGTGCGGGATGAAAAGGGACAGCATTCCCTCTGTCCGGAACGATACAGACGCACAATAGCTGCGATCAGTGATCGGGTTCCGGCCATGGATATACAGATCACAACAGAAGCAGCAGGTCTCTACAGCGTTGAGGAACAGTTCGCGCTTCTCAGGGAATTACGCCCCGGATCAGCAAGCATTGCCGTTCGCGAAACCCTGCGCCAGCCAGAACTGGTCAAACCGCTTTATGACTTTGCGGCAAAAGCCGGGATAAACGTTCAGCATATCCTCTACAATCCGGGAGATCTGGAACAGCTGCGCCTGCTGATTGAACGGGAAGACATTCCCGGCCACATGCGCGACGTTCTTCTGGTTTTCGGCAGCTATACACCACCTGTCCCGGCTCAGGCCCGGGAAGTTGCCCCGTTTGTTGATGCACTTGGAGGAGAGTTCCCGAACTGGACCCTCTGCGCCTTTGGACAAAACGAGAATGCTGTTGCAGCAGAGGCCATCCGTTTGGGCGGCAACATTCGTATCGGATTTGAAAACAACATTCAGAGCCCTGATGGCTCCCCGGCAAAAGACAACGCTGAAAACATTGCCCTGGCCGTAACAACAGCCCGAAAACTCGCACGCCCCCTGCTTCAAGAGGTCCATCCGTCATGAGCCACATTTTTCCACGCCATACAAAAAAGCTGCCGCCTGTTGTCTCGCATGGTGAAGGTGTCTTCCTCCATGACCGTTCGGGCAAAAGGTACTTTGACGGATCGGGCGGTGCAGCTGTCTCCTGTCTCGGGCACTCTGACCAGGCCGTCACAGAGGCCATCAAGGCACAGCTGGATCATCTGGCCTTTGCACACACAGGTTTTTTTACATCCGAACCTGCAGAAGCCCTCGCCCGAAAGCTGATTACACATGCACCGGGTCAACTGGATCGTGTCTATCTGGTCTCCGGCGGTTCCGAAGCCATGGAAAGCGCGCTGAAACTCGCACGGCAATATTTTCTTGAAATCGGTCAGCCCGAACGCCGTCATGTTATTGCACGGCGACAGAGCTATCACGGCAACACCCTGGGCGCCCTGGCCACAGGTGGAAACCAGTGGCGCCGTGATCCCTTCGAACCCCTGCTGGTTGAAACCCATCATATCTCGCCCTGCTATGCCTATCGCGGACAGCAGGAAAACGAGAGCGAACATGACTATGGCCAGCGCGTTGCAAACGAGTTGGAAGAACGTATCCTTTTGCTCGGGCCGGAAAATGTTATGGCCTTCGTTGCTGAAACCGTTGTCGGTGCAACAGCAGGAGCGGTCACCGCAGTTCCGGGCTACTTCAAACGCGTCCGCGAAATCTGTGATACGCACGGTGTCCTTCTGATACTGGATGAGGTCATGTGCGGGATGGGGCGCACAGGAACACTCTTTGCCTGTGAACAGGAAGAGGTTTCTCCGGATATCTGCGCCATTGCCAAGGGACTAGGGGCCGGATACCAGCCCATCGGCGCCATGCTCTGCACGAAGGAGATCTACAACGCCATTGAGGACGGCAGTGGCAGCTTTCAGCACGGCCACACCTATCTGGGGCATCCAACCGCAGCGGCGGCAGCACTGGCTGTCCTGACACGCCTGACAGATGATGGAGTGGCAAAACGTGTTACTCCCATGGGCAAACTGCTGCAAAGCGAACTGAACCATGCCTTCGGACAACATCCCCATATTGGTGATATCCGTGGGCGCGGTTTGTTTCTGGGATTGGAAATTGTCGCGGACAAGGACACAAAAACCCCCTTCCCGCGCGAACAAAAGACAGCAGAAACCCTGAAAGCTGCTGCTTTTGAGGCTGGTCTGATCTGCTATCCCATGAACGGCACCATTGATGGCAAGGACGGAACCCACATCCTGTTGGCCCCTCCTTTCATTATGGAAGAGCAGCACATTGCCCTGATCATTGACGGTCTCTCAACAGCACTTTCCGGCATCAGGAGCAACTGAGCAAGCCTGCCCTGCGCAACTGCACGGACAGATCACCAGAACTTCGCTTCCCTCAACAGGAGAATTCCCTTTTCCGGAAAACCTGCTCTCAAACGGGCAGATGTCATGCCCCTGTCCGTCTGGCGACAGCGGCTGGAAGAACACACAGTTGAGCATTATGACGAAGCCTCCTGACTGCCGCCACCACACCATTCGGATTGCTCTTCTTGTACTCTTCATTGCCTGTTCATATTGTTCACCTGTTGCAATGGATGACAGGCTGCAGAAATACTGAAATCAGCCCCCTGAATTGAAATCAAAAACATTCAAAAAGAAATCAGGTTGAAACTGAAAATCGGGATCATGGCTCTGTTGCGTTATGGCTTGAGGCTGCTTGTTGTCATGGTTTTGGCCTCGACGCAACGATACCCTGTAGCATTCGCCTACAGAGATGACACAGGGCTGGCCCGCACAAAACACCCAGCCCTGTGTCCTTGCATTTTACAGGATCAGCCTTTGCTTGCGTGCTTTCAGGAAACCATTTTTAAACGTGTTGCCTTGGTTTACTGAACGCCCAGTCATCTTTCCAATTTTGTTGTCATTGAGTCACCAGAGGCGTTCTCCTTTTCAGGACTGTTTCGAAACAAGCCAAACAATAACAACCGTCGACCCTTCCTGACGCGTGATGCAAGAACCACGGCACAACAAAGCCGAACATGGAAATTGTAATTCATCGCCATCACCTGAAATTGCCCGGCAGTCAAAGCACTGATTTGAGTAATTGTCGGGTAACCAAAAGCTGAAATCTTCACTCTGCGGGCTTGAGAGACTGTCACTCTCCGGTCTGCCTGATAAGGAAGGCAGGATTGATTCCAGACACCTGCAATCCTGAAGGCTTCCCCGTCGAAACTTGGCCGCTTCTTTTTTGTGCGTCTCATCTCAATCTCCCATGGGATGCAAGGGAAGCGGCTTCTTTCGCTCCGACAAGGATTTGCAACGACGACACCATTCGAATTGATTTCACCCAGACTGTTTTGATCCGGTCCGCTTTCGTATTGCTCCCTGCCTTGAAAAGCCTCAGCCCCCGTCAGAATCAGGTCTGTCCTTCACAATTTACCAGGCCCCCCGAACCGGCGACCTGCCTCTTTTCCATCCGGCGCGGAACATTCTCTTGCAACAGGACGATACAGACATGCGTTTGAACTGGAGCTCTCTGGATAAAAAACCGAAAGACGGAGAACCTGTCCTCTTCTGCTTCTCTGCAAGAAACAGAAAATATCAGCTTTTCGAATTCATCCGCATCGGGCACTACAGGGAAAAAAATCAAAGCTTTCTCGACACGGAAGGTATAGAGCGAACCGGACACACCCAGGAAAGGGTCACACACTGGGCAAAGCTGCAATTGCGCAGCAGGAAACGGGGACGTGATCCGGACAGTGAAGGAAACCACAGATGCTGGCTCTCCTTCCTTGCCGGCCTCACCTTTGGAGGAATTCTGACCACATTTGTGCTGTGGCATCAGATCGACAATCGCTATGCCATGGGCTTCAACGCAGGAGAAATCAAGGGCAACAGCGATGTGATCGCCTTTATGAAAGACCATCTCAATGCCAACCCTCTCTCTGCGAAATATTATGACTACAAGAACTATCACATCGAAGCCGTAAAGCTGAAAAACATCGAGACTTTCAGGATAGAGGAATAGCGCCGTGAACCCTGGCGAAAGGCAAAAACTGGCCCTGCTGCCCGATTCCATCCCGGAAAACCGCGAAAGAATCGATTTTGAGATGCATTTGCAAGGATAACCGCACAGGGGATTTTTTTCTCACCACCCCCGTTTCAACATTATTTCCGAGCATTTTCCTCGGACAAATGAAAAACGTCACAAATACTATTATAGGAAAACTGAAAACGCTCAAATGCAACTTCATACATTTAAAATACACATAAAAATAGTGATAAATTTGTGATTAACTCTCCCTTATATAAGAGTAGTATTTTTTCTACTTTAAAATGATGAAAGAGAATTCATATAAATACTTCGCCAAAACAAAATTGTAATAAAAAATATTTAATTGCAACAAAAATGAAATCTTCGGAAATTTATAGAAATAATTTGTAGCCATTAAGTAGGTGACAAAACCGTAAACACTGTTTACTGAAATCTTACAGAAACATTTTATAATAATATTGCGGGCAACAGTTCTATTAATATTAAGGTTTCTCGTTATGAGCACAAATCTTGAATCAGACGAAGTAAACATTCCCGCAAGCAGGGTCGCACAGGCCCTGATTAATGAAGTCCCTTCCGATGTTGTTCCTGACACCGCAACACAAGAAAAAATTGAAAAATCAATTGAAACCCATCTTCCGGACAGTGACTTTTCCCAAACATCCATCCCGGCCATTCTGGAACAGCTGCTGCAGAACCAGCCATTTCTTGAAGAACTCGAAAGTGCCGGAATTTATCGTAAAAGTTTACACGACGCGATCAACAGCCTGAAAGAGGGTGAAGCCTCACCTGAACCGCTGGTTGCAGCCTTGATGCCCGCTCCTGCCCAGTCCACCCACTCAGTTGAAACACACTTCGACACAGCGAGTGAACGACAGTTACCCGCGCAAGAGAGACAGGCGACGGAAAGCGCGAGCGAGATGCTGTCACTGGATGATCTTCTTGAAGACGACAATCAGGACAGCGGCCTCCTTGCTGATTTTCTGAAGGAGACACCTCCTCCCGCTCCCGGGATGACGGGAAATACAGCATCCCTGTCCAACACCGGCGCTCCACAAAGCTGGGTTGATATTCTGAACGATCCCGAAAACCAAAGCCTGGAACTGATCATCAAAAGCCAATAAGCGAAAAAAGAAAGCCAAAGCAAAACTATAAAAAATCATGCGCTTTGATGCAGAGAGACTGCCATGACGTTCAACGATAAAAAAACACAGCAGATACGCCTTGCCTTTTTCAGCCTGTTACTGGTCCTCTTCCCCGCAATCAGCTGGGGAGATCATAACAGCTGTGGAACACTCAAGGTGGGATGGGTGGAAACACCTCCCTATCAAATGACCCGCAATGACCTCTCCATTTATGACACAAAAAATGAACGGCCACTCCCGACAGGAAGTGATATCGACCTCGCCAAACGCTACCTTGGTGCACTCGGCTGTAATCTTGTCTATGTGAAACAGCCCTGGCCCCGCCTGCTCAGGAATATGGAGCATGGAAAGATTGATCTGTTGCTGGGCGTTCCCTACATCAAGAGCTACACAGATTTTGCCGTGTTCAGCACGCCTTACAGAGAGGAAGACATTCAGCTCTTTACCCTGTCAGACAATCCCCTCTCTGACGATATGAAAAATCTTGAGAGCATTCTGGAGCAGGGTTTCAGACTGGGGGTCATGGGATACTATTTCTATGGCGACAAGTTTCAGAAACTGCGTGCTGAACCCCGCTATCAGGACCACATCCACGAATTCACCTTTGGTAAGGAGAACTACCAGATGCTGCTTGCCAATCGTCTGGATGGATACCTGATGGACAAGGCAGCCGGCATGTGCAAGATCGAGGAAATCGCCTCCGCGGGTGTTGCTGTCCAGAGCCTGGATCTCGGCATTACCTTTCCTGTGCACATGATGTTCTCAAAAGACAGCCTGTCACCAGCCCTGCTCCAGAAACTGGACCGCCTCATTAAGCGTGACACACCGCGCAGTGGCAAAAGCGGTAACGGGGACAGGCTTGAAGACCAGACCGAAAGCGCCACTCTGGTCGAACAGCCACCCTCCAGCATGTAATGCCCATTCTCATTCAAAACCGGAATAACAGTAAACTGAGCAAAAGGGATACAGAATAGTATGCTCATAAATAACAACAAACTGACGCAAGCCGAAAATACAAGAGAGACTTTTGATGGCAAAAACGTCACCCCCAGCAAGAACTTCGAAACAAAAACGCCAGTCAGTGAGACCATCCTGCTAATTGATGATGATCCTGACTTCCTCGACACCCTGTCCTTTTTGCTGACCAATTCCGGGTACAGGGTGCGTACAGCGTCTGATGGCACCTCCATGTACAGGGAACTCAAAAGGGATCAACCCAATCTGGTGATCCTTGATGTTGGTCTGGGGCTGGAAAGCGGCTTCGAGTTGACCAACAGGCTCAGAAAGGAAAGCCAGATTCCCATTATCATCCTGTCTGCCAAAAACGAGGAAGCCAGCCGCGTGATCGGCCTTGAACTGGGGGCTGATGACTACATCAACAAGCCCTACAGCACCGCTGAACTCCTCGCGCGCATCAAGTCTGTCTTGCGCCGCTCCGAACAAAATAACCAGTCCAGCAAGGATTCCGCCTATTTCAACGGGCTGATCTGTGATTGCTATGCCAAGGAGCTGTGGACCCAGGAAAGCAGGGAAAGGATCAACCTGACAAGCGGTGAGTTCATTCTGCTGGAGATCTTCCTGAACAGTCCCAATCAGGTCCTGAGCCGCGAGCGCATTCTGGATCTGTCCGGAAAGGAAAATGTCTATGACAGAAGCATTGATGTGCAGTTGCTCAGGATGAAAAGAAAAATCAAGGACAAAGGCATCAGCACGGATTTCATCAAGCCCATTCGCTCAATCGGATACATTTTTTCCGCCAAGATAAAATGGTCCAAAGGCATAGAAATACACTGAGGCCCAGGTCAAAGCACCATCAGTCCCCGTTCAGCAAGAAACAGCCTGATTCAACATCATCAAGTGTACGCTTTTGCTTACATCAACAATCACAGGCTGGCTACAAAGCACTACCGTTTCATCCGTCGGTTTCTGATCGTCGGAACCGACTCAAATGAGTCCCATCACTGACTGGAAGCCAAACGTGTTCAGTTTCTTTTCAAACAAGTCCATTGCCAGCAAACTTGTCCTGTTCAGTTTGCTCTTTGGCACCCTCGTCTCCCTCCTTTTGTCCCTGCAACAGTTTTTTAGGGAATACCACGACAGCTTTGCCACAATAGACAAGAACATCGAGCTGACCCGGGATATCTACTCCACAATGATCAGCGAGCACCTGTGGCAGCTTGATGCGCACGGTCTGGAAAAGATGCTCACGGATTTGCTGAACATCGAAAACTTCAAGCACCTTGCGATCGTCGTCAACGACCAGACCTATCTGGAGGTCGGCACCAGAGAGGACACGGGCACCTTTATCGAAAAGACGGTCCCCCTTCGATATGGCACCAACGAAATTCTGGGGAATATCGTCATTGCCATCGACAAAACCGAAGTGCGCCATCAGATCTACAGCAACTTCATCCCCATCCTGATTTCCAACATTATACAGACCAACATCATCGTCCTCTTCATGATCATGTTGTTCTACAAGACCGTTCTGAAGCATCTCATCCGGATTTCCAACTACATTGAATACATGAAGGGGGACCTGAACCAGCCTTTCCTCAAGCTGGTCCGCAAAAAGAGGTTTTACAAGGACAAGGACGAAATGGATGTGCTGGTTGACTCGATCAACTCCATGAAGGCCAGCCTCAAATCGACAATGGACAAGCAGCGAACCAGTGAACAGCGGCTGCAGTCTTTGATTGACGTCATTCCCGATATTGTCCTGTTCAGTGATGCCAACGGTCGCATCCTGTCCTGCAACTACAGGGTCGAACAGCTGCTCAACAAAAAGCGCTCCCAGATTATCGGCATGCATCTGAGCACCCTCATGCCGGCAAAACGCGCGGAGTTCTATCTCGCGGCCCAGAAAAAAGTCCTGTCCAAGGGCAAGAAACACAAGTTTGAGATCGAAGAGTTTTTTATCACCAGCGGTCATCAGGAACTGCTGGAAGTGATCAACGCCCCCATGTTTTCTCCTGACAACAAGGTCATCGGGATCGTCAGTGTCGGACGTGACATTACAGAGCGCAAGCAGCAGGAAGAGCAGATCAGGCACTCTTCGAAGATGGAGGCCATCGGCGAGCTTGCGGGCGGAATTGCCCATGATTTCAATAATATACTTGCCATTGTTCTCGGAAACCTTGAAATCATTGAACAGATGGTGCCTCAAAACGAGACGGTCCTGTCGCGTATAAAAATTGCCCAGAAAGGCGGGGCGCGCGGTGTTGATATTGCCCAGAAACTTCTGGAGGTCTCGAAATATGATGACGAGGGAATTGGCATCGTTTCCATCAATCCCCTGATCCGCAAGCTTGAAGATCTGATCTCCACATCCCTGACAAGTTCGATTGACATCAGGATCGCACTTGAAGACGAGCTCTGGTCCGTCGCCGTGAACCCCGGCGATTTCGAAGACGCCCTGATCAATCTTGTTCTGAATGCACGCGACGCCATGCCCAATGGCGGCTGCCTCACAATCCGGACGTCAAATGAAACCCTTGATCTGGGATCCTATTCACCCTGTGATTTTGTTGTTGTGTCTGTCAGTGACGACGGAATGGGAATGACCCAGGAAGAACAGCAGAAAATCTTTACCCCCTATTTCACGACGAAATCGAAGGATTCCGGCACGGGGCTCGGCCTCACCATGGTCAAAAACTTCATTAAAAATGCGAACGGCTATATCAATGTTGCCTCCGAAAAGGGGAACGGCTCAACCTTTTCCCTCTATCTGCCTCGCAACAGAAAAACAAAACAGAAATCCCAAAGGCTTGAACACAATCAGACTTTTGCTCACCCGGACAATGCCTATCGTGAAACCGTTCTGATTGTTGACGATGAAGAGTTTCTGCGCGACATCGCCATCTCCTTTTTCAATGATCTGGGCTACAAAACACTGACTGCTGAAAACGGGCAACAGGCGCTGGAGCTTCTGAGACAGGGAAAACATGCCGATTTGCTGTTCAGTGATGTTGTCATGCCCGGCGGGATCGACGGTTTCCAGCTGGCCAAAATCGTTCACAGCGAGTTTCCAACCGTTCAGGTTCTCCTGACAACCGGATACACACGCAAGCTCATCGAGATTTACAGGACGGACGACAGCTATATGAAAAACCTGGCACGGAAGGTCTTGAAGAAGCCTTACAGCAAGCATGATCTCTACAATAGCCTGCAGGACCTGAAAAGCAAGCCCGCCATCTACTTCGCCAACCCCGGGAAGACAGACAGCCGCAATGCAGAGATCAACAACAGCAACAGTTGAACAGCAGCGCAGCAGGTCACAAGCAATCCCGACAGCACACAATTGAGAGCGTCAGGGATCAGGAGGCAAGCCTCATAAGCGACGAACGGCGGACGTAGCGACAGATTTTACGGACAGAAACACTTCATTCACCGCGATCGGACGTGGCGCGCTTCAGCCCTGTATTATGTCTTTCAATACGGGTAAGAATCTTCCCTCCGACCCCATGATCATAAGAACAGGGATCATCTCGGAGTTTGGGAAACATGAGCTGTTTGGTCCTGGGCTGTCTACAAGATCGCCCCTGCTCTGGCCAGCAGGCAGTTGGCAGTTGGCAGTTGGCAGTTGGCAGTTGGCAGTTGGCAGTTGGCAGTTGGCAGTTGGCAGTTGGCAGTTGGCAGTTGGCAGTTGGCAGTTGGCAGTTGGCAGTTAAAACCAAGCTTTTTTCTCCTGTCATTGCAAAGAAAAAAGTCATCAATAACAAAAAACGAGGCCGGAGAACATTCACTCCCCGGCCTCGCTTTTTCCGTCTGTGTCAGCAACCCGGATCAGGCCGCATTTCCGGTATAATCAAGCGTCATACTTTCATCGATCTGATTGCCATAATCATCCTCAACCTGCATGATCATCGTCAGATCGGTTTGCTCCAGAATATCCGCCATATCGGCCAAATCCGCCTGCCATTTCCCGTTTTCTTTAACCGGAACCTCAAACGCCTGCCCAAGGAGCTGACCGTTATCCAGTCTGACAAAAAGCAACTTCAGGCTGGTGCCGGGTTCAGCAGTACCACTAAGAACAGGCGTGAGGCTGTCTGTTATGATTTCCTGTCCTCCGCCCGCGGCTTGCGTGGCACCATCGACCCCCAGGTCAGCCATTGTCGATTTGTACTCAACGGTTTCCTGGGTCTCCTTATAGTTCCCGTAGCGGTCTGTCAGGCCCATCCTGAGTGTATAGTGACCATCCTCGATGCTTTCACTTTCTGTAAGCCCCAGAAGCGCCTTGAGGTTGAACTTCCAGCTGTCTCCGTCCATCGTGCCGTTTTCACCAACAGGAAGCGGCACCGCAACACCATCCTTGAAGAGCCCCAGAAGACTGACGGTCGTCCCTTCTTCCATTGCCATTTCAAAGTTGTGGATTGCCGAGTTGACCGACTTGTCCTGAATGGTTCCATGCTCGACAGTCGTGTCGATTACGAACTTGCCGATGTCACTGTAACTTTCATTATTGGCCGGATCCGTTGATTTGGCCCGGTATTCATATTCACCATCCTCGGCCAGAATATCACTGCTCATGTCCCAGCGACCGTTTTCATCAGCAACTGTATCGTCGAATGTTTGCCATTCGGTCTCGCCTTTCCGTCTGACCTGCACTTCAATCCTGGATCTCGGTTCAGCGGTTCCTCCGAACTCGACGGTCCGTGTCCGCAACGCGTCATCTCCATCCGGTGTCGTCTGGGTGCTGTTGGTAATCTCCGGTGCCGGGTCCTGTGGCGCAGTCGTATCAATGGTGAAAGTCGCACGGGCAGAAAGATCGGACTCGTTGCCATAAGCATCCGTGACAACCATGCTCAGACTCTGCATACCTTCCGACAGGGGAAGTTGAATGTTCCCCGGCAGATTAAAGTAATAATCTGTCTGGCCAGGCTTGGTGACGATTGGCCCCTGATAAATAATTTCATCCCCATTCTTCACGACCACATGGTTTACCGCTCCCGGCAAGAGCCCGACAAGCTTGAGGACTGGTTTGTTTGTCCCATAATAGTACTGCCCCATGTATTGAACAGGATTGACCAGATAAATATCACCTGGCGGAATATCACGCTCAAGGAGATCCAGTTCCAGAACTGTCGGTTCGGAATCATTGCCTGCAGTATCCTGACTGATGACATAGAAATCGTGCCGACCATAGTCCTCCAGACGTTGGGCAGGCTCCAGCTCCCAAAAGCCCTTTTCATCAGCCCTTACCGTTCCGATCAACTTTCCTCCATTGGCAGGATCACCATCATAAACACGAACCTCGGCACCCGGCTCGGTGGTTCCTTTCAGATAAGGCGTCATATCATTCGAAACGCTGGTTTCCTCACTGCCAACGTAGTGAGCTGCCTCCGGTGCATCCGGCTTGACATTGTCCACCTTGAAATCAAAGCTGCCGTCTTCCGTATTGCCTGCAACATCCCTTGCAGTGTATTCAAGCCGGTAATTGCCATCCGGCAGATCCTGATCGTAGGCACCGCCGGCCCAGAAATCCAGTTTGTCCGGATCAATGATGTTCTTCAGTTCGGCAAGAACATTGCCATTTTCATCAAGCAGTCGAACCGATGTGAGCGTGACCTTTTCCCCGCCATGGAAATCAAAGGTCGGACGCTGTGAAGCTGTTTCCTCATTGGAAACGCCTGTTTTGGTGTCCTCGTCGAAGAGAGGGTTCGGCATTTCGACCACAGAGTCATAGGTCACCTCCACAGCTTGCTTCTGGGAGACGTTTCCGTATTTGTCCTGATAGCTGACCTCGTAGGGAACCTTTTTGTTGCTGTCCAGGGTCGAGAAATCAAGGCCCATACGCCAGGACCCGTCGGCATTCAAGACAAGAACGCCCCCCGGATCATCAGAGGTCACCCGTACCGGCTTGCCAGTCAGGGGATCAATATAATCCACAATCACCTTCGTGATATTGTCGGGATCAGTTTGTCCTCGTAACGCCGGAGTTTCATGATTGACGATCCAGTCCGCATCTTCCTGATCCCCGACAAACAGCTTGATGTCAGTCGGAACTTCGGGCGGCGCTTCACTGTAGCTCAAGAATGTTCGCGGACTTTCATCAGACTTGTTCCCCGCTGTATCGATATAACGCGTCCCGATTTCGTAATCCCCGGGTTCCAGTGCGGCCGGCGGAGAATGTTTCCAGCTTCCATCTGCCTTGCGCGGCACAATGGCAGAGTAAACAGCTTTTCCATCGGTATCATAGAGTACCACTTCCACATCATAACCTGCAGGAACATCCGTTCCCTTGAAGCTGAACTGCCCCTCATTGGTGTAAACCGCTTCGCCATCGTTATAGGCTGGCGGAATCTCTTCCGGCGGTGTCGTGTCAATTTCCATGTCAAGGGTGGAGGTGGGCGAACGGTTCCCGGCTGCATCCCTGGAATAGGCATCAACCTTGTAATTGTTTTCCGGCAGATCACTGTAGCGATGCTTCCATGTCCCGTCACGGCCTACCGGGATAATCTGCTGTTCACCAACAATTCCGTTCTCGTCACGCAGCGTCAGGTAAACTGTCGAGTTTGGCTCTGATGTTCCTTCTACCAGGGGAGACTGGTTAGAGGTGATGGCATCCTCGCTGGAACGCCCCGTATCGGAATCCTCACTAACACGCAGTGTCGGTGGCTCCGTGTCATAATCCAGCTTGACCCGGACCCTGTCATCAGAACTGTTGCCCGCAGTATCGGTTACTCTTTGAACAACGACATAATCGCCTGCCGGAAAGGTTGCAGGATCACCACTCGGATTGAAGCGATAACTCCAGGTTCGATCGTCGTTCAGGGGAACCTGATTGCGCAGAATTTCCTGAACGGTCCCGTCATCCATCCTGCGCAGGACAATCAACTCAACGGTCGAGCCTTCCTCGACAGCCGCACTGCTGAAAAGAGCCGTCTGGCTCCCCATCGCAAACTCGGTCAGATCCTCATCGTTTGTCAGGAGAACCGGTGTTTCAGGATCCTGTGTATCCACTTCGACAATATGCGTTTCGGAAACCTCGTTCCCCGCAGCATCCGTCGACTTGACAGTAATGGAGTACTTTCCATCCGGCAGGCTCTTGTCAAAAGCAACCTGCCTGACCCCGCCCTCGTTTTCCTCACTGAGCCTGAAGCCTGTGACAAGCTGACCGTTGCTGTCATAAACGGTAACCTCAATCTTGCTCTTCGGTTCGGCAAAAACCTCCAGAACCGGCTTGTTGTCATTGGTAATAAAGTCACCCTTGACGCCGCTGTCACTCTCTTCACTCAAGCGCCAGTCCAGCTTCGAAACAGTATCAACCTCAAGGATTTGTGTCTTCTGAACATTGTTTCCTGCGACATCTGTCGATGTCATGACAACGGTGTACTGTCCATCTGCCAGTTCGGAAACGGTAACCAGACGGGCCCCGCTTGCATCAACAGTCTCCCCGATGGTGACACCGCTCACTGGATTGCCGTTCTCATCAAGGATCTTCAGGTCAAACTGGCTGCCCGGTTCCACTGTCAGCTCAAGCTGGGGTGTTGTGTCATTGGTGATGAAATCCCCTTTCACACCACTGTCACTCTCCTCTGTCAGCTTCAGGGATACATCGGTATCGCGATCGATCTCGATGTCCCGTTCAACTTCCGTAACGTTACCGGCCTTGTCTGTGGCCGTAACGGAAATCTGATAGTTACCGGTCTTGATGTCATCAAGTCGGAAATTGAACCGCCCGTTCCCGTCTACCGGAGCAGAAAACGCATAAACGATCTCTCCCGAGGCATCTGTGACCACAATCCTTACGACAGAGCCCGGCGTCGCCTCCCCGTCAAAGGCAGGGCTTTTGACATTGGTGATATAGTCTCCCTTGACCCCGCTGTCACTCGGTTCCTGTATCTGCCAGACCAGATCCGGATCAACCGTATCGACCGTGAAGGGCATGGTCGTTTCCGAAGAGCTGTTTCCGGCCTGATCCACCGCGGTTGCGGCCAGGGTATAACCCCCGTCAGGAAGCTCACCGTTATACCCTTGCGCAAACTTTTGCGGATCAGGTTCCAGTGCCCAGTTCCCGTCAGCGTCCGCTTCCACCTGATCGCTGTAAACAACATTCCCGTCCGCGTCCCTGACCTCAACGTTTACAAGGGCAAAGCTCTCGCTCTTGCCTGTAAACTCAGGCGCTTTCTCCGATGTATAGCTCGGGTCCAGCCCGCGGGACTGCTCCCCCAGTTCCAGTGAAAGTGACGGATCTGACCGGTCAAGGGCATACTCGTATTCAAAGGTACGGACGTTGCCCGCGATATCGACAACAGTCGCCGCGATCTTGCCGTCTGCATCCGCGATGTCCTTGAGGGAAAGCCGGGCTGTGCCCTTGCCTTCCTTGTCCAGTGTGACCTTGATTTCCTCGGCACCATCCTTCGCGAATTCCGGACGCAGAAGGATAATGGCACCCGGTTCCCCTTTCAGGCTCACATCGAACTCTGTTGCATTTGTGTTCAGGCCATTTCTGGCGTCATCAAATGTAAACTCGGGTCTTTCAATGCTGTTGTCACGAACAACGGACATGCTGGCTTCAGGCTCTTCTGTTTTCGCAGACTTTCGCAGCACAGCAACGTTGTACAGGCCTTCGTCCTCGAAGAGAGGCGCTCCGTTGGCTCCTGTGAGTCCACTGGTATCAAACTCCCAGGTGTTGTCACTTTTCGCGACTGCTGTCCCGACTTCCTTGCCATCCACAAAGATCCGGATAACCTCGCCGCTTTCCGCTTCACCACGGAACTTTATGGCCCTGGAACTGGTGATGTTGTCACGTGCGCTTGTGTCTGACTCCTCGGCCAGTTCAACGGACACAGGAACAAAGGCCGGCTCCGGCTCCTCTGGCGGCTCCACGAATTCCTCGGGCGAGGTGTCATCCTCGGTCGTGGTATCCAGGAAGAGACGCACAGGTTCAGGCTCAACCGAACCCGGGTCATCAATGCCGTCAACGTTTTCAGCCGGATTGGGCAGGTTGCCCAGCTGCTCAACCGAGTTGGCTGTTTTGCGCACGGCAGTGTCCTTGTCCAGTTCTTGCCGGCTTCTGGCATCTTCGCGCACTTCGGCAGCCTGTTTGTATTCCTCGGCAACGACCTCCAGAATTTCCTGGACTTCCTTCTGGGTCTGCTCCTTGATCTCTTCGGCTTCCTGTCGGGCTTCCTGAGCTTCCCGTTCAGCCTGTTCCTTCAGCTCTTCAGCTTCCCTTTTTGCTTCCTCGATCTCCTGCTGGGTTTGTTCCCTGATCTCTTCAGCCTGCTGCTTGACCTGTTCGATCTCTTTCCTGGCCTGATCCCTGAGTTCCTCGGCCTCTTTCCGGATCAGCTCCTTTTCCTGCTGGATTTCCTGATCATCCAGAAGAACCACGGGCTTCACATAGATATTCTGTCGACTGATCTCGTCCCACTGTTCCCTGGGCATGTTCTGCAGATCATTGAGGGTCAGGGTTTCCCCGTTGGCCTTGACAATCTTGAAGTCCCCGACAGAGGAATCAATCGCACTCTGCATGCCGAAGAGGGCAAAGGTCACAGTCGTCTCACTGCCGTCATCCTCCAGAACTGTCAGTTGACCATCGGTTCCGACAATTTCAAAGGACAGCCTGCCCGCATCGGGATCACCGCCCAGCCGAATACCGCCGTTCTTTGAGGGAATGAGCACAAGGTGTTCACCTGCCTCGACAGGAGACAATTCAGGAGTGTAAACCGTTGTTGTTTCAGACATGTTTGCTGTTCCTGCTGCTATTCAAAGAGACCAGATACCAGCCCTCTGCCTTTCAGCAGTTCTCAAAGATGCCCGCCTTCCCTGAAAACCCGGGAGACCATCAACGATCAGGCGAAACATCAAAGGCTGGTTAACAAAAAGTAAAACCAGCCTTCTCAGACCATATTAGAATGTCCTGAAAATTTCAGAACTCGCCCAATTAATTACAAACAATAACAAAAGCATACTCAGGAGGCCTTGCTCATTAACACCTTGCTGCTTTTGATCTTTCCCCCTTCAATACGCACAACACGATCCGCCAGCTTGATGAATTCGGGGTCATGGCTTGAAAAGATCACTGTTTTGCCGAGGTCCTTTGAACTCAGAATTGACATCAGTTCCATGCGGGCCTCTGTATGCAGACCGTTTGTCGGCTCATCCATCAGAAGAATCTCGGGATTTTGGTAAAACAGTCGCGCAATGGAGAGGGCCTGCCGCTGCCCGACAGAGAAATTGCGTCCTCCGCCGTCGACTGGCGCCTGTATTCCCGCCGCACTCCCGGTTACAAAATCACAAAAGCGGTATTTCCCCAGATGAGACAGGATCCTGTCGGGTGATGCAGAATGCTTTCCAAAGGCGAAGTTCGTCTCGATTGTTCCCCTGAAGAGGACGGGATGCTGCAACTGCAGCCCCAGATACCCCAGAAAGGATGTCGGATTGATCTGCGTATGAGGAACAGTGTCATAGAGGATCTGTCCCTCTGACGGCAGGATCAGGCCTGCAATCAGTTTCAGCAGTGTCGATTTTCCACAACCGCTTGCCCCGACAATCGCAATTTTTTCCCCCGGATTGATTTCCAGATCCAGATCCCTGAAAACATACACACTGTCATAGTCCAGACTCACCTTCTTCAAAACGATGTGCCCGTTAAAGTTTGACAGAAGCATATTGCGCGGAGCTTCAAGACTCCTGCCCTCCAGATTCTGCACATAGCCCTTCAGAACCCTGCGACTTTCATGGTAGCGCCCGATCACGTTAAAGAGATTGAGCATTCCACCCAGATTGCCGAGAAAGCGCCCGGACAAAATCATCGCGGCAAACAGCGAACCGGCCGAAATGCTTTCCGTTGTGATGGCAATAAAGCCCCCCATCAGAATTGCAACGGTCTGGGCCTGTCCGCAAACACTGACAAATGTGCTGAACAGGGTGCTGTATTTCCGCAGGTCCGACTGTCTCTCCTGCACAAAGTCACCCTGTCGGGCATAACCTTCCTCAGGAGCATACCAGCCATTGAGAATGATCTGATCCAGATTGTTGATGTCCTCGGCAAACCGCGTCCTCCGTTCGGATGAAACAGCCACAAGATCCTGATTGCAGCGCCGGGTTTTCCAGGAGATCACCAGAGCAGCAACAAGGAGAATCACAAGAACAGTGACCGGGATCAGAACAATGTAACCGGCAATCAGGGCAATGGCAGCCAGATAGATCACCGAGGCCCAGAGATCGACAAAGGGGAGGACAAAGGAGGCATGAGAGACGGCATGGAGGTCTGCAACCTTTTGTGGCAGCTCATTCAGGGACGTCTTGTTGCCCCTGATTGAAGCAGCCAGAACACACCATTTCCGGATATAAAGGTCCGTTGTCCTGTCCGCCTTCTTTCCGACTTCCAAAGCCTGTTTTTCGACAAGAATGCAACGGGCCCAGCGCATGATCAGGTCAAAAAACACTGCGACCGAGGCACCAACAGTCAGGGTGATGGCAGACGCCAGGGCTGCGTTCGGTAAAACCAGATCAAAATAAAGACTGATAAAAACAGGCCCGACCAGAGCCAGCAAATGGACGAAAACAGTCGAGAGAACGAGCGGTAACAGCCCTTTGCCTACAGCCTTGAAAGAGCGGGGCAGCAACTGCCCCAGCTCCTTTTGGCGGTCTTTCTTGTTAAACATGGGTACCCTTCCTGCAACAACGCACTTTTCACCCTTCAATAAACCGTCAGTTCAACGCACCAGTCCCGACTTTAAAGATCAGAGCGCAAGGCCTTGATCTGGTAGATGGCATTCAGGGCATCGAAATAGGCCGCCACATTCTGGTTGGCCGTGGCGAACCATTCCCCTGCACTGGTGACGAGGTTGAAGATTTCAGAACTGGTTTTTGTCGAGAAATCAATTTGCTGCAGTTCAAGAAGCCCCTGGGCCTCCACACAGGCTTCACGGGAATACTTGCTTTCGGACAAGGCTGTCTTGTATCCGCTGAACACTCTTCTGGCTTCGATATCGAGGGCAAGCCTTTGCTGATCGACACGGGCAATGGCAACCTTCTGACCAGCCTGGCTGGCAGCAATGTTCTTTCTGGTTCTCCGGCCATCCCACAGATTCAGGGCCACATTGACCTGTGCGGTATGCTCTGTCTTGGTGCCGCCTCTTCTTCTGTGGTTTCGGGTGGAGGAAAGATCAAGGGTCACCTCGGGATAGAGGTTCCACTCTTCTGACTCCGTCTCCAGTATGGCTGTCTGCAGATCTTCCTTCAAACGTTTCAAAGTGACGTTTTCATCCAGAATGACCGACACCAGATCGTCCTCGCCATAGTCCGAGAATTCCTGCAAATCAACTCCCGGCACTTCCAGATCCCCTGCTTCAATCGACAGTGACCCGAGTGTTTTTTCAAGAACAACAATGCTCTCGAGGAACTGCTGGTTCAACGTCAGGTAATCGGTTTCACTGCGTTTGATTGCAACCTCAAGCCTTTGGTTCTGGACACTGGAAACAGCGCCGGCATCATACTGTTGCCCGACAATGTTCTGGAACCGGTTCAAAAGCTCCAGATACTCTGCGGAAACACGGCGCAACTCCCTGAGTCTGAGGACCTCCAGATAGAGAACGGCAACATTCAAAGCTGTGATCTGGCGAGAATTTTCTGATTCCAGACGTCCGGAATCCACACCGGAAAGCGCCAGCTCACGCTGGGTCTGAAGCTTCCAGAAATTCAAATCCTGCTGCAGGGAAATCCCGTATTGCGTCTTGTTTTCCGTCGCAGAAGCCGAACGCAGGCCAAGTGCTGGTTTCAGGCTCTGATTGAACTGGGCGTCCAGACTTGGATGCCAGTTGTTTTCAACCGCCTCATAGAGAAACTGCAATCTGTTCAGGTTTTCGAGGCTGACGCGATAGGACGGGGCGTAGGCAATCCCCTGCTCCATGGCCTTGTCGATGCCAAGAGCAGCAACTTCTGTCCCAGAAATGCGGCCGACCACCTTGCAACTGGGATAATCGCTCCCCACCGCAAGCGGCTCTACAACAAAGCCGTCCGCACCAACCTGCTGTGCAGTGATCACATCAAGCCTGTGTTGCAAGTCATTCGGTTGACTTTCAGACACCGGGGACCCGTTGATGTTTTGAGATTGAACGCCCGGCTGGTTTCCGGGGATTTGCAGTTCTGACGATACAGCTCCAGTGGCATAGAGAAAAATGGGGAGCGCTCGCATGAAAACAGATAAAGATTTCATTTCTAGACCCTTTAAATTGCCTATTGCTTTTCAAAAATTCTGGAGATCATGGAGTAGAGACCCTTTTTGCCTCCGCGCATGGGCTGCGGCTCTGCGGCCTCCTTCACACTTTCCCTTTCATCGTTTGCAACACGCTCTCTCAGGGTTTCCTGTTCCTCCAGACGCGTAACTGCAGCTTTCAGGGTGCTGTTTCCAAGCAGATTTTCATGACTTTGCTTCTGCACTTCCAAAAGCGAGGCATTGATCTGCTGAAGATTGGCTTCCAGTTTTGGAAAGTGATTGAACCCGCTGTTCAGAATGTCCTGCAGAAGTACACCGACCCCGTAGAGTTCCTTGAAGAGGTCGTCACTTCTGTCAGCAGGGATCGTCTGCTCAATCCGGGTAACGTTGGATCGCAATTCATTCAGGGAGACGAGAACCTGTTTCTGGGCTTCCCCCATCTCGCTGTGGTTTTTGGCATAGCCTTCCATGACCTCGTTGATTTTCGGAACCAGCTCGTCAATTTTTGAATGAATATCCGAAAATTCCTGCCGGGTGGTTTCCCTGAAGCTCCCCAGCATCTCGTCGGATACGGACTTCACAGTCCGCAGGGCCTCTTCTGCCGTGGTCTCAATGGACGACAGCGCACCACCAAGTTTTTCCACCATGAAAACAACAAGCTGGGAATTCTTGTTCAGGGCTTCATTGATGCCATCTTCATGCTTGAGAAGTGCCTGGGTGTTCGCTTCGACAGAGTTGGCAATGGCCACGCTGATCTCGGAACAGGCTCCGGTCAGTTCGCGCGTGGACTGAAGCGTCAACTGCGTATTTTCCCTGAAGTACTCTTCCGTCCTGCGCTGGCTTTCCTTTGCCTCAAACGCAGTCTGTCTCAGCAGTTCAAGCTGTTCCTTCCGTGCTGCGACCAGATCGCCGATCGACGTCAGAACCGCGCCCCTGAAATCAGTCATGGTCTTCTGCAGTTCATCACTGACAGTCAGCAGGTTGTGTGCTGCAACAGCAGAGGAATCTTCCAGAATCATGTTCAGCTCTTCGGAAAGATGCCGAACCTTTGCAACACTGGAACTGCTGTTTTTCTGGTAAAGAAGAACAAGAACACCGGAGAGCAGACTGGTGGTTACACCGTAAAGCGAGGTGTGAAAGGCAACACCCATCCCGCTGATCGCCCTGGGAAGACCCGCCATCATTTCACTAATGATATCGGTGGCCCCGCCGTCAATGTTCAATCCGCCCAGAAGGGATGAAAGAGCTGAGACCGTTGCACTCAGCCCGAGAAAGGTTCCGATCAATCCCAGCGTGACCATCGCGGCAGGCAAAAACCTGAGAACCGTCTCCGCAGAACCATAGGCATACCCAAGGCTGACCTCGAAATCCTCAAGCGAGAACTTCTCTCCGGACCGGAATCTGCTGCAGAAATGCCCCAGATCACCGGAACCGCCAAAGATTGCCCGTTCCAGAAAGGATCGTCGTTCGGCCCCCTGTCCCTTGCCGGCAGAATCAAGGGTGCTCTGAATTTTTGCCGTCCAGTAACTCTCACTCAGCAAGCCCCAAAACGTCACAGCGCAGGCTGCGAAGAAGAGAAAGGCAATGGGCCCGTTGATCTCCGGAGAACTTAAAAAATATTCCAGGACCAGATCCCAGGAGAGATAAATCCCGTAGGCAACGAAACTCAAAAACACAAAATAAAGCAGCAACCAGAAAACACTTCCGACGAAGCTGCCAACTTTTTTTACTACTGTTCTATTGCTGTCTGTCATTGAGTCATAAACCTTTTCACCACTTTTATCTGCGGGCACAAAACCCGCGGCGAATAGGCCAGAAAACGACTTCTTCAGAATTTCAAAAAAGCTACAAACAGTTACAGTGAAAGTTATTGTTCCAGAATAGAATTCGCACCGGAACAGACCCTCCGGCATCCGGAATGATTTCAGGTTTCGTTTCCGAAAAACAAACAGAAATTACAGCTGTTCCGTGCCGGGGAAAGACCTCTCCGAACAAGTCACCCATCCCCATGAATTTCATGCAGAATTCCGACATTTACTCCCTGACGCGTGACCAGATGCCTTCAGACACAGATGACAGGAAAAGCCCCTCGAAAAAATGTCCGGGGGCTTTCTCTGTGTCTTTCCCGATCAATCCTGGAAAAGCTCTTCTGTCTGTTTTTCCTCGATTTCCGGAGTCAGACGATAGATGAATTCATTGCGATTGAAATCACCGATCAGAATCTTCGGTTTGTCAGAAAGTTGCCGGATTCCCAACTCCTGCATCACCTGCAAGAGAACCTGTTGTCCGCTGTGCAGGGCCATCAGCCCCTCTCCGGATGCATCAGCACTGTCGATCAGCATATCCAGAACATAGCGCCGGTCTCTGTCAATAACGCTTAACAGGTGTTGTCGAACTGTTTCTGTAAACTGGCTCTGGTTCTCGAACTCTGTCAGGGTCTTGATTTCAATCACACCGCTGTTCTGAACAGAAACACCAAAATTTTTCTCGTTGTTCAGATCAAGTTCCACAGAGGAACTGGCGAAAACCGATGCCAGGATAATGCCCGTAATCGGGGCAAGAACAGCAAGCAGCAGGAGAACGGTTCCGACGGCCCCAACAATGAGACCAATAAAGGTTGGCCAGATTCCCTCGCCATTGTCTGTCGGATCAGAATGCTTGTACCTCATCGCTGCTGCACCGCCCCCAGTGTGATCACAATGTCATGCTGTTCATCAGCACTTTTTCCGATTTCGAAAGAGTCCACTCCTCCGCTCTCTTTCAGCTTTTCCTCAAGCTTGTAGGCAAAGGCAAAAACCTTCTGGTATCCCAGCTTTTCGACGATCCGTTCAGAATAACTGAAACGGAGGCGAGCTGTCCCTTCAAGACCTTTGACCTCCAGCGCAGCCTTCAGAAGATTTTCAAGATTGTATTCCCGCAGAGCGCCTTCAATGTTATCGACATAGAAGGCAAACCGGTTTTGTCCCTGTGCAATGGGAACAAAAACAACAGGGGACTGTTCTTCCTGATTGGGAAGAAGCTGCAGTGTGATCTCGCTGAGTGACTGCCTGTTCACGTCCTCCAGAACTTCGGAAATACCGTCAACCAGCAAAATCAGTTCCGATTTGTCCTTTTTTCTGAGTTCATCGGCCAGAACGAGAACAAAGAAAACCGTTACAACGATAATGACAAGATAAACAGCCATCAGGCCGTCCACAAAGGGCGCCCAGGGTATCTCGGCGGTTCTTTTAACTTTCCTGTTGTTCAGCAACATGCAACTTTCCCCTTCAGCTTCTCATGGGTTCCCTGAGGACTTCGTCAGCCCCCTTGATAAAAGGCCGCATCAAATAATCCAGGACAGACCGACGCCCCACATCGAAACGAACCTCGACCTGCATTCCCGGATACAGGTCGTATTCCAGCCCTTCGGCAGGAGCGTCTGCAATTTCGACCTGAACCTTGAAATAGAATGTCCTGTCCACTTCATCGAAAACGGCATCCGCGCCGATCTTCGCAACTTCACCGCTCAATGGCTGAAGTGAAAAACTCTGGCTGTTTGACGGGACAATACGGCTTTCCATGCCAACCCAGACGAGATCCCGATCCCGCACATCCAGATTGGCCTCAACAAGAATTTTTTTGTATCTGGGAATGATTTCAATCAGTTCCTGATTGGCCCTGACAGCGGCTCCCTCGGTCTCGACAAAGATCTTGTGAACAACGCCTGATGCATTTGTTTTCAAATCCTGCCGGGAGGAACGCTCACTGTTGATTTTCAGCTCTGTGATCTTTTCCTTGCGCTCCAGCCAGGCTTCATCCAGTTCCTGCTGGACTTCGGCCTGATACTTGTTTTTCTCATAGGAAATCTGGGCCACCGCCTCATTCAGTTGCCCTTCTTCCTCTTCCATTTTGCGTTTGGTCTCATTCAGCTTGTTGCCGAGCTGCACAAGATTGATTTCACCCTCGACCACATCAAACTGCGCGGCCACTCCGACCTTTTCCAGCTCTCGCATCTTGTCCTGCTTGAGCGTGCTGAGAGACAGTTCCTTTTCCAGAAAGCGGATTTCCTTTTTGAGCCTCTCAACCCCTTTGATCTTCAGGTTTTTTCTTTCTTCCAGCACATTCATTTTGCCCTGAAAGGCCAGGAAGCGCTTTTTATAAAGCGTGTTCTCCCGTTCAAAATCCGATGGCATGATCCCTTCTGCCAAAAAGGGTTCTCCCGCGATTTCAGCTTCCAGTCGTCTGATTTGCGCATCCAACTCGTCAATCCTTGTTGCGAGTTTCTCCGTCTCCTCGGCAATGGACAAATTCTTGATTTCCAGCACCACATCACCAGCAGAAACAACATCACCCACAGCAACATTGATTTTCTTCAGAACCCCGCCTTCCTTGTGAGACAGGACCCGTTTGCTGATTTCCGAAATCACGACCCCCTTTGAGGGGACGACACTGATCATTTCAAACGCATAGGCCCAGGCACCAAACGCGGTAATCAAAAGAGGAACAGCCAGCAAAATCAGACAGGAGGAAGATGGTTTCATTGAAATCGACTTCTCAAAAAATAAACGCGCTCAGAACAGACCGCCCGGACAATGGGTGCCCCGAAGGTCAGGGCTTTGGAAATACTGCGCTGCGCTAGTTGACAATTGTTTCGAAAAAATCGCCCTGCTTGTGGCTTTCGATCGCAAGCCAGAAATATGGCAAGCGGTTCCAGGCCCGGATATGATCAAATCGGTTGTCCAGAACCAGATCCGCTTCCCGGGCGTGGAACACCAGCACAGCATGGTCCTCGCCATTCTCTGTCTGACACAGGGCAATCGAGAAACTGTTGCGGCGAAAGCTTCCGTCCGACAAAAGACTGTCCAGCTTGTTGATGGCGTAATCCTCGCAATCCCCCTCCTGAGCGGACAGGCCCCAGACATCCCCGTTTTTGTCCTTCCTGTATTTCATCCCGGAATTGATGGAGGCATTCAGAGCAACAAGACCGGCCTTTACATCTCCCTCAAACCCGACACGCTGAACTCCGGCCCCGCGAGGTTTGAGGTCTTCCCGTTCATCCATGAATTTGCGGTAGGATTCCGGCGGTGGCACCCTGAACCCCCTGACCATGAAACTGTCACGATCAGACGGCCAGCCACGCCTCTTGCGGGACTGGAGAGGGGATTGCGATGCAACTGCCTCACCTGCACATACAAGAGACAACCCGCCCCCGAAAAGGTATCTTGTAAAGAACGCCCGTCTTTCAATCATTTCAGGATTACCCTCCGCCTCAGTAAACCGACCCGGATTGATCCCAAATAAAAACCACCATCCGATTTCAAAAACCGCAAAATCGATGACAATTGACTTCCAAAAATCCCCTAAAAGCTTCAGTTGATTTCTATTTTGTCAGTCAACCTGACTGAAAAGCTCATTCAGAAACCCGCAAAAACCGGAAGGGCAACACAGAAAGTCAACCAGGACCAAAGGCAAACAACACTGCAGGCCTGCTCTTCCTCCCGGTTCATCCCGTGTTCTCCGATTGACTGCATTCCCATGCGCCCCGCGACCAGAGAGTCCGAAGCAACAATCCAGATACCCCTCAAGAATCAAGGCCATCGAGCTTTCCTGTGTGCTCAAAAAACAAAGGGGAAGTGCAGGAATGTCAAACACTTCCCTTCTCTTTGTCCTTCGGATGATTGCCTTTTCGGGTTTGCCCATCTCAGGAATGTTCATGATGGCCGGAGAAAGGTCTCTGTTTTCGGAACTATCTGTTACACGACAGTTTCATTTCGGAAGCCTTTTACTGCCGGGAACCTCGTACTCTGCCTTCCAGCACATCCGGACGAAGCTGGTGCTGTGCCCCGGAACCGCCATGCTGCCAGACATTCAAATCATCAGAAGATCAGGAGGAAACGACCAAATATCGCTGCAACGCCAGTGTCTTCAGACTGATCAGGAAGGGGCATCAAAACCTCCTGCCTGACTTGTCCCACAAATTTCGCGGCAAAGAGCGAGGCATTCAGCCTTGAGCCCCGCAGTTCCCTCCTTATGACAACAGCTTTATCAGCCATTGACTGTACAGGAGGCAAACTCTTTTCAATGACGTCATGAATTTCAACAAGACACGGTAAAAAAAGAAATTTTTATCACGGGCAGAACAGGTTCGTTCAGATAGAGAAGAACAGCTCAACCCAGACGCAAGCCCCGAAATGAAAGGCTCTTCAGTGCAGCCAGAAACAGTTTGAAGTCAGGAATCCTGTTTCACGAAATCGTGCCGAAATCACTACAACCGTATGCAAACAGCAGCAGCGATATCTTTCAGGAGATATCCAAATCCCCGGAACCGGCTTAGTTCCCTCAAACCTGAAGGCCTACAAGATGCTCACCCCGTCAAACCCGACTGAATACGGTTCACTTGCAACCAGAATCACAAAAATCATTCTGCGCCTGACCCGCAAGGACCTTTCCACAAACATCCTGCAACAACAAAGTCTGGAAGGAGCCGTTCAGGATGTCATTCAACACACAGACATCACCAGAGTGCATATCGTAGACATCATTGAAGCCATCCTGAGCGACAGTCTTGTTGTTGAAGAATTCAGGGATATCGGTATCTCTCCCCGCGAACTCTTTCAGGTTCTGCAAAATTTACGGAATACCGGCCCGGCCCTGAAAGGCTCCCCTGTTCAGGACAACAGAGAGAACTCAACAGATTGGCAACCACCCCGCCAGCCAGAACCTGCGGAGCACTGGTCTGCAGGAGAACAGCCCGGCTCTCGCAAAGTTCCCTTCACATCACCGCTCTTTCCGGCCAGTCACATCACAAAGAACAAAACAGCCCACAACGACAACATCAGGGTCCTGTTCCCTCGGAACAAACTGAAATAACCTGCCCGCCTCCGACAGGTCATCCCGGCACTCTTATTCTATGGATACACTGTCAGGACCTTTCCTTTGCAGAGAGAGCGCTTTGTGCGAACCACAAGGCAGTCTACCTTTTCCAGTTCGGCCTCTGTCCTGCTCGCAAGAGCGAAGTGAGGCTGAAATTCCTATCTATTTCCCTGTTAAAAAGACACGACGCCCAAAACACGTCCCGGGCTTTTCCTTACGGGATACTTCATCAGCAGCGATCTGCCCTCTGTTCATCAGGATCAATACTTCGGGAAAAACGTCAGTTTGCCTTTCCCGCGATCGCCAACAAATGAAACCATTTGCAATCAACGATGTCATCAAGGCTCGTTCATTTTCGGAGCATAGTCTTTCACAGAGTTCGACCACACGCCGGACTTGAGTCATGTTACGTTGAAAATAAGACAGTTTTGTTCTGAAACCCGCTCCGGAACAGGAATGTCAAAGCAACATTAAAATCCCTGTCTGCTTTATCGGGTTTCAGACGCCGCCTCCCCAAACCCAGTGGATCAGACGACAGGCCTTTGAAACAGACTGGATTTCTGATGAACATCGTTACAGACATTTTTCTCCCCCTGATTCTGGCTTTTATGATGTTTACACTGGGTCTCGATCTGAAGTTATCGGACTTTTCCAGACTGCTGAAACGTCCGCGCGACATGACGGTCGGACTTGGGCTCCAGCTCATTGCACTGCCACTGGTGGGTTATTTCCTCGCCTCCTTCTGGTCAACGTCACCTGAAATTGCCATGGGTCTGATGCTGATCGCAATCGCCCCGGGCGGAGTGACCTCCAACTATCTGACAGCCCTTGCACGCGGCGACGTTGCCCTCTCCATTTCGCTTACAGCAACAACCTCCATTCTGGCCCCCCTGACAATACCGATCGTCCTGTCCTTGTCCTATCAGACAATCACGGGAGAACAGTTCAATAGCGAATTTTCACTGCTTTATGTAACCATCAGCGCCTTTTTGATCGTGACAGTACCGGTTTTTCTGGGAATGACGGTCCGACATTTCGCAGTCAACTTTGCCGACGCGGCAAAAAATCCTCTGCACAAACTGTCATCTCTTTTCTTCCTGCTGGTTCTTGCAGGTGCCATTGCAAAGGAGCGGGACAACATCGCAGCATATTTTGCCGAAGCCGGCCTGATCACACTGGCTCTGAACCTGATCATGATGACATTGGCTTTCTCTTGCGCAAGGCTCCTTGGCAGTGGTCGGAAACAAGAAGTTTCCCTTGCCATCGAATGTGGTCTGCAAAATGGTACCCTGGCAATAGCTCTGGGGGCCTTGCTGTTTGAAGACGGACGTTACCTGATACCTGCAGCAACCTACAGCCTCATTATGTTCGCTTCTGCTCTTGCTTTTATCGCGATCACCAGACGGCAGGACCAACAGCAGGACAATCTGTCCGGGCTTTAACAAAAAACGGGTTCAATCCTCTGTCCGGATCAGTCGAAGCAAGGAACATTCTTTTCATGCACACCCCTCTGTCATTTCTTCCACTCCTTGCCCGATCACGGCAGGACAAAGCTCTCCGAGCTGACATTCTTTCCTGCCAGCAGAAAAAGGATACCGTTTGATATTCCATTCGCCCGAGGCCTGTGTCACATGCTATCCGGGCTGGTTTTCCTTTTTTGTATCAACATCAGTTCTCTTCTGGCCCGATATAATCTTCTGCTGACTGCTATTATCAATAGATCGCCTTGCTTGCTTTTTCACAGCCCATCTCCCCTGATCATATCAAGTTCGACAATCATTTTCCGATGAACATTACAGAAGAAAAAATACAACAAGCCCTCTGCAAGATCTGAAGCGCCGTTCTACTTTTTTCTTAATCTTGCAACTCGGGGATGATATTTTGTTTGTGCGTTGAAGAGAAACAGATCAAGAGACATTCAAATTAAAAGGACAGTGGAACTGATTGGGTACAGACATCAAACGGAGACATGGAATGTACCTGAAAACACCGTTCAAATTTATAGCTCCACGTGCATGGAAAGACCTGATTCAACGTGAAAAGTGGCTTATCGGTGGAACACTGAAGCGCGTCTCCTATGAAGAATGGCACTCTGCCATCAAGGAAACCTTTCACACTGTCAAACACAGCTTTCGTTATGTTGCTGACCCGAAAGGGCCATGGGGACTGACCCACCCGGAAGACGGATCCCTGACCGGGCGTCCCGTTCTGCGCGGCGATTGTGACGGCTTCGTTCTGGAAGTCTTTCGCAAACTGGTCGATCAGGACCTGCCTGTTGAAGCCCTGCGCTGGGTAATCGGAAAAACAGAACAGGGTGGTCACATGATTGGAATTGTCGAAACAGATCAGCTTTCCCTGGTCATAGATTTTAATCAGGATAGCCCTGTCTCTCTGGACGAGCTGGATTATTGCCAGCTGAGATTTGCATCAAACCCGTCCGGACAATGGTTTCTGGCCACAACCTGACAGTATCAGCCGGGGAAGAGTCTCTAGAATGAACAAACAGCCACAGGGATAACAAATCACTTCACCGGTATCCGGACCATCCTCAAAACGTCCTCAAGCCTGCTTCGAAGAGCAAAGAGACCAGGGAAGAGACAGAAAATCGCCATCCACTTCCGTGTTAAAAGGTACAATATCAAAAACACGCCCCAGATTTTCAGTATTCAGAATGTTGCGGGGCGCTCCATCAGCTACGATTTTCCCTCTGTTCATGAGGATGAGACGATCGCAATAACGTGCTGCCAGAGGCAGATCGTGCAAGACAGTGCAAACCAGATAACCCTTGCGAGCCAAATCACGAAGGATCGTCATGACCTGCAGCTGATGAAAGGGATCAAGAGCAGCGACCGGTTCATCTGCCAGAATTGTTCGCGCTTCAGTTGCCAGAACCCTGGCCAGAGCAGCGCGTGCCCGCTCGCCACCGGAAAGCCTGTTAAAGGGCTGATCGGCCAAATGCTCCAGAGACAGTTCACTGATTGACTTCCGTATGGCAACCTTGTCCTGCTCATCCAGTGAACGCAGGAAGCCGCCATGCGGTAACCTGCCCAGTTCCACCATTTTGGCTACCGTAATCGGCCAGTGCACCTCGTGTCCCTGGGGCAAATAGGCCAGCTCCCTTGCCAGACTTCGGGGTTTCCAGTCTGCAAGGTTTATCCCCTTGAACAAAACAGATCCCTCATAGTCTTTTTCGAGACCTGAAAGCGTTTTAAGCAAGGTTGTCTTTCCGGCACCGTTTGGCCCGATCAGGCCAACCAGCTTGCCAGCCGTTACAGAAACAGACACATCATCAAGAAGTGTCTTGTCCTTTTTCCGAAGGCTCAGGCCTTTTGTTTCAAGGGCAATCATCACAGCATCTCCCTTCTGTATCGGACCAGCAGCCAGAAGAAGAACGGCGCACCAACGAGGGCTGTCAGAACACCGAGTTTGAGTTCCGGCCCCGGCGGCATCAGACGGACAGCAATATCCGCCAGCAACAGCAGACAGGCGCCTCCAATTCCGGCTGGCACCAGCAATGCCCTTGGCTGAAAACCAACAAGCGGACGGAGGATATGGGGAACAACAAGACCGATAAAGCCAATGGCCCCTGTCACAGAAACAGCCGCGCCAACGCATAGAGCACACCCCAGAATGATCCGGGCCCGAATGTTCGGGACGTTGAAACCGAGATTGGTGGCGCTTTCCTCACCAAGACAAAGGGCATCCACACCGCGCCCTGCCCCCAGCAAAAGCAACCAGCCCGTTATCATGAGAGGTAAGGCAATCCAGACGTGGGTGAAGGTTCGATCTGCAACAGACCCCATCATCCAGAACAGAATTTCAAGAGTGGCAAAGGGGCTGGGTGCAAGGCTCAAAGCCAGAGACGTCATGGCAACGGCAAGGGAACTCAGAGCAACTCCGGCAAGAATGAACCCGGTCGTACCCGGCTTCTTTCCTGTCAGGATATACAGTCCGACCAATCCCAGCAGAGCCCCCGCCACTCCCCCTGCTGTCAGCGCAAGGTTTGAGTACTCTGCAAGACTGAAGTAGAGGACAACAACAGCGCCAAGAGAAGCCGTACTCGAAGTTCCGATAATCCCCGGATCAGCAAGTGGATTGCGGAAAAGGCCCTGCAACACAGCCCCCGACAAGCCAAGAGACAGACCGGTCATAACAGCCAGAAGTGTACGGGGCAGACGTACCTCGACCAGAATAAGCCTGTTTGTTTCTCCAAAGACATCAGGATCCAGATACAGGAAGTCCCATGGCAGGCTGTCAACAAGCGGTCCGCCAACCCTTCCCAGAGACAGGGAAAAGAAAAACAGCCCTGCCAGAACACCGAGAAGCGCGAGACTCAATACTCCGGAGACCGTTCTTTCACTCATTCGGGAAACGGGCAAAACACTCATCGTCTCACTCCTCACGCTCAATACGTTTGCGAATGGCTCGGGAAGTCTCAAAAAGCCGAGGCGTGGCACAGATCAGTTCGCTTCGGGTTAAATCCATTCGCAAGGCCGGAAGCCGACTGGCTGTCAAAGCAGGATGGTGGAGCAACTGCGTTGCCATGGCTGGCATTGCTTTACCACTTCTTTGAAAGACAATCAGATCGGGATCACTCCGCAGAAGTCCTTCCACAGACAAATACCCCCAGCTTCCAATTCCGAGTTCATCCGCAACATTCTTCAGGCCGGCTTCCGCAATCGCCGTATCTCCGAGACTTGGAGGGCCTGCTGTCGTGCCACTGGCGCCATAGAGGATCACCCTCCTGTCCAGTGAGTCAGGTTTCGGTCTCTCCAGAATGGCTTCAATGATCTGCCTTCCACGCAAGGGACGGCCAATTGCATCCGCCACCTTCTGAATATTCGCGATCATGTCCTCCAGACTTCTGGCCGGATCCAGAACAAGCACGTTTTTTCCCTGTTCTTCCAGAAGGGCAACGGTGTATCGGCTTGTATAACGTCCGGCCAGAACCAGATCAGGCTCCATCGGCAGGATTTGTTCAATCAGGCCGTGATTGACATCATGGTTCTGTGCTTCCTCCCAATAGGCAGAGATAGAACGGTCCCGTGCCAGAAAGGAAACGGACCGGATCTCGGCAGGATCACCAAGCATCAACAGCAACTGGTCCGTACAGAGATTGATGGAAACAATTCCGCCCCTTGCACGTTCGGGTTCACCCTGTCCGGCTCTGGCCGCCAAGGCCGCTGCCATACAAAAGGCAAAAACTGCAAAGGTGATGCTGGAAAGAAGTTTCATCAGCAAGTCAGCTCCTAAAAGAAACCTGTGGCTTTGTGATCCGTATCATCAAGCTCACGTCCCAGATATCTCCGGCCAATGTCTTCCCACATGGCCAGTTTTGTCCAGTCGGGAAACTCGGCCATCGTGTCTTCATTCGTCATGAAAGGATTGGCAAAGAAGATTGTCATCACCTGCTCCCCTTTCCCGTTGAAAAGCTGCAGACTCCAGCTCGTTGCGCCGCCTTCCCTGTTCAGACGCCGGATGATTTCTGCGCGGGATACCCTGCGCGCTTCATTCAAGACGTGATCCATGGAACGCCCATCCATTCCCCTGACCTGACCGATACAGAGATGGAAATGGGTGCCGCCAAAATGGACAGTCAGATAACCGTTTGAAAGCGAGATCGTTTTCGGTTTGCACGGACAGCGAAATTCATAGGCAACACCTTCAATAACCGGCCCGAAAACAATGTCTTCCCAATAGTTTTCAAAGACATCCCTTAAAAGCTCAAGCAGGTAACCCTCCCCAGTGGGGAGGGTATAGACTTCTGAAAGACGTCCGCTTGAACTTTCCACAATGTCCGGAAGGATCACAGAAGTCATCCTGCATAGCTCCTGCACTCAGAAATCAACCCGGACACCGGCAAACCCCGAAACCCCCGGAGTTCCGTAACCGAAAACTTCTTCATAATCCTCGTTCAGCAGATTTTCACCACGTGCAAACAACTGCACATTCTCATGAATGTCATAGGTTGCATTGACGTTTACGAGTGTATAGCTGTCCAGTCCCACGATGCTTCTGGCAAATGTTGGTGAAAACCGGGTGTCCTTTTGATCACCGTTGTAATCAATCCCCAGATTGACGTTTGCCCGATCTTCCAGAAAACGATAATTCACGTTCAGACTGGCAATATGCCGTGGTCGCCTGACCTGTTCTGTCCCATCCGCGGTTTCCGCGTTGGTGTAGGTGTAGCTGGCAATCAGGTTCAAATTGTCCAGAACTTCAGCATCTGCACTGACCTCAATCCCCTGTGCAGGAGAGGTTCCGCTCAGATTCACAGCAGTATTGCCCGAGCCTGTAATCAGGTTTGTCACACGGGAATTGAAATAGGTGAGATCGACAACAAGTCGGTCTTCGAAAAAGCCTTGTTCAACACCAAAGTCCCAGCTTTTGCTTTTCTCCGGTTCAAGATCGGGATTGCCAACAAAGGTTCCCGTGAAACCGAACAGCTCTGTCAAACTGGGATTTTTAACACCTGTGCCGTAGCTGCTGTGAAAACGCGTGCCTGTCTCGCGAAGGTTATAGGCCGCCGTTACACGGTAAGTCATTTCATCTTCAAAATTGTCACTGTCATCAAAACGGCCACTCAGGGACAAATGCAAATCGTCAAAGAGGCTCAGATTGTATTCTCCAGCAATGCTGTTGGTCTTGATATCAACCTCATTGGCCATCGAGGAAGTCTGAATTGTGTCCTTCTCGTGCTCCAGCAACAGGGTTGCGGCATGCTCTGCATCCGGGATACTCTCTGTTTCAAAGCGGTAGGTTGTTTCATAATCCAGCTTGAGCTTGTCGCCTTCGGAGGTAAAGGAGGTCGCATTGTTGCTTCGGTTTTTGCTGTCAACATCGGAAACAGCAACACTCGCACGGTGGGACCAGGCCCCTCCAAACAGATCATAGGCGACATTGGCACGACCATAACGCTGGTAAACGGTCGCATCGTTATCCAGATCAGTCAGTGACGACACATTGAAAATCGATCCGTCAGTTTCAAGAAACGAACGGGTGTAACGCCCTGTAAAATCAATATCGAGGTTCTCAATCGGTGTAACGCCGAAAGAAACATTCCCCTGTGAAATCGTATGCCCGTCATTTTCAGGATTACCATCATCTTCATCGGCATGGGATATACCATTGGTCGAAAAGCGGGATGCATCAAAAGCAAAGCGATAGCGCTCTCCTCCACCGCTGAAACCGGCATTCAGATCATGCGTTGCAAAGCTGCCGGCACTGGCGCTCGCAAAACCTCTGAAACCCTTTTGCCCCTTTTTCGTGATGATATTGATCACACCGCCGATGGCATCACTCCCCCACAGGGCACTTTGTGACCCTCTGAGAACCTCAATACGTTCAATGTTGTCCACCAGCAAGGAACCAAAATCAAACTCGGATCCCGCAGCAGGGTTGTTTACTTCGACACCATCAATCACCACAAGGGTCTGATTGGCTTCAGCACCACGGATACGAATCTGCGTAAAAGCCCCAAAGGAACCGGTTCTGTTTACAGCAAGCCCCGGAACATCCCTGAGAATATCAGAAACATAACGGTCTCCACGCCTTTCAATTTCTTCAGCAGTGATGACAGTCACAGCACTTCCGACTTCACTGGCTTTAAGCTCGATCCGGCTCGCAGAAACGACAATCTCTTCCAGTTCCTCAATTTCTTCTGATTGTGTTTGCCCTTCCTGTGCCAAAGCAGCAGAAACAATTGTTGCCATGGCAATTGCAAGCCAGGACGCAGTTGTCATGATTTTTCCAGAATGTGTAATGAACATAACTCTACCCTTGCCGCCAGACAGGCAGCACCGTTCTGCCGCTTTCAACAGGGCAAAGCCGCCAAAAACCCGGACAATCAGGTGTTCAGACACGACAACAGCCCTGCCAGACGGCAGTTGTTAAACATTTTCAGGATTGGGAGAGTGGATGGTTTGATACTCTGACCCAATCGCAGCAACACGATGTGCGTCACTGCGACGAATCGCAGTCATACCCGCTCACCCGGCAGATACAGAGTTGACGCGTTTGGGCAGGTCTTCTGGCTCGCGGGTCAAAACTCATCCCGGCCTTCCCGGACTTTCATCCAGTGGCCATAATTCCGGGCTTATTGCTCGCCGCTCACAGTTGCGGGGACAGCTACGGATCAGGATCCCTGTTGGGCAATTCCCTACCGTATTCCCTTTTAATCCCGAGAATCCATCTCACTCACGGGAACCACAAACATGCACGCATAGATAAAATGTGACGAAAAAAAGTCAATTCCCTTTTTTGCATCACGCGCAACAATCTCGCGATTTCACAAGAGAAAACACTGAATATTTTTATTTATTATCAGTGACTTAATGAATTTCATTGCTTTCCTTTCAAAATTCACAGCAAGCCGAAATCAGGGATATTGCTCCAAATCACAAATCTCTTTTCCAAAATAAAAATCAACATTAACAGCCAATGAGAGTTGTCATCGCCCGCAGTCCTGTTTTAACGTTCATCCAAGGGAACCTGGATGGTGGCGTCCCCAATCTCCTTGATCAGGAAGTCCGTTGAGTGCGCAATGCGCTGTCGGGACAATATTCCTGATTCTGCCACCAACAGCGCCTTTGCGGCCTCTAACAGGTTTCAAAAAATGACAGATACCGTCGCTCAAAAGATGCTCACAGATCTTGTCGGGCTCCTTCACGAAAATCTTGAAAACCCCGATACCAGCTGGAGTATCGGCTCGTTCGGAGCCATCGGCGAATACCACATTGATCCTGCAGAAAACAGAGAGGTTGTGCTCACCGAAACGGGGGGGGCCTCTGTAACAGATCGCGGTGGCCTGTCCGTCTCTCTTCCCGCCCGGGTCCACTTCGAACCCTATGAAATTCTGAGCAGCAGACGCGAGTTCTGGCTACAGGGCGGCAATTTCTGTATTCCGGCTGAAAACTGCACGGTCCATCAACGCTCTGTCCTGAGCGAGCTTGGTCCTGACCGGAGCGCTCTGCGTTCCTGTGACCGGGAAGCCGTGCTCTTTGATATGGGACTGAAACAGAGGAACATTGATGTCTGTATCCGAACTGCAGATCCGGAGCTAATTGCACTGCTGCGTTCAAACTGTGGCAAATCCCTGTTTGAAGCAGGCAACCCGGCAATGTCGGCCATCAAGATGCAAAGCCCCCACAGAGTGTTCCTGTCCGATTTGGGACGCGTTGAGGTTTACCAGCACATCGGCTCAACAGAACGCAACATTGCCACTCCACTCGGGCCTCACACCCACATCCTGCCCAAGCTGCTCAAAAACAGCAGAACCCATTCAGCCAATACTCCCATACCGGATGATTTCTATCCGGCTCTGTCCATGTATCCGGTCAACCCGATGCTGGACAACAAAGGCAATCCCCGTGGCTTTGACAGCAAGGACTATCAGAATTTTCAAGTGATGTGGAACCGGTTTGGCGACGGGGAACTTACCCGTTTCAAACAGACCGTTCATAACGCCATTCAACGCGGACACACTCCGGAAAACTTCTCTGCAGACAGCCGCAGGAAAAGAGTCATCACCAGAGTAACCATAAGACAGCTGCTCGCCAGCGGGATTGTAAATCCAACACTTCAGGACTGGCAAAACCACTTCGAACCCGGAGACGAGAACACCTCCTCGGATCATCACGGCCACTGATCCCGGGGCACTGATTTCCGCAGGACACGATGCGGCAAGACCGACCTCTCAGGCTTGCCGGATCACCCATTCAAGACGCGTCTCAACCGTGACAAGATCATCCGGCACCATCAGGAGTTTATCTGCCGGTATTCTTCGTTTTACCAGACCTTCCAGCAATCCCTGATAGTGCAGCTGTATCCACTTGTTCGCGGAACGATAACCGTCGCTCTCCAGCTCTATCGCTCCCCAGGGCAGCACAATAACCTTCCCGAAATACCCAAGATCACGTTCAACACGCCCTGCAAGCTCTTCCGACAAGATCTGTTCATGAGCGAAACCGTAGTAAAACCAGAAGGCAAGATAATCGACAGGGCTACGATCCGCGACAAAACCACCGTAATCCTTACAGGCCTGTCTGACTTCATCCAGAGCCTCATCATAAAGCTCCAGCAAAAGATCCAGATGCTCATGCCTGGAAAGGCTGTGAGGATTGAGCCCCTGTTCCAGCCTGCGCCTGAACCCCTCCTCGAGATAGGGCACATCAAAGACATCTGCCAATGCTCTTGCCAGCGTTGTCTTGCCTGTCCCGGCACTCCCTGACAGAGACCACCTCGGTTTTTTGCTTTTCTCACGCATTGGAAGACAATTGCCCTGTCAGAATAATAGAGGTTTGATGAAAAAAGAAACTATCTCACAAATCGCTCCAGAGCTTTAAAGCTATTCATATCACAAAACAATAAATTATCTGGGAATTGGAGCCCCCTTCTTCGGGTTGCAAGACTACAGTTTCATATTTTCCGGGTTTGTGCTCTCTCAAATTATCGTACCCTGCTTGAACTTTTGTTTTTTTTGCTGGACGCTGCCACGGCGTTTCCTCTTACCTCCACACAAAAAAAAGCCCCACCGTTTTCGCGATGGGGCTTTCTTTGATTTGGTTGCGGGGGCAGGATTTGAACCTGCGACCTTCAGGTTATGAGCCTGACGAGCTACCGGGCTGCTCCACCCCGCGTTGAGGTGATGTGTTGTTTTGTACAAATAAAAAGAGGGCCTTTTTTTGAGGCCCTTTTTTGTTGTGTGTTCCTGTGATTGAAAGACCTGGCGACGACCGACTCTCCCACGCCTTAAGACGCAGTACCATGGGCGCTGAAGGATTTCACGGCCGAGTTCGGGATGGGATCGGGTGTT
>NZ_JBBUTJ010000009.1:0-76262 GCF_039592655.1 Carbonatibacter coralli | reverse complement strand
ATCATGCCTGAAATCCAAACAGACGACAGCCAGAGTTCTGGCGGCAAACAGCTCCCGTCCCATGCAAAAGTTGTCATCGTCGGTGGCGGTGTTGTCGGTTGCTCCATCCTGTTCCACCTCGCCAAGTTCGGCTGGAAGGATGTTGTCCTGCTGGAACGCAGCGAACTGACATCCGGCTCCAGCTGGCATGCCGCCGGACAGATCCACACCATTTCCTCTGACCCCAACATCTCCCGCCTGCAGGGCTACACCATCAATCTCTACAAGGAGATCGAGGAAACATCAGGACACTCCGTCGGCATGCACAACACCGGCGGGTTTTATCTCGCCTCCAACCAGGACTGGTACGACTACCTCAAGCGCGAACGCTCAAAGGCCCGCTACATGGGGCTGGATCAGGAGTTCATCAGCCCGGAAGAGGTGGCCAGACTTCACCCGCTCATCGATCCCTCCCACTACATTGCCGCCCTGTGGGACCCCCTGGACGGGGATGTCGATCCCTCCGGTGTCACCTATGCCTATGCCAAGGCCGCCAAGGTCCACGGTGCAAAGTACTTTACCCATACACCTGTGATCGAAACGCATCAGCGTCCGGATGGCAGCTGGGATGTGATCACACCAAACGGCAATATCAATGCGGAACACATTGTCAACTGTGGAGGCCTCTGGGCCCGGGAAGTCGGGCATCTTTCCGGTCTTCACCTCCCCGTGCAACCGATGGAGCACCACTATCTGATCACCGAGGAAATCCCGCAGATTGCCGAACGCACAGAGCGCCTGCCGGCCGGAATCGACTACGAGGGCAACATGTACTTCCGCCAGGAACGCACGGGCATGCTGCTGGGCACCTACGAGCCTGTTGCCACCCCCTGGTCGGTGCGCGGCACGCCAAAGGATTTCGGGCACGAACTGCTGGAAGCCAAGCTCGACAACATTGCCGATCGTCTCGAGCTGGGTTTCGAGCGCATTCCCGCTCTTGCCGAGGCAGGCATCAAGAACATCATCAACGGGCCCTTCACCTTTGGCCCGGATGGCAACCCCATGATCGGCCCTGTCCCCGGCATGAAGAACTACTGGGTCGCTGTCGGTGTCATGGCCGGTTTCTGTCAGGGCGGCGGCGTTGGCCTCAGCATGGCGGAATGGATGATCGACGGCGAGCCTTCCATTGATGTCTGGGCCATGGATGTGGCTCGCTTTGGCGAGTTCGCAACACCGGACTGGGGCACCATCAAGTCCACCGAGAACTATGAACGCCGTTTCGTCATGACCTTCCCCAATGAAACCCTGCCCAAGGGCCGCATGCAGAAAACAACCGCCCTTTACGATCGCCTTGTGTCAAAGGGTGCTGTCATGGGTCAGGGCTTCGGTCTGGAAAACGCCCTCTGGTTTGCAGACGGCCCGGAGGATGCACACGAAACACCGACCTTCGAGCGCAATCGCAGCCACGATTATGTGGCCCGCGAGGTCAAGGCTGTCCGTGAAGCGGTTGGCGGGATCGAGATTGCGAACTTTGCCAAGCACGAATTCAAAGGGGCCGGGGCGCGCGCCTATCTGGACAGGACCCTTGCCGGGTATGTTCCCGGGCCCGGCCGTCTGGCTCTCACCCCGATGTTGACACCAAAGGGCAAGCTCTATGGTGATCTGACAGTCGCCTGTCTGTCAGACGATCACTTCATGCTCTTTGGCTCCGGCGCCATGCAGGAGGCGCACCGCCGCTGGTTCGAAAAGGACCTGCCTGCCGATGTCAGCTACACAAATGTCAGTGATGACTGGCACGGCATTGCGCTTTCTGGCCCCAGATCCCGCGAGCTCCTTCAGCGGATCACCCGTGAGGACGTCTCGGCAGAAGCCTTCAGGTTCAGGGACCTCCGCCAGACTTTTGTCGGGGATGTACCGGTTATTCTCAACCGGATTTCCTTCTCCGGCGAACTGGGCTTCGAGATCTATTGCAGGCCCCAATATCTGCTTCGCCTGGCCCAGGCCATTGAGGACAATGGCGCAGACCTCGGTTATCGCTGGTATGGTGCCCGCGCCCTGATGTCCCTGCGTCTGGAGAAAAGCTGGGGTGTCTGGACAACGGACTTCCGCCCGGATTTTGATGCTGTCGAGTCCGGCATGGATGCCTTTATCAACTGGAAGAAGGATTTCGTCGGCAAGGAAGCCACCCTGAAACTGCGAGAGGAAGGCCCGAAACGCAAACTGGTCACCCTTGTCATTGATGTTGAGGGGATTGACGTCTCCAACGACGAAGCCATTCTGAACGACAGGGGTGAAGCCATCGGCTATGTCTCCTCCGGAGGCTATGCCCACCACGTGCAAAAATCCATGGCCATGGGGTATGTCGATATCGACAAGGCCCAGGCGGGCACAAAGCTGCAGGTTGAAATCCTTGGAAAAACCTGCACAGCCGAGGTGCTTGGCGCACCAATCTACGACGCCAATGGCGCAAACATGAGAGCCTGAGACAAAAAGGGGGGATCACTGCGATCCCCCTTTTTTCATGACGCCCCCAAAAGGTCCCGCCCTCTTTTCAGGAACAGCTGATACTCTTCATCCGGCTCCCGCATGCACCTGTGATCCGGATACGGCCCGAATTAAGACAGACCACCGAAAAGTGATACGGGAAAGAGGAGGTCCATGCGGCTTCCTCTTTTCTTTATGGCAAAGCGGGATTAAAGAAGAAGGCAGACCACACAGGAAACGCTTACATGCTGAACTTCACAAGTCCATCCGACCAGCAGGCCTTCAACAAGGCTGTCGATCAGGCCATTCGCACAGCCGCTGCACAAGAAATCATGCCACGCTTTCAAAAGCTCGGGGATCAGGACATCAACAGCAAGGCACACGGCGAAACGGTCACCATTGCCGACATTGAGACGGAAAAGGCGCTGTCCGGAACCCTGACAGCCCTCCTGTCCGGTTCCCGCATTCTGGGCGAGGAATGCTATGCCGAAAATCCGGATGTCATGCAACTGATGGAACAAAAGGGCGCAACCTGGGTGATTGATCCGATTGACGGCACCAACAACTATGCCAGCGGCAAGCCCGTTTTCCGCTGTATGGTTGCTCTGGTTCTCGATGGCAAGACCACAGCAGGCTGGATTTACAATCCTGTTGAACACACCATGCTCAGCGGCTGGGACGGACTTGGAGCCTTCATCAACGGAAAAAAACAGTCTCTTCCGGCCAATCCCGAAAAGCAGATTGGCACACTGCACAGCCAGTCCAGAGCGCGCGCCGAACTGAAGACAGCTCTGGAAAAGGGCCGCAAGAAAGTCGAAACCGTCAAAAGCCTTCGCTGCGCAGGTGCAGAGTACGACCGGCTGGTGCGCGGGGAACTCGCCTTTTCCTGTTTCAGCAGACTGATGCCCTGGGATCATCTGGCCGGAGCACTGATCCATCGTGAAGCCGGCGGCTACAATGCCTGCCTTGAAAAACAGCCCTACACCACATCAAGCCACCACAAAAGCGAAGGCCTGATGATGGCTCCCGACAGGGAAAGGTGGGAAGAACTGCACACCATTCTGTTTAACGGCATTGCCTTTTAAACCGGCAGTATAACCCAACTGAAAAACCACATCGCAACAGTTTGAAAAGGGGTTATATCTGCCCGTTTTCAAGCGCCTTGGCGCGATCCCATTCACGGTCCATTTCCTCAAGGGAAGCAGATTTCAGGTCCGCATTCCGTTCGGAAAAGGCCTGCTCGACAAAACGGAAGCGACGCTCGAACTTGGCATTGGTCCGGCGCAACGCCTTCTCCGGATCAATCCGCAGGTGTCGCCCCAGATTGGCCACAGCAAACAGCAGATCACCGAATTCATCTTCCAGACGGTCCCGCTGTTCCTCATTGGCCTCCGCAGGGTTTTCAGGGCACTCGGCCAGAACCTCATCCAGTTCTTCACGGATTTTCTCGACAACAGGGTCCAGATGATCCCAGTCGAAACCGACCTTCGCCGCCCGCTTCTGCAATTTGACAGCCCGTGTCGAGGCGGGGAGGCCAACCGTGACATCATCCATCAGGCTGGATCTCCCAGACAGCCCTTTCGACGCACGCTCCTCAGCCTTGATGGCCTCCCAGGAAACCTCCTGCTGGTCCGCTGTCGTGATATCCGCAGCAGCATAGATATGCGGATGACGGCGCACCATCTTGTCCGTTACGGCCTGCGCCACGTCGTTGAAGTCAAAAATGCCGCCATCCTGAGCCATCTGGGCGTGAAAGACGACCTGCAGCAACAGATCCCCCAGTTCGTCCTTCACATCATCCATTGAACCGTTTTCGATAGCATCAGCCACCTCATAGGCTTCCTCAATGGTATAGGGCGCAATGGTTTGAAAGGTCTGTTCGATATCCCAGGGACAGCCCTGTTCCGGATCACGCAGGTCACGCATCAACTGCAAGAGACGGTCAATGCCGCGATGGGAAGGATCCGGTATGTTTTTCACGTTCAATTAGTCCTGTCTGTCCGAGTGTTTTCTGCCTCCTGATATAACAGAAGAAAGCCTGCGAAGGCATCCTGAAAAACAGGACGCCCTGCAAAAGGCCGGGACCCGCTCTCAAACGGGTCCTTAACAGTCGTCGGCAGTCCATGGCCTGCGGTTTGCTGTCCTGACGTTGCTGCCTAGGCTTGACTGTCAACAGCCTCGACCAGATAGTCGTGAATCGTCACACGCCCCTGCGCATCCAGAGAAACCTGCCAGGTTTCATTGACCAGCATGTTGACCGCTTCTCCTCCGAAAGGCGATCCCTCGAAGGTTTCGGCCAGCAAGCGGATACGCAGATCAACCTGATAGCCCGTATCGCTCCGGCGGACTTCAAGCTGCTCCACCTGATGATCACACCCCGGCCTGAAGGTTTCCCGGGCATGACTGTACCAGTCCCTGAAACCTGCGTGACCCGAATAGCGTCCATCGGGCATAACCCAGTTCACGTCCCGGTCCAGATGCTCCAGAAACCAGTCGCTGCTCTGTGGCAACTGGTCAAACTGCCGGAACCACTCTGTCACAAAGCGCTCAATCCTGGCTTGCGGGGAATTCAGCAGGCCATCAATCTGCTCCAGCAGACGTCCGGCATGATCCCGCGCGCGGCTCTGGACATCCTCCAGCCTGTTGTAGACCCCGGGAATATAGACCATGCGATGTGTATAGACCGGCGCCCGATAGACCAGCCCCGCCAGATAGGCCGTCTGCTGAAGCGGGTGGAGGAACTGCTCGATTTTGAAGTGGTTGTAACCCAGCGGGTCATAGGTTTCCTCTGCACCGCCAATCGTAAGGGACAGGATAAAATCCTTGCCCTTGAGCTTGTCGCCCTCAGGCCCATAAGCAAAGTTGTAGGAAAAGACATCATCCACCCACTTCTTCAAAAGCGCAGGTACAGCGTACCAGTGGAAGGGAAACTGCAGCACAATGACATCGGCTGCCTTCAAGGCAGCCTGCTCGGCCTCGACATCAATCCTGAAATCGGGATAGAGCCTGTCCAGCCTTCGGATATCCATGCTTTCCGGAGAGTCTTCCAGACACTTCAGAATCACCGTGTTGGTATGAGACTTCTCCAAATCCGGGTGACCGGAAATAACGACAATCTTGCTCATGAAAACTCCAAACAGAAAATGTGTTCCTCTTCTGTCAGGAATTTACGCTTTCTCACTGTTATGTTTTAGTGGAGCAATATCTAACAGATTAATAGCTAAAACCTAACAGGATATCTCATGAAAGGTTCCACCTTTAACCAGTTGACCGTTTTCCAGACCATTGTTCGCGAAGGCTCAATCCGCGCAGCAGCAAGAAAGCTCGAGATCGCTCCTCCTTCCGTCAGCCAGGCTCTGAAGCAGCTTGAAGGCCATCTGGGGCTTCCACTCTTTTCGAGAACCACGAGACGGATGGAACTGACAGAAGCCGGCACCCGCCTTCATGAACAGATCAGTGGCCCCATTTCCACACTGGACAACGCGCTGGAAAAGGTACAGGACCTCAGCCGGACACCTTCCGGGCATGTCCGCATCACCCTGCCCCGCTTTGCCTTCCAGATGTTTCTGCGTCCAGTTTATGCCGAGTTCTGCCAGCGTTACCCGGACATACAGCTGGAAATCTCGGTCACGGATGAAGCCGTCGATATCCTGAGTGAAGGCTATGATCTCGGTATCCGCTTTGGTGACAAGATTGACGAAGGCATGGTGGCCCGCCCTATTACACCCGCGTACAGGGAGGCCCTTTTCGCCTCGGACAGCTATATCGATCACTACGGTCTGCCTGCATCCCCGGCAGAACTTCAAAATCACAAACTGATCCAGTACCGCTACATGGCTTCCAACCGGCTTGCTCCCCTGAAACTGCTGGACAAGGGCCACAGCACCACTGTGCAGATGCCCCTTGCCCTGATTGTCAACGACACAGATGCCATGGTTGACGCCGCTGAAAAGGGGCTTGGAATAGGCCGGATCATCACGCCGATGGTTTCAGAAAAATTCAGAAATGGCTTCCTCAACCCCATACTGAAGGATCACTGGTATCCCTACCCTCCCCTCTATGTCTATTTTCTGCAAAACAGCCAGAAAGCCCGACGTGTCAGGGTTTTAATCGACTTTCTTCTGGAGAAAGGAAAAAAATACAGGCCTGACGATCCACAGGAAACGATTTCACACTGAAAAATTGACCTATTAAATATTGCAAAAAATTTCACAAAAGGATTCGTATAATCTCAAACGATGAGCTTCAAAAAAAATTAACATGCAAAAAATCTGTTGGCACCCACAGCCTCTGTTCCCTTTTTTCAAGATAAAGCAGAGGCGCTATATCCCTGTTTTCCTAACTTCTGCAACATTTTAACCTGACTGAAACGGTCCGGCATTCTCCGGATCTCTCTTTATCCTCCCGTTACAACCCTTTTGTTCCCCTTGCGCAAACACATGCAGGAATAACCGTTTATTAATGTATGAGAGCGATTTTAGAGCACTAGAGGAGCGTCCGTGTTGCCCCGTCATTGCCCCATCGGATGAAGATGCTCCTGTAGGATATTTGCAGCATCGGAGAAAAGAAGTGCTCAATAACTTGTCCCTCAGCGCAAAGATGACACTCACTATGGTCACAATGCTTGTTGTGTTCCTTGGCGTTGGCCTCTTTGTTCTCCTGAAAAACAATGAAACCGCCCTGAAGGAAACCACACTCGAACAAGCGCGAGCCATTGGTGAACATCAGGCTTCTGAAGTCGCAAAGCAGCTTGATGCAGGTATGGCCATTGCCCAGACGATGTCTGAAACCTTCAACAACATGCGCAACAACGGCATCAAGGACCGAACTGTCTACGACCAGTTCCTGAAAACCGTTCTGGAAAACAACCCGAACCTCGCTGGTGCCTGGGCCGGTTACGAACCCAACCAGCTTGACGGAAACGATGCCGCCTTCGTCACAGAAAAGAACAAGCGCGGGCGCTTTCTGAACTACTATTACAATTTCGGCAAGGGGATCTTCCCCTCCCAGATCACCGATTACGAAAGCGATCCGAACGATCCGAGTGCCGACTGGTACTACTATCCCCTGAAAACGGGAAATCCCTTCCTGGTTGACCCGATTGCCTATGACATTGAAGGCAACGCTGTCACCCTTGTTTCCTTCGTTTTCCCGCTGCAGGACACCTCCGGAAAGATTCTCGGCGTAATCGGCATCGACATGAACCTGAACGACATGTCCGACCAGTTCAATGCCCTGACACCTTTCGAGACAGGTTCCGTGAACCTTATCTCCAACAAGGGCCAGTGGGTCTCCAACCGGGACGCCGAACTGCAGGGTCAGGAACTTGACAGTGCAGACAGTCTCTATGCCGATGCCCTGAAACAGATCCCGACCGGCGGAGCGCTGGAAGGTCTGTCCGGCGACAGCTACAAGCTCTTCATTCCGGTCAACATCCGCCAGAACGAAAAGCCATGGTCCGTCATGGTTTCCGTTCCACTGGAAAAGATCACAGAAAAATCCGATGCACTGGCCAATGCAACCCTGATTGGTGGTCTGGCCCTGATCGCAATCGTTTCCATTGCTGTCTTCTTCATTGCCCAGCACATGATCCGCAACCCGCTGCACAAATCTGTCGGGGTTATCTCTGCTCTTCAGAACAAGGAGTATGACATGACCATCGACGGGCAGGATCGCGGCGACGAGATCGGCGAGATCAACCGTGCTCTCGAGGGCTTCCGTGAAAACGCCATGAAAATGGTTGAACTGGAAGAACAGGCCCGCGAGGCAGAGGTCAGAGCCTCCAGAGAACGTCATGATGCCCGCCTGAAAATGGCGGATGACTTTGAAAGCTCTGTCGGCAAGATTGTGGCTTCCGTATCCCAGTCAGCCGATCAGATGCAGGGGTCTGCCATCAACATGACCTCCACTGCGGAACAGTCTGCCAATCAGGCCTCTGTTGTGTCTGCTGCGGCCCAGGAAGCGTCCATGTCTGTTCAGACTGTCGCCGCCTCTGCCGAGGAACTCTCTGCTTCCATTCAGGAGATTTCCGCACAGGTTCAGCGCTCGGCAAGCGTTGCAACAGATGCTGTGACAACCACCAGCGAAGCCAATACCCTGATCCAGGGACTGGCCGGCTCTGTCGAGCGCATTGGTGAAGTTGTCAAGCTGATCAACGACATTGCCGATCAGACCAACCTGCTGGCTCTCAACGCGACCATTGAGGCCGCACGCGCCGGTGAAGCCGGCAAGGGCTTCGCGGTTGTGGCGACAGAGGTCAAGTCCCTCGCGAACCAGACAGCCAAGGCCACGGAGGAAATCTCTTCACAGATTACCTCGATCCAGAATGAAACCGGCAGCACGGTTGAAGCGATCAGCAAGGTGAATGACATCATTTCCAGCATTCACGAGATCTCGACAACCATTGCTTCTGCCGTCGAGGAACAGGGTGCAGCAACCCAGGAGATTTCAAACTCCGTCCAGATTGCAGCCGGTGGTACCGATCAGGTGACCTCCAATATCGCACAGGTCCGCGAGGCAGCAGAAACGACTGGCTCCGCAGCCGGTGATGTTCGCAATGTTGCATCGGAACTGGCAAGCGAAGCCCAGGCTCTGGAAACCCAGATGCACGGCTTCCTGCAAAGCCTGCGCAAGGCAAGCTGAAGCATCCCTCCGAACAGGAAAAAGCCCCGCAGTTTTTTTGCGGGGTTTTTTTTGAACCTTGCGGGCCAATGGAACGACTGAAGCATTATCCCATCAAAATCAGGGCCAGAGGATCTTTCTGATGACAGCTTTGCAAACGCCGATTTCAGCCTATTTTGCACTTGCATTTGCCATACTTTTCCTGCTTGTCGGAGGACTTGTGTCCTATATCTACATCGGCAGCTCTGCGAACACACGCTCACTCAAGGCCAATGGCGTGGCCACGGAAGCAACGATCACAGAACAGTTTCTCATCTCCCGGGAAAAAACGCCTTCCGACAAGGATTATCGCAAGGACATACAGGATCTCGAAAATCCGGCTGACAAGTTCTTCTTCTATATCCGTTACAGCTTCAGGCTCCCGAACGGGGAAATCATTACCAGTGATTACCGACTGGATGCCGAAGAAGACTACGCGGATTTTCAAATCGATGACATCATTGATATTGTTTATGACAGCACCAATCCCGAAAGCACCTATGTCAGCGAAATCGGTTTAAGGGAAAACAACCCCCAGCTTCCCTATTTCCTGATGGGACTGCTGTCCTGCGGCCTGGCTCTGCTCTGGCTCTTTTTCCGCCTGAAGGTATAAATCATCCCCGAAAACAAAGGCCCTGCCCGTTTTCAGGCCAGAGCCTTTGCGTTTCAGGGATCGGAATATTCGATCAGGCAGTTTGCGTTTCCGCCAGTTCCTCATCAACCGGATGGCTCAGACGGCCCAGCATTTCCCGGGGCACAACCTGCCAGAAGTTGTTCACTTCCCTGCTCCAGTTCGCAAGAAGAGCCTGTGCGTGCGCAGAATCCGTTGCGGCGATATGCTGCTCGATCCGCTTGAAGAGTTCCGCACGCCAGTGTTCTGTTTTTACACGCTGCATGATCACACTCTCGCCGTTCAGACGCCCTTCCAGCGTGCCATCCGGATCATGGACAAAAGCCATTCCCCCCGACATGCCTGCAGCAAAGTTCAGCCCCACAGGCCCAAGTGAGACAACCACACCACCCGTCATGTACTCACAGCCGTTGGAGCCACAGCCCTCGATCACAGCCTCCGCACCGGAATTGCGCACGGCAAAGCGTTCACCGGCCTGCCCGGCAGCAAAAAGCTGTCCGGCCGTTGCTCCATAGAGAGCCGTATTGCCGATAATGGTGTTGTCCAGCGTCACGAGAGGAGAGGAAAGCGGTGGACGGACAATGATCTTCCCGCCCGAAAGCCCCTTGCCGACATAGTCATTGGCATCACCACGGACCTCGATACGCATCCCCTGTACAGAGAAGGCCCCAAGAGACTGACCTGCCTCACCGCGAAGACGGATGGTCAGATGATCCTCCGGCAGGGCTTTCATGCCAAAACGCCGCGTAATCAGGGAGGCCATCCGTGTCCCGACCGCGCGATGCGTGTTGCGGATGGTATACTGCAACTGCATCTTTTCACGCTGTTCAAACAACGGGGCCGCATCCTTGACAATCTGGCTGTCCAGCGTATCCGGAACAGGATTGCGTTCATCCAGTGTGCAATAGGACGCACCGCGAATTGGCCGGGCAATGGCCAGCAGCGGGTTCAGATCAAGGTCATCCAGATGTGTCGAGCCACGGCTGACCTGACGCAGAAGATCCGTACGCCCGATCACATCCCGCAGCGAACGGGCCCCCAGCGACGCCAGAATTTCGCGAACTTCCTCGGCAAGGAAGGAGAAGAGGTTCACAACCTTTTCCGCCTTGCCGACAAAGTGCTTGCGCAGGTTTTCATCCTGCGTACAGACCCCGACCGGGCAGGTGTTCGAATGGCACTGACGCACCATGATGCAGCCCATGGCCACCAGCGAAGCCGTCCCGACACCAAACTCCTCTGCCCCGAGGATTGCTGCAATCACAACATCACGACCGGACTTGATACCGCCATCTGTCCGGAGGATCACGCGATCACGCAAACCGTTCAGGGACAGAACCTGATGGACCTCACTCAGTCCCATCTCCCACGGCATGCCGGCATATTTCAGCGATGTGTAGGGCGATGCACCCGTTCCGCCAACGTTGCCGGATACCAAAATGACATCGGCCTTGGCCTTGGCCACACCGGCTGCAATGGTGCCGATACCTGTACATGACACCAGCTTCACGCAGACCCGCGCCTCCGGATTGATCTGTTTGAGATCATAGATCAGCTGTGCCAGATCCTCGATGGAGTAGATATCATGGTGCGGCGGTGGTGAAATCAGCGTAACGCCCGGTGTGGAGTGACGCAGACGGGCGATCAGCTCTGTCACCTTGAAGCCCGGCAACTGTCCGCCCTCACCGGGTTTTGCTCCCTGGGCCACCTTGATCTCGATTTCGCGACAGCGGTTCAGATACTCGGCTGTCACGCCGAACCGACCGGATGCAACCTGCTTGATCGCAGAGTTCTCGTTGTCGCCATTGGCATGAGGCTCGTACCGCTCGGGGATCTCCCCGCCTTCACCGGAATCAGACTTCGCACCGATCCGGTTCATGGCAATGTTCAGGGTGCCATGCGCCTCGGGGCTGAGGGCACCGAGAGACATGGCAGGCGTCACAAAGCGCTTGCGCAGGGCTGTGATGGACTCCGTCTCGTCAATCGGAACCGGAGTGGCTCCGGACCGGTTGAAATCCAGCAGGTCCCTGAGAGCAACGGGTTCCTGCTGTTGCAGGCTTTCCGTATATTTCTTGAAGAGGCCATAGTTGTCCTGTGCAACAGCCTGCTGCATCAGATGAATGCCCTCCGCTTCCCAGGCGTGCTGTTCTCCACCCTTGCGATAACGCAGGAAACCACCGACCGGCAGTGTCAGACTGTCTCCCCGGCTCCAGGCCTCATCATGCAGGGACAGGACATTTTCCTGAATGCCGGAAAGCCCCATGCCGGAAATCCGGCTGGCCATCCCCGGGAAGAATTCATCCACAAGCGTCCGTGACAGACCAAGAACCTCGAAGTTGTATCCGCCACGATAGGAGGACACGACAGAAATCCCCATCTTCGCCATGATCTTGAGAAGACCGTCATCAATGGCGGTTTTGTAATTGCGCATGGCCTCTGCAAAGGACAGCTCGCCATAAAGTCCCTTTGCACAACGGTCCGCAACAGCCTGCTCGGTCAGCCAGGCATTGACTGTTGTCGCACCCACGCCAATCAGAACGGCAAAACACTGAACATCCAGACATTCTCCCGAGCGTACATTCAGGGATGCATAGGTCCTCAGGTTCTGGCGCACCAGATGGGAGTGAACAGCGCCGGTTGCCAGTATCATGGGCACAGCCGCGCGATCCGTATCAACGGCCTCGTCCGTCAGGATGATGTGCTCGCGTCCCTTGCGCACCAGTTCTTCCGCTTCCGAACAGATCCGGGCGAGCGCATCGCGCATAGCAAAGGAACCGGCGTTGACATCAAAGGTACAGTCGACATAGCCGACAGAATTGCTCATGTAGCGAACCAGTGCATCAAATTCGCAGTTGGTCAGGACAGGGCTTTCCAGTTGCAGGATTGTGACCTGTTCCTCGCTCTGATCCAGAACATTGCGAAGGTTCCCCAGACGCGTTTTCAGGGACATCACCTGACGCTCCCGCAGGGAGTCAATCGGCGGGTTTGTCACCTGCGCGAACTTCTGGCGGAAGAAATGGTGCAGAGGGCGATAGCGCTCGGACAGGACAGCCTGCGGCGTGTCATCGCCCATGGAACCGATCCCCTCCTTTGCCTGCTCGATCATGGGCTGGAGAACAAGCTCCATGTCTTCCATGGTCTGGGCATATCCCAGTTGCCTGCGTCGCAGGTATTCTGTCGTCTCGACAGCGCTCTTTTGCGCCAGTTCGCCAAAGGCTGCATTCTGGATTTCAGAAGAGGTCTGCTCCGGCTGGATCAGATCATCCATGACTACAATCTTCTGAACCCACTGGCTGAAAGGCTGCGCATCGGCAAGGGCATCCTTGATTTCACCATCGTGATAGAGCCTGCCCTCGGCAAAGTTCACAGCCAGCATCTGCCCCGGACCAAGGCGTCCCTTTTCAACGACGCGATCCTGTGTCACAGGAACCATGCCGGTTTCGGAACCTGCCATCAGCAAACCGTCATTCGTAATGGTGTAGCGCAGCGGACGCAGACCATTGCGGTCCGTTCCGGCCAGTGCCCACTGCCCTGCAAAGGCACAAATGGCCGCCGGACCGTCCCAGGGTTCCATGATCGCATTGCAATAGGCATAGAGATCCTTGTGCTTCCGGGGCAGCGCATCGTTCTTGCTCCAGGATTCAGGGATCAGGATTGTCTTGGCCATGGGCAGTGTTCGCTCGGACCGCACCATCAGTTCAAAAACAGAATCAAGAGCGGCAGAATCAGAAGACCCCGGCAGGATCACCGGTTTGAGATCATCAACATAACTGCCGAAACTCGGGTGATTGATCCGGGTTTCGTGGGACTTCATCCAGTTGACGTTGCCCTTGAGCGTGTTGATCTCCCCGTTGTGGGCAATCACACGGAACGGCTGGGCCAAGGGCCAGGTCGGGAAGGTATTGGTCGAGAACCTCTGGTGGAAAATGGCCACACGCGAAACAAAGCGCTCATCATGCAGGTCCGGATAGAAATCCGAGAGATTTTCCGCCAGAAACATGCCCTTGTAGATCAGCGATCGCGCAGAAAGGGAACAGATGTAGAAGTCCTTGATGGACTCTGCCTCCGCTGCCTTTTCGATCCGGCGGCGGATGATGTAAAGATCGGTTTCGAAGCGATCCCCGTCGGACCCCTTGGCATTTTCAATCAGAACCTGCTCGATCTCCGGACGGGTCTGGGCAGCCTTTTCACCAATCACCTCGGTGTTCACAGGAACCTGGCGCCAACCGTAAATCCGGTATCCCAGCATAATGATCTCGCGCTCGACCAGAATGCGGCATCGCTCCTGGGCTGCGAAATCCGTACGCGGCAGGAAAACCATACCAATGGCAAGATTTTGCTCTGCCTTTTCTCCGGCAAGATCCTGTCCCATCTTCCGGACATGGGAGCGGAAAAAGTCCTGCGGAATTTCAATGTGAATACCGCAACCATCCCCTGTCTTGCCGTCCGCATCGACCGCTCCGCGGTGCCAGACTGCCTTCAGCGCATCAATCCCGGCAACGACAACATCACGGCGCGGCGTGCCATCAATGGATGCAATCAGCCCGACACCACAGGCACTGTGTTCGTCTTCAGGATTGTAGAGCCCCGCCTCGGCAAGGTATTCGGACTGCCGGAGCCAGTCTTCGGCCTTCCAGTCCTGTTCACCGGCAGCAGAGTTCGCATTGTTGTTGTATTGTTCAGCCATTGTCTCGTCTCCCCTTACTCTGCAGCCTCGATGTTCACGCCCTGCTCGCGCTGCGCGGCAATCCACAGATCAATTTGATCCGCAGCATCGCGTGCATCCTTGATGGCCCAGACCACAAGGGATGCTCCGCGATAGATATCACCGGCAGCAAAGACACCATCCAGTGCCGTCATGCGTGTCTGCTCATCAGTCTGGAGTGTACCCCGCCGGGTCACTTCCAGACCCGGCTGATCAAAGAGACGGGGAAGATCTTCTGGCATAAAGCCCAGCGCCTTGATCACAAGGTCCGCTTTCAGGGTTTCACGGGAGTCAGGAATGACTTCCGGCGTCCGGCGACCGGAAGCATCCGGCAGGCCCAGACGCATTGCAGACACCATCACACCCTCAACAGCGTCAGTTCCTGTAAAGGCATCCGGCCGGGACAACCAGCGGAAGGTCACACCTTCCTCCTCGGCATTGGCAACCTCGCGATCGGAACCGGGCATGTTTTCCCGGTCACGACGGTAGAGACAGGTCACGGACTTTGCTCCCTGACGGATCGAGGTTCGCACGCAATCCATGGCCGTATCGCCGCCGCCGATTACAACAACATCCTTGTCCGCAGCAGAAAGGGACTGTTCCATGTGATCCGCCTTCGAAAGACCAAGGTCCTGACGGTTTGCCTCTGTCAGGAAATAAAGGGCCGGCACAATTCCGTTCTTGTCAGAGCCCGGGATCGTGAGATCGCGCGCCTGATAAACACCTGTTGCAATCAGGATGGCAGCATGGCGCTGCTTCAGTTCGGCAAAGCTGACATCCTTGCCGATATCAATCCCCAGATGGAACTGCACACCGCTGTCCGCGATCAGCGCTGTACGCCTTTCGACCACGGATTTCTCAAGCTTGAAACCGGGAATGCCATAAATCAGCAGGCCTCCTGCCCGGTCATAGCGATCGTAGATATGAACCTGATATCCTTTCGAACGCAGCTGTTCCGCTGCAGCCAGTCCTGCCGGTCCGGCACCAATGATGCCAACCGACTCAGGCAGTTTCCGCGCAGGAACAACAGGCTTCACCCAGCCCTTTTCCCAGGCCGTGTCGGTCAGGAATTTTTCCACGGAACCAATGGTCACGGTGCCATGGCCGGACTGTTCAACGACACAGGAGCCTTCGCACAGCCTGTCCTGAGGGCAAATACGTCCGCAGATCTCGGGAAAGTTGTTTGTTGATTGCGACAGATGATAGGCTTCTTCCAGACGATCCTGCGCGGTCAGCATCAACCAGTCGGGAATGTTGTTCGAAAGCGGACAGTGAACCTGGCAAAAGGGAATGCCGCACTGGGAACAGCGACTGGCCTGGTCTCTGGCCTTGTCCTCCGAATAGCCCTCGTAGATTTCCCGGTGATCCTTGCTGCGCTCCTCCGCAGAGCGCTTGGGGGGCATTTGTCGATCCAGCTCGACAAATCGGAGCATGCCTTTGGTCATTGTACCAACCTTTCCTGAGGACAGTCAGGTGAGCGGGTTATCGTTTTGCCGATTTTTATCCAAAAGCGTCACCTGACAATGAAATATGGACAACATAGGTAAACAACACTGACCTAATTGTCAAGCCGATTGACGACATAGCCCCTGTGACATCTTTTCGCTACTGCTGCCGGAACCTGTGAGATAACTTCCCCTCCTCCCATCTGGAGCGGAGTGTAAAAACGACACCAAGCGCCACGATCCCTGCGCCGGTCCACGTCAGGACAGGATAGCTTTCGCCCAGAAAAACTGTTGAAATCAGGAGCCCTGTTCCCGCAGCAACATAACCGATCTGGCTCAACAGAACCGGCCCTCCGACCCTTTGAAGCCGAAAGAAAAAAGCAAAGGTCAAACCGGCACAGAACAATTGAAGGCCTGTCGCATATGGAACATTTTTCAAGAGCTGAAAATTGCCCGGGTCCCCCTGTAAAAACAGGATCACGGAAAAGGCCAGCAAGGCAAAACCGTGGGACCCCAGTGCCAGTTGATCCGGTTTGGCCTCTGCAGGCCAGAACCTGCTGCGAAAGACATTTCCGGCCGCCAGGGAACAGGGAACAAGAAAGGCCAGCAAAAGCCACAGTACGTCCGGGGAACCTGTCTCGGCAATCATACGCGACAGCGCAATAACAACAGCACCAAGCAATCCGGTCACGATACCGATGCGTTCCAGTCGCGGAGGCAGCGCAAAACCGTTCATCAGCGCCAGTACAGCCGTGCAGACAGGCGACAGGGCAAACATCAGTCCCATATATCCGGCTCCAACATGCGGGATGGCTGCAAAAAGCAGCAGGTTTGGAACAACAAAAGAGATCAGCCCTGCCCCTGCTGCATAAAAAAGCGCCTGCCTGCAAAACCGGATTTCACCCAGACCGGAACCGCGCCCTGCAGCAGCCTGAAAGACCATAATCCCGGCAGAAAAAAGGAATGCCCCCAAAGACAGCAGGGCTGCCCAGAGCACGGGAGAAACCCCGGCCTGAGCAGCAACTTTGCCCAGAGGAAACCCCAGACCAATAAAGGTTCCTGTCAAAAGCAGCAACGGGACAGGGCGCTCGGGAAGCGTCTTCATATGAACCTCCCCCGACCGGCAATCTCTTCGAGCGCAAGGCGGGAGCTGGGCTTTTCCCTTTCCTGCAAATAGTCCGGCAAACGTTCCGGTGCAGACCGGTGCCCCAGCACAATCGCAATCTCGAGTTTGTAGCGCGCGGGAATGGACAGGACAGCCCTTGCCTCATCATGCTTCAAACCGGCAACAGCATGCGTAAAATATCCCATTTCTGTTGCCTGAAGCGCAAACTGCGCCCAGGCTGCCCCTGCATCAAAGGAATTGTAGCTGGCCGCCTGATCCTCCCTGTCATCCCGCCAGCTCACCACCGTATCCGATGCCAGAAAGACAAGGGCTGACGCCGATGGAGCCCAAACCGCGTTCAGTTCATCAAACAGGGAGACAACCTCGTCCCAGTTGTCGTCTCCGCGGTGCGAAACGGCAAAGCGCCATGGCTGGACATTGTACCAGGACGGCGCAAAACGGGCAGCTTCCAGCATCCTGTCGATATCGGCCTGGGGCACGGCCCGCTCAGAAAAGGAGCGAGGAGACCAGCGCTCAAGGAAAAGCGGATGGATTGCACGGGATGCACCGCGTTGCAAAGCCAGGGTATTCTTGATCTTGCCTGTCATGAGAGACACCTTTATCATTAAAGAGACATCAAATATTTCCATATCGAATAATTCGATATCAAATTAAATAGGTTTGTCTGTTCATCAGGTCAAGCCCGACAGGTATGCGCATGACAAAAAAAACACCGGAAAAAACTGTCCAGCAGGCACCAACAGACCGGATTATGGAGCAATGGCAAACGGAAAGACCCGACATTGACAACCTTGTCATGGGTGTTTGCGGCGATATCTGGCACGCCAGTGAGACCATCAGACGAGCCGTGCTTGAAAACCTGAAACGAAGCAAGCTCGACTTCCCCCAGTTCGATGTTCTGATGACCCTGCGCCGACAGGGGCGAAGCTCTGCGCTGTCCCCATCACAACTGGCAGGGGAAATGATGCTTTCGACCTCTGCCATGACAAACAGGCTCGACAAGCTGGAACAGCGTGGCCTGATTGTGCGCAAGGCCACCGAAGAAGACAGACGCTGTCTGAAAATCTCCCTGACAGACGAAGGATTTTCAATGGTCGACAGCCTTGTCGTCACTCATGTTGAGACTGAAGAAAAGTGTCTGGCTTCACTGTCGACAGAAGAGCGTCATCTCCTGCGCTCCCTGCTTCAGAAAATCTCCCTTTCCTCGCAGACAAGTTGAGGAAACACCCGACAAGGTTTCAAAAGGACCTGTTGAAAAGACAGGCAAAACCATGCCAAAAGCTCAAAACCGGTTTTGAAACTCACACCAGAAAAACAAACCTGCACGCAACATGACTGACATTCCAAACGCAACAGCCCCCTTGTCACAGCGTATCTCTGCCAAGCAGAAACGTTCCCAGGAAAAGCTGGATCTCATTCTGGAAACAACACTGAAAATGTTGAGTTCCATGCCTGCAGACAAAATCAATACCAACGAAATTGCCAGACAGGCCGGCGTCAGCATCGGTACCCTCTACCGTTTTTTCCCGAAGAAAGAAGTCATCTATTACGAGTTGTTCCGGGACTGGCTGCAACAGACCCTGCGTGTTTTTGATTCTGTAGCCGACTCCTTCACCGGAAGCGAAAGGATCGAAGACTGCATCGAGGCCCTGCTCGACAAGCTTTCAGAAGATGAAACCATCAATTCCGTCGGTCACTGGAAGCTCAGGCGTTCCATGGTTGTCTCCAGCGAACTCTCTGCACTGGAAGAGAGCCATCAACGTGAAATTTTCAGCAGACTGCTGAAAATGCAAAAGCAGTTCGGACTGGAGCCTGCTCCGGACCAGGCTCTGCTGCAGGCCCATTTCATCAACCAGATCTCCATTGCCTGCCTCAACACCATCGCCAATGCTCCCTCTGCAGAACTGCGCCGGGATGCTCTGGCGTGGAGCAAACTGACAATGAAACAGGCGTTCCTGGGGAAATCCGGCACAGTTTGATTTTTTTATGAGCAATTGCTCATTTTTTTATTGCACCCACAAGAGAACTTGCACTAGAAACATGATAAGAATGATTATCAGTTACATATCGGTGCATTTTCATGCTGATATCCCCACAAAAAGCCTTTCGAAAAGACGCTTCCCCATCTGACAGGGAAAAACTCGATATCCGGGTTTTCCTCGCTCTGGCGGGCCTCTATGTGGCGCAGGCCATCCCCATCTACTTCATTGCAGCGGCACTTCCGGCCATTCTCAGAAGCAAAGGGGTGGATCTGGTTGCCATTGGTTCCTTTGCCATTCTCATGCTGCCCTGGGTGCTCAAGTTCCTCTGGGCTCCGTTTGTGGACCGATGGGGAAACACCCGCTTTGGACCCCGCAAAAGCTGGATTGTTCCCATGCAGCTTGTCAGCATCGGCCTCATCCTCTTTCTCTCGCAGCTTGAGCCCGCAGAGAACCTTTCTCTTCTCTTCCCCTTGCTGATGCTGATGGCCATCTGTTCTGCCACTCAGGATATTGCCACGGACGGCTATGCTGTCGAGCATCTGCCCCCGTCACAGATCCCGCTTGGCAATGCCATTCAGGGTGGCAGTGTTGCAGCCGGTGTGATTGTCGGTGGCTCTCTCACCCTCTTCGTCCACGATTTTGCAGGCTGGCAGACAGCTCTTGTCCTCTGCGCCCTTCTGGCGTTCACAGCCCTGCTCCCGGCTCTGTTCCTTTCAGAGGACACAGGCAAAAGACATGAAGAGGAACCCCTTGCGAACCAGCAGGAAAAAGCCAGCCTGAAAAACTTCTTCAAAGCCGGCTGGGCGGTCCCGGTTCTGCTCTTTGCCTTTGTTTTCCGCTTGCCGGAAGGACTGGTCAAGGGTGTTGAACAGGCCTTTCTTGTCGATCAGGGACTGAGCCTGACAAAGATCGGTCTGATCAGTGGAACCAGTGCTGCCTGTGTCGGGCTGGGTGGAGCGGCCATTGCAGTCTTCCTGATCAAGAGGTTCGGGCTGCTCCGGTTCTTCTGGATGATCGGCGGGCTGCGCATCGCGTGCTTTGCTCTCTATTTTCTCTTCGCCCAAAGCGAACAGCCGCCCGAACTTTCGCTGATCCTGCTTTCGGGTTTTCACACCTTTATTCGCTACATGGAGATCGTGGCACTCTACAGCGCCTTCATGCGATTTTCATCCCTTCAGCAGGCAGGAACGGACTTTACAATCCTGTCCTGCGCCAACCTGTCCATTTACATGCTCGGGGGCTTCCTCGCTGGCGTCATCGCAGAGCACTGGGGATACAGCATCCTCTTCGCCCTTGCGGTTATCCTTGCAGTCCCCGGCATTCTCCTAGCCATGCGCCTTCTGTCGCAAAGCCAACAACACGCCTCAGAGCTCAGCACTCGATGAGATAAACAGAGAAAAGCCATGTTGAACACTGAAACAGCCCGCATCAGGAAAATGCTGATGCTGGGAACCACCGCCCTTGTCCTCAATCCCGGATTTTCAGCCTACGCCCAATCCGCGGAAACACCGGAGGAACTGGAAGCTGTCGTCATCACAGCCAGCAGGTCCGAAAGCCCTGTATCCTCCATTCCCGGGACCGTCCAGATCATCTCCGGCGAGGAAATCGTCGAAGCCTCGAAGGCAACCGGTGACATCACCCAGGCCCTCGGCAAGATGATCCCCGGCTTTTCCCTCGACAACGGCACACTCGCCGGAGGCGGAGAAACATTCCGCGGCAGAACGGTTCAGGTTCTGGTCAACGGAACACCGCGAAACATCGGACTGCGCAACATCAGCCGCATTCTGAGCCTGATCAATCCGAACACCATTGAACGCATCGAGGTCATTGCAGGCGCCAGTGGCGTTTATGGTGACGGGGGTACCGGCGGTATTCTGAACATCATCACAAAGGATGCCCGGGAAGAAGGCTGGAGCGCAGAGCTTTCCGGCACTCTTTCCAGCAGCGAACAGGATCTGGCCGATGGCCTCAGCACCCAGAGCTCTGCCTCAGTGGCCTACAGGAAAGAAGTCTTCAGCTCGCGACTGGATGCCCGCATCCGCACCACGGGTGACATGTTTGACGGCGATGGCGACCAGATCGCCGAGGATCCACTGATCGGTCAGGGCGGTGGCTCGGGGATTGAACAGTACGACATTTCAACCCAGACAAGCTATCAGGGCGAGAACCATGACATCACGCTCTTCGGCTCTTTCGTTCATCTGGAACAGGACATTGATCATCTGTCAAACTTCCAGACGGACCCGGTTTCCGTAAACTTTGATTCCTCCTATCCCGGAGAACCTCCCCTGGAGGATACCGTCAATCTCAGTCTCAGTTTTGACTATTACGATCTGCCCGTTGGCGACATCAACATCACCGGCTATTTCAATGATGCTGAAAAGCGCGCCTCCTTTGTCGCCGCTGACGCACTGGCCAATCCCTTTGTTTACAGCGATCCTGACAATCCCGGTCTTGTCCAGGACCCCGATGCGCAGTCCGTGCTGTTCGCAACGCAACTGGGATTGAGAACCACGGTTTCATCGGATCTCGACTTTATCCATGATGGTGTTCAGTTGAACTGGGGTGTCGATTACAGCTTCAACGATGTCCGGCAGGAAATTCTGGATGGCCGGGACATCATCGCCCCCATGAAACAGAACTCCTATGCCGCCTTTGCCCAGCTGGAAGTCCCCGTCGGCGATTATCTGGACCTGCGCGCAGGGATCAGGCACGAGCGCTTTGATATCGAGATTGATGACTTCACAAGGCCCGCCGCCAATTTCCTGACAGGGAACCCCCTTCTCCCTGTCGCACCTGTTGCAGCCGCACAGGTTACAGGAGCAGATACAACGTACGAAGCCACTGTTTTCAATGCGGGGGCCGTCGTGCATGTTACCGAGAAAACAGATATTTTTGCCGGTTTCTCACAAGGCTACTCCGTTCCGGATATTGGTGCTTTTACACGAAGGGCTGTAGACAGCAGCAGTCTTGCGGCACTCAGCAGAACGTCCTTTGATTTCTCTGACATCGCACCGGATGCCGCAGTGGTCAACAACTACGAGATCGGAACGCGCTTCAACAGCCTGGATACGGATTTCAGCCTTTCGGCTTTCCTGTCCACATCCGACAAGGGCACAAACATCACCAGCGATGCCCTTGCACTTTCACAGAACAAAGAGCGCATCTACGGTGCCGAGCTGACATTGAATCACAAGGTTTCCAGCCAGTGGAATGTCGGAACCGTTCTGGCCTATCAGGAAGGACAATGGGATCAGGACGGCGACGGGCGTCTGGATGACGACCTCCCGAACAGCCGGATCAACACGCCCTTCAAGGCCAATGTCTTCAGCGGATACCGCTTCAGCGATGCGTTCGCAGTTTACGGAGAAGCCGTCTATACCGCAGGGCGCGATGCCGATGACGGTGGCACCCGCCAGCTCAAACTGGACCCGACCTTCACCCTGAACGGCCGTCTCAACTATGACAGCGAATTCGGCCTGTTCCAGTTTGGTATCGACAACATTCTGGACAGGGAACAGGAAAACCCCGTTGCAACCTCCCTGCGCAACACCCCGATCAATGCGGAGGGACGCCGCTTCTATCTGAGCCTGACCAAGGAATTCTGATCCCTGTCAGTCCGGAACAGAAAAGGAGAGCCTGAAGGCTCTCCTTTTTTCTTATCCGAGGACATCCTTGACCTTGCTCGCAAGCTGCTTGAGGCTGAAGGGCTTGGGCAGGAAATCAATGCCTTCATTATCGCTGAGCGACTGCCTGAAGGCATCTTCCGTATAACCGGAAATGAAGATGACCTTGAGCGAGGGGTTATGTTCGTGCAGCTTCTTGATCAGGGTCGGCCCATCCATATTGGGCATCACAACATCCGAAATGATCAGATCAACCCGGTCCCCGTGCTCATCGAGAACCTCAAGGGCATGTTCACCCGAGTTGGCCTCCAGCACGTCATATCCCTTGTTGCGAAGCGCCCGCGCCGAGAAAGCACGGACTGCATCCTCGTCCTCGACCAGAAGGATGGAACCAATACCGGTCAGATCCTGGGCCTTGTCCTCAATCAGGGCTTCCTGTTCGAGCTCTTCCTCGCTTTGCTGATAGTGCGGGAAGAGCAGGGTGAAGGTCGTCCCCTTCTCTGCCTCGGAATCAACAAAGATAAAACCGTTGGACTGCTTGACGATACCGTAAACTGTCGAGAGTCCCAGCCCTGTCCCTGCCCCCAGTTCCTTGGTCGAGAAGAAGGGATCAAAAATACGATCAATAATTTCACCCGGAATTCCGTGACCATTGTCCTGCACCTTGATCAGGACATAGTCCCCTGCCGGAATTTCATCGCCGCGATAGCTGTACGGCTGATCGACAACAACATTGGAGGTCACGATTTCCAGACGTCCACCGTGATCCATCGCATCGCGGGCATTGACTGCCAGATTGATAATCACCTGTTCCAGCTGTCCCTGATCGGCACGAATGTCCCCCAGATCACGGCCGTGAGCAATCCGGAGCTCCAGACTTTCCCCCATCAGTCGACGCAGCAGGTGTGCCAGTTCGGCCAGAATATCTGTCACATTCAAACGCTTGGGCTGAAGCGCCTGCTGTCTGGAAAAGGCAAGCAGCTGCCTGACAAGGTTGGCTGCCCTGTTTGCGTTCTGCTTGATCTGCATGATGTCCGAGAAGGACTGGTCCCCGGGACGGTGGCGCATGAGCAACAGATCGGAAAACCCGATCATGGCGGTCAGCAGGTTGTTGAAATCGTGGGCAATGCCTCCTGCCAACTGGCCAACAGCCTGCATTTTCTGTGACTGGGCAAACTGCGCCTCGAGATTGCGCTGCTCGGTGGCATCGATAAAATTCAGAAGATAGCCCCCCTCAAGCCCGGTGCCAATTTCCAGTGCCGTGACCTGAAGGCTGCAGACACGATGATTGAGGATCACATCGACAAGCCCGGAATGGCTTTCCTTGTTTTCGAAGATCTCCGCCACAGCTTCAGCATGCTCGTCAGCAAAGAGTGTGACAAGATCACGATTTTCCAGCTGCCCGGCATCAAGCTCTGCCTTGGTCTCTCCGCCAAGAAGATGCAGGAAGGCAGCGTTGCACTCCTTGACCCTGAGATTGGCATCAACCAGCACAATGGCCACAGGCGCTTCATCAAAGAAGGTGCGAAAACGTTTCTCCGATTGTTCCAGAGCAACCAGCATTTCCCTCTCGCGTGTCAGGTTGCGCACAACCGAACGCGTTCTGAAGCCCTTGTCTCCACTGTTGTCCCGGGCAATATGCTGTGAAATGGACACAAGTATCTGTTCTGTCTCGCCATCCTTTCCGCGAACTGTCAGCAGGACTTCATCCGTGTCCTTGCCCATATCGGAAAAGGGATGATAGGCCGGGATGTCATCCGGCAGGGGACTGGCCAGCAATCCATGCAGATTGATCGCCCCGCTTTCCAGTTCCGATGACGAATATCCCAGCCACTCGGTCAGCGTCTGGTTCGCAAAAAGAAACCGCCCTTCTTCATCAACAGAGAAGAACCCGATCGGTGCGTTTTCAAGCAGGTCGACAAATCGCTCCTGCTGATCATCAAGGATCTGCTGCATCTGGCGCCGGACAGTAATGTCATCCAGCAGCCACAAGGCATAACCGGCCCGCTGCTCGACGGGATAGGCCGAAATCCGGAGCCACTGGGTGTCTCCGGAACGGCGCTCCGCTGTCAGGCCTGACAGGGAAGCGCTCCCCTGGCTGACGGGCAGCTCGATCTCGATTTGACCGGAAACACCATTGCGGACATTCAGCGCCAGCGACTTGATTGAGCGCTGCACATCCTCATGTCCCTTGCTCTTTTCCAGAAGGATTGTCGGAATGGGCCGTTGCTCTCCGGGAAAGAACTTCGCGAAAGCCGAGTTCACATGCAGAACCTTGCCCTTGGGCGAAACAATCTGACGCGGAGAAGGAATGGCACTGAGAGAGCGGGAAAAGATCGAGGAGCGATAGTACAGCAGTCCGGCGACCAGCAGCGCGACCAGCAAAGCGGTCATCAAAAAGGCAATCAACAAAGTCATGGTTGTATCATCAAAAGACATGCGTTTTCCGGTAAATTCACCCCAAATGCGCCCCGGTTCCCATTTGTTTTCCCAAAAGAGGTTAAGCTTATAAAGGGCTGATAACAATTCATTTTGTATGGTTAAGAGATTTAATTACTGCCCCGAGGTGATCCTGTGCAGTTCTCCCTTCGCCTTCATGACATAGCTGATCACTTCAGCAACGGCCTGATAGTGTTCCGGCGGGACATCCTGATCAATCTCGACACCGGCATAGAGCGCCCGCGCCAGAGGCGGATTTTCCAGGATCATGACATCGTGTTCCTTGGCGACTTTTCTGATCCTCAAAGCCACCTCATCCTGCCCCTTTGCCACGACTTTCGGCGCATCCATGGTTTCCGGCTCATATTTCAGGGCAACGGAAAAGTGCGTCGGGTTGGTGACAACAACATCGGCGCTCGGAACAGCAGCCATCATACGCTGTCGGGCCTTTTCCATCCGCAGCTGTCGCAGGCGTCCCTTCACAAGCGGATCGCCCTCTGTCTGCTTGAACTCGTCCTTGACCTCCTGAAGCGTCATCATGAGCTTTTTGGTGTACTTGTGCTTCTGGTAGGCAAAGTCGGCAAAACCCAGCAGGGCCATGACCGCAGTAACTGCAATCAGCAGATAGAGAACCCAGTCATAGAGGAGCGGCAGGACCTGATGGGTGTCCAGCAGTGCAAGCTGGGGAATTTTATCCTGTTGGGGCCAGAGGATAAAAACAAAGATAAAGCCGACCAGGGAAAGCTTTGCGACCCCCTTGATCAGGTTCACAACAGCCTCACTGCCAAACATGCGTTTGAAACCATTGATCAGGCTGAGCTTTTCCAGCTTTGGCGTAATCGGCTCGGTTGAAAAAAGCAGTCCGTGCTGCATCAGGCCCGAAGCGATACCAAAGAAGAGGATCAAACCCATCGGCAACAGCAGATAGGGCGCAATTTCAGCCGCAAGTCCCGCAAGAATATCCGAGGTTTGATGATCGAGATTGAAACTGTCCGGACGCTCCAGAAAGGGAACCATCAGGGTGTGGACACCCCGCATGATCCAGCCCAGGCCAAAAACCATGATGATCAGCACTGCCATGAAGGAGAAAAAGTAGTTCAGCTCCTGCGATTTGGGGACGTCACCCTTTTCGCGCGCGTCTTCAAGCTTTTTCTCGGTGGGTTCTTCTGTCTTCTGTGACTCGTCCTGATCCTGTGACATGCCTCCCCCTATATCTGCCCGGAAAGCATGGACGCAAAGATCTCTTCAAACTTCAGCACAAAGCTGCGCATCATGACAGTCATCGAGAACAGAAAAACCACCAGTCCCAGCAGAATCTGGGCCGGCATCGCAACAAAGAAAACCTGCATCTGGGGCATGAGCTTTGCCATAAAGCCCAGTCCGATAAAGAACACCATGCCCACCACAATAAAGGGCAAGGCCATCTGGACAGCCAGCGCAAAGGTGTTGTTGACCAGCATCGACATCACCATGGAGACATCGGCAAAGGGAATGGCCTCCCCGGGAATGAAAAGGCTGTAGCTGTCAACCAGTGCCCGGAAAAACATGTGATGCAGTCCCGTGGCAAAGATCACCACAAGCGCAACAGCGGACAGGAAGGAACCGACAATCGAGGCCTGCTGGGCCTGCGTCGCATCCTGTGTGAAAGCGTTTGCCAGGGAAATCATGTTTGCAACAATCATCCCGGCCGTCGCCGTCGCCCCCAGGATAGCCCGTGCAATCAGTCCGATGAAGGTTCCAACCGTTGCCTCCCCGGCAATCAGGAGAACAAGAGGGGCAACAGTGGCCGGTTCCGGCGGAATTGCGTTTTCCAGAACAGGCACAAGAACAAAGGTCACCACAAGCGCCAGAGCCAGCCGCGAACGCATGGACACATAGCTTTCCCCCATCCCCGGCAGCAACGCAATACAGGCCGCAAGGCGCGTGAAGACCACGAAGAAAACATAAACACTGGCTGGAAGGACGTCGACAAGCATTCAAAAAGCCATCGTTCAGGCCTGTTCAATGAAAACAGGACTATTGCAGGGAAATCATTCTGTCCATCAGCACATTCCAGAACTCGGCCAGAGAGTGCAGCATAAAAGGCGAAAGCGCGATAAGGGCAACAGAGATCACAATCAGCTTCGGAACAAAGGTCAGGGTCATTTCCTGCAGCTGTGTCATGGTCTGAAAGAGCGAGATCACCAGACCGACAATCAGACTGATCATCAAAACAGGCATGGAGATTTTGAGCATGACCCAAATCGCTTCACGGCCAATCTCGATTGCCTCCACTTCATTCATTTTCTGTCACCTGTTCCAACATAATTCCGGACAGAGTTCCGGGCAGAATTTCAATGCCGTTTTTCCGGACAGTCCCCGACCGGCCAAACCTTGCACACCCACGACAAAAACCTTGCCGCTCAGATCGGCATTTTCAGAATTTCCTGATAGGCACCGATCACCTTGTCACGGACCGCAACAACAGTTTGCAGGGTAATCTCGGCTTCGGAAACAGAAGCAACAAGCTGGGACATGTCTGCCTGCCCTGCAGCCGCAGCCAAACCCTGTTTTTCCGCTTCGTTCAACGTGCCGATAGTTTCCTGCGCCGTTTCCCGCAACGCATTTGCGAAACTGTCCCCCACAGCATCTCCGCTGGCACTTTTGGGTTGCGACAGCGGACTGTTGTCGACCTGTTTGTAGGCATTAATGGCGTCCAGAAAGTTTGCCATTTTTTCTTCCTTCCTTTCGGGGAGGCGTCCCTCCCGTTGCCGGTCTGCCGATCAGATTGCAGACCGGGGACCCGTTGTTACTGGAGGATCTCCAGCGTATTGCGCAGCATTGACTTGGAAGCCTGGATGGACTGCAGGTTTGCCTCGTAGCTTCGGCGTGCTTCGCGCATGTCTGTCACTTCGATCAGCGTGTTGACGTTCGGCTTCAGAATGTAGCCCTCTGCATCTGCAGCAGGGTGTCCGGGCTGGTGAACCCGCTTGAAATCGCCCTTGTCCCGATCAATGGACTTGACCTCGACCTTTTCCGCACCCAGTTCCCTGTCCAGCACAGCATCAAAGGTGATGACCTTGCGGCGATAGGGTTCATCACCCGGCGCGGCTCCGACAGAATCAGCGTTTGCCACGTTTTCGGCAATCACGCGCAAACGTTCGCTCTGCGCCCGCATGCCCGATACGGCAATGAACATGGATTTTGTTAAATCTGACATGGTACCCTATTCCAACCTCTAGCGACGCAGAACCAGCTTCATCATTTCGTTTTGCTTGCGATAGAGACGAACCATGGTCTGGTAGTTCATCTGGTTTTCCGCGGAAAGGATCATCTGCTCTTCAAGGTTCACAAGGTTTCCGGACGGAGACGCCTCGTAAGGGTCGCTGTCATCCTGTTCGCGGGCAGGCTTGCCAACAAGCGGATTGTTTGAAATGTGCCCTGCAGATGTGGATGCCGGCAAAAGCTGGGCGCCCTTGCGCCCGACCAGATTTCTGAAAGCACGATCATCAAGATCGCGTGCCTCGTAGTTCGGTGTATCGGCCTGCGCCACATTGGTTGCAATAACCTTCTGGCGTTGCGTCAGAAAACGCATCCGCTCGCCGATGACATCCTTGACTGTCAGCTTATCATCCATCGTACCCGGCCTACTTTCCAATACCTGTAGATTGCCTGAACAGACTACAGGAAAACATCATTAAATCACAAGCTTTGTTAAAACTCTCCCAACATCAAAGCAAAAATCGTTCCGGATTTTCACTTCCCCGCACAAAAAACAGCAAACCAAATGAATCACCTTTCATCCCTTCCTGTCACATCACACTCGACATTTTGGGAAATACCCGCTATGAAGAAAGCATTACAGTTAGTACAGACCGTGCTGTCTTCCATCGGGGAAACGGCGCAGATCATGGGACAGGGAGTCCGGAAACCATGCTTTACCTCACACGAAAGATTGGCGAATCTGTCATTATAAACAATGACATCGAAGTCAAGGTTGTCGAAGTCCGCGGCAAAACGGTCAAGCTCGGGTTCGATTTTCCTGAAACAGCTACGGTTTTGAGGCAGGAGCTTCACGAACGCATTCAGAATGAAAACCGCGCCGCACTTTCCGACATGGCCGATCTGGATGCCTTTCTGGACACATCCCTTCCGGATGATGATGTTCTGGATCTCAGCGAGGAATAATCCTGCACAATCACCCTGCAATTCTTGCCCCCTGCTGTCATTCTGAACGGCAGGACGGTAAAAATTACCCTGTTCCTGCCTGTCTGAAATCACAGTAGAATGGTTCTGTTCCTTTTACGTTTTGCAACGCACTGGCAGGTTTATTGATGTCTTCCCGTCCAGATCCTTCCAAGACAGGGCCTTCAAACAGGCTGCTGGGCGATCAGCGCGTCAACCTTGTAGACAGCCCAACTGCAGAACCACAGCAGGAGCAGGAAAACCCGAAGATTTCCGTTGCTTTGCAAGGCAGGGGACCGGGCAGACACCACGAAGGCGCCCGCATTCTGGCCAAGGGTGAAGGCGACATTGCAGAACAGATCCTGCAGCTTGCCTTCGAGAAGGGCATCAAGGTCAGGACGGACTCTGATCTGGCCGAAATCCTGTCCCATCTGGATGTTGACAGCGAGATCCCTCTGGAAGCTCTTGCAGCAGTGGCAACAATCCTGAATTATGTCTATAAATACCAACCCGGTAAAACAGGCACAGATTCTGCTTATCCCGTCAGCAAAAGCCATCCCGCGCAACCCGAAGGAGACAGTGTTCAGACAACACAGGCCACACAGCGCCTGACACCCGCAGAGGTCAAAGAGCTTCAAAACGCACTGCCTCTGGCAACAGGCAAAAAGCTGCAAATCGAACACGATCCTTCCGAAACACCGGAAGATGGCAAACCGGAATCACATTGAACCGAGCACAAGATGACAGAGCAACACGACAAGAATTTTGAAGAACTCAAAACCGAGATCGAAATCCTGGGCTCCCGCCTGACAACCTTTTCCAGAGAAGCCCGAGAAGGCACTGTCCACGATCTGGCTGATCTGCCTCAAACCGTGGAGCACCTCTGTACAGCGCTGAACCACCTGCCGGAACAGGAGCGCAAAACGCTGTCCATCAAGGTCGTCGGCCTGATTGAAGAGCTGGACAATCTGTCTGACATCATGCGCAAGAACCTCAGTTCCGTGCAGCAGGAGCTCAAAGGCAACTCCACACGCCACCAGGCTGCAAAGGCCTACGGCAAAAGCTCGACAATCCCGAGCCCCAAACGCTGATCACCATTCCCCTCACCAGTCAGACAGGACCCAGGCACAGATGGATATTGTCAACTACATGCAGTTCATCACAGCGCTGCTGTTTGTCATTGCCCTGATTGCACTGGTGTCCGTGATTGTCAGGAAAACCGGCATTACCCTTCCGGGCATGATCAACACCACACCACATGGCAGCAAACGCGATGTTCAGGTTGTTGAAAGCTCTGCACTCGACAGCAAGCGTCGCCTGAGTGTGATTCGATGGCGGGGGGAAGACCACCTGATTCTGACAGGCGGAATGCAGGACCTGCATCTTTCGACCCGCCCCGCCGAACCCGAAAAACAGACCGGTACATCCCAAAAGGTTCAAAAAACCAGTCTTCCCGAAGAGCTGCTGCGCAGAACCGGACTCAAGCAAAAGGATGCCAAGCGTGACAATGGCTAGGACTTCACTTCACTCGAAACTGCGCATCCTGCCTGGCCTTGCACTGTCCTTTGCACGGAAGAACTGGATCAGCAGCCTCTTTCTGGGGCTGCCCTTTCTGCTGAGCGCTCTGATGCTGCTGCCTGCCGACAGTCTTGCGCAGGCTCTGACGCTTGATCTGAACGAGGAAATCGTCGGCACGGGAACAAGTCGCATTCTCCAGATGCTGGCCCTGCTGACAATCCTTTCGCTGGCCCCCGGTATTCTGGTGATGGTGACATCCTTTACCCGCATTATTGTTGTGCTGTCGTTCCTGCGAACCGCGCTGGGGATTCAACAGGCTCCGCCCAGCACTGTCCTGATCTCGCTGGCGCTGTTCCTGACGGCCTTTATCATGCAGCCCACTTTCGAGGCGATCTACGACACCGCCATCGAACCCCTGCTGGAAGAGGACATCGACGAAATCGAAGCCATCGAAAGGGCCGCGCTCCCCTTGCGTCAGTTCATGATGCTTCAGGTTCGCGAAAAGGATGTTGCCCTTTTTATGGAACTGGCAAACATTCCGGAAGTTGAAACGATTGAGGACACACCGACCCGCGTTCTGATCCCCGCTTTCATGATCAGTGAACTTCGGCGCGCCTTTGAAATCGGCTTCCTGATCTTCCTGCCGTTCCTTGTGATCGATATGGTTGTTGCCTCTGTTCTGATGTCGATGGGTATGATGATGCTTCCCCCCATCATCATCTCCCTGCCCTTCAAGCTGATCTTCTTCGTGCTCGTCGATGGCTGGTATCTTCTGGCAGGCTCCCTTGTTCGCAGTTTCGCCACCGGGGCCGGGTAGCGGAACAACACGGCAAGCCCAAGCCAGTCTTCCGTCCGGTTATTCCCCGGCAAACTGCTCCAGCAGCCAGTGCCGCAGGGCCTCTTCGGCCGGATTGTCATTGTTGGCAATGTAATCCAGCCAGTAACCATAGCTCGGCCGGGACAGTGTCTCCCCCAGCGCAACCAGAACCCCTGCCTCCAGCAGATCATCAACCAGACCACTCCAGCCCAGCGCAATCCCCTGCCCGGAGAGGGCAGCCTGCATCACCATGCTGTAGGTGTTGAGATGAACATCACTCTGGCTTGTGCGCCGTTTCACGCCCTGCCAGGACAGCCAGTCATCCCAGACCAGCCAGCGTGGCGAGTGTGCCTCAAGGTGCAACAACTCGGCCGATGAGAGGAAATCCTCGTCACTTCTGCCCTCGTAGCGCGCCCGGAAATACGGGGAACAAACAGGCACAACACCTTCGGGGATCAGGAGCTGCGCAACCTCTGAGACATGGGCCTTGCTGCCAAAGGTCACGCGAACCTCCGAATCATGAAAACCGCCTTCCGGTTCACTTTGGGAGGCAATCAGACGAACATCATAGTCAGGATGCCGTTCCCTGAAACTTGCAAGCTGGGGCATGAAACAGAAGGACGCAAACCCGAAATCGGTGCGCAGATTGATTTCTTCCTGTGCCGAACGGTTCTGCAGTTCATCCACAACGCTGTCGATCTCGGACAGGGCTGAAGAAACCACCCGGTAAAGCTTCAGGCCCTCCTGCGTCAATTCAACACCGCGGTGCAGGCGATCAAAGAGCCTGACACCGAGCTGTTCTTCCAGAAGACGTATTTTATAGCTCACCGCCGGCTGCGTCTGATTCTTTTCTGTCGCAGCCGCCGTAAACTTCCCCAGACGGGCCACAGCTTCAAAAATCCGCAGGTTATCCAGTTCAATCTGACTCATCCATAAAATTCCTTTATGGGAATGATAAAGAAAAAAGACGTTCACAATGTGAAATTTCCGGTTTTAACCTGACGTCATAAAAAAACGAAAACAAGAAAAATCTGACCAAGCAAAAACAGGGAGATTGGCGATGAAAAACGCTCTTTCCATGATGACTGCCGCACTTCTCGCAGCAACAGCCCTGCAGCCTGCACAGGCTGCAGACCCGGAATCCTGCAAAACTGTCAACCTGTCGGATCCAGGCTGGACTGACATCAATTCCACAAATGGCATTGCCACCACGATCCTTGAAGGACTGGGATACGATCCGATTGTCACCACCCTTTCGGTGCCGATTGGATACCAAGCCATGAAGAACGGAGAGATTGATGTCTTTCTCGGCAACTGGATGCCGGCCCAGCAAAAGTTCATCGACGAACTGAACGAAGCCAAAGCCGTCGATGTTCTGAACAAAAATCTGGCGGGTGCGAAATTCACCCTTGCCGTTCCCTCCTATATCTCCGGGGCCGGGGTCAGCGATTTTTCCAACCTTGCAGAACACGCCGAAAAATTTGACAGCAAAATTCACGGCATCGCGCCCGGGTCTCCTGCCAATGCCAACATCCAGCGCATGATCGACAGCGGTGATTTCGGTTTGAAGGAATGGGAAGTCGTCGAGTCCAGCGAACAGGGCGTTCTCAGCCAGGTCTCCCGCAATGTCCGCCGCGAGAAATGGATCGTTTTCCTTGCCTGGGCACCACATCCCATGAACAATGAATTTGACCTGACCTATCTTTCCGGTGGCGACGAGTACTTTGGCCCGAATTTCGGTGGCGCAGATGTCTTTACCCTCTCGCGCACCGGCTGGTCCGGTGAATGCGCGAATGCAGCGAAGTTTTTCGAGAACCTGACCTTTACTGTTGAAATGGAAAGCGCCCTGATGGGGAACATTCTCAACGACGGCCTTTCCCCAGAAGACGCTGCCACACAGTGGCTGCAAAACAACCCCGCTTCCCTGACAGCATGGCTGGACGGTGTTCAGACACTGGACGGCCAAAATGGTCTGGAAGCCGTCAGGGCACATCTGGGCATCCAGTAACCCTGCGCTCCAAAGCAACCCGTGAACCATGCCCTCCAGACGGTGCATGGTTCACCTTTCGGATAGTGAAGCCATGAAAAAACCGAATATCCTGATCCTCATGGCAGACCAGTTAAACGGAACGCTGTTCCCGGATGGTCCTGCTGATTTCCTCCACACGCCACACCTGCGCAAGCTGGCTGAAAACTCGACACGTTTTCAAAATGCCTACACGGCCAGCCCTCTGTGTGCGCCAGGTCGCGCGGCCTTCATGTCCGGTCTTCTCCCGTCCAGAAACCGGGTTTATGACAACGCAGCAGAGTTTACATCCGATATCCCGACCTATGCACACCACCTGCGCCGCGCCGGCTATCAGACGGCTCTCAGCGGCAAGATGCACTTCGTCGGTCCCGACCAGCTGCATGGCTTTGAAGAGCGTCTGACAACAGACATCTACCCTGCCGACTTTGGCTGGACACCCGACTATCGCAAACCGGGTGAGCGCATCGACTGGTGGTATCACAACATGAGCTCTGTCACGGAATCAGGGATCGCCGAGATCTCCAACCAGATGGAATACGATGACGAGGTCTGTTACAACGCGGTGCGCAAGATCTATGATCTGGGGCGCGGACATGATGAGCGCCCCTGGTGCCTGACTGTCTCCTTCACGCATCCGCACGATCCCTATCTTGCCCGCAAGAAATACTGGGATCTTTACGAGGATTGCGATCACCTCCTGCCGGAAGTGGAAGCCTGGGACTACGAGGATCACGATCCGCACGCCAAACGCATTTTCGACGCAAACGACTGGCGCAACTTCAACATCACCGAAGAAGACGTCAAACGTTCCCGCCGGGCCTATTTTGCCAATGTCAGCTATATCGATGACAAGATCGGTGAAATCATGACGGCTCTGGACGGCATCCAGCAGGCCGACAACACTATCGTGATTTTCCTGTCCGACCACGGAGACATGCTGGGTGAACGCGGTCTCTGGTTCAAGATGAACTTCCTTGAAGGCTCAGCCCGCGTCCCCCTGATGATCTCCGCGCCCGGCCAGATGAAAGCCGGACTGGTCACCGACCCGGTCAGCACACTTGATGTCGTGCCCACGCTCGCAGACCTCGCCGGAATTGATCTCGGTTCAATCGAACCCTGGACGGAAGGCGAGAGCATTCTTGAACTGGCAAACGGTGAAAGCAGAACCTCACCGGTGCGTATGGAGTATGCTGCAGAAGCCTCCTATGCCCCGCTTGTCTGCCTGCGCGAAGGTCCCTGGAAATACATCCACTGTGAGCTGGATCCACCGATGCTGTTCAACCTCCGGGAAGATCCGAACGAACTGAACAATCTGGCCGACAATCCGGACTTCAGGGACATCTCGGAGAGCTTTGCCCAACGCACACGCGATTACTGGAACATGGAAGACTTCGACAATGCTGTCCGTCTGAGTCAGGCCCGCAGGTGGGTTGTCTACGAAGCCCTCCGAAACGGAGCCTACTACCCCTGGGATTTCCAGCCACTCCAGCGCGCGTCTGAACGCTACATGCGCAATCACCTTGATCTGAACGATGTCGAGAACAACCAACGCTTCCCGCGTGGGGACTAAGGTCCCGACTTCCCATTAGGACGGGAGCACCTGAGGGTGACAATCAACCCAGGATTGTCACCCTCTTTTTTTGAAAAATCGGGCAATCCCGCATGATTGTCACAACCCTTCACTGTATTAAAAGGCAGCTTTTTCTGCCCGCTCACACTTTTTTGATAAAAGAAAAACGGCATAATATCAAAGTAAAAACAATTGGATAATATCAACCCGTCATTTATTTAACAAAATATGACTGTAGAAAAATCTTCCAAAAAGCAGGAATTAATGAGAAACTTTATCAACCATAGAACAATATCAGACAAAGCACATGAAGAATGTCATACCACTTGTTCTGTCGTTTCTATTGCTTTCTCTCAAAAGTCTGGCAACAGAGCCTTCTGCAATGCCTATCAAAATTCTTGCAGGAGAGTTGCCCCCGTACAGCTACACAGAAAATGGCAAGAACAAAGGGATCAATCTGGAACCCTTTATCATCGCCGCGCGCAACAGGAACATACCGCTTGAAATAGAGTTCCTTCCCTGGAAACGTGCCCAGAAAATCATGGAGAACCAACCGGGTGTCTTTCTGATTACCCTGGCCCGCATCCCCTATCGGGAAAAACTCTATCGATGGGTAGCCCCCCTGTCCCAGATCAATCTGGGTTTCATGTCCTTCAAAAAGCTCAACAGCGAGATTGACTACACCCATCTGCCTCCATCATCGCAAGGCCAGAACATCCCTTCTGACTCCCGGGTCTGTGTTCATACACAAACGCCAATGCTCAGATGGATCCGGGACAGCATCTACAGCAACTACACAGAAGCCAGCACCGAAGACATCTGCCTGAAGTTCCTCCAGACAGGGCGGGCAGACTACTGGTTTACGGATGAAAAACTGGCCCGACACCTTGTGGAGGAAAGCGGCGGCGATCCCGACGATCTGATTTTCCATCAGAGGATCATGAAACCCCTGCTCTATCTGACCACATCCCTCAAAACACCTGAAGAGCAGGTGGAGACGATGAAGGAGCTTCTGGCAAGTTCCGATCTGGCCAAGCAAAGCCTGTTCTTTTCGGAGCAGCTCAACATTTTCTGAACCAGCCCCGGCCTGTCTGCAAAACAGAAAAGGCCTGCGCAAATCCGAAAAGCTTTCAACCTGCTTCTTTCGGCCAGGAATAAAGCAGGTCCTTTTTCATCCGGAATGGCGTTATGCTCCTATAAGAACTGTTGTCCCCTTTCATTCTTTTCCCGAAGACAAGAGCATGACCCTGCATTTCTTCAGCGAGCTGGACGCTTTTGACGATTTTACTTCCTTTGCGAACACAACACTGTACAGCCCCCTGCCCGATGACTGGCTGATCGCCATGACCGACATCGTCAGCTCCGGAGAGGCCCTTGAGCAAGGACGTTACAAGGACGTCAACCTGATGGGAGCCTCCGGTATCACCGCCTGCCTGAATGCTGTCAAAAGCCTCGGACTGAAAAATCAGGACATTCCCTACATTTTCGGCGGTGATGGCTGCACGCTTGCCATTCCCGCCAGTGCAGCAATTCCGGTGAAGGAAGCCCTTCGGGACGTCATCAACCTCAGCAGGGAACGCTTTGGCCTGAAAATGCGCGCAGCCCTGATCCCTGTTTCAGCCATCAGAGAACAGAACAAGGATATCTGTGTTGCCAGATTCCGCATCAGTCCGGGCAACTACATAGCCCTGTTCAGCGGCGGGGGTGTCGAGCTTTCCGAATACTGGATGAAATCGGACCAACATGCAGGCCAGTGGAATCTTCCGGACAATGACAGCGGAAGAAAACCCGACCTCTCGGGCCTGACCTGCCGCTGGTCTCCTCTGGATGCCCGCAAGGGTGTCATGCTGACACTTCTGATTTCATCTCCCCTGGAAGACGAAGCCAAACGACTGGATGCCCTCAACAGCGGCCTGAGAACCGTTCAGGAAACACTGGGCCTCAAACTTCAGGATCACAATCCGGCCCAGAAGGAAAACACCAGCGTTGCCTGGCCGCCCTCTGCCTTTCTGTCCGAATGCAGGGCACACGCCTCCGGCAGTAACCCCCTGTCATGGATCGGCGCAGCCCTGAAAATACTCTCAGAAAGTGCAATCCAGATTTTTGCACACAGCCAGGGCAAGACTGTCGGCTCCTACAATGCGCCCAGATATCACGAGCAGCTTCTGCGCAATACGGATTTCAGACGCTTTGATGACACTCTGAGGCTCGTACTGGACTGTTCTGAAAAAGAAAAACAGACCATGGAAAAAAGACTGACCGAACTTCAGGATCAGGGACTGATCAACTTCGGCATGCAGGCTTCATCCAGTGCCCTGATGACCTGTCTGGTCTTTGATCTCAGCAAAGGCAATCACCTTCATTTCGTAGACGGTTCGGACGGAGGCTTCGCCCTGGCCGCTAAAGCATTGAAAGAACATAAAAAACAATAATCAATCTTTCTTTTGAACTTTCTGTGTCCTCCTCCGTCTTATGAGTGAGGCCTGCAAGTCAACTCCCCTGCAATTAACCCCTTATTGCTTCTGATGAGCGGGCCTCACCCCAACGGAGGACCCCGGCATGATGAAGACAAAACAGATCAACACCATCAAAAGAGCACAATCCCTTGTCTGCGCTGTACTCGCCCTGGCCTGCCTTGCCATGCCTTCCCATGCCCTCGCGCAGGAAAGCATTGAAGCCAAAGACAGAAACGGCAAGGTCATGAGCCTGTCCGATGTCATGCAGGATATTTCCTGGCGCAAAAAGGTCAGTGCCCAGCTCGAAGAAAAAAGCGAAACCAAACAGGACATCGAAATCCTCTTCCCGCCAAAGGATGAAAAACTGGTCGCAGAAACACCCGACCCGCAATAACTGACAGCTTCTGCCTGAAAAACCTTGTCTTCGAAACAGTCTGCCCCAAAGCAAACCGCCCAAACCAATCTGCCCCGAAACACTCTCTCTGACAGCATCCGGTCTGTTGTCAGAAAACCCAAAGCCTGTATAGTTCCCGAAAAAGAAGAAGTATCGCTTTCAGGGAGCACTCCAACTTGCAGAAGGCAAGCACCAAGACAAATCCGGCTGCCGGACTCTTTGTCCCGCTGATTTCCATTGACCGGTCCCTGTCCATTGGCATCAGGGATCAACTGCAATCGGAAATCTCGCGCCTTATCGCGGAAGGCATTCTTTCCCCCGGCACAAAACTTCCGTCCTGTCGCAGACTGGCCAGAGACCTTGGCATTGCAATCAACTCTGTCCTCGGGGCCTATGCCCGTCTCTGTGAGGATCGCCTGATCATCTCCCGCCCGAAATCTGGGTTCTTTGTCAGCGAAGAGCTGTCCGAATTCTCCCAGACACCGCCCGAAAGATCTCCCGCTCCCCGGAACAGTTCCATCCTCGAGCGCATTACAAAGCGCAGGCTTCCCTCCCAAAGCACCTATATTCTCCGCCCGCCGGACTGGTCAAAGTACCAGTACCCCTTTGTCTGCAACCAGATTGATATCAACCGTTTCCCTCTTGGCGCCTGGCGGGAATGCACACGCATGGCAATGAACAAACGCGATCTGGACATCTGGTCAGGCGACAATCACTACTGGGATGCACAGGAAATTCTTGATCAGCTCTGCATGCGCATTCTCCCCCGCCGGGGTATTGCCGCAGCCCCTGAAAACATCCTGATCACCCTTGGAACCCAGCATGCCCTTTATCTTGTGGGCACGCTCATGCAGGGGCAGGGACGGGTTGTTGCCATGGAAGACCCCGGCTATGCAGATGCCCGCAACATGTTTGAACAGCTCTTTGATGAAGTGCGCTTCATCCCGGTCGACGATGACGGCATGATTGTTGATGATCGCCTGAAAGGCTGTGATCTCGTCTATGTCACCCCCAATCATCAGTATCCGACCACAGCGATCCTGTCTGCTGAACGCCGCTCACGCCTGATCCGGATGGCAGAGGACGAGGATTTTCTGATCATTGAAGATGACTATGACAGCGATCTCGACTTTCGCTCCATGATCACCTCCCCCCTTTACAAGGACAGCAGGAATGGGCGTGTCATCTACACCAGCAGTCTCTCCAAAAGTCTCGCTCCCGGCCTCAGGATCGGATACCTCGTCGCGCAGGAGGAACTGGTGCGCGAAGCCCGGGCCCTGCGCGGACTGATGATCCGGCATCCACCACTTGTCATGCAGCACACAGCAGCCCTGTTCCTGCGCTTCGGACACCATGAAGCCCTCTGTTCCAGATTGCACAAGGCCTTCAGACGCCGATACGAAATTGCAGCAGACATTCTTCAGCGGGATTTCCGGGATTTCACCATCAAAGGCCGTGCGGGTGGAACAAACTTCCTCCTCAGGGACGAAACCCGCATGCGCCATTCGGCCGACATTGTCTCCGCTGCGCGGGAACGCGGCGTTATCGTTGAGGCAACCAGCCCCTGTTACTTCACGACAGATTGGGGAGATTACGCCTTCAGAATAGGGCTGTCTGCCGTGTCCACCAAACAGATTGCCCCCGGCCTGGCCGCCCTCAGGCAGGCAATAGATACAGTTTAAATCTGTACCCATAAAACACATCAATCTGTATCTTCGTCAGGATTTACACATCGGTTACCGTTTGGCAACTGCGGGCCTGTGAGAGGGCAGAAACCCATCTCTCACTCCGGGAAATCCAAGACTGTCCCTGACGGAGAAAAAACCATGAATTCCATTGGACACTTCGTATCAAACGAACACTGGCCAGGCACAACAAGCCGCGTGGCCAGCATCACCAATCCGGCCACCGGTGGCGAAATCGGCAAGGTTACACTTGCCTCCAAAGCGGATGTTGATTCCATTGTGCAAACAGCCGCTGACGCTCTGCCCGCCTGGGCAGCGACACCACCGGCCAAACGCGCCATGGTCATGTTCGAATTTCGCGACCTGCTGAAAAAGCACACGGACGAACTTGCAGAGATGCTTTCGAAAGAGCATGGCAAGACCATTCCCGATGCAAAGGGTGAAGTTGCCCGCGGTATTGAGGTTGTCGAGTTTGCCTGCGGCATTCCCCATCTTCTCAAGGGGGAATATTCCGAAGCTGTCTCCAGCAATGTTGACAGTTTCTCGGTGCGCCAGCCCGTCGGTGTTGTGGCCGGAATCACGCCTTTCAACTTTCCCGCAATGGTTCCCCTCTGGATGTATCCGGTAGCCATCGCCTGCGGAAACACCTTCGTGCTCAAGCCGTCCGAAAAGGACCCGAGCGTTGTGATGCGCATTGCAGAGCTTCTGGTTGAAGCCGGTCTTCCTGCCGGTGTGTTCAATGTCGTTAACGGTGACAAGGAAGCTGTTGATGCCTTGCTGGATCATCCGCTTGTCGAAGCCGTCAGCTTTGTCGGTTCGACGACCATTGGCGAGTACATCTACTCACGTAGTACTGCAAACGGCAAAAGGGTCCAGGCCCTTTGCGGAGCAAAAAACCATCTTGTGGTGATGCCGGATGCCGATATGGAACAGGTCACAGACGCCCTCATCGGTTCGGCCTACGGTTCGGCCGGTGAACGTTGCATGGCGATCTCCGCAGCTGTACCGGTTGGCGAGGAAACGGCAGATCGTCTGGTCGAAGCCCTGATCCCCCGTATTCAGGCACTCAAGGTCGCTCCCTATACAGACCCCTCATCGGAACTTGGCCCGGTGATCAGCAAACAGAGCTTTGATCGCATCCACAGCTATATCGACGAGGGCCTGGACAAGGGAGCCAAACTCGTGGTGGACGGACGGAATGTCAATCTGCAGGGCTACGAGGACGGCTACTTCATCGGCGGCTGTCTTTTTGATCACGTGACCACAGACATGTCCATTTACAAGGACGAGATCTTCGGCCCGGTCCTGTCTGTTGTTCGCGCCGGGAGCTATGACGAAGCGGTCGACATGATCAACGCTCACGAATACGGAAACGGCACGGCAATCTTCACACGTGATGGAGATGCTGCCCGCGACTTCTGGGCCCGTATTCGCGTGGGCATGGTCGGTGTCAACGTTCCAATTCCGGTTCCTGTGGCCTATCACTCCTTTGGCGGATGGAAACGATCACTCTTTGGCGATCATCACATTCACGGGATGGAAGGTGTCCGTTTCTATACACGCCTCAAGACCATGACCACCCGCTGGCCTTCCGGCATCCGGACCGGAGCAGAGTTCCACTTTACAGGCGGAAAGGACGTCTAGGTCCCGGCCAACAAACGTCAAAGACAAAGAGCAGGCTCTCAGTGGAGGCCTGCTCTTTGTGTTCCAGCGCTGTAAAGGCTACTTCCAGTAACCGGCGATATAGGCCGTTTCACCATTAAAGCCCAGCTTGTCCTGAAAGTGTTTTTTTGCCGCTCTGGCTGCTGACTTGTGAGCCGCAAACCAGACGTAATCATAGGGGGCATCTTCTTCGGAAGCCGAGATTGCCTTTTGCGTCAGGGCATCGTGATCTCCCGGTTGCCGGACAAACCATTCGATTTCAACAGCCTCCGGCTTTTCGAGAAGCTGAACACAATCGCTGCTTTCCGTGGAGATGAAGACCTTCCCCACCGTGCTTTCCGGCAGATAGGCCAGGGAGCGGGCCAGAGCGGGAATGGCGGTTTCATCACCGGCAAAGAGCATGCGATCTGCAACCGGCATCCACCCCCCTGCAGGCCCGAGCAGACCGACAGTGTCTCCGACCTCCGTGCGCAGGGACCACTCGGCTGTCGGTCCGCCTTCATGCAGGAAAACATCGAAGTCAAAGGTCTCTTCCCCACGATCAAAAGAGCGGATGGTGTAAACCGGTTTCATCAAAACGTCTTCACCCGATGGCCAGATGGTTTTCCGGGCCTCATTCAAACAGGGCCATTGAGGCACAACATCCGGATTTTTCGGATAAACAAGCCTGAAATGAATCGCATCGCGGAAGAAGCGGTCAATACCCTCTCCCGTTACAGTCAGGCGCATGAAATCCTCGTTCAGACGCTCCTTGCGCACCACTCTGGAAAGACTGAACCCCGGCGGGAAGCCATTGTTGACCAGTGTTCCGTCCCAGTTTGCCTCCAGACCGATCTCCTCCAGATCCTCGTCAATACTTTCCTTCAGATACCAGAGTTTCTGCTGGTTGGGCGAAGACAGACGAACGCGAACCGGCAGGCTCCCGGTAAAAACCTCAATCAATCCATAAGCCGTCGCAATGCTGTGATGTCCCTCCCCGACTTTCTCCAGAACAAAGTCATGGTCTCTGGCCTTTTCATCAAAGATCTCCAGAACCTTTTCCTGTGAAAGGTCAGCAAGTGCAGTTTCCACGTAAGCAGGGCTCAACACATCAGTCATCGTTTTTCCCGTCCAGACATTTAGGGGATTAAGGGTGGGGGTGGACGCCGGAGCCTATTCGCTCAGATGTCCCATAAAGCTGTCGCTGTCATAGTTCCTGCGCAGCAGTCCTTCTTCGGAGAGCTGTGGCATGAGCTGTTCAAGGGCAAGGCTCATGCAGTCGACCGACCCGCCCGGCACACAGATAAAGCCGTCGATTGCTTCTTCCCTGTGCCAGTCACGCACCGCCTCAAAGGCCTCGTCAACAGTTCCGATCACCTGCCAGTGCGCCGAACCGATCACTTCCGGTCTGGACAACAGCTCCCGAACGGTCAGCTCTTCACGCTCGACCAGCCTGCGCAACAGGTCGGAATGTGTCCGGCTGCGCGGATTGGGGAGAGGCGCAGGCAGATCATTCGCCCTGACAGCCCTGTCATCGGACCAGTCCGTCAGATCAAGACCGATCAGTTCAATGACCTTGCCAACAGCCTTTTGTCGACTGGCCCTGGCATGGGTCTCGGCAAAAAGCTCCTGCGCCTCCTTTTTACTGTCGGCCAGATAGAGGCTCAATCCCGGCAACACGCGAATGGCCTCGGGCGACCGGCCCTGGCTCTGCGCCCTTGCCTGCAGATCCTGCCGCAGTTCCCGGGCAGCAGCCTTGTCAGGCGTCGAGGCAAAGACGGCATCGGCAATCGAAGCTGCAAAGTTACGTCCGGCAACCGAGGCACCGGCCTGTACAAGCGGAATGGGAGAAGGCGCAGCAGGAAGACCCAGAGGCCCCTGAACAGAATGATGCGCCCCCGAATGAGCCACAGGCCGCACAAGGCCCGTGTCTGCGTAGTGTCCGCTTTCCCGATCCAGCACTAGAGCCTCGTTCGGAAAGCTGCTCCAGAGCTTTTTGACCAGGTCCACAAACTCGGCGGCCTGGGCATAACGATCATCCGCTGATGGCAGTCTTTCCATACCGAAGTTCGCATGCCCATCCAGCGCCGTCACAATGTTCCAGCCAATCCGTCCGCCACTGAGCCAGTTCAGGGACTGAAGCTGCCGAGCCAGAATATAGGGAGGATAAAAGGTCGTCGAAAGCGTCGTCAGAAAACCTATTTTCGAGGTTTCCCGGAAAAGCGAGGCCAGAAGGATATTGGGATCAAGACTGGCAAAGCCGGCGCCCTGTTCCAGCGCATCAACCTTGATGAACTGGGTATCCGGACAAAACACGAAATCCAGATGGGCGGCCTCAGCCTTTTTTGCCACCGAAAGATAGAAGTCACTGCCAAAAAGACTTTCCACATTGCTGTCCTGTCGGCGCCAGCCGTCTCCGCTCAACCATGTGGGCGCAAGCGACATCGCAACATGAAGTTTTTCCGTTTTTTTCATAAATAAAATTCCGCTTTAAAAAACAGCAAGTTATCCAAAATTCTCTTAGTACAATCGTCAAAAACATTATTGAGTTGAGAATGATTATAGTTTACATCTTTGCGAAAATGCAAATAGGAGTTGAACTTTCGTGCTGAAAGTTAGAAACATCAGCGTCCGCTATGACAAAACCTTTGTTTTACAAGAGCTTGATACCGAGTTCAAAACAGGACGACTGACAGCCCTGATCGGTCCGAACGGATGTGGCAAATCGACCCTGCTCAAGGCCATGATGGATTTCCTGCCCCTTGAAACCGGAGAGGTTCTTCTGAACGATCACAACATCCGGAAACTGAGCAGGAAACAGATGGCCCGGGAAATGGCCTATCTGCCCCAGGAGTGCCAGTGCCCGGACTACATGACAGTGGGCGAACTGGTCGAGCTTGCCGGTTACGCCCGTTATGCTTTTGGCTCCGGCCCGTCAAAACGCGACAGGGAGCTTTTTGCAGACGCCCTGGCCACTGTCGGACTGGCTGATCAGGCCAGCCAGCAGGTCAACAAGCTTTCAGGCGGGCAGCGACAAAGAGCCTGGATCGCGATGGTTCTGGCCCAGAACACCAATCTGGTCCTGCTGGACGAGCCGGTTAATCACCTCGACATGAAATACCAGTATGCCGTTCTGGACCTGGTGAAAAAACTCTGCAGGGAACGCGGAAAAACCGTCATTGTTGTGCTGCACGACCTCAATCTCGCTGCAGCTTTTGCAGATGAGGTCCTGATGATGAACGCCGGCAGGATCATCGCCAAGGGTTCAACGGATACAACCATCACAGACCACAATGTCCGCAGCACCTTTGGTCTCGATGCAGACATCTTCAATCACAATGGGCGACTGGTTTGCCTTCCGTGTGAAATTGCAGGGGAAACCGTCCTGTCATGAAACCGGCCATCATCCATGACAAAAACAGGGTCAGCCTGAAACCGGAGCGAAAGACAGACTTCAGGCTCTGGATCTTCTTCGGGCTTGCGACCGTCACGCTCTGTGCCGTCTTCATCAGCAACCTCTCACTGGGTGCGACCTCCATCCCGATACACGACGTAACCGGGGCGCTCTTCGGCCCTGATACGGACAACTACAACCAGATCATCGTCCACTATCAGAGACTTCCCCGAACGCTGATTGCTATTTACGTCGGTGCTGTCATGGCAAGTGGCGGAGTGATCCTGCAGACCCTGACCCGCAATCCTCTTGCGTCCACATCGACACTGGGAACAAACGCAGGAGCTTCCCTCTTTGTTGTTGGCGGCGCCTTTCTCTTTGATTTTGGTGTTGAAGCGCAGGGACTGGCTGCGCTTGCCGGAGCCTTTTTCGGCTTTTTCTGCTGTCTTTCAGTCGCCAGAATGGCGGGCCGCTCCAATGATCCCAGAGGCCTGTCACTCATCCTGTCGGGAGTTCTGGTTTCCATGCTCTTTGTGGCCATCACCAATGCCTTCCTGCTGTCCAATCCCATGAAACGCAGCGAGTTCCTGGGCTGGGTGACCGGCAACATCAACCACGCCTATATTGACCGCCTGTCAGATTTCTGGTGGATCGGGCTGCTTTCCCTTCTGACGCTCTTCCTGACGGCCCGTCCGCTCACACTCCTGCTGCTGGGGACAGAAAAAGCGCAGTCCGCCGGTGTCAACGTCAAAGGCATCACCCGGATAGCCCTTGCAGCAACCCTGCTGGGGTCCGGTTCGGCAGTCGCCATCTGCGGTCCTGTCGGTTTCATAGGCCTGATCGTTCCCCACATGGTCCGCCCCTTTGTTGGCAACAATGTCCTGTCCCTGCTGGCCGCAAGTGTGCTGGTCGGTGCGGTTGTCTGCCTGATCGCCGACATGGGGGCACGGCTGTTTTTCCAGCCCTATATCCTCCACACCGGCCTCTTTATGGATCTGATCGGCGGTGTGGTTTTCGCTTTCATCGTAAAACGTGTGTATCTGGCAAGAGCAGCACTATGAGATACCTTCCCACCCCTGGCCGGTCACTGGATGGCCGAAAGGTTCTGCGTTTTGAAAACGGCACTGAAATCAGAACACAGAACCTGAGTACAGCGCTTCTGCTGACGCTTTGCATTTGTCTGCTCGCTGCTGTGTCCGTTCATCTTGGACAAACCCGCATTTCCATTCAGGAACTGCTGGAAGCCCTGTCAGGCTCTGTCCTTGATGAAGAACAGGACTATGCCCTCTGGACCATCCGGATCCCCAGACTGCTCATGGCTTTTATGGTTGGCTGGTCCATAGCCATCGCAGGAGCCGTCATGCAGTCCCTCGCCAGAAATCCGCTGGCCGATCCGGGACTGTTCGGCCTCAATCAGGGCGCGACCACAATGATCCTGCTGCTGATCGTTCTGGTTCCAGCCGCCTCGAAACTCATGATCATGTCCTCTGCCCTGATCGGAGGACTTCTGGTCGCCACACTTCTGATCTGGCTTGTTGGCGGAGGGGCGCGAACACACGGCCTTGCGATCCTGCTGATGGGGATCGCCCTGGAAACCGTTCTCTCCTCCATCACCTCCCTGCTGATTCTCTATACTCCCCAGGAAGTCTCCTATGCTCTGGCCGACTGGCTCGCAGGGTCCCTGTTCAATGCAACAGCGGAAAACGTCCTGACCTTCCTGCCCTTCTTTGTCTTCAGCTTTGCAGGCATCCTCCTGATCGGCCCCTGCCTTTCACGTTACGAGCTCGGCAATGACGCTGCCATGGCCCTGGGGCTTTCCATCAGACTGACCCGCCCGCTCATCCTCGGCTTCGCAGTATTGCTGAGCACGGCTGCGGTCACATCCGTTGGCCCCCTGACCTTTCTCGGCATTCTGGCTCCCCACATTGCTGCTTTTCTGACCCCTCTCAAAGGCAGAGCGCGCCTTTTCATTTCAGGACTCGTCGGCGGCCTTCTGGTCATCTCCGCAGATGTTCTCACCCGGAGCCTCGAAAGCGATATTCCCGTTCCCATTGGCCTGAGCCTTACTCTCATTGGCGTTCCTCTCTTTATCCTCGCCCTGAGGCTGCAGGCCATCAACCGACAGACACAACACTGAACAAGGACAAGGCAATGAAAGTTCTGGTTTTCCTCGCCGGGCTGCTGGCATCCACAATGGCCTGGGCGAATGAACGCACCGTGACGGACGATGCCGGGCGCAGCGTAACAATCCCTGCCGATCCACAACGCATCGTGGTGATGCACGAACCGGTGCTGGGCATCCCCCTGATCGAACTGGGTATTGTTCCGGTTGGCAGCTATGGCCGCGCACCGAGCGGAAAAAGCCTGATCGGTGTGGATTTTATCGAGACAATCTTTGATGCCGATATCAGAAAACCGGAAGGCATCGGAACAGTTGGGCAAATCAGTCTGGAAAAGCTTCGCTCCCTGAAACCGGATCTGATCCTCGCCTCTGAACTTGATCTCAACAAGCTGGATCAGCTTGAACCCATTGCACCGGTTTACATCAAGCATGTCAGAACCCCGCAGACATCCGGCTTCAATATCCAGAAGCAGCTCGCCAAGCTTTTCCGGAAGGAAAAGGAGTTTGAAACCCTGCAGGCAAACTACAGGGAAAGGGTCAGGAAGCTGGCACAGACCCTTCACAAGGCAGAGGTCAATCCATCCTATCTGGCCGTTTTCCTGACAGACCAGATCAATGCCATTGAACAGATATCCGGCGCCATTCAGGCCATTGAGGATCTGGGCTATCAGCGCCTTTCCCTCGGCGAGCAGGATATTCAGCGTGATTCCATTCTCTTCGTTCCGATCAGTTCAGAAGTCTTCGGGACCCTCGATCCGGATCTGCTCGTGGTCATGAACAGCTTTCAGAACCGGGCAGCAGATCACAAAACCGGCGCCAAAGAGGCTCTGGACCAGATCACACCCGGCTGGAACTATTTCCTGAAACCCGCAAAGGAAAACAGGATCGTCTATCTGGACTCCAGCAAGGTCACAACCCCGACCATTGCAAGTGCAAACCATACTCTCGACAGTATCGAGGCCTGGCTTCAGACCAGCAGTACAAACCAGTAAGGACCCAAAAAACAAAGCCCTGCCATGGATACAACCACGGCAGGGCTTCCCCCCGAAAAAAGGCTCTGCGGTCTTGTCACCACAGAGCCTTCTTCTGTCAGAAATTCACTTTCATGCCAACGCCGATTTCCCTCGGCTTGACGACATTGGCAACAATCGGTCCCAGAACCGGGCCAGCTGACCTGCTGCGATCATGACGCTTCTGGATCGGCGAACGATCATCAAAAACGTTGTCCACATAACCGAAGAACTGGAAGTTGTCTGCCAGATCATAAAGCACACGGGCATTGGCAACCGTGTAGGAACCGACCTTGTATTCATCGGCATTGTTGGATCTGGAGTTGTTGGAGCCAACGTGGACCACTTCACCGCTCAGCGTCCAGTCAGGAACCACATTCCAGTCAGCGCCAATACGTGCTGTCACACTCGGAGCAGAGGCGAACTCGTTTCCTTCAAAGTCACTGCCGGCGATGGCAGCGGCCTCAGCAGAAAATCCTGTAATTTCCGTATGCAGCAATCCAAGGGAACCTCTCAAACGCAAGGTCTCCATTGCCTGAAAATCGGCACTGATTTCCGCACCATATGTTTCTGCCTCATCGGCATTCACAATTCTGGTTGCTTCGACAGTTCGTTCGGGAACACTGACCTGATAGTCGTCATACTGCGTGAAGAAGATGTTCGAGTTCACTCTCAAACGATCATTCAGGAAACTCGTCCGGGCAAAAATTTCAAAGTTCGTCGAAGTCTCTTCGTCAAATTCATAAGCCGTCAGGCTATCAAAAGAGAGTGTACCGCCACCGGGGTTATAGCCGCGACTGACAAGACCACCAATGGTAACATCATCAGTAGCATCGTAGGCAACCGTGAACTTTGGCAGAATTTCATCAAAGCTTTGGTCCGAGTTATACTCAGAACCAAAAGCAGGGATCACATCCCCATCGCGCTTCACGCGATCATACTGGTAACGCAACGCACCAGTCAGCGTCCACCGTTCTGCCGGGCGCCAGGAAAGTTCTGAGAAAACTCCCAGGCTTTGCTTTTCGTCATCAAAATTGTTGTCACCACTCTGGAACAAAAATTCATCAGACCTCAAATTAGAAAGATACAGCCCGGTGAAACCACTGAACTCCGAAGCCTCATTCCCGTAATTGACACGAACTTCATTTGAGACATCAACAGTATCAAGCTTGGCTGCTCCGTTACCACTCGCCACAGTTCTCTCGACGTGCCCTCTGGAAAGCTGGAACTGGTTTGTCAGAACGAGATCATCCCCAAAGTCATATTCAACATCGGAAACAAGCGAAGTCGTACGACTTTCCCAGCTCGGCGCTCCGGTCGCAAAGATATCCAGATCGTCAAAATCAGGATCTGCAGCCTCAATTGTCGGACGATTTGCGCTCATGTGAGAAAGCGTCAGCTTTGTTTCCAGTTCCGGCATGGCATCCGGCACCCAAAGCAGCTTGACGCGGCCTGTCAGATCACGAATGTCCTGATCTGTCTGACCCTGCACAAATGCCGGGTTTGTATAATCAATGAAGGTATCTCGCCCCCTGTAGTCAAGCGCGACACGGGCAGCAACCTCATCCGACAGAGGCCCGGAAACAGCAACAGACGCACGACGGCTGTTTCTGCTGCCGTATTGCACCTGACCTTTCATTTCCGGCGTAAAGGTCGGATCCTTTGTCTTTACAATGATCGCACCAGCAATGGAGTTCGCACCCTGTGTCGTGGTCTGAGGTCCCAGAAAGACTTCAACGCTCTCAGCATCCCAGATCGAAGACGAACCAAAAACAGTTTCGTTGTAATTCAGATAGTGTCCATCAATGTTTGCTCTTGTTCGTGGAATGGTTCCGCCAAGAAAAGCGAAAGAACCTTCAAGCGGCCCCTGCGTATCAACACCACGAATGATCGGTGCACTGGATTCACCTGTGTAAATGATGTTCGGACTGTTACCGACAATATCCTGAAGCTGGCTGTCCTCAACCTGACGCTCGATGTCATCGGCTGAATAGGCGAAAACAGAAGACGCCGTATCCTTAAGATCACGTTCAACCTTTTCCCCTGTGATAATCACAGGTTCCAGAGTTAGAACACCGCTTTCCTCATCACTGGAAGGTGCCTGATCAGCAGCTTCCTGAGCAACTACAGATCCAGTCGTCATGCAGACAATGGACAACACACTAACGCCGGCCATTAAAGACCGTGAAAACCGTGAAATCATGGATTTCCCCCTAAAAACAGTAACGCGCACAAAACTCATCCATTGATTGCAGAGTTTCGTCTTAGTTTTGTCGATAATGAAAATCATTCTTAAAAAGATGTCAATAAATTCTCATGAAAAAGACTTCAATTGTGGAGTCAAACATCTGATAAAAATATAAAAAGAGTGGATTCCTGCGTTTTTTGAAAAATTTGAACTGCTTCAAAAAAAACACAAAAAAATATATTGATATCGATTCTCAATTGCATATAAACAACTTTTACGACCCTGTCGCATCCCCTTCAACCCCTCTTCCTGCAAGAGTACAGAAGGAGCAAGGCAGGACGTTACAAACGCGTTAAAAAACTCGCCAATACAATCCAAGTGCAGCTTTCAAATAAAACAACCCAGGGCAAAACAGCCCTGCCAGTTTCGATCGGGGTACAGAATGAACGAAACAGCGAACCTGCTACTGACAGACGATGAAATGGCCCGCTTTCAACAGGGACTTTCCGAACTGGAAAATTCCGAGCCGGCTTCTTCTTCCAACAACAATCCGGAAACACCCGGTGAATACGAACAGGCTGTCTGGCTCCTTCAGCAGCAGGAACCGGAGCTGGACCTCAGCCAAACCGGTTTGTGGACTCTTTCGGAAAAGCCCGACCTGCTCAAGCTGATCAATGCGGCCCAGACGCTTTTAAAAAAAATCCCGTCGCTGCAGTCCCTGTACAACCTGAACGATGAGGATGATTTCATCAAAAGTCCGGGCGCCCCGGATCAATCCCTGATCGACGTTGTTCCTTTCACCACGGAGGAGCAGGCCAGCGAAATCATCCGGCATGCACAGCAATCCGTCGGTCATTTCGCAGAAAATCCGGCCTTCAAAATTCTTGTCCTCGTCTCTTCAGGAACAACACTGATTGCCCTGATCAAACACAGAATTCTGGATCAGGCAGGCTCCGCCGCCTCCCTGATGCAGGCATTGGCAGCGCTTTACAACACACGCAACCACTCCCGACTGGAGATCAAACCGGACTTCCTTCTTCCCCTCAATCGACTGAGTGCTCCTTCTGCTGTTCCCTGGATCAAGCGACACACAGGACAGGATGCCCCCATCTCCACAGGAGCCTTCGCCACGCAGAACGGCCGGAGCAACTGCAGTCATGTTGAGCTTCAACAGGAAAACCTGCAGCTCTCTGCAGAGGACGAGAACTCCCTTTATGCGCAGATCACCGCTCATTTCGGGCGTTTCATTTGTACTCTGGGAGGACACAAAAGCCTTGTTCTCGAACTGCAAAGCGAGCTGAACAGCAACGATGTCAACCGCTGCTTCGAATACCTCCTCAATCTGGATCAAACGATCGAGGCAACTGCAGATCAGCTTCTGGATCTTCACAGGACAGAAGCTCTTGCAGATAACAGTGAAACCCACAATCTGCCTTTTGTCTCCATCAGATGGCATGAAAGCAACCCGGAAATAAAACTCGGGCAGGCCCCGCTGCAAACACGTCACTCCAGCCCGGGCAATGCTCTTAATGATCTCACGCTCAGCCTGCTCTTCTGTGAAAATGGAAAGCTCCGGCTCACACTGGAAACGGGACAGGGAGTCTCCGACCATGTGTCAGCCTTCCTTCTGGAAAGCTTCTGTGATGTTCTGCTCAACAGCGGCACAGGTTGCAGAGGTGAAAACCTTCCAACCCTGCGCGCACACCCGACACAGCAGCCTGCCCCAGCCCGAAACCCTGATGAAACGCCAGACAGGGCCAAGACAGCCGCCCTCATTCTTGCAGAATTCCGGGACGCGCTTTCTGCCCCCCGAATGACAGCTGACGAGGACTTTTTTGACTATGGCGGTCACTCCCTGATTGCGACCCGCATCATTGGTTTCCTGCTTGAAAAACACGGGATTGAGCTGCATTTCAATGATCTTTTCAGCAATCCGACAGCCAACTCGCTTGCCAGAAAGGCCAAACTCTCAGAAGGCGCAACGCTGCCAGCGGACACAGCAAACACACAGGCATCCTCCGGCACGGCTCCCCTGTCCATCGCCCAGATGTCACTCTGGAAAGCCTATGCCGCTTTTGGCTTTGGCGAGATTTTCAACATCCCATTTGCTCTGGATTTTCTTCAGCCTGTTGATGAAAATGTCTTCAGACTGGCCTTCAGGGATATCCTCGAAAGACATGCGGGCCTGCGCGCGCTCTTCATCCGGACAGAGACAGAGGTGCATCAGGAAATCATCGCCATCGACACCCTGGACGAATACAAATGGTTCTGGTCCAGCGAGGAAAGCCAGGGCGTCACCAGACACGATGAAGCCGGACATGTCTTTGACCTTTCAAAGGAACTGCCGATCCGTTTGCGCTTTTTGAAAGATACGGAGACAGGCCGGCAAACACTCTCCTTCCTGTTCCACCACATTGTGCTGGACGAATGGTCCGTCAACCTGATGATGGACGAACTTGCCAAAGCCTACAAAGCCAGAACCAGCGGACAAGCGCCTGTCTGGACCACTTCGGGGCAAGCTCCTCTGGACTTTACAGGCTTTGCCCGGCTTCAGAAAGAAAGGGGACTGGACCCGAGCCATCTGGCCTACTGGGTGGATGACCTGAAAGATGCCCCGCAAAAGCTGGATCTCTTCCCCGAGGATCAGAGCACAGCAAAGGCTGAAGGAGAAAGCTCGCCCGAAGGAGGCTGGATCGAGTTCAAACTCGACAGACAAACCTCTGATGGCCTCTATCACTGTGCACGGGAAAACAATGCGTCCCTTTTCAATGTCACCTACGCGGCCATTGCCGCTTCCCTGCAAAGTCTGGGGGCACTGAAAGACCTGGTGGTTGGCACCTCCGCATCAGGGCGAACAGACCCGGCCTACTTTGACACCATCGGTTATTTCACCACTGTCGTTGCACACAGGATCCGCTTTGAGACAGGCATGACTGCCCCCGGACTGATCGAGGCCGTCAAGAACACTGTAAACGGCTCCATGCCCTACACAGATGTCCCGATCGACCTTGTCGAAGAAGCTCTCGGGATGGCACCGGGCAAGGATCACCTTTTTGAAGTCTTTATCCAGATCCATGCCCAGAACAAACTCAACGGGGTTCTGGAAGCGGAAGACAGGAGCGAGATCAACTTCCGGCAGGTCGACCCTGACAAGCATGAGTCCCTTCTGGGACTTCAGTTTGAAGTCATGGAAGAGGTCATCAGGGGCGAGCGCTCCATTCGCGTTCTGATGAGCTATCGTGCAGACCGTTACAATGAAGAACGGGTCAAGCAGATCAGAGACAAAATGGCTGACATGTTCGAGCTCTTTTCCTCTGGCAGCACAGCCAGTCTTGTCGAAGTCACAAGATAATTCATCATCTCCTGCAAAAAAGGGCTGCCTGAAAGCAGCCCTTTTTTCATATCCCCAGCAGAGAGCTTCACACCCGGGAGAAACCGTTCCAGAGTTCGCCCACAGTCCTGTCCAGAGCCTCAACAGCGAGTGCCTCCAGCAGGAATGACGGCAGATCCTTCTGATGACGTTCAAAGCTGTCCTGCCTGGTCATTGCAGGATCGGCATCGACATAGAACACCAGACCGCTGCCATCGGTTTCCCCCCGGAATGTCAGATTGAAGCCGTCCTCCGACCCGTTGGCCAGCACCCGGCGTGAAACCTCGCAACCGAAGAATTCAGAAGAGTTAAACGGCAAAACGTTCACCAGCGGGGTGAAGAAGAAGCGATTGCCTTTTTTCATGCCGTGATCCGCTGCAATCTGCTCAATCCTGTAGCGACCGTGCTTTCTCTGTTCCCTGAGGGTCGCAACCGCTTCCGAAAGGAAACTCCTGATGCTTTGTTGCGGACTATACTGCAGCTGGAATGGCAGAATATTGACCATCAGGGCTGGCATGTGAGCCCCCACGCTGCCCCATCGGCTCATAAAGGGCAGCCAGAGCGTGATCGCATCCCCTCCCCCTTCCTCGCGGCTCAGTGTGCGGGACAGGTAAAGACCGGACAGCAGGATCAGCAGATCCGGCCAGCCTGTATCCAGTTCCTGCGCCATTTTCTGCAGTCTTTCTCCGAAACTGTCGGGGAAAGCTCCGTGAGCGTGCAGCCCCGAGACCCCGTAATCCTCAACTCCCTTGTTCAGAACAGGCAGGGAAACGGACGGGTCCAGATAGTTTGCCCAGTAGCTGCGATCCTTCTCCCAGCGCCGGCTGTTTCTGTAGGCCTCTTCCTCCTGCAGGAAACTTCTGAAGGAATTGAAGGGATGCCCCGCTTCACCCTGTCCGCAGAAATGACTGTAGAGCTGCCCGCACCTCTGTTCGATCAGGGCAAAGCCATAGCCGTCAATCACGATGTGATGCGCCCGGATATAAAAGAGATAATGCTGCTCGGACAGGCGCAACAGAATGAGGCGGGAGAGATACTGGACACGCAGGTTCAGGTTCTGCTGCATGTCGTGATCCATCACATCCTCTGCAGCCTTCATGGGATCTGTTTCCTGCCGCAGGTCCATCAGTTCAAGCTCTGGTCTGCCCTGGACCTCATAACGCTGGAACAGGCCTTTGGGATTGTCCTGCTCCCGGAACCTGAGAGCCAGAACATCCGCTTCGCTGACGGTCTGCTCAATGGCTCTGATCAGAGCCTCCTCCCGGACCTCTCCCCTGATCTCCAGACAGTGAGCGACTGTCGAAACCGGCAGGTCGGGATGGAAGGTAAACTCCTCCCAGAAATCCAGCTGAGGCAGTGTCAGCGGCATCCACTCTTCATTCGTATCGGACATAGACATTTTTCATCTCCTCCCAAAAGCTCAAGCAACAGCTTTTGCGGATTGCATCAAAACCAGATTTTCAAGTTCGGAAAGATTGCGGCATTTCAAAAGCTGTACGGGTTTCACCGTGATGCCCATCTCCTGTTCCAGCCTGGCGCAGAGACTTTTGAAATGCGTGGGCAAAAGCCCCAGCTCAACCAGATTTGTTTCAGGAGAAACTATCCCGACAAGGGGTTTTCCTGTCACCTTCAGACAAATTGACAGCAACTGTTCCTGCCTGCTGCCCAGACAGTCCTCTACAGCAGCTTCAGCATCGTCCTCTCGCTCCTGTGGTGTCGCCTGTCGGGGCTGCTCACACAAAAGCTGTGCAGCCTGTTTCCTGTCAGGCTTGCCATTGGCAGAAAGCGGAAGTTCCCGGACACAGAGGAAACGGCTGGGCACATGGGACTCAGGCAAACAGCTTCTGGCAAAATCCCGAAGCACCGCGGACGCAACACCGTCACTGTCGTCGCAGACGCACAAGGCCCCGAGCACACTGTCTCCACCGGAAACAGAACCATAATCCACCACAAGAACCTGCTTTATTTCCGGAGATTTCAGCAGTTCGTTTTCAATATCCGGCAAGGACACGCGCACCCCGCGAACCTTGATGTAATTGTTGACCCGACCGGCGAACAAAAGAGTGCCGTCACGCCTGAAGCACCCCAGATCACCAGTTCTGAAAGCTCTCACAGGCTGCCCCTTGTCTCCGGATACTGAGACAAAATCCTTTTGAACCAGCTTTCCCTCTTCCAGATAACCAAGAGCGACATTGGCACCGACAGTATGGATGCGCCCCCTGACACCCGCGGGGCAATGCCCTCCCTTTTCGTTCAGAAGGTAATAACCATTGGCCGGCAGGGCCCTGCCATAGGGAACCAGTTCCATGTCCTCCGGCATGATTTCATGCCAGATGCTCCAGATTGTCGTCTCGGTTGGTCCTCCCAGCGAAATCAGGCGCATTTTGGGGCAGAGTTTGTGCAGACGCTGAATGACAGAAGGTTTGATATAGTCACCTCCCTGCGCCACCAGCCGCAACGATCTGACTGTTTCCGACCTGAGGCAGGCCATAAGCATTTCCAGAATGGCAGGAACAGAGCACCAGATGGTTACCCCGTGTTCAGCGACCAGCTGGTTCCAGCGAATGGCATCCTTCTCGCTTCCCGGTTCAGGCAACACCAGTGATGCTCCGGCGACCAGACTGCCAAAGACATCAAAGACAGACATATCGTGATGCAGCGGCGTTACAGAAATAAAGACATCCTGCTCTGTAATCTGCCAGTTTTCGATTGTCTGTCCGACCACATTGTCAGTGGCCCTGTTGTTCAGGACAACACATTTCGGCTTTCCGGTCGTACCGGAGGTGTAGAGATAGTAAGCCGGGTCCATACTGCGGGACAGCTCCTGCAGGTCAGGCAGCAGCGCTCTGGGGTCATCCGGTGCCGGTGCAGACAACAGCTCGTCCGGTGATGCGATCGGACAGTCTGTTCTCCCGCTGGCCCTGCCAGTTGAAACAACCAGCGAAGGGCAGCAGTTTTCCAGCAGATACTCCAAACGGTCATCCGGAGAAGCAGCGTCGACAGGCACCCAGATCAAACCTGCAAGGGCACAGGCCAGCGTCACGGCAATATGTTCGGGACTGCGCGGAAGACAAATGGCAACCACATCCCCCCGTCCCAGCTCTCTCTGCTCAAAGGCAGCAAGGATGGATGCCACCTTCTGCCCAAGTTCGGAGTAGCTGGTTTTCTCGCCGCCACAGATCAGGGCACTCTGCTCAAACACTCCGCAAAAGAGGTTGTCTGCCAGACTGCCCAGGTAATCACCGGGGCGGTAATCCTCTCCGGTCTGATTGAAACGGTAATGGCTCAGATCGACATAATCACTTGCATTCAGGGACAGAAGATCCTCAGGCTGATCAAGGTTTGTCACAACCTCATCCAGCGTTCGCAGAATATCATCCACGACCCCGGCTTCCAGTGCCTCCCTTGCAAAGTCAATATCGATCAGCAGATCACCATCGGCATTGAGAGAAAGCCTGATATCCATGGCTGTCTGAGGGGTTTGCGTCAAACCGGAGTGAAATGAAACCGGACTGTCCTGATCGAGCATCGGCCAGTTGAGCGCATTGGTCAGAACCACCGGAAGGGCAGGCCCTTCGCTGCTGTCTTTCATCAGCAGTCTGTTGATCTCAATGCCGGAGAAAGACAGATGTTCCAACCCTGAATGGATATCCTGTTGCAAGCTCTGCGCACGACTGGCAAAGCTGCCCTCCGCGCTATTCCAGTCCACAGCAATAAAGCCGGAACGGTTGCCAAGCTGTTCGGCATTTCCCGGCGCCACAGGAACTCCAACACAAAGACTGCCTTCGGACAGCCAGGTGGAAAGAACCTCCAGAACCAGCGACATCAGCACCGTGTTCCTGAAGAGGCCCTGCCGCGCCCCGAGTTTCCCAAGCGCCCGGAACCTTTCCCGGCTCACGCACAGCGTTGAGCGCTGATAGCGCGAGGACCGGACCGTTTCCAGTGATTGCGTCCAGGGAAGTTTTGGTGCAGCGGTGACGGCTTCAAGCTTTTCCCGCCAGTATGCTTCATCAGAATCAGATGCTTTGGTTTGTGCCGAAAATTCAACAGGTTCCGGCCGGTTTCCAGCCACAGCAATGTCCCCGTCTGAAAAGAGTTCCTTCATCATCTGCGAAATGGAAAACCCGTCCAGCAGCAAGGCATCAAAAAGAACAAAGACGACAACAGTGTCCTCCTGTTCACTTCCTTCGGGCAGTTTCCAAAGGGTTACCTTCCAGGGAGAGCCTGCAGACAGATCAAACAGTCTGTGCGCATAGTCCTCTTTTGTCTGCTCGATCCTGCACAGGGCCTGCTCATGGCTGTCCTGCGTCAAATCAACGATTTCAAGGTTGAGAACAACATCCTCCCTTATGCTCTGAACCAGACGCACCTCGTCGATACAGGTTCTCAGGGAGCTGTGTTTTTCGACAAGGGCAGACAATCGCTGCCTGAAAAGCTCACAATCCAGTCTGCCGCGGTACTCGCGAAAATCCTGCATTGCCACTCCCCCAAGCGGCAGATGCGTGCTTCGCCCGACCAGATAGGCCTTTTGCAGGGAATTCAGTGCCTGTTCCATGTTTCAATCTCTGTCTTTTCAAGGGTTATGAGGCTGCAACCAGAGTTTCAAGGAAGACCCGGGCTATTGTTTCCGAATGCCCTTCAGTCTGCTTTTCGATCCGCCTTGCCAGCAGCAAGGGTGTGTTGTTGTTCTGAAAGTCTCCGGGCTTCAAATCGAGCGACCTGAAAGTGTTGTTGAGAAACAGCCGCAGCTGTTCCAGCTGAGCAGCATTTAACCCGTTCTCAGCAAAAGCCTGGCTTTTTTCGATATCCTGCTGTCCCGTCAAACGTTTCAGCAGAACCAGCACCATGTCGAGTGTTGAGCTGTCATGGTCACTGCTGCCCGTCAGTTCCGTCAAAGACAACCCCAGGAGGTCATCATTCACTGCAAGCTTGCGCAAACAGTCGACGTAATCATCAAAAACACGCCTGATCCAGTCTTCGGGCAAGGCATCCAGCCGGATATCCCAGTTCACAAGAATACCGTCGTCAACTGCTGCAACCTGGGCATCAAGAGCAACCTGGGGTCCCTGCGAAATTGCCCAGGACATTTCTCCAAAGACGCGCTTTACCCGCTCAGAGAAAAGCGTCTTGCCGGGCACATCGACACCCGCTGTAAAGACCACCGGCGCAAACTGCATTTCCCCCTTGTGACGCGACAGATCGCGCATCACGTTCACGCCGGGATAGGATGAGTGGTCCAGCAAGTCGATCATCTGCTGCCCGAGATCCTGCACAAACTCCCTCAGAGACATATCGCGGGACACATCAATATTGGCGATGAGGACATTGGCAAATTCGCCAATCAGCCTGTCGACATCAGGGACATGCGGACTGCGCCAGAACATGGGAACATTCAGACGGAACCTCTGTTCCTTCAGGTGACGCCCCAAAACCAGCGCGAAGGCCCCCAGCATCAGGGTGGAAAGCGTAACCCTGCACTGACGGGCAATCTGCTCCAGACCTGCTCTTTGCTCCCTTGACAAGCCTTCGTGAAGTCTCAGGCTCCGGACAGGATTTGTGCCACTCTGCTCCAGATAGGGCAGCGACGGTTCCGGCAGAACAGCAGGGAGCCTGTTCTGCCACCAGTTCCTGTCACGACGCTTCTGTTCCAGCAGTTGCTGATCCTGCTGACGGGTGCTCTGCCAGAGCAGGTAATCGCTCTGTTTCTCCGGCAGCACTGCTTCTGGTTGTTCATAGACTCGGGCCAGTTCTTCCATCAACAGGACAAAACTTGGCGGATCAATCGCAATCATGTCCGTATCAACATGCAGGCGGAACTCTCCGTCAGGAAGAAGCGTGATCCCCATTGCCAAGGGCCCATGTTCCGCGAGATTCATGATCCTGTTGGTCCAGTTTTCCCGCTGCGACAAAATGCTCTTTTTGATAGAAAAATTATCTTTTTTTGACAGATCCTCTGATTCAAGCAAATTTGGCATTTTTTTGTCACAGAACTTTTCCTCTCCCGAGGCAGAAATTCTGAGACGCAGCATGTCATGATGTTCGAAAATCCTGATCAACGCAGAGTTTAATCTTGAAATATCAATATTATAACCGGAGAACTCTACATACAGATGAGCAGAGACATTCCCCAAATGCCCTTTGTGGAGTCGTCCTGACCAGTAAGCTGCTTGCATTTCATTCATGTTAATAAGAATCATTCTCAGCAATTGACAATTGATGATTTTTATAATTAATTTCGCTCATACGTCAACCAGTCCGACAGGAAAATATAATGACGAACGGCACTTTTATGACGCAGAACTCGCAATCAGACTGCTCAAGTGATGTTAACTCGAACCCGCAGGAAATCCTGTTCTCGTCCGGCAATCGTGAACTCCGCACGTCCGGACATCACACCCGGATACAGGTCCCGGCCAACGGAGGCGCAAACGGTGCCAGCCCGTTCCAGATTGCTGTTAACGCAGCTCTGAGCGAAGCCAGCAAAAACGGTCAGCAAAACCAGATTATTGTCGGAGCCATCCCCTTCGACACCAGTGAGCCCTCCTGCCTTTACATCCCGGAACAGTTCGAATGGGTGGACCGCAGCGAAAACTCTGCTCAAGCCTCCCTTCAAAAGTCTCCGACTTTGCTGGCAGACAAAAGCATTCCGGATGAGGCAGGCTTCAAAAGAGCTGTAAAACAGGCTGTGATGAACCTGCAGCACAGCGATGTGGACAAGGCTGTCCTCTCCGCAACCCGCGAACTCCAGTTTGCAGAAACTGTCGATGTGGAACAGCTGCTTGCCAGTCTGAGAGCACAAAACAAGGACGGTTATCAGTTCCGTATTCCGCTGTCGGATGGCAGCAAGCTGATCGGCGTCAGCCCCGAGCTTCTGGTGCGCAAGACGGGCGGTCACATCACCTGTAATCCGCTCGCCGGTTCCGCCAAACGCCAGGCTGATCCCGAGCAGGATCATGCCGTCGCCGAAAAGCTTCTTGGTTCGGAAAAGGACCAGTACGAACACAGCGTTGTCATTCGGGAAATGAAACGGGTTCTGGAACCTCATTGTGCCGAACTCTCTGTTCCGGACAGTCCCTCCCTTCTGAGCACATCCGCGCTCTGGCATCTCTCCACCGTTATTGAAGCCGAGCTGAAAGATCCGTCCATGACAGCGCTTCAGGTTGCCTGTCTTCTTCACCCGACACCTGCCATCTGCGGTTTCCCGACCGAGCTGGCTCACAGACTGATCCGTTTTGTGGAACCCTTTGAACGCGGCCTCTTCACAGGCATTGTCGGCTGGAGCGATCTGCAGGGGAACGGAGAGTGGGTGATTACCATCCGCAGCGGTATTGTCCACAACGATGTCATCCGGGTCTTTGCAGGTGCAGGCATTGTTGAAGCATCCCAGCCTGACTCTGAATGGAACGAGATCCAGACCAAAATGAGCACCATGCTCAATGCATGCGGTCTCGGGGCCTAGGCGACAGGATCAGACTATGAAAATCCCCTACACCCCCTGGCCGGAGCAGCTTTCGGATCTTTACCGTCAGAAAGGCTACTGGATCGATCAACCCCTCACCCGCATCCTGGACGAGCAGGTTCGGGAGCGGCCTGATGCGACCGCGCTGATCTGCGGTGACAGAACTCTCAGCTATTCAGAACTCGACAAGCAGGCCGGAAATCTTGCGTCCTTCCTGCAGGACAAGGGTCTGGGAGAAGGCGACACCGCCCTCGTTCAGCTCCCGAACACTGCAGGGTTCCATGTGGTTTTCTTCGGCCTGCTCAAAGCCGGAGTGGCACCGGTCAACGCTCTGTTCAGTCACCGTGCACTTGAACTTTCCTCCTACGCTGATCAGATCAAGCCAAAGCTGCTGATTGCTTCAAGACAGCACGAGCTTTTCGCCAATGATCACTTTATCAGCCAGTTACAGTCCGAACAGCCCAACCTGCAAACTGTACTGCTGGCAGGCGAGGAAAACGGAGAGAAAAACCTGACCGCCGTCCTCGCGAAAGAGGGCTCTCCGTCCTTCAAACCTTCGCCCTCGCCTGCTGATGCTGTTGCCTTTTTCCAGCTTTCCGGCGGAAGCACCGGTACACCGAAGCTGATCCCGCGCACTCACAACGATTACGACTACAGCATCAGAGCCAGTGCGGAAATCTGCAAGGTGACGCCTGAAACCCGTTTTCTCTGTGCCCTTCCGGCCGGACACAATTTCCCGCTCAGCTCGCCAGGTGCTCTGGGCGTTTTCCATGCAGGCGGTTCAGTCGTGATGACCTCCAGCCCGGAGCCTCTGATCTGCTTTGAACAGATCAGAAAGCATCAGGTGACAATGGCAGCGCTGGTGCCTTCGGCAGTTCAGCTTTGGCTTGAGCATGCTGAGAAGGATTCGACCTCGCTTGCTTCGCTTGAACTGTTACAGGTTGGCGGTGCCAGCTTTGCCGAAACTCTTGCCCGATCCGTGAAGACAAAGCTCGGCTGCCAGCTACAGCAGGTCTTCGGCATGGCTGAAGGTCTGGTGAACTACACCAGACCCGACGATCCCGAAGAGCAGATCCTGACCTCGCAGGGCCGACCAATCAGCCCCGACGACGAAATCCGGATCCTTGATGAAGACGGCACAGAAGTTCCCGATGGTCAGGCCGGCGCTCTGGCAACCCGGGGACCCTACACTTTCAGGGGGTATTTCCTGAGTCCGGAACAGAATGCGAAAGCCTTTGATCAGGACGGGTTTTACCACTCCGGCGATCTGGTAATGAAAACAGCAGAAGGCAACCTGCGCGTTGTCGGACGCATCAAGGATCAGATCAACCGCGGTGGCGAGAAGGTTGCCTCGGAAGAGGTCGAAAACCTTCTGCTCCGCCACGAGAGTGTCAGGGAAGCCGCTCTTGTTGCCATCGCAGATGAGCGTCTAGGCGAGAAAAGCTGCGCTTTCATTGTCCCGGACCACTCCGATCTGAAAGCCATTGCCCTGAAACGCCATCTCATGGATCTCGGGATTGCCCAGTACAAGCTTCCGGACCGCATTCTCTTTATTGATCAGATGCCGCTGACAGCCGTCGGCAAGATTGACAAGAAAGCCTTGCGCAACCAGCTCGCAGCCAAGGCTCATCCCACAGCCCTCACAGCATAGAAAACGAGACAAAAAATGGCCATCCCAAAAATTGCCGACTATCCAATGCCCGTTCCTTCCAGCTTTCCGGTCAACAAGACTCCCTGGAGCCCGGACAGTAAACGTGCTGTTCTCCTCATCCATGATATGCAGCGTTATTTCCTGCGCTTCTACAGCGAGGACGGCGAACTGGTCAAAACACTGACAAACAATCTTGTCCGCCTGAAAAAATGGGCCAGGGCAAACGGTGTTCCGGTCGTCTATACCGCACAGCCTCACAACCAGTCTCCGGAAGACCGCGCACTGCTCAACGACATGTGGGGGCCCGGCCTGACTGTTGTTGATCCGGAACTGCAAAAGGTCTCGGACGAACTCGCACCCGATGAAAACGATGTTGTCCTGACCAAGTGGCGTTACAGTGCCTTCCAGCGCTCCGATCTGCAGCAGCGCATGAAGGACTGGGGCCGCGACCAGTTGCTGGTCGGCGGGGTTTACGCTCACATTGGCTGCATGGTCACTTCTGTCGACGCCTTTATGAACGACATTCAGGCCTTCATGGTCGGCGACGCTGTTGCAGACTTCTCCGAAGCCGAGCACAGAATGGCTCTTCAGTATGTTGCAACACGATGCGGACACGTGGTCCATACACAACAGGTCACCGGTGACGCCGCAGAGGATGAACCACTGGCCGAGTGGCTTGCAACCCGTGTGCAGCAACTGATCGAGGATTCCGAGGAGATCGATCCGGAAGAAAACCTGATCTTCTACGGTCTGGACTCCCTGCAGGTGATGAAGCTTGCTGCGGAACTCAAGGAGCGCGGCATCGTCGTCGGCTTTGAAGAGCTTGCCCGCGTTCCAACGCTGAAGGCCTGGCAGGAACTGATTGAACAGAAAAAACTGGCAGCCTGAACGGATATCATGACATGAGAACAGACAGTCCGGTTCCTGCAGACCTGTTCGAAGGCAAACGTGTTCTGGTCTCCGGTGCAGCACGCGGCATCGGGCGACGCATTGCCGAACGCCTGTCAGAACTGAAAGCAGACGTTACGGGTTTTGACCGTGACTGTTCCGTGGACGTTCCTCCTGCCTTCAGACTGCTGAAGGCAGACATCAGCGATCCGGAACAGGTCGAAAGCCTGTGCAACGGCCTCAAGGCCGAAGCCGACAGGCTCGACATCCTGATCAACGCTGCCGGGGTCCTGCGCCTCGGCACTCTTGAGGACACAGATCCGAAAGACTGGCAGGAAAGCATCAGCGTCAATGCCGGTGGTGTTTTCTTCATGCTTCAGCAATGGGCACCCGTTTTCAGGAAACAGCGCCATGGCAGTATCGTCAACGTTGCTTCCAACGCCGCCCACGTTCCCCGCATTGGCATGATTGGTTACGGAGCCTCGAAAGCAGCCCTGATCAGTCTCAGCCATACTGCTGCACTGGAACTTGCGCCCTATGGAGTACGTTGCAACGTGGTGTCGCCCGGTTCAACGGACACCCCCATGTTACAGGGCATGCTCAGTGCACCGGAAGCAAGGGATCGTCTGATTTCCGGATTGCCGGAACACTACAAGCTGGGTATTCCCCTCGGCAAGATTGCAACACCGGATGACATCGCCGATGTCGTGCTGTTTCTGGCTTCCGATCAGGCCGGCCATATCACCATGCAGGATATCGTCGTTGATGGCGGCGCAACACTTGCAGCATAACCAACAGCTTTCAACCAGCATCAGGCCCGCAGCCCTTCAGGATTGCGGGCCTGATGGTCTTCACAGACTGCCTCTCAATTGCCCTGTAGAAATATCCCCGTGGCCTGAAAGCACAGACGACTGTCTTTTCATCGCCATGAGATTTGATAAAAAGCTGACAGCTCCCCGCGCTCTGGACCTTCCGGATCAGCTGCAAAATGCCCTTGCCAGACGCCAGAGAGAATTCATCGCCGGACGGCTCTGTGCAGCAGAAGCAATCCAGAAAACCAGGGGGCAGAAAAGCTTCCCCACACGCAACCCGGATGGTTCTCCCTCATGGCCGGAAGGTCTGACGGGTTCCATCACACACAGCCACAACCTCGCCATTGCGGCTGTTGGTCCTTCCCGCCTTTACCGGGGCATTGGAGTGGATCTCGAGAGAACCATTCTGCCCGAAGAACTTCCGGCGATTTCCAGTGTCATTCTGGGACAAAAGGAACAGGCGCTCTGGAGCCGGCAAATGAATTCACGGATGCTGACACTTCTATTTTCTGCGAAGGAAAGCCTCTTCAAGGCTCTCTATCCTGACATTCCCCGTTATTCCGATTTCAAAAGCTCCGAACTGTTCAGGCTGCTCACACCCGGCACAGGCCTCCTGCGCCTGACAGAAGATCTGTCTCCGCGCTGGGCAAGCGGTCATGTTGTTCCCTTTTGCTATCAGGCCACACAGGACCTTGTCCTTACATCGGTTCGTGTCAGGAAAGAACAACAAACAGGTTGCATGAGCAGCCAGCGCCCCCTATAAGCGGTCCTCCCTCGACACACATCTCCTGGAAAAAGATCAGGCGCCTCCATGCGACCTGAACGGAAAGGCTCTGCGATGATCAGCTGCGGTCTCGACTTCGGCACCAGTAACTCTGCAATCGGCCTGGCTCTGGATGGCAGAATCACTCTTTGTCCACTGGAAGAGGGCAGGATCACCATGCCAACAGCCCTTTTCTATTATAACAACGAGCCCAAAATCACCATGGGACGTCAGGCGATCCAGGATTACCTCAACGGTGAGGAAGGACGTCTTCTGCGCTCGATCAAGTCCCTGCTGGGAACAGGCCTGATCAGCGAACAGACCGTCCTGAACGGACAGCGTCGCGCCTTTACATCTGTGATTCAGGATTACATTGAGCGCGTCAAAATCCGTGCGGAAAAACACTCCGGGCAGAAACTCGAGCGCGTTGTCGAGGGGCGCCCGGTTCATTTTGTTGACAACAGCACGACGCACAATGATGCCGCAGAGAATTCCCTTCGCAGCATTCTGGAAGAAACGGGATTCAAAGACATCCGTTTTCAATACGAGCCTCTGGCGGCAGCGCGCTGCTTTGCTGCGACGAACAGAGACAAAACAGATCAGGGCATTGCCCTGATCGTCGACGTGGGTGGGGGTACAACAGATTTCACCCTTCTCGATTTTGCCTCTGGCGGCGCGTCCGAAACTCTCAGAAAAGAGGCCATTCTCGCCAACCACGGTATCCGTCTGGGCGGGACGAACTTTGACAAGGCACTGTCTCTTGCCAAGGTCATGCCCCTGCTGGGATACAAAACACTTTTAAAAGGTGACAAAAACCTGCTGCTTCCGGACTGGGTTTTCAAAATGCTGGCCACCTGGTCAGAGATTGTTTTCCTCTATGGACGCGAAAAGCGGTCCGACGTGAACTGGATCATCCAGAACGGCGCCGCACGGGAAGAAATGCAGCGGCTGAAAACCGTGATCGAATGGGAACTCGGGCACAGCCTCTGCAACACTGTCGAGGAAGCCAAGATCGCGCTGTCCTCGCAGGATCAATGGAGCATGAACCTCAAAGCCATTGAGCACGGGCTAGAAACATCACTGGACCTGCAGGAGGTTTCTGAAATCCTTCAAAGCGATCTGGACCGCTTTAACAGGGCCATCACAGAAACGCTTCAACTGGGCAATATTCGCGCAGATCAGGTGTCACATGCAGTTATGACCGGTGGCTCAACCAATCTGACAGCATTGAAAGATGCAACCCGTGCCATGTTGCCCCGTGCCCGAATGGTGGAAATGGACAAGCTCTCGGCCGTTTGTCAGGGACTGGCCCTCGAGGCTCTGGAAGCATAAAAAAGCCTCCCTTTTCGGGAGGCTTTTTCCGGTGGACAGATCAGTGTCCGGTTGCAGCATACTTCATAACATGGAAGATGAAGTTCTGTTCAACAGTCCCGTTGAGCAAATGAGCCCAGGGACCACGGGCATAGACAGCCACATCAACAGCAGAGTGGGTCTCGTAATCCATCGGAATCAGAGCCTGCTGGATGTAATCCGGATCAACAGCTTCTTCCTGTGTCACAACCGGACGGGATCCCTGCCCGCCTTCGGACAGAATGGAACCAATACCGTTCAGGTAACCCACGACAGAATAGGGCTTCCCGTCGTTGGCAAGGTTGAGTTCACCGGTGTGCTTCACACCGTTGTTGTCCACGCCGTAACACAGACCCGTAATGGGTGTTCCACGACCGCAGGTTCCGTTGAAACCGATGGAGTGGTCATGGTCAGCCGTCACAACAATCAGCGTTTCTTCCGGATTGGTCATTTCCATGGCAACCCGGACAGCGTCATCAAAGGCCACACCGTCAGTCACAGTGCGGTGCACATTGCCATCATGATTGGCGTGGTCCACACGTCCGGCCTCAATGGCCAGGAAGTAGCCGTCTTGATCATTCGAAAGAGCCCTGATCGCTTTCTCCGTCATCTCGGCAAGTGACGGCTCTCCGGCACGATCGTTTTCATACTTCATGTGAGAGGACTCAAAGAGAGCGAGAACAGGAGAACCATCCAGTTTCAGCGCATCCGCCGTTTTGCTGTCCCAGGCATACTGGACGCCATTGGCCTTTGCTGCCTCAATCAGGTTCTTGCCGTCTGTACGCTTGCCGTTCTTGCCCTCATTGTCCCTTGCCTCTTTCGGCAGGAAGTGACGACGACCGCCGCCCATTGCCAGATCGACAGTTCCCTTTTCCATCGCAGAGATCAACTGCGATGCAATATCGGGAGTTGTACAGCCTTCAGGCAGCTTGGAATCGTCTTCGTGGTTCCTGTCAGCCGCATGGGCGTAAGCAGAAGCAGGCGTCGCATGGGTCAGACGCGCTGTGGTCACAAGACCAACGGATTTTCCGGCATCAGAGAGAATTTCCGCAATGGAGGCAACCGACGCGCTTTCAACAGTGCTGCAATCTCCGCGATTGAGCGTTTCATCCACACCGATCACACCCGCCTTGGTCTTCACACCACTGAAAAGCGCAGTGGCTGTTCCCGCTGAGTCAGGTGTCTGTGCATTGACGTTATAGGTCTTCACCAGCGCCAGATGCGGCAACTGCTCCTTGGACATAACGTTTTCATCACCAAAGCCACCCTTTTGCTGGCCCTGATAGATACGCGTTGCATAGTTGCTGCCAACACCATTTCCATCTGCCACCAGAACAATGACATTCTTGGCCTTGCCTGTGATTGGCGCCACAGCCATTTTGGCTTTCAGTTCCTGTTGCGCAGCCTTGTACCAGTCGTTGTTTTCCTGTGGAAGATGGCCATCGGCAAAGGCCGCTGTTCCCAACAGACTCAAAGCTGTTGAGGTGATAAGAAGGCGTTTCATATCTTTATCCCTGTTTTTATTTGTTAAGCGAGTAAGGAGTGCAACACACAAGCAGCTGCTTACAGCTGTAAACTTTACAACAAATCCTCTGTCACAAAACTTACAAAATTGTGATTTCGCTATAAAACTTATGGATACAAAACAGGGGATGTCCGTAACATCCCCTGTTTCCGCGAGTTGACAGCCATCAGATCAGAACCGCACCCGCAGTCCGACACCGACTTCGCGGGGATCCCCGACGATGGAAAAGGCCGTTGCAGTGCCGTGCTGTCTTTTTTCGAGTTCATAGAATTCGTCAAAGATGTTCGTCACATAGGCAAAGGTTTCAATATTCCTGTAGCTGTAGGAAAGCCTGGCATCCGCCACAAAGAAGGAATCAACCCTGTTGATCTCTGTATTGGCATCATCCGAGAAGTAACCATCACTCAACCGGCCATTGGCCGTAATTTGCCAGCCTTCGAAGGGGCGATAGTTCACACCGAAGGTCGCATTGTAATTCGGCGCACGCTGAAACTCGTTCCCGTTGACAACAGTCGATGAGCCCTCAAAGCTCTCGATTTCTGTCTGCAGCAGACCCATGCCACCAAAGAAATCCAGTTCTTTCGAATGATTGTATTCAAAGGACAGCTCGGCACCGAAAGAGCGCGCATCATCAGCATTGTCGAGCTGGGTCACACCATTGACCACAGAGAGACGCTGGGCATCCTTGAAGTCAGTGTAGAAAATGTTCGCATTGGTCCGAAGACGGTTGTCCAGCCAACTCGCCCGGGTGAAAAGCTCATAGTTGACAAGCGTTTCCTCGTCGAAGGTGTCCGGCGTGAAGGTCGTAAAGTCCAGCGTCGCTCCTCCGGGATTGAACCCTTTTGAAACGCTCGCCCCGATGGTCAGCTCATCGTTTACATCGTAGGACAGAGCCGCTTTGGGCAGGAAGGCATCGAAGCTTTCCTCATAGTCCAGAGCGATGGCAACCAGCCCGTTCCGGTTTTCACCAACGCGCTTTTGTCTGTCGTACTGATAGCGAAGCCCCAGTGTCAGATCCAGAGCCTCTGTAAAGGAATAGGTCACCTCGCCAAAGAGCCCGAAGCTCAACTGCTCGTCATCATAGTCCGACTCACCGGTTCCGAAGGTGATAATGGAGGTGTTGAAGTAATCCTCCTGGTCACTTTTCAGCACAGAGGTACCGATCAGGCCCTTGAAAGGCAGGGTAACCGGATCAAAGTCGAGGTAGAGTTCGGATGCATATTCATCAAGCTCGATATCTGTATTGCCATAACCCGGCTCCTGACGGCGCTTCGTTTCCGACCGGGTGATCGAGGACACGTTCCTCAGAGTGAAAGTATCATCAATTTCATATTCCAGATCCAGCACGGCACTGTTGGTCGAGTTTTCCAGAACGGAGTGTTCATCGTTGTTTCTCACCAGATTTTCTGCCGGCAGATCAACCGCTTCGGACTGGGGTCTTACACTGTCGTTTCGGGCAAGCGTCAGTTTTGCGCTGAGCTCCGGAATATCATCTGGCAGGAGCAGAAACTTCAGCCGGCCGTTCAGATAATCATCGTCACGCGCACTCACAGGGAAATCGGGCCTCAGCCCCGTCTGGGTCACAAAGGTATCGTGGTTTCTGCTGTCAATCGCAGCGCGCACAGCAAGCTGGTTTTCGATCAGGGGGCCGGAAACAACGGCAGAATACTGCTGGGTGTTGGAGGAACCGACCAGCACCTGACTGTCAAACTCATAGTCAAAAGTCGGATCATTGGTTTCGACAAAGACAGCTCCGGATATCGAGTTCCGCCCGCTGTTGGTTGTCTGTGGTCCCATGAAAACCTCGACCTTCCTGGTATCCCAGACAGAAAATCGTCCAAAGACATATTCGTTGTAGGTCAAATCCCGCCCATCAATATTGATGGTACTGCGGGGACGCGCACCACCGATCAGCCCCCGCGCTGCCGTCAGCGGGCCGGTTGTATCCGATCCCCGAATGGTCGGTGCCAGACTGTTGGTTCCGTTGACAAGCACATTGGGAGCCTGATTGATCACGGTTTCAATTGTCTGCGGTCCCGGACTTTCCTGAATGCGCTCACCATCGACAACATAAACACTCGAAGCGGTGTCTCTGAGGCTCCGGGCCACCCCCTCACCGGTGATAGTAATGGGGTCCAGTGTCAGCGTTTCACCACTCTGTTCAAGCTGTCCTGCTTCCAGTATCAGCGTGTTGTTGTCTGTAATGCTGTAGCTGAGATCAGAGCCTTTCAGCAGCTCCCGGAGAGCTTCATCAACACGGTAGGAACCTGTTACTCCGTTCGAGAGGGTTCCCTGTGCCAGACGGGAATCAAAGAGGATCTGGTAACCTGTCTTTTCCCCGAATTCCAGCAGGGCCAGAGACAGGGGCTGCGCCTTGATCGAAAAGTCAAAAACCCGACTTTCCTGCGCATAAACAGACTGTGAAACAACAGGGGTCGCGACCCCGATACCTATGGCCAAACCCAAGGCAAACAAACTGATACTGGTCTTCATATGCAATCTCGATTTCTTCACTGCAGGGAGGCACATCACAAATGCGAATGCCTCTCATTTTTGATTGTATGCTGTGAAGACGACAGAAACGGGAAAAGCAATTACACAAAAAAATATTTTTTTACGAATGCGTCCAGTTCTCCGGATAAACGAAGACCAGATAACCGGAAACCCTGACCAGTCGCACAGGAAGGCTTTTCTCAAGATCCTCCAGAACCGCATCCACGTTATCAAGCGGAAAGGAACCGGTCACAGAGATATCGTCGAGAGCCGGGCCAACTGCCAGAATTCTTCTCTCTCCATAACGCTCCAGTTCACTCAGGACATCTGTCAAAGGCGCGTTTTCAAAAACCAGACGCCCCTTCATCCAGGCCAGATCAAAAAGCCTGTTCAGTGGCCGCTTGACACTCAGCTGTTCTGCCTCAAGCTCAATGGTCTCTCCCTCCTGCAAGACAACAGGAGCCTCCCGAAGGCCTTCAAGCCTCACGGTGTTTTCAGTGACAGAAACCCTTAAACTGTCTCCAATCCTGCGGACGGCAAAAGCCGTTCCCAGAACATGCACGCTTCCCAGTTCGGTCTCGACAACAAACGGACGCCCCCTGTCCTTCTCAACAGAGAAGTAGGCCTCGCCTTCAAACAGGGAAACGTGGCGCTGTTGCTCATCAAAGCGGACAGAAACAGCAGAACAGACATTGAGCAGAACCGAAGAACCATCCTGCAACTCCACAAGAGTCTGCTCCCCCGACGCCGTTGTATAATCGGCAAACAGCCACTGCCCCTGCAAAGAGAGATAACCGGCTCCGACCATCAGCAGCACAGCTGCAGCCGCGGCCCAGGACCGGAAGCCATGTCCTGTCCTTTCCCCCTTGGGAATTCCGTTGTTCCTTCTCCCCTTCTGCCTGAATTCCAGAAGCTCAGCAGCTTCAAGAATATCCTGCGAAACGGCAGGTTCGCCAACTTCCGGCACAAGGTCCCAGAGTTCCTGAATATCCTGATAGGCCTTGCGATGGTTTTCATCCCGGGCAAGCCAGTTTTCAAAGGCCAGACGTCGTTCTTCGGACAAATCCGGGTCCCGCAAGGCTACAAACCACTCCGTTGCACGCTCTTCAATCGTCAGGTTTTCCTGCTCTTTTACCATGTCTTTTTGCTCTTTCGCGGGCACTGATCGCAGCATCTCTCGGGACTCAAGACGTTTAACGCACAGAAAACAATTACTCCAACAGACATTCTATTTCCCACCCATTTTAATGCGGCAGGTGTTCAGGGCCCTGACCATGTGGACCATGACGGTGTTTTTTGAAATCCCGAGCCTCTCAGCGATTTCCGCGTAACTCATTTCATGAAACTTGTGCAGGGTTATAATTTCCCGCTGCCTTGCCGGAAGCTCCCGGACGATCCTGCGAATCTGTCCGTTCCTCTCCCGATCAAGAAGGCTTTGCTCCGGGTCCGGGGAGCGGTCCATCATTGCATCAAGGACATCAGCCCCCTCAAGAGGTGCTGCAGGATTTTTCTTCCGGAAATGATCGACCAGAAGGTTTGAAGCCAGACGAAACAGATAGGCCCGTGGATTGTCGAGTTTGCCTGCAGGTTCGCTGTTCAGCAGTCTGACGAAAAGCTCCTGACTGAGGTCAGCGGCAACCTGCGGTGATTTCACCTGTTTTTTCAGGTAATTATGGAGTTCCACTCCATAGGAATCATAATAGTGCTGAACATCACTCTGCTTCATTTATACCAGCTGGGCTATAACTCAATTTGCGCCACATACTATACAAATAAGATTGATTTTCAATATCAATTAAAATGCCGACCAGAGCCCTACAGCTCCGGTTCCCCACTGGCCTGTCTGTTCCAGTAGGCTGCACAGTAATACTGATCTGTTTTCAATTGCCAGTCAGACTTCAAAACCTTCCGAACCTCACGCGCCTGCTGCTGCTCACTGCCAAACCAGACATAACTGCCCTCCATATCGGGGATCCGAGCTGAAAGCAGGGCTTTGGGAAGAGCGACACCATCGTCCTCCAGCCACGCAATCTCAACACCCGAAGGTTTTTTCAACCCGACTTTCCAGTCCGCCTGACGCGTTGCAAGAAAGACCTGTCCGCACACATCGGCGGCACAGTTTTCCAGAATTCTGGAGATCGCAGGAAGCGCTGTCTCATCCCCCCCCATCAAGAGCCACCTGGCATCGGGAAAGCCACCTCCGCCCGGTCCCATAACGCCGACGACAGATCCGGGTTCCACCGTTTCAGCCCAGTCGGACGCAACACCGCCAGCGTGTCGGACCAGATCGAAGTCCAGTTCACCGGCTTCCGGCCGAACGAACCGTGCCGTATAGACACGGTTGTACAGCGCCTCTTCCCCTTCCGGAAACCGGACCTTACCCGAACGCGCCCTGACGGGCCATACCGGTGGTCGTCCCGGATTGACCGGCAAGAGCAGGCGAAAGTGCAAGCCACCATGGCAGAAGCTCTCCAGTCCTTCGCCGGAGAGCGTCAGGCGAAGCATTCCTTCATGCAGGACCTCGCGCCTGACCACTGTCATCACCCGGAAATTGGATGGTGTTCCCTCATCCGGAACATGCCCTTTCCAGACAAGGTGCTCTTCCGCAAGGAAAGGCATGTGCTCCAGAAGATATTCACTGAGAAAGCTGCGCATGAATTCCAGCGCCTCTTCCCTCTGCGTTTCAAGTGCGAAGGTCATCTGCTCCTGATCTGCGGAAAGATACAGCAGACCATATTCGCTCTCGATCAGAAAACGACCGTCTTCCAGCGGTTGGGCATGAAGTCCGTGCTCCTCGATATGAGGAATCTGCTGACGCAGGATTTCATCGGCAGAGGGCAATTCCAGAGTAAGACTTGAAGACAGCATCACGCACTCCCGCTTCTGGCCAGAGCATTTTGTCTGCTCAGCAAAATCAGCAACAAAGGTGTCCCGACCAGAGCAGACAGCAAACCGGCCGGCATTTCATAGGGATAATCCAGCATGCGACCAATCCAGTCTGCCAGCACCAGCAGCGTCCCCCCGATCAGAGCCGAAGCCAGCAACTGGGCCCGTACCTGCCAGATCCCCATGGCCCGTGCAACATGCGGAGCCATCAGACCGATAAAGCTCAGGGGTCCGATCAGAACTGTTGCACCTGCTGTCAGAAAGGCTGCGACAGCAAACAGAACAAACCGCGTCCGCCTGACGTTCATGCCCAACGCACCGGAAACCCTGTCGCCAAGCGCCAGAAGTTCCATCCCGCGCGCGCCCCACAAAAGCGGCACAAGAAAGACAACACCCATAATCAGGGCCACAACAGCAGCCTCCAGTGAAACACCGTAGGTTGATCCGGACATAATCCGCAACAAATGAACGGCCCGCAAGTCTCCGGATGCCGCGAGTGCGCTGATCAGGGCATCAATCAAGGCCCCCAGTGCCACACCAATCAGGATCATTCTCTCAGGCTGGAACCCGCTTTTCCGTCCAAAGGCAAAAAGCGCCGCCAGAACAGCGCTCGCTCCGAACAGGGCACCCACTGTCAGGGTTCCGGCATTGTTACCAACCAGAAAAAGACAGACTGCAACACCGATCATGGCACCTGCATTAATGCCCAGAACCTCCGGGCTTGCCATCACGTTTCCTGTCAGGCGCTGAAGGATCAAACCGGAAAGTGCCAGAAGAATGCCCGCACCAAAAGCTGAAAGGACACGCGGAACACGCCATTGATAAAGCTCTTCCCATGTGTTTGTCAGATCAAGGCTCCATCCCAGACCGGCTTCACCGCGTCCAAGCCCGATTGCCATGACAAGGACAAGGACAGCCAGTACACTGAAAATTACCAGAGACAACTGAACGGATCCGGCACGCCAGACCGGGGGCAATTCTGCCTTTTGAAGCACCGTATCAAACTTCATCCGGGGAATCAGAACAAGCAACAGCGGAGCTCCCAACAGGGCTGTAACCGCTCCGGTCGGAACAAATTCACGGAATGTCCCCGACAGCAACTGAATGCCTGCATCCGTAAACCACAAGAGGACAGCCCCCATCAGCGCGCCCCAAACGATCTGGGAGACAACCCTTCGCGCCCCGCACAAGCGAACGATCATCGGGGCCACAAGCCCGACAAATCCGATCACTCCGACAGCGCTGGTCACCAGGGCTGCGGCTGCAATTGCAAGGGCAACAGCGAAAAAGCGGATTGTTCGCGGAGACACTCCCAGCGAAGATGCGCTGCTGTCCCCCAAAATCAGAAGAGAAAAAGGACGGACCAGCAGTGCACAAAGAATGAGAACAACAGAAAGCTGAGGCAAGAGATCCTGCACGCCTCCCCATCCCTGCTGGGAAAGGGAACCAGCCCCCCAAATAAACAGGGTCGCCAGATAGCGTTCATTCAGCAAAACCAGAATATAGGCCAGAGCACCACAGTAAAGGCTGACAATCAAACCGGCCAAAATGAGCGAAACAGGTGAAAAGTCCCCCCGAGCCATCAACCCGAATACCATCAGTGCGGTCAAACCTGCACCGGTCAGAGCCACGGCTTCACGCCCATGTTCCAGAACAGACGGGAAGTAGAGACTGGCAATGACCAGAGCCAGATAGGCCCCTGATGACACGCCCATTGTTGTCGGAGAGGCCAGGGGGTTTCTGAGGGCAAGCTGCAAAACAGCGCCGGACAATCCCAGCGCCAAACCGGACATAATCGCCACAGTCATTCTGGGCAAACCGGAATGAAGCACAAGCATTTGCCCGATAGAATAGTGATCCGTCTGAAGACCACCGTTGAGCAGGCCTTGAAGGTCGTGCCCCATCAACAGCCAGGACAATCCCAGGGCCAACAGCCCCAGCAACATGACCAGAACCGGCGCATAGTTTCTTTGTGTTTCGCTCATGTGTAGCGACTTTCCAGATAATCCACCAGCAGATCGAGGAAACGTTCCGCTGTCGGCAACATTCCAAAGGCAATAACAGGGGGGAAAATGACGAAGCGGTCCTGTTTCACGAAGGAGAGATTTGTCCACAGAGGGCTCTCTTTCATCGTTCTTTTCACATCATCAACCATTGGCTCAAAGACAATAAGGTCCATTTCATCAAAGGCATTGGCAGCAATAGCGAGCTGCTCCAGACCAATTGTCTGAAAACCCCAGTAATTTGTTGATCCGCTCCAGGCATTCTGCAGGCCGATAAAATCCAGCACATCCTGAAACATGGAATGTTCGCCATAAATCCTCGCATGGCGATCATCCATGAAATTGACCATGGCAACCGGAGCAAAATCATTCCGCGCCACAAGTTCACGCGCCTTTTCCATCTTCCGGTCAAAGCCGGCCAGATAATCCTGAACCTCTGCTTCCAATCCCAGAAGTTCCCCGAGTTCCAGAGTTGTCTGACGGGACACCTTCATGGGATTCCCCTTCCCGTCAAAGACAGGAATGGAGTGGACCCGGGTTATTTTTTCCAGAGCAGCCCTGTGGCTTTCCGTGTAGGAAGTGATAATCGCCAAATCCGGCTTCAGGCGAGAAACCGCCTCCAGATTGATCACCAGATCCTGCCCGATATCAACGACACTGTCCGGCAATTCGGGTTCTCCAACCCAGTACTCCCAGAAAGCACCATCAATAACGCCCACAGGGGGCAATCCGAGCCTTATAAGCGTAGAAGACGACCCGAGATCAAGACAGACAATGCGACGGGGGTAGCTTTCGATCTTGCCTCCCTCACTTCCGGCAGTTGTCGTTTTGAGTAACAACGCAGAAGCAGGGGATGGCAAAGCCTGAAGCCCTTGACCTGCCCCCATTGAAGTGTTCCATTGTTTGAGTTCGGATTTTGACTTATTCCACCCGCGAATAAGGAGAAATCAAATGGGAAAGCAACGTCGTTACACACCAGAGCAGATCATCAACAAATTGC
>NZ_JBBUTJ010000008.1:0-96460 GCF_039592655.1 Carbonatibacter coralli | reverse complement strand
GACCCAAAGTTTTCAGGCGTGATAATAACAGGCAGGGCAGTCACTTCGAACTCGGGCCCAAAACCACCAACAAACAGACGCGTTGTTCCTGCATCTCCGGAGCCGTCAAAACCTTCAATACCTGCCAGTGTCACAGTATCCAGCGTTTCGTTATCGGCCGGAGCAAAGGTAAAGATCAGCTGCATCGGTGCTGCAACGGCTTCCTGAGAACCCTCAACAAAGGGATTGTCATCAGTGCCGTCATCACCTTCACTGCTCTGGTCGCCATCAAGATCGAGATTCTGGTTTGGCAGGGCATCTTCAAAACCGCCGGCAAAAGTACCGGAAATCCCGGCTCCTTCCAGAGAATCAACCACAGGAACAACGGTCGCGGCAGACAGGAAGCTCAGGGTAAAGACACCTTCGGCAGGATCGGGAACAACCGTTTCAAAGCCGACACCATCCAGCGGGCCACCGTCTGTGCCGTCCAGACCATCCTGGGCATCCAGCAACCCGATAACGCTGCCCAGATCATCGTTGTAGGAGGAACCACCGCCCCCCTGGGGACCGGCAGCAGCACCGGCGGCTGTTTCAAGAGCGGCTTCGGAGGCCAGCGCAATCACCTGCTCGATCAGCTGATCAGCCGGAACTTCAACGCCACCAACAATCAGTGTCGGCATGTTGGCTGCAGAGCTCTCGCTTGCAATCCCGACGAGGTTTTCAAAAACGATGGACCGTTCGGACACACCATCACCATCCTCGTCAAAGGACAGGACAAAGTTTGTTCCATCAACGGACGGCGTCGCGGCATCAGCAGGGAAATCAAGCGAGATTTCCTGCCCCGGAGAAACAGAAACAATCTCCGCTCCTTCGGAAGAGGGAACCGATACGGCCTGGCCAATCAGGGATGCACTCCCTTCCTGACCCGAGAGACCCTCTTCAACTGAAGAAACGCCAGAAACATTGATTTCATTTTTGTCCATCGTCGTGTACTCCGGATTTTGAACCACATACCCCCGGAGTGGTTGCGACAGCGCTTGCATATCAATATCGCGATACCACTCCTATTCTCGAAGATAGTAGGGTTTGCAGATAAAGATCACAAGGAAAAGAACCCCAAAAAACATAGCAATATGTGTTATATTTAAAAAGCTGTATAGATTTACATAGTATGCAAGAGAAAAGACGACAAAAAAGGCGCTCCAAAACGGAGCGCCTTTCGCATATACAAGCTTTCAAAGAAAGCGAAATGTTCCTGTCGAGTTGTTGTTACTCGATAAAGATTTCCACAACGCGGTTGCCCGGTTCACGAACACCGTCTTCTGTCGGGATCAGAGGCTGGTTTTCACCAACAGCATCAGAAACGATACGACCGACATCAATACCTGCATCAGCCATGGCTTCCATCACGATGGACAGACGACGCTGAGAAAGAGCCTGGTTGTAATCAACTGTCCCGGAGCGGTCAGCGTGAGCAACAATGCGCAGTGTCGTGTTCGGGTTCTCGGACGCAGCAACCAGGGCTTCATCCAGGGAAACACGACCGGAGGACGTTGCAACAGTGCTGTCAAAGTTGAAGAACACCAGATAGGCATCAGAGCGTGGATCGAAAGGCTCGACAACCGGCGCAGGCTCGACAACGGCAACCTCGTAAGGCGCAAACTCGGTCAGTTTGAAGTTTGCAACGTTATCAAGTGCAGCCATCGCCTCATCAAAGCGCTGCTTGCAATCACCTGCTGTGGAGGAACGATATTCAGTTGCCTCAATCCAGCAGTCATAGCTGACCTGTGCTTCAGCAGCGAGGTCCGGAGCAACAACAGTCGCACCGCGATCGAACATCTTGTTCATTTCCAGCAGCGCAGCTTCAAACTCAGCAACCTGACCGGCATCAAGGATACGGTCCATCGGAGAATCAGCCTGGACAGCAGAACGGGAACCGGCAGCGCGGGCCTTGTGGTTGAACAGCTCGGCATCGCGGCCATTGCTCGGGAAATCCACATCAGCAGAAAGCTGATTGTAGCCTTCAAACAGCGCATTGCTGAACGCGATACCTTTTGCTTCTTTCTCATGGGCGGAATCTGTATCAAAAAAACCACCAAAGAGAGCATCAAGAGGTCCGGCCTGTGCAGGCAGCACAGCCAATGGCCCAGCTACCAGAAGTGTCGCTGCAACACCTTTTTTAAGAGACTTGATCATTACGTTATGATCCCCAATGTAATCGAATCGAAGAAGCTCGTTGATAAACTAACATTGTTATATCTGATTCAAAGTCAGGGAACAAGTGACTAGAAAATTAAGCAAAATCTTTATAAAGAGCGATTTTACTATAAAAAGCAGACCTGAACGTTAACCGGTTAACCTTTTCTTAAATCCCGTGTCATCAAATCACAGAAATGCCACGCCTTTGACACTTCAGGTGAGCCCTCCTCCCCTGCTAATGAATAGGCATCGCAAAGCTTGGAATATCAGGGTTTTCTCCGATCCCTGAGCTCCTCTGCCTGAAACCTGACTGTCTGAATTTGGATCTGCCTGGTGCCCCTGTTTAAAAGCTCGCTGAAATCTCTGCCTTTCCACCGCCTTTCTGCACAACATCTCTTTCACTTTTCCAAAGTTCTCGCATGTGTGGCTGTCCTGCACACAACAGCAGTCGATTCTGTTGCGGCAAATTCAATCGCCACATCAGACAGGAATTCACAAAGAGTGGACGCTTCCAGCTACCCCTGGAGTTCGATGGGACGCCTGAACATTGGTGGCCAGGGACATTGCACAGCGGTCATGGTTCACAGCGACCGGATGCTGGTCCGGGCACGCTGCCTTTACAATGCTTCAGAAGGCAGGTGGTGGTCTCCTTCCGAACTGTTCTATCAGGCGGGCTATCAAAACGATGAAAGTCTGGCAGGATCTGCAATTTCCGAATACAGCATTCCCGCCAGTTACAATCCGAAAGAACGCACCACACTCTCTTCCGTTATCAAACGCGAACAGGAAGGCTGGGCCATGGTGAAGCTTCAGGAACCCCTGGGTTACAAAACAGGCTGGATGAAGCTGCGTTTCAGTGACAAAGCCAGTGAAGACTATGCCTTTACCGCCGGCTACCGTCCCGGCTTTCCGCATGCCCTGCGCGTTTCAAGCAATTGCAGCAATCCTGTACAGTTCAACAGTGGCAGTTTCCCCTGTTCACGCATGGGAACAGCAGGCGCCCTGCCCAAATTTATCACAACCTTCAAGGGGCTCGCTCTGGTCCTGCCAAAGGCAGCCCGGAAAAACATGAAATCCATGGTGCGTATGCACAACGGGTAACGATGTGCTCCCGGAATAAAAGACAAAAAAGAAAAGCCTTCCGAAAAACGGAAGGCTTTTTTCTATTCGGGAAAGCTGTTCAGGCGCTTTCGCTAAGTCTGGAGCCCAGCGGGTTCTGCGAGCTCGTCTTCAAGGGCAGGGCCTCTCCTTCTATCGGCTGGAACGAAGCCCCCAGTCGCCCGTTTCTGTCAAAAAAACCAAGGGGAACCTGCAGATCAACCCGTAAACGCTGAACGCTGTCACTGACATCTTCGAGTTCACGCGGGACCAAAAGGAACGGAGCAGGTTCATTTTCCCCGCCTTGTTCCCTGGCAACCTCCACGGCTTCATTCAGAAAATCCTCAAGTGCCTTCGAAACGGCATCCTGCCCGCTTTCCACAGCATTTGAAAAGGATTTGCGGCTTTCAATCAACCGATCCAGCACACTCGAGAGCTGCCCGGCGGAAGGCGCCTGCGCAACTGCAACGGTGGTTGTCACTTCAATCTGTGCAGACGTGAAATCAAAGGAAAACTCGCCAGTATCCTTGTTGATATAGATATCAAGCGACTGAAAGGCAGAATAGGCCTGCTCCGTCTCCGCAAAACCCGCTCCGTCCGCTCCCGCATAGGCAACAGAGCTGCTGGAAAAGCGCGCAAAGCTTTGCTCGAATGAAAAGGAAAACTCGCCTTCCGCAGAGGCAATGGCCTCCTTGAGACCGGCAACAAAGGATCTGGCCTTGTTCAAGGCCTCCTCAAACGTCCCCCCCACTTTCGAGAAGACCTCGGCCAGACGTCCGACAATCGCATCAAGGGACTCCCCGATTATCCGCTCGCTAATATCGGCCTGCACCTCTGCAAGCTCCTTTTTGGCCTCTTCGCCCACAGGAACGTTCAGATCTTCAGCGACAAGGTTGTTACCGCTCAGTTGAACCTGATCCCTGGGCACAGGCGTCGGACGACGCTGATTTTGACCAGATACATCGCTTTGCGCAGCAGCATCCGCCGCTGCGGGCTTCCGTTCTGAAAAAGCCTCGCGCAGAGCCTGCAATTGATTTTGAGCATTGTCGAAAAGGCTCGACAGACCGCCGATTGCCATTGGAAAACTCCTCTTCCTGAGAAGGCTGAACCGAATTCAGATGTAAACAGACTACTTGCCTTGTACGAAAGGTAGCACAAAAGCAAAAACGCTGCAATCCGGGGATTGCAGCGTTGTCACCTGAAAACAGCGGGAACTAGGCGTCGCAGAAACGCTCGTCCTCCATCACTGCTGAGAAAACCGCTTCATCTTCGCGCATTTTCACATGGCGTCCGGCGATCACATCATCAACGAAGAGGATAAAGAGGTTCCACTCAAAATCCTTGAGCTTTTCCCCCTGAAGATTATCAACACCGATCTTGATATCCCGTGCCACTTTCTTTTCTGTCGCACGAACGATAGCCTTGCGCTGGGATCCCTTGATGCTGAGCTGGTCACGCACTTCCTGTTCGATCAGTTCCCGGGTGACCGGAAAACCGTATTCCGTTCCCCGGAAAACAAAGCGCGCACTCCAGCTTCCCTCGCCGTTCGGATCAAGATCGGGGCGTTCTTCTGCAAGATCACTCATGGTTGGTTCTATTCCTCGTTTTGAGACAGCAGTTTTATCAATCGTTTTTCTTGCCGGAGCCTGAAGGGCGGCCTGACGGTTTCCCCCTTGGCTTTCCAAAAGGCTTCCCGCCTCTGGAGCCACCAGCCGGACGATTGGGCTGCGGAGCGTTCAAACCATGTTCGTCCCGGTAGGATTCCAGATAGTCTTCCAGCATGTCCGCAAGCAGGGCCGGATCATCCAGGGAATCCCAGATGGCCAGTTCCAGCTCATCATCGTCATCATACCTGACGCCAAAAACGATGAGATCATCAGCCCCGAATTCCTGCAGTTCCTCTTCAAGTCCTTCAAGAAGGCTTTCTTCCTGCCCAGACTGATCTGTCTTGTCTGTCATGCCCTGATCCTTTCAAAGACAGGCGGGAACTCCCGCCCTGTGCTTCCTTTTGGAATGCCCGGAAGATAAAAGCAACGGGATTTTCACAGCCCTCTAGAATTTTCCGGTCCTGACATCGGCTGCATAGTTTTCCGCGGCCTTTGAGATATCCTCGTGAACCCTTGCATACTGACGCACAAAGGAAGGCACATAACCGCTGCCCTGACCAATCATGTCTTCTGTCACGAGCACCTGGCCATCGCAGGAACTTCCGGCCCCGATACCGACAACCGGCACGGAAACAGCATCACAAACCTCCCGGCTCAGGTCCTCATCAACACATTCCAGTACCATGGCAAAGGCACCAGCCTCTTCGACAGCCCTGGCATCAGCAAGGATCTTGTCCCTGTTTTTCTGCTTCACAAAGCCACCGACAACCTGCGCATGCTGGGGCATCAGGCCAACATGACCAAAAACGGGAATACCGCGCTCAACAAGAAAGGCAATGGTTGCAGCCATTTCTGCACCACCTTCAAGTTTCACAGCAGAAGCTCCGGTTTCCTTCATGACACGTGAAGCCGCCTCAAAAGCCTGCTGCGGAGATTGCTGATAGGCTCCAAAGGGAAGATCAACGGCAACAACCGCCCTGTTTGATCCCCTCACAACAGCAGCGCCATGGGCAATCATCATGTCCAGGGTGACCGGCAAGGTTGTATCAAAACCGTACAGAACCATCCCCAGAGAGTCCCCCACCAGCAGGAGATCAACATGATCATCAAGAAGACTGGCAATCTGGGCACTGTACGCCGTCAGGCAAACCAGCGGTCTTTTCTCACTTTTGAAGGAACGAATTGCCGGGCAGGTCAGCCGCTTGGTCATGGGATCATACTCTTTTCTGAATGGGACACCGATTGCTCCAAACCACAATCTGTTGTCGGCATCTTAGCGTCCCTTCGCGAAAGCGCAAGATTTGCGCCGCCACAGACAATCCCCGGTCCTGCTTCGGGAACCATTCCATGAAACCAAATGAAAAACTCGCCGGTTGATCAGGATGCAATATAACCGTTCTCAATCGCCTGAAAACGCAGTTCATCCCTGAATTTCGGCTCGGCAAGACCAATCAGTTTTTCTGCACGCTGGCTGATGGACAACCCCTTCAGGTTCACAATGCCATGCTCGGTCACGACATAATGCGTGTCCATGCGGGGATCGGTTGCCGCTGTTTCCAGCCGGGGGACAATTCTGGAAATACTGCCCGCCCGTGCGGTTGAATGCAAAGCGACAAAGGATTTCCCCTCTCTGGATGCAAAGGCACCCCGCACAAAATCAAGCTGCCCGCCCGGACCTGAATATTCGCGTCCGCCAATAGCCTCTGCATTGATTTGCCCGGTCAGGTCAATCTGAAGCGCTGAGTTTACCGAAATCATGCGATCATTTTTTGCGATCACTTCCGGGTTGTTGATATAGGACGCCGGATAACCTGCCAGAGACGGATTGTCGTCCATAAAATCATAAAGCTCCCTGTTGCCAAGGGCCAGAGTGAAGAGATGCTTCAATCTGTGGAGCGTCTTTTCGCGGCCTGTAATATTTCCGCGTTTGATCAGACCCATCAGTCCCGGCACCATCAATTCCGTATGCAGGCCCAGATCATTGTGATCCTTCAGATAGCTCGCAACAGCATTGGGAACGCCCCCTACCCCCATCTGGATGGTTGCCCCGTCCGGGATCAGCTCAACAATATGCTGTGCGATAATCTCGTCTTCCGTTCCCGGACTGGTTGGCAGAACCTCCGGCACCGGAACAGAGTTTTCCACCAGTGCTGTGACCTCTGAAACATGGATCAGCGCCTCTCCAAAAACCCGAGGCATCGTGTCATTGACCTCGACAATGACCTGCTTGGCGGAACGAACAAGCTCCGTTGCATAGTCACAGTTGGTTCCCAGAGACATGTAACCATGCCGATCCATCCTTGAAACAGTCACCATGAAGCTGTCACAACCAACGGATTCTGTCAGCAGGCGCCCAACCTGGTGGAATGTACAGGGGACATGCTGAAGCCAGATTTTCCCCTGCTCCAGACCAGCCTTTTGAATGCGGCGATCACTGGCAGAGAGAAAAAGGGAATGCGGTTTCACCACATCCAGACAAACCGGGTGGAACAGGTTGCCGACCGAATGGGAGGCGCCATGCATGTAATAGACAGGCAAATGCGTCATGCTGCCGCGTCGTACCCGATCCGCAAGAGCAGACATCAGGGCTGGTGGCTGGGAAACCCCCATGGAGAGAGCCAGCGGCTTTCCATCCACAATCAGTTCCACAGCGTCTGCTGCTGTTTTTTTCTTGAGGCGATAGAGCTCTTCGGGGCAATTGACCGGCATTGTAAAATCTTTCCTGTCAGACAAAACGCTTCAGGCTGCTCAACAAAAGGGAGCAGGAATTCGGGGCGCTTTCAATGAAATAAAAAAAGGGTGTTCTTCCGCTACCACAGTTCAGGACAGGACGGATCACCAGGATCGGGAAGAACACCCGTTACGGTCATCGCCGCAACATCTGAACCATAAAACCCTATTATTATTGTGACATTGATAGAGATCAATTCTCCGGAATGAATTGACAAAAAGTTTCAGACAAAATATCCATAAAACCGGTTTTATAGTTTTATGGAGCTTCCCCGATGAACAACACGATCACTCCCCTGACTGAAGACATCATGGCTCCAAAGCTGGATGCACTGGGCAATCCCGTCCGCCTGAAACTCTATCGCCTTCTTGTCAAAACCGGTGAACAGGGCCTGGGGGTCAGCACAATTCAGGAAAAGCTGGGGATTCCGGCCTCAACACTCGCACACCATCTTGGAAAGCTTGTTCAGGCAGAACTGGTTTTGCAGAGCAGATCGGGGCGGCAGATTATTTCCTGCGCCAACTACCCGATGATGGATCAGCTTGTAAACTTCCTCACAGAAGCCTGCTGCCAATACGAAGAAGCCCCCCGCCAGAACGATCAGGACTGAGCAATGAAAACAGCTGTCAGCCTTGTTGCGATCGGGCAAACACTTCTGTGGGGAGGTCTCTATTATATTTTCCCTGCATTGCTTCTCGACTGGGAACAGAGCTATGGCTGGTCGCGCCCGGAAATGACCTTTGCTCTGGCTCTGGCCGTCATTGTTTCTGCTCTCTTCGCTCCAATCGCAGGGGCCCAGATTGACAGGGGACGCGGTGTCCTGTTGCTGACAGGAAGCGCCCTTCTGGGAAGCCTGCTTCTGCCGTTGTTGCCCTTTGCAGAAAATCTGACGACCTTCTATCTCATCTGGGCCGCAATCGGTGTGGCCATGGCAGGATGCCTCTATGAACCCTGTTTTGCCTTTATGGTCTACTATCACGGAGAGCAGGCAAAACGCAGCATTACGCTTGTGACACTGGCAGCAGGCTTTGCCAGCACAATCTGTTTCCCCGCCGCAAACTATCTCAGTGACCTGATTGGCGTTGACCAGACTGTAAGGGTGATTGCTGCTGTTCTGGTTTTTATCGCTGTCCCGGCTCTTGGCATTGGATCCCATCTGATGAAAAACGGCAGCACACTGTGTTGCACAGCAGAACCGACAACACTTTCAAAAAGCACAGTCATCATTCTCAAACGTCCGCTTTTCTGGTTTCTGGCTTTCGGTTTTTCCTTCATGGCGCTCAATCATGGCGCCCTGCTCAACCACTTCCTGCCTCTCGTTCGGGACAGAGGTCTCTCTGCAGAACTGTCGATCCTGGCTGTTTCCATGATCGGCCCCATGCAGGTTGCCGGCCGTATGGTCTGGATGGCCTTTGACAAAAAGCTGAAACTGCTTCAGGTCACCCTTGCCTGCTTCCTGTCACTGACACTGGCTTCCATTGCGCTTTGGGGATCAGCAAACTGGCCTGTACTGATTGCCGCCTTTGTTCTGCTTCAGGGCTCTGCATACGGCGTGGTCAGCATCATCAAACCCCTGGTTGCCCGCGAAGTCATGGGCCCGGGACAACTGGGCAAGGTCACAGGCCTGATGGCCGTTCCCTACCTCCTCTGCTTTGCGCTTTCTCCCTATGCGGCCTCACTCCTCTGGGAAGAAGGTGGATACGATCTGGTCATTCTCGCCAGCACGACCTGTTGTCTGCTGAGCATGGGATGCCTGATCACAGTCATCCGCAAGCACAGAACAGAGACTGTTTCTGCAGATCCCGACAAAAAACCGGCCTGAATCCCTTTCGCCTTGATCCATCAGGCAAATTCAACAGAATAAGGCGCAAGAAGGTTCTGAACATCGAAGAAACATCCAGTGTAAAGGGGAAAGCGGTGAAAACACGTATCAAGTGGGTTGAACAAAAAGCATTTCTGGCTGAAAGCGGGTCCGGTCATGCTGTCCTGATGGATGGGGCTCCGGACGCCGGAGGACGCAACATGGGACCACGTCCAATGGAAATGCTGCTGATGGGACTGGGAGGCTGCGCATCCTTTGATGTCGTCTTTATTCTGGAGCGTGGGCGCAAGACGGTCGAAGATGTTGAATGCGAGATCACGGCCGAACGTGCAGACACAGACCCGAAGGTCTTCACAGGCATTCATCTGCACTTCAAGGTCAAGGGCGCAGAGCTCTCCGAGGACGTTGTCGGGCGTGCCATTGAACTCTCGGCCGAAAAATACTGCTCGGCCTCAATCATGCTCGGCAAGTCGGCAAAGCTGACACACAGTTTCGAGATGGTGTCCTGAAGATCAAAACAGAAAGCCCGGCACAAAGGCCGGGCTTTTCATTACAGATTGATCCTGCTTCAGGATTACTCTTTCGGTGGGGTACCGGTTTCCTGCTGTTCTTTGTAATTGGGTTCCAAAGGCTCACCTTTGAGAATTTTCTCATCAATTTCCGAGGCATAAGCTGCAATTTTCAGATATCGCTCGGCAGAGCTCGGATGACTGGTACCATGCGTGATATTCTTGTCGTTGACGACAGCAAAATCCCGCCAAAGCTCTTCGACACCATGATAGGGCAACTTCGCCCTGGCCATGATGTACATTCCGACATAATCAGCCTCTGATTCAAACTCTTGCGAATAGGTCGTTGCACCAATTGCTCCGCCAAGGTCAGAAAAGGCTCCTCCTGTATTCACACCAACAACGGCCAAAGCGATATCAAAAATAAAGCCACCCACCTGACCAGCTGCAGCATTTGCTCTCTTGGCATCAAGGTGCCCCATCGCATTGTGGGCGATCTCGTGTGCAATAACCAAGGACAGCTTGTTGTCTTCCTGCAGATAGCGGTTAATCCCGGCTGTAATATGAACGTTTTCCCCGTCTGCATAAGCGTTAATTTCAGAATCGTTTTTCTTGTAGATCAATCCATACGAGCACTGTTCTGAAAAGGCCAACGTCACCTCGTCTTCATGCCCATCCCGCTCAAACCGGATTTCGTAATCTTCCCTGGCCTCATAAACTGTCCTGAATGCCTGCTCGAGGCTGACACGTTTGTCTTTTGTCGACTGCCCCGACCAAATCTCCTGACCACCAACCTCAAGGATACGATCTCCTGCCTTCAAGCCAGCAGCATCTGCAGGAGAACCTTCAACCATATATCTGATCTGGTAAACCTCGCTCAACCCATACTCCTGAAGAATAAGAGGCTGATACTGATCATCGGCACCAAACTTTTCATTCCATACAGAGAACCCGTAATAGGCTGTACGCTCATCATCATCACAAAAGTCAACAGATGAAACCAGCAAAGGTATACCCAACCGGTTTACACGGTCCCACTGCTTCAGATTTTTCTCGATCGCATAAAGTTTCTGCTTGTGCTCTTCACGAGAGAGATCAGCAGGATCAACATAGACTGTTGCTGTTCGGGGAGAAGCGCACCCCACAAGCAGCAACCCTGTCATAACGGCACAAATTGTTCTTTTCATTCCTTGCCACCCATTTGGTTTTTTTGAATTAATACAACCACTAAGTTAAGGAAAGGTTTCCCGGGATTTGAAACCCCGCACCCCTGTCAAAAGAATGTCGCGCGAGACAGCACAGCTTCCAGTACCGGAAGCACCGGGCAATGATGCAGACAACGCATCAGGACAGCATCTGACCAGACACTCTCCCGCTTCATCACCCGAACCGAAACAGGCCCACGAGGTTAACCGGGAACAAATCCTTTAAAACCCGGGGAAGGGTTACAAGTCGCAACAGGCAAGGCAAAAGGATAAAGCAAAGGACCTTTCTCGCAGATGGCAGTACAACAGGCAGATTTTTTCCTGCCGTCACGGAACAAAGCTGTTGGACCATCAAGCAAAAAGCCTGCCTCGTAACGAGACAGGCTTTTTTCAAAGGGGAAACGCAACCTTGCCTATTCGCCTTTCAGGCTTGCCTGTGCAGCAGCCAGTCTGGCAATCGGCACACGGAACGGGGAACAGGACACATAATCAAGACCCGTTCTGTGACAGAAGGCAACAGAAGCCGGATCACCGCCATGTTCTCCACAGATGCCAAGCTTCAGATCAGCCCGCGTGGAACGTCCACGCTCCGACCCAAGAGCAACCAGTTCGCCGACACCATCCTGATCAAGCGAAACAAACGGATCCTTTTCAATGATGCCGCGCTGCTCGTAGGTTCCCAGAAAAGCCCCGGCATCATCGCGGGACAGGCCAAAGGTTGTCTGGGTCAGGTCATTCGTTCCAAAGCTGAAAAAATCGGCCGAACCGGCAATATCCGCAGCACGCAGGGCAGCACGGGGCAGTTCGATCATGGTACCAACCAGATATTTCACCCGGGCACCCTGCTCTGCAAAGACTTCATCTGCCACACGCTCGACCAGAGCGCGCAGAATTTCAAGCTCCTTGCGCAAACCGACAAGCGGGATCATGATCTCGGGCTCAACCTGATCCTTGCCTTCCTTTTGAACGGCAATGGCCGCTTCAAAGATCGCACGCGCCTGCATTTCATAAATTTCAGGGTAGGAGATCCCCAGACGACAGCCACGGTGACCGAGCATCGGGTTCGCCTCTGCCAGCTTGACCGCTCTTTCGTGCAGCTTGGACACAGGAACACCCGCAGCATCTGCCACCTCCTGCATTTCCGCATCACCATGCGGCAGGAACTCGTGCAATGGAGGATCCAGCAAACGGATGGTTACGGGCAGGCCGGACATAATGCGGAAGATCTCTGTAAAGTCCTGACGCTGCATGGGCAGGATCTTTGCCAGAGCCTTGCGACGCCCCTCTTCACTGTCCGCCAGGATCATCTCGCGCACGGCAACAATCCGGTCGGCATCAAAGAACATGTGCTCCGTGCGGCAAAGCCCAATGCCCTCGGCCCCAAAGTTCCGGGCCACCTGGCAGTCTGCAGGTGTTTCGGCATTTGTACGCACTCTCAGACGACGGGTTTTGTCCGCCCATTCCATGAGCTTCGCGAAGTTTCCTGTCAGTTCCGGCTCGATCGTCGGAATGGAGCCCAGCATGATTTCACCGGTCCCGCCATCAAGGGTGATAATATCCCCTTCCTTCAGGGTCAGTTCACCAACCATAATGGTGTTGTGCTTGCTGTCGATGCGCAGTTCGCCCGCACCGGACACACAAGGGCGCCCCATGCCGCGCGCCACCACAGCAGCGTGAGAAGTCATACCACCACGCGCTGTGACGATACCGGTCGCAGCATGCATGCCGTGAATGTCTTCCGGTGAGGTTTCCAGACGACAGAGGATGACTGAAGCACCAGCAGCCGCCTTCTTCTCCGCGATATCTGCAGTAAAGACAATCTCTCCGGACGCCGCTCCCGGTGATGCAGGCAGACCACGTGCGATCACCTTGCGCTCTGCATCCGGATCAAGCGTCGGGTGCAGCAACTGATCCAGAGACGCCGGCTCAATCCGCTGAACGGCTTCTTCGGGCGTGATCAGGTCTTCCTCGACCATATCGACCGCAATCTGAAGCGCGGCCTGGGCTGTGCGCTTGCCATTTCTGGTTTGCAGCATGTAAAGCTGTCCGGCCTGCACCGTGAACTCGATATCCTGCATATCACGGTAGTGCTTTTCCAGCCTCGTGCGGACTTCATCAAGCTGTTTGAACACCTCCGGCATCACCTCTTCCATGGCAGGAAGATCGGAATTGTTGTCTTCCTTGCCCTTGAGGGTCAGGTTTTGCGGCGTACGAATACCGGCAACAACGTCCTCACCCTGTGCATTGATCAGGAATTCACCGTAAAAGGCCTTCTCTCCGGTGGAGGGATTGCGCGTAAAGGCAACGCCCGTTGCACAGTCATCGCCACGGTTGCCAAAGACCATCGCCTGAACATTTACAGCTGTGCCCCATGAACGCGGGATATCATGAAGCTTACGATAGGTTTCCGCGCGCTGGTTCATCCAGGACGCAAAGACGGCATTGATCGCTCCCCACAGCTGGTCTCGCGGATCCTGCGGGAAGGGAGAGCCCGTTTCTTCCTCGACCTTGGCCTTGTATTCAACGACCAGTTTTTTCCAGTCCTCTGCGCCCAGATCCGTATCAAGGATCAGTCCGTTGTCTTCCTTGTAGAGATCAAGAATGTCCTCGAAGTGGAAGTGATCAACCCCCAGCACAACATCCGAATACATGGTGATAAAACGGCGATAGCTGTCATAGGCAAAGCGCTCGTCACCGGATACAGCAATCAGACCGGCCACAGTTTCATCATTCAGGCCCAGGTTCAGCACGGTATCCATCATGCCCGGCATGGACGCACGCGCCCCCGAACGGACAGAAACCAGCAGGGGATTGGACGCATCACCAAAACGGGAGCCGACAACGCCTTCCATCGCCTTCAGCGCTTCATCAACCTGCGCGGAAACACCCTCGGGATAAGTCTTCTCGTTGTCGTAATAGGCATTACAGACTTCGGTTGTGATCGTAAAACCGGGCGGCACCGGCAGACCCAAAGACGACATTTCAGCCAGATTGGCTCCCTTGCCGCCCAGAAGATTTTTCATTTCGGCACGGCCTTCCGCCGCTCCGTTGCCAAAGGTGTAGACCCACTTGGTCTGAGGCATCTGTGTCTCCTGTTGGATTGACAGAGCCTCTTTCATGGGGACAGGCTCTGTCAGGTTAATATCTTAAACGCTTACAAGCCTGTTCACACTCTTATGCATGGTCGCTTACCCCTCAATCCGGGAGAAGTCTGCAACCGCGCCCAACGTTTGCCCGATCATGGACAGAAGCGCCAGGCGGTTTGCTCTGACCTCGGGGGCCTCTGCATTCACAGTGACCTGGTCAAAGAAATCATCCATTGCAGCCCGCAACCCGGACAGGGCTGCCATCGCTGCACCAAATTCCTCTCGCTCCAGTGCAGGTCGTGCCGTTTCAAGGGCAACCAGCAAGCCGGAATGAAGAGCCTTTTCCTCGGCCTGTTCCAGCAAGTCCGGCCGAACAGGTCCATCGTGTTTCGTTTTGTCCTTTTTCTCTTCAATGCGGACAATATTCGCAGCCCGCTTGTAAGCTGCCAGAAGATTGGCGCCTTCCTCTGTCGCCAGCATGGAAGACAGAGCCCCGACCCGGGCCAGCAGGCGCACCAGATCATCCTCGTCGCCCCTGGCAAAGACGGCGCTCACAAGATCATGACGCACGCCCTTGTCTTTCAGTGTGACTTTCAGGCGATCCCCGAAGAACGCCATCAGGGCTTCAACTGTCGCCTCCCTGCCCTCAGTGAGAACACCGGCCTCGTACAGATCATAGGCAAAGGCAAAGAGATCACGCAGGTTGAGACGCAGGCCGTTTTCGGTAATCAGCCTGATCACCCCAAGCGCGGAACGACGAAGGGCAAAAGGGTCCTTGGAACCTGTCGGGAGTTCACTGATCCCGAAGAAGCCGACCAGGGTATCAAGCTTGTCCGCAAGGGCCACCGCTACCGAGGCAGGCGCAGACGGGCAGTCATCCGAAGGTCCGGCAGGTGCGTAGTGCGTTGCGATTGCATCGGCAACAGCCGCATCCTCGCCACCATGTTGTGCGTAGTAGCGCCCCATGATCCCCTGCAGCTCGGGAAACTCATAAACCATGCCACTGGTCAGATCTGCCTTGGAAAGCGTTGCAGCACGTTTGGCCTGCGCAACATCACCGGATGTTTTACCGGCAATCAGTCCGGCCAGCTCAACCATACGGCTGACTTTGCCCCAGACTGTGCCAAGCTGTTTCTGGAAGACAATCTTCTCAAGCGCCGCGTTTCGATTTTCCAGAGGCTCCGCACGATCCTGATCCCAGAAGAAGCGCGCATCGGAAAGACGGGATGAAAGGACCCGCTCATTTCCTGCAACGATGGTCTTCCCTCCATCTTCCGCCTTGGTGTTCGCAACAAAGACAAAGCGGTTGGCCAGAGAACCATCAGCCCTGAGCGTGGAAAAATACTTCTGGTGCTCCCTCATCGAGGTGGAAAGAACCTCATCAGGCAACTCCATGAAACTGTCCTCGATCGTCCCGATCATGACAACCGGACGTTCGACCAGACCCGTCACCTCGCGCAAGAGGCCCTTGTCTTCCTTCAGACTGAGACCTTCCGCAGCACACAGCTTCGCAGCCTCGTCGACGATAAAGGCCTCGCGCTCGGCGGCATCAACCATGATGTTGGCTTCTGCCATTTTGGAACAATAGTCCTCCAGGCCTGAAACCTCGATGGTTTCCGGAGAAATCTGTCCTGCTTTCGGGAAACGGAGTCCCTTGGTGCTGTTACCGAACTCCAGTGTCCTGTCACCCAGTTCGAAAGCACCCTGAAGCACCTGACCATCCAGAAGCGCCACAATGGAATGCAGCGGGCGCACCCAGCGCTGGGTGTTGTGCCCCCATTTCATCGACTTGGGCCAGGGGAAGGCATTGAGCGCTGAAACGATGACGTCCGGCAAGACATCTGCTGTCGGTCGCCCGGCGATGTCCTCGACAACAAAATAGAACTGCCCCTTTGGCGTTTCCTGAACCGTCGCCTCGGAGATGTCGTTCAGACCATTGGCACGCATGAAGCCTTCAAGCGCCTTTTCAGGCGCACCGACCTTTGGCCCCTTGTTCTCTTTCCTGACATCCGGCTGCCTGTCCGGCAGTCCAAGGACGGAGAGCGCCATACGACGCGGCGTAAAGAGGTTTTCAACAGCGCCATGCTCCAGACCTGCTTCTTTCAGCCGTTCCGTTACCAGCCGGGCCAGATCATCCGCAGCCTTGTGCTGCATGCGCGCAGGGATTTCCTCGCAGTGAAGTTCCAGAAAAAAGTCAGCCATGGCTCTTACACTGTCTCCGAAGAAGCTGTTGTCTCGTTTTGGGTCTGGGTGGCGAACCACGCCTCACAGCAAAGCTTTGCCATGTCGCGGACACGGCCAATATAGGCCTGACGCTCCGTTACAGAGATCACTCCCCTGGCGTCCAGAAGATTGAAAATATGGCTGGCCTTCATGCACTGGTCATAGGCTGGCAGCGGCAGAAGACGCCCCTTTTCCTCACCGTAGTTCAGAATGTTTCTGCATTCCCTTTCAGCATCAATAAAATGCTGGAACAGGACATCGGTGGTCATGATCTCGAAGTTGGCCGTGGAGTGCTCGATCTCTGATTGCAGGAAGACATCTCCATAGGATTTTCCCCCGTCTTCAACCGGAACTCCATCCCAGTCAAGATCATAGACATTCTCGACACCCTGAACGTACATGGCCAGACGCTCAAGACCATAAGTGAGCTCCAGTGGCACCGGATTACAGTCAATCCCGCCAACCTGCTGGAAATAGGTAAACTGGCTGACTTCCATGCCGTCACACCACACCTCCCAGCCAAGACCCCAGGCACCCAGCGTCGGGCTTTCCCAGTCATCCTCAACAAAGCGGATGTCATGAACAGAGGGATCCAGACCGATGGCAGCCAGAGACCCCAGATAAAGCTCCTGCGCATCGGCGGGAGACGGCTTCATGATGACCTGAAACTGATAGTAATGCTGCAGGCGGTTCGGGTTCTCGCCATAGCGGCCATCCGTCGGACGGCGGGATGGCTGCACGTACGCTGCTCTCCAGACCTGTGGTCCCAGCGCCCGAAGGGTTGTCGCCGGGTGAAAGGTCCCCGCACCAACTTCCAGATCATAAGGCTGCAGGACGACACAGCCCTTGTCAGCCCAGTAGCTTTGCAGGGTCAGGATCAGGTTCTGGAAACAGGTTTTCGGGTTGGGGACCTTGTTCTGCCCCGGTTTTCCGGGAGCACTGGTCTGTTCTGCGTGTTCGGTCATAGGGCGCAATCAGCTAAAAGACTTTGTTGGTTCCAATTCCTGCCCATCAGCAACAGACAGGAATTTAATTCACTCTGGCTTCAATCTGTCTCATCTTGAAAAAACAGCAGAAAACAGTGCAATCGCGGCAACTTTAGTGCCTGCTTCGGCAAGAATCAACCGCTGATCTGAAAGAATTTGAAACAGTTCTCTCCGGCCGTTTCATGTCGCAATCAGACCGGGTTCCAAAGAGCAGGACAGTCTGCAAAAATCAGGACCGGCCACTGCCACACGAACAGTTTGTTCCGGAAGGAATATAGGCCTGACAGGCCGGGCACTGCACCATGTCGACCGACGAACCGTCCGTTTTCCGGGCGGCCTTTGCTGCGCCACCCCCGGAAGGGCCTTTCCCCTGGCTGTTGCGCTGCTGCTCACGGCCAGCCTTGGCCTTGTAGAACAGCCAGATGCCACCCAGCACCAGCGCCAGAATCAAAAGCTTGCCTATAGAGGGGACCTGCAACATTGCCTTTTCTGTTCCTCAAGTCTGTTTTCTTCTTTCAACTAAGCCTCTTTTGGTCCGCAAATCAAGATGCAGTGACAAAATAGTCTGATTGTTTTGGCCCCCCGTTTCTTTGTGCTATCGTTTTTCCACAAAAAGAATGAGCAAAAAGACGAACCGGGAGGCAAAGATGACAAAAACCGTTCTGGTCACTGGTGGCAATCGCGGCATCGGGCTGGCTATCGCAAAGGGACTGATTGCGAACGACCGCAGGGTTATCATCGGGGCAAGGGATCTTGCTTCGGGAATGGAAGCTGCTGAAACCATCGGTGCCGAAGCCGTCGAGCTGGATGTCAGCGACAGGCAATCCATCCAGCGTTGCGCAGAATATATCGGTCCTGTGGACATCCTCGTTAACAATGCCGGCGTCCTTTACGACAGGAGGGTTCTGCAAAATCCGGGAGACTTCGATGTCTCCATGGCAACCATGGTCCACGGCCCCTTCTATCTGATCCAGCAATTCGAGGACCACATGCGCAAGAACAACTTTGGCCGCATCGTCAACATGTCTTCCGAATGGGGGTCCTTTTCCGAGGGACTTCTGGGACCAAACGCCTATGGTATTGCCAAGGCGGCCCTGAACGCCATGACCAAGGCTCTCTCGGCCCAGCTTCCGAACAACGTAAAGATCAACTCGGCCTGTCCGGGATGGGTGCGCACAGGAATGGGCGGCTTTACGGCTCCCCGCTCTCCCGAAGAGGGCGCAGACACACCAATCTGGCTCGCTACCCTGCCGGATGACGGACCGACCGGAGGCTTCTTCCGCGACAGGGAACCACTGGGCTGGTAAACGACTGACTGCAAAAAGGGAGATCCAGAGATCTCCCTTTTAAAACCCTCAGATTATTGCCTGCAAAACAGGCCTGACAGCAACCGGGGAAGCTGCAAGGTCCATCCACACGGCAACCATCCTGAAAATCTAGAGGCCAAAACGGCTGAAGAGGCTTCTGCTTTCCAGTCGCTCCTCAAAAGTCGTGACAAAAGAGCGGGCCATCGGATCACTGAAGGCCCCCATCAGACGTTTCATCAGGGGCTGTTTGGCCTCTGCTTCAAAGAGCTTCACATCCTTGCCGTATTCCTTGCGCAGGACACTGTGCAGATCACCGACCTCATCCACCAGCCCCAGATCGACAGCCTTGCGACCGGCCCAGAACTCACCGTTAAAGAGAATGTCTTCCTCATCCTGCAAGCGACCGGCCCGACGGGTACGCACCCAGTCCTTGAAGTCTTCGTGAATGTCACCAAGAATGCCCTGAAGACGCTCAATGTCCTCTTCTTTCTCTTCCTTGAACGGATCAAGGGTGGATTTGCTGATCCCGGCTGTGCGGACACGGCGTTCAATTCCGTAGCGCTTGATCAGCTCCGGGAAACCGAAACCGGCAGAAATAACACCGATGGAACCGATGACAGAAGACGGCAGCACGTAGATCATGTCTGCAGAACAGGCCAGCCAGTAACCGCCGGAAGCCGCAACATCCTCACAAAAGGCGATCACACGCACTTCGTTTTCCTCCGCCAGCTGGCGAATGCGACGACCGATCAGATCGGACTGTACAGGCGATCCGCCCGGCGAATTGATCACCAGCGCGACAGCCTTGACGTCCTTTCGTGTAAAAGCCTGCTCCAACTGCTCCTGAACCGATGCGAGGGTCAGGCCCTTGTTGAGCGCTCCACCGCTTCCAATCACTCCCTTGAGGTGAACAACCGAAACCTCCGGATCACTATCAAACAGCTTTTTGATCAGAGGCAGTTTCTTGAGCTTTGAGAGCTTCATGTCTTTTCTATTCCAACTATTTTCGGAGTTTTATCTTCAACAGAACAAATAGGTTTGTTTTTTCAAAAATCAATTCCCTTGCCCTTCAGAAGGGCAAGGCTGCACCTTCCGCAAGTACAGCCCTTATCTCTGGTGGATAGCTGCCATCTTTCTGATGCATCACAACACCCGGCAGCAGGGTCATGGGCGTCCTGACAGAACGGCGCGCGCGAACCAGCACCCGTTTGGCAGGTTCCCCCGATGCAGGCCAGAGCGGACAGACATGAATGTCACCGGCCTTTTTGGCCTGCAGAATGGACAGAATATCCCCCAGACGATCACTGCGGTGGATCAGCGTCAGTGTTCCCTTGTGCTTCAGGAGCCTCAGGCCGACATGGATCCAGTCTTCCAGAGAGGCCTCGCCTTCATGATTGGCCAGCAAACGGATGGGGTCCTCGCTCGGGTTGGATCGCCCCGGCGGCATGAAAGGCGGATTGCACATCACATGATCAAACGACGCATCCTCAAGCCTGCCGCCTTCTGCATCTGCAAGCTTCAGAATATCCCCGTTCAACGCTGTAAAGCGCGCCTCAAAGGCATTTTCCACCCTGTTTTTGAGCGCAAGACGGTACAACACCGATTGCAATTCCAGACCGCACGCCGTGGTTTTCGGAACCCGAGCCAGCAGGCACAGTGCCGCAGTCCCGACACCACACCCGAGGTCCAGAACACGCTCACCCTCCTTTGCCGGAACAGATGCCGCCATCAAAACCGCATCAACACCCGCCCGAAAACCCTTTTTCGGCTGCCAGACACGGATCGCCCCGCCCAGAAAGTCATCACAACTCTGTTCAACAGAAGGGTTTTCACCAGTCATTCTCTACCAAACCATCTCTGCCAGAACGGCAGCTTCGGGCTCTTCCCGATGAATTGATTGTCCGTAACAGGCTCCAGTTCGCCGGCATCCTGCAGGATGCGAATTGCCCTGGAATAATCATCTCCCAGAACCATGATCCGTCTGGGGATCGCACCGATAGAGCCCTCCAGGACAGAGGCGTGCAGGTCCATTTGATAGCTGTCAATTCCGGCTTCGGACAGAAGAGCTTCAATCCATGACAATTTCACAGGATCGTTACTGCGATAGATTTCTTCCATCACCCTCCCCTCATCAATAACAAAAAGCCCAACAAGACAGTTTACTCTGCCCCCCGCATAGGATAAGAGCATGGTGACTTGAACAGTTACCAACAGAAAGACTGTCTGCCATGGAAGCCGCGCAAAACAAGCAAGCCAAACCAGCCGGACTTGATACTCTTCTCAATCTTGTCAGTGATGACCTGAAAAAAGTCAATGCGCTGATTATGGATTACATGCAGTCTGACGTTGTCCTGATCCCCCAGCTTGCAGGTCACCTGATCGCGGCGGGCGGCAAGCGCCTGCGACCTCTGCTGACACTGGCGGCATCCCAGCTCTGTGATTATCGGGGTGAGCGCCATCTCGGGCTTGCGGCCTGTATCGAGTTCATTCACACGGCAACGCTTCTGCATGATGATGTTGTTGATGAAAGTGATCTGCGCCGTGGCCGGGCGACAGCCAACGCAATCTTTGGCAACAAGCCAAGCGTTCTGGTGGGTGATTTTCTGTTCAGCCGCTCCTTCCAGCTCATGTCTGTCGACGGCTCCCTTGAGGTCATCGAAGCCCTGTCCAGCGCCTCTGCCATTATTGCCGAGGGCGAAGTTCAGCAACTGATGATCCAGAATGATCTGGACACAACACTGGAATCCTATCTGGAAGTGATCAGTGGCAAAACGGCTGTTCTCTTCGCAGCAGCCTCGCGCCTGGGTGCAATCGTTGCCGAGCGTCCGGAAGCGGAAAAGGACGCCCTTTCCAGCTATGGGCAAAATCTCGGTGTTGCCTTCCAGCTTGTCGATGACATTCTTGATTACTCGGCAAAGCAGGCCGAGCTGGGCAAAACCATCGGGGATGATTTCCGCGAAGGCAAGATGACCCTTCCCGTTCTGATCTGCATCAGGAATGCAGAAGAGGAAGAACAGGCATTCTGGCAGCGCACAGTCGGCGATCTGGAGCAGACAGACAGCGATCTGGAAAAGGCTCTTGAGCTGATGAAGAAATACAACGCGCTGGAAGAAAGCATGCAGATGGCCCGCGACTACGTCAGCAAAGCCATTGACGATCTTGCAATTTTCCCGGACAGCACAGCCAAGACAGCGCTGATCGAAGCTGTGGAATTCAGTGTCGCCAGAGAGTTCTAACTTCCCTGTCTGCAGTCAAAATCTGCCCCTGTTTATTTTTCTCCGGCCTCGGGCTTTGCAAGAGCATCATGAGGAACAAGGTTCCAGTCCATGCCCTCGTTGCGGAAAATGCGCTGCCCCCTGTCTGTGTAATCCGCAACATCGTGGGCCAGTCTTTGGCCGACCACGATACACCTCAGCACCTCGCTGCCTGAATTATAAAGGCTGTGAGGAAGGCCACCGGCGCGATAGCCGATAAAATCCCCTTCCGAGACATCAAAAACCTCATCTCCAATCGTGGCTTCTGCCTGACCGGAGAGAATATAGAGGCATTCGTCCTCGAAATAATGGACATGTTTTTCCGTCGACCAGGCCCCCGGCGGCACCTCGATGATGTGAAAACCCAGCCCCTTCAATCCTGTCAGATCACCGAGAGACCAGTTTGTGCGACGCGCTTTATTATTCATGAAGTGCACCTTTTTGGTGCCTTCCATCGAGGCAATGTCGGTTTTTGTCAGGATGTACCCTTTCATGCCTTTACCTTTTCTTTGCGAACAATGGAGTAGAAAGCCATTCAGAATATTGATAAATTTTAAAGTGATCCGCAAAACAAAAGCGACAGGCCCATGCGTCTTCTCCATCCCTCCAGTGCTGTGAACCGTCTGGCCATACTGATTGGCGCCATAGCACCACTGGTTTTCCTCGGCACGTTGTTCCTGCGCTCCGGAGCAATGCCTCTGGGACAGGATTTGCTGGAATATACCGGTCTGGCTGCTGCGATAGGCTTCGGCGTCTGGATTGTCATTCACCTCTGCGCTCTTCTGATCGATGCCCTCTCCCCACTCCTGAACCGCTTTTTCCGCAAGCTTGCAGAGCTGCTCGGTTTTCTGAAAGCTCGGGAGAAGAAAGAGGCCGGCGACAAAGGCCTCAGAAGCAACAAGGCCCCTGCAAAAACATCCGGATCAGACAGCGATGACCTGGCAAACGCAAACACCCGTGACGCTTCAGTAAAAGCACTGTCGGCACAGGATCACTCTGCTACAAACCGGACAACAGAAAACACGCTGCACACGGACCTTTCCACGCAGGCTGACAACCCTGACGATCATCTGGCAGAGCCTGAATGGGCAAGGAGAGACGAGACCGGGAAAAGTGCCCGGCAAAGCTCTCAGCTCAAGGGAACGCCCCGCAAGAGCAAGGGCACGCCGGAATCCCGCACCTTTCTGATACTGCTGGGCGCCGGGGCCTTCCTGATCATGATTGACATGATCATGAGCTCCTTTCTCGCCTATCTTCTTTTCGGTCTGGTTGGCTTCATCACAATTGTTCTGCTCTGGTTTATCTGGTCACCCGAAGATGACGACGAAACAGAGCAGTAACAACATCAATCTGCTGGCAAAATCCGGCCTTTGCAGGCGCCGAAGCCAATAACATAGTCTTCGCCAACAGCCTGTCCATAGAGGCTGACACAATCTCCGTCTTCAAGAAAAGAGCGCGCGCCCCCGGCAATTGACAGGGGTTCCTTCCCCCCCCAGGACAGTTCCAGCATGGAGCCGCAGTTTTGCCGCTTCGGGCCGGAAATGGTTCCGGACCCCAGCAAGTCTCCGACCCGCATGGGACAACCGGAGGAGCTGTGATGTGCAAGCTGCTGGGCCGCCGAATAGTACATGTGCCTGTAATTCGTTCGCGTCACAATCGTCTCCGGGCCGCTTCCCGGTTTCAGTCCCACTTCCAGCTCGATATCATAGAGCATCGGTCCGCAGTCCCTGAGATGATCAAGCAAATCAACCTCCCGCTCGGGCATCTCTGCTGCAAAGGGCTGAAGAGCAGCAGACGGGACGATCCACGGACTTACTGTTGTTGCCGTGGCCTTGCTCTGAAAAGGCCCAAGAGGCTGATACTCCCAGGCCTGGAGGTCACGGGCGGACCAGTCGTTCAGCAGTACGTAACCGAAAATCATGTCATGCGCATCCTGAACGGAAAGTGGCCGGGATGACGATTGCCCGACAACAGCCCCGAGTTCCAGTTCAAAATCAAACCGACTGGAAGGCGCAAGGACTGGCCGCCCCGGATCCGGTTGCCAGATCTGTCCGCGGGGGCGTCGTATGTCCGTCCCGCTGATCACAACACTGGAGGCCCGCCCGTTGTAGCCGATTGGCATGTGTAGCCAGTTTGGGGGCAAAGCGTTTTCAGCCCCCCGGAACATGGTTCCAACATTGGTGGCGTGATGACGGCTGGCATAAAAGTCGGTGTATTCGCAAACAGCAAAGGGCATCAGAAGCCTTGCCCTTTCCATCGGCACCAGAACAAGCTGATCCTCCCGACCACTGCCTTCGGAAAGCACATCCTGCAACTCTGCCCTGAAAGCAGCCCAGACATCCGGCCCCTCTGCCATAAAAGCATTCCAGGAGGGATGATCAAAAAGCTGAACGGCAACAGACTTCCAACGGGTGGCTGTCACATCCAGTATCCGGTCCCCGATCGCCACACCACACCGCGCCCCGGAACCGTCATCAAAGACACCGTAAGGCAGATTGTTCAGGGGAAAGGGACATCCCCTTTCATTGGCAGCCTGCACCCATGATCTCAACAGATTGCTCACATCAACCCTCCCCGGGGCACTTGTCCTTTACTTCAGGCCGCTGTTGCCATCGAATTTCTTTTCGATGTCCGTCCAGCATTCCACATAATCGTCCTGCAAAGGCGCTTCCTTTGCCGCAAAGGCTGTCAGGTGCTGAGGGAAACGTGTCTCGAACATGAAACTCATGGTCTGATCCAGCTTCACCGGCCCGAGTTCCTCACCGGACGCCTTTTCAAAAGCCGTCTTGTCCGGCCCGTGAGGAAGCATCATGTTGTGCAGTGACATCCCCCCCGGAACAAAACCCTGCGGTTTTGCGTCGTATTCGCCATAGATATTGCCCATCAATTCACTCATGACATTCTTGTGGTACCAGGGAGGCCGGAATGTATTTTCGGCAACCATCCACCTTTCCCGAAAGAGGACAAAATCAATATTGGCCGTTCCCTCAACCCCGGACGGAGCCGTCAGAACTGTGAAAATTGACGGATCGGGATGGTCAAAGAGAATGGAACCAACCGGACAGTAATCCCGCAGGTTATACTTTACCGGCGCATAGTTCCCGTGCCAGGCCACGACATCCAGAGGACTGTGATCAATAACAGTGCGATGGAACTGCCCGCACCACTTGACGGTCACGGTCGAAACGGCCTCCCGATCCTCAAAGGCGGCAACAGGGGCCTTGAAGTCACGCCGGTTCGCCATGCAGTTCGCGCCAATCGGGCCGCGGCCGGGCAGATCGAACTTCTGTCCGTAGTTTTCACAGACAAATCCCCGACAGGGTCCCTTCAAAACCTCGACCCGAAAAACGATGCCCCTCGGGAGGATCGCAATTTCCCGGGGTTCAAGATCAATGATCCCCAGCTCGGTATAAAAGCGGAGACTGCCTTCCTGCGGCACGATCAGCAACTCGCTGTCCGCGCTGTAGAAATAGTCATCAACCATGGAGGCATTGATCAGATAGATATGACTCGCCATGCCGATCTGGGTGTTAACATCCCCCGCAGTGGTCATGGTCCTCATCCCTGTGAGGAAAGTCAGTGTTTCATCCGTATAAGCAACCGGATCCCAGCGGTACTGCCCCAGAGAGACAACATCTTCCAGCACATGGGGAGCTGTTTCCCAGTAAGGCAGATCGATCTTTTCAAAGCGGTTCACATGACGAACCGAAGGGCGTATCCGATAACACCAGCTGCGCTCGTTCTGATGGCTCGGAGCCGTGAAGGCAGTGCCTGAAAGCTGTTCACCGTAAAGCCCGTATTCACATTTTTGCGGAGAATTCATGCCGACCGGCAAGGCACCGGGCAAGGCCTCTGTTTCAAAATCATTTCCGAAACCCGGCATATAGCCGGGGAGCACTCCGGAGGATGACTGATCCTGAACCACACCACGACGAAAAGGAACCGGTGTCTCCATAGGCCTCATGCTCTCCCCTCAATATTCAGTTCACCATCAGCCAGTTGCTGGGCCTCGATACTTTCGAACAGGGCCTTGAAGTTCCCTTCACCGAAACCATCGTCTCCCTTGCGCTGAATAAACTCGAAAAAGATAGGTCCGATGACGGTCCGGGAAAAAATCTGCAGCAGAATTCTGGTTTCACCGCCGTCAACAACACCTTCACCGTCAATCAGAATGCCATGCTTCTTCATGCGGTCAACAGGTTCCTCATGTCCGGAGACGCGCTCTAGGCTCAGATCATAGTAGCTGTCCGGCGGAGCCTTCATAAAGGAGATTCCCCGTTCGGAAATGGCATCCGTGCTGTCATAGATATCCTTTGCCCCGACAGCGATATGCTGGATACCCTCGCCCTTGTACTTTTCCAGATAGGCCACGATCTGCCCCTCTTCCCCCCGGTCTTCATTGATCGGAATGCGAATACGCCCGCAGGGGGATGTCAGCGCGCGGGAATAAAGCCCGGTGTACTTGCCCTGAATATCAAAGAACCTGATCTCCCTGAAATTGAAGAGATCGCCATAAAACCTGAACCACTTGTCCATGTTCCCCCTGAAAACATTGTGTGTCAGGTGATCCAGATAGTAAAAGCCGACACCGGCAGGATGGGCCTTGTCAATCCAGTCGAACTCCTGATTGTAGGGGCTCGTGTCATAGTAATCCTCAATGAAGTAGATCAGACTGCCGCCGATACCAACAATCGCCGGAACATCCATTGTCTTTTCAGAACCTTCAAAAGCTGTTGCGCCTCTGGAGACGGCGTGCTTGAAAGCATGCTGAGCATCGACAACCCGCCAGGCCATGGACGGAGCGCAGGGCCCGTGAGCCTTTGCAAAGGCTTCGGCATGGCTTCCGGGTTCGGCATTGATCAGATAGGTGATGTCACCCTGCTGCCAGATCTCGATCTGTTTGCTTTTGTGATTGGCCACATGCCTGTACCCCATTTTCGTGAACAGGGTGCGCAGTTCCTGCGGATCGGGATGCGCAAACTCGACAAATTCAAAGCCATCGGTTCCGGCAGGATTTTCTTCTGAAATGCTGGCCCTTGGGGCATCATGCGGGAAAGGTCCCATTTTATCCTCCACTGTTTTTTTATGATTCTGCCCCATTGAACGTGATTTTTGCGCGCAATATTTCTTGTTTCCTGTTGATATCTGCATGTTTTACGCACAAAATAAGAAATGCTTGATAATTTTGATCGAAAAATACTCAAATACCTTCAAATCAAAGGCGATGCGACAAACGCAGAACTGGGCGAGGAAATCGGGATCTCGGCATCCCAGGCAGGCAGGCGAAAGGCCCGCCTGGAAGGGGATGGGGTCATAAGCGGCTATCGCGCCCGCATTCAAAAGGCGGCCGTCAATCTGAACATACAGGCCTTTATCCAGCTCTCGCTGAACACCCACTCCAAGAGCAATGCAGAAATTCTGCACAGTTTCCTCATGACCCAGGAAAACATTGTCAACATCTGGACCATGACAGGCCGGGCAGACTATCTGCTTCAGGTTTTTTGTCGCGACCTGAACGAATTGAACCATCTGGTCCACGACGTCTTGCTCAGTCACGAAAACATCGCCCACGTTGAAAGCCAGATTGTCATGAACCATCTCAAATCAGATGGTCACCTGCCTGTCCGCTAGAATGTCGAAACAGCACTGCCCAGCCTCAAAGCGAATGGCAAAAACCGTTTTTAATCAAAAACAAGCGATCTTTTTTCACAATTCGTCTTTTTCAAAATTCCCCTCTTCTTTTTTGTAGAAAATCCTCTAGTGTGCTTGGGAAACAACAAGCAAGACACTTCGTTCAGGTGCAGCCGGGAACAGGGGATCACTGATGTACGTTTATGAATTGGCTGCCCTGGGCGCAGCAGCCTGCTGGTCAGTCGGTGGCATGATTTCCTCCATGCCGGTTGAACGGCTGGGAACCATTGGTTTCAATCGCGTGCGCATGCTGATCCTGACAGTGCTCATGGGGGGCTGGGTGACCATCACAGGAGGCTGGCAGGTCTTTGACAGCAGCGTCACGACACAGATCCTCCTGTCAGGGCTGGTCGGCATCCTTCTGGGAGACACTGCACTGTTCGGGACGCTGAACAGGCTTGGTCCGCGCAGAACGATGATCCTCTTTACCACCCACGCTCCGATGACGACCCTGCTGAGCTGGTTCATTCTGGATGATTCCCTGCCAGCAGCAGCCCTGACCGGAATTCTTGTAACAATCCTCGGTGTCGTTCTGGCAATTGCCTTCGGAAAGCGCAAGGACCAGCTCCACAAATGGGAGCATATCAAGGGCAGCCTTCCCGTTGGTATTGGCATTGGCCTTCTGGCAGCACTGGGACAATCCTCGGGCACACTGATCCTCAAACCCGTCCTCAGCGAAGGGCTTGATCCCTTTGCCGTCGCCAGTCTTCGCATTGCCGTGACAGCCTTTGGTCTGACACTTTTCTCCTTTCTGCCTGTCAGGGCTTTCAAACTGAACGAGCCCCTGACCATGCCGGTCTTCACCCGCGTTGCCCTTTCAGGCATTGTCGGCATGGGGTTGGGCATGACCCTCTTTGTCCTCGCTCTGGAAGGCTCCAACCCGGGTGTGACGGCCACGCTTTCGGCCACCTCTCCCGTTCTGATGCTGCCCATTATGTGGCTGAAGACCAGGGAACGTCCGGCTCTGGGTGCATGGATCGGTGCAATCGTCGTTGTCATCGGGACCTCACTGATTTTAACTGCCTGACGATCTTCGCTCTTTTGGTCATTCTTCATTAACATCCGTCTGTCAGACTGTCTGGCAGTTTGACGATTAAGGATGTCCCCATGCCTGCCTCTTCTTCCTCCCAGGACAATTCACTCAAAAAACAGCTGTTGACCAGTTGCAGTCTGGTCGGTGTCGGTGCCCTTGCAAGTGGCACCCTGCTCGGCTTGGGGCTCGCCTCTGCAGACGCCCTTTTTCTGTCTGGCGCTGCAATCGCTGCTGCGGGAACAGGGTTTTACCTCCTGCGCACATCCCGCAGTTTCTCCCTTTCTTCAGAAGCTCCCGATCCTGCAGCCAGCCCGGAGCGAACAGAACCTGTTGTTGAGCAGGATACCGTTCAGGATCTCCAGCCACATCCTGCTGAACCTGAGGCCTCTCCTGTCGTACAGACAGCCCCCTCGGACTTGAGCGAACTGGCACAGAAGCTTGTCACCACTGCAGAGACCTCCAGCACAGGCATGGAAGAGCTTCAGGAAATTGCAAGCATCTCCAACGAGGAAGCTTCCTCGGTGATGGAAACCTCCCAGGTGGCAACAAGGCATGTCCATGAAGCGGCATCAGCCTCGCGCTCGCTGGTTGAAAGCATCGCATCCGTGCGCTCCCAGGCAACGGACTCTGCAACGGTGGCCCGTGAAGCCGTCACCCAGATCGGATCAACAACAGAAGATGTCGCCAGCCTTTCCGAAGCCGCTCAGCGCATTGGTGATGTTGTGGAACTGATCGCGGCAATTGCCAAGCAAACGAACCTGCTGGCTCTGAACGCCACCATTGAGGCAGCCAGAGCCGGTGAAGCAGGCCGCGGCTTCGCTGTTGTGGCTGAAGAGGTCAAGTCCCTCGCAGGACAGACCCAGAAGGCCACAGAGGAGATCGAGGCACAGATCACCTCCATGCAGGATGCCACCAACGGTGCTGTCAGCTCAATCGAGGGCATTCAGGCTGTCATCGGCAAAATGGAGAGCATTTCCGCCGAGATCGCCCAGGCTGTCGACAATCAGCAGGATCTCACGCAGACAATGGACAGTTCCATTCAGAATGCAGCAGCAGGCAGTGGCCAGGTCACAGACACCATTGACCGCATTCGCAGCATGATTGAAAACACAGCAGCAGCTTCCTCGGCCATCCGGGACATGCTGGAAGGCTTCAAACAGGACGCAGGGAAACTGACAAGCCTCAACTAGGACGGGAGGCTTCTCCTTCCCTCCCTTGCTCCATACCGACAATAAAAAAGGCCGCATGAAATGCGGCCTTTCCTGTGTCTTGATTATCAATTGTCCGTTCAGACAGCGCTCATTTTCAGCTTGTTCAGCAGGAAGTCGGCATCTTCTTCGGTCAGAGTTGATTCAGGCTGGTCAAACTTGGTGATCACACGCTCGATCAAGCGTGCATTGAACCGGGCGCGATCGTTGCTTTCACCGTCGTAATCCATGTCATTCAGCAGCTCGACAGCAGCAAAAATGGCCGGATAGTAGAGGTTTGGCAGGCCACATTTCTGAATGAGAGCCTGAATACCCAGTCCACCCTTGTCGTAGATCAGCTTGTGCGCATTCATCAGCGGAATGCCGGCAAGGCGGGCCAGGGCAAATTCGAAGAAACGGAAATCACCATTGCAAATGGCGCGCAAAAGAAGGGACGCAGTCAGTTCGCCCTTGTTGTACAGCTCGCGGACCAGTTCAGCCAACTGATTGTCGCTTGAGCCTTCTTCAAGCAGCGTTACCGTTGCACGCTCACGCACCTGCAAAACCAGCGAAGATGCTTCCGTGGAGGACAGCGCCATCTTTTCCTTGAAATAGTTCTCAAGTCTCTCGGACAGGCTGGTCATGAGCTTCGATGCAACAGCAGGCGGCAGGGATGGACGGCTCGTCATGGACGCGTTAACCAGCTCGGATGCCTCAAACTCGCTTGAAACCCGTTCAAAATGCTGTTCATTCAGATCAGCACCCTCGTTTGAGACCAGATGAGCGACGGCCATTTCATGACCTGTGTCGATCACGGCAGAAGAAACGGCATCGGAAACCTGCGGGCGCTGGGCAATCGCAGAGGCCTTGCTTTCGCTCTGTCCATTCAGGATGGAAATCAGATCCTCGTCCGTCAGAACCTCGGATGATTTCAGAACCGGAAGCGATACAGAATCGACATCCTTTGCCAGTGCGACAGCAACATCCCGCGGCAGATCGGTTGAATTCTGCAAATTGACGGCGATGGCTTCACGAACACGCACCTCCGCGTCCTTGACCAAAGCGCGAAAAATATCCTCGGCAATTTCACGTTCTGCCTCGGAGAACCTGTGCTCATCAAAATGGGTGGCAATCTTCTTTGTCGTCTCAACCCTGTTGTCTGCAGATGGATCAGACAAAAGTTTCGCGACATCACTTGCTGAAAGGGACATATGACCTCGTCTCGATTTCAAGCCACCGCCTCAGGTAGCGCGTTGTGTAACACACCGAGTATGTCCGAAAGACAGTTAAATGATACTTAACAATTGTATTCTATTTGAAAGATCTGAAAAGAAAAGTCCTCTTTTCCCGAGCAAAAACCTTGCTTTGCCAGCGATCTTTATGCTTAAAAGCACACAATTCCTCACAAGCAGCAGACAGAAAACCCGGGGAAATTGCCGGGGGTCATGCGAACTTGCGCTCACCGGGGCCCAAAGCCAGAAAACAGACACACTGTATTGAAACCATGACAGACAACACGACCATCGACCTGAAAGATCACATTCGCCACGTACCGGATTTCCCCAAACCGGGTATCCTCTTTTACGATATCTCGACACTTCTGGCACATCCGGCTGCATGGCAGCATGCCATTGATCTCCTGGCTGAAGAAATTGCCCGGCACAAACCCGATGTCCTTGCCGGCATTGAGAGCCGCGGGTTCCTTCTGGCGGCCCCGCTGGCACTGAAGCTGGGTCTTGGTTTCATCATGGTTCGCAAGAAAGGCAAACTGCCGGGCGAGACCATTCCCTACACTTACGATCTGGAATACGGAACCGACACGATCGAAATCCAGAAGGACGCCATCAAGCCGGGTCAAAAAGTTGTGATGCTGGACGATCTTCTGGCAACAGGCGGCACCATGGCAGCTGCCATCCATCTGCTGAGAGAATCAGGCGCAGAAGTTCCCCTTGCAGCCTGCCTTGTCGAGCTGAATTTCCTCAAGGGTCGGGAAAGACTGGACAATATCGAGGTCAAAACACTCATCCAGTATGACGAATAAGGGAAGCCAATCCGGATCATCTCTGCAGAAGCCCGCCTGAAAAGAGCGGGCTTTATTTTTTGCTTTTATCTAAAAAGTACCCCGTTTATTAACTGAACATTAAAATTCTTTCTGCCAAGACTGAACAGAATGGCGAGCAGGATTGTTCCTGTAATGAAACAAGCCCGAATTGGATCAACGTCCCTATGATGGCTTTTAACCTTTAGCGCGCGGTCAATGTCTGTTTTTTCGGTTTCCAGATACAGAAAAGCAATGCTTGTACCGGCATTGGCTGCCCTTGTCTGTCTTGGCACCGCCCCCGGCGCCGAGGCCCAGACGCTCGGGGATCTGACAAGGGGCATCAAGAAATCCGGCAAGGGAACAGCCCTGTTTCAGACAGTCGAGTTTCAGTCCAAGACCTTCAAGGCCCTGCCACAGTGGGCACGCGTGGTCAGATCTGCCCGTCGCGATGTCAGATCGTTTCGCCCCTGTGTTCAGGACGCATCCCAATGTCAAAGCAAGCAAGCCAAGTCATGGCGTGCTATTGTAACTGCGGCGCGCGCGATGTCCCGCAAGGAAAAACTGATTGCCGTCAATAAATTCTTTAACCGTTGGCCCTATAAACTGGATCGGGAGGTTTATGGTGTCAGCGAATACTGGGCCGGAATATCGGAGTTCATGCGCCGATCCGGTGACTGCGAAGACTACTCCATTGCAAAATATTATGCGCTGAAGGAACTGGGGTTCAAAGAAAGCGAGTTGCGTATTGTCATTTTGAAGGACAGAATTCGAAATATCGGGCACGCTGTACTGGCAGTTTACGAACCCAATGACATTCTGATTCTCGACAGTCTGTCAAACCTGATTCTGAGTCACAAAAAATACAAGCACTACGTGCCTCAGTATTCTATGAATGAAACAACGCGTTGGGCACACATCAAAAGCTGAAGGCCCGGCAGATAAAAGATACGTTCGGTCCAAGGGGGAACGACCAGAAGATGAATGACAGCAATATGAATGATTTCGATTTTGACGTTGCACAAGGCAACGACACGAATTTCAGGCCCCGCTCTCAAAAGGCCCTGATTGCTGCCGGTCTGGTTCTGAGTGTCCTTCTGATTCTCAGCTTTGTCATTCCGTCCATTCTTCTGGACAAGCGCGAGACAGAGCTTCGTGAAAACCTGATGGAAAGACAGGCTGTACTGGCTGACAGCCGGGCAACGCTTTTCCGGCAGTGGCTCAATTCAATCGAGCGCCAGACGGACCGTGTTGTCGAAAACGAGCTGTTCCGTCTCTTTGCCTATGAGGTTGATCTTGTCGGTGGCGATCTGACCCTGGTGGCTCCCGGAGCAGACGACAGCGATTTGAGTGTTTCCCTTTTTGACCAGCTTCCCTTTATGGAACGCGTCCTGACAGATTTCACTGCGAACAGTGACTTTCTGGCAAGCTATCTCTACGGTCGTTCGGGTGTGGCCTATCTGGTTTCCGGCGGTGCACCAAGCCTTGGGCTGGAACAGGCGCAGCTGGCCGAAGCAGCGATCAAAAGCGGCCGCAGTCTCTTTGGCCCTGTCAGACAGGAACAGTCCGGCCTTGTCATGGATCTGGTCGTTCCAATCCTCCCTGCCCAGTCAGAGGAAAACCTGGATGCACCAGTGGCTGCCATGCTTCTGACCTTCCCGGTCACGACACAGATTGCAGAGTTCCTCGCTCCCCATCCGCTGGATCAGGAAGGGGAAAGCTTCCGGCTGGTTCAGCAAAACGGGGACATGTTCCAGGAACTCGCTCCACAGAAACTGCCCAATATCCAGACCCTGAACCAGGAAGTCATCAGCCTGAGAGGCGACCAGGTCTTCGGATTTGGCCTGCGGACCTCCCTGACATCCGACCAGCAGGTTTACCAGACAGGCGCCTATATCCTGGATGATCTGATGTGGGTTGTTCTGGAAAAGGACAAGGATCTGGCCGAACAGGAACTGAACAACTTCAATACAGTCGTTGTTGCCCTGGCTGTCCTGATCATCCTGATCGTCTCCGCTCTCTTTGTTGCGTTCTGGTGGCGCCTGAGCAGCGAGCACCACGCCCAGATGCACAACCAGTTCAAGGCCCTTGCCCAGAAGATCAATCAGCAAAAGCAGTTTCTGGACAAGATCAACGGCTCTATTGCCGACTACATTGGCCTGAAAGGCTCCGATGGCAGCTACCGCTATGTAAACCGGGCCTTTTCACAAGGAGTGGGACGCCCTGAAGAACAGATTATCGGCATGGATGATGCGGCGCTCTTCGGTTCCGGCACGGCAGCGCGCATGGCTGTTTCCGATCAAAGGGCACTGACATCCCAGTCCGCCATTACATCGAGCGAGCGCGTCTTCCTGAACAACAAGGAACACCACCTGCAGATCAGCAAGGTTCCCTTCCTTGGAAACAACAACGAGGTTTCCGGGCTGGTTTCCGTTTTCCGTGACGTCACGGATCTGGTCGAGGAGCAGAGAAAACGCGAAAAGGCGGTTCAGCAAACCGTCACAGCCCTGGTGCGAGCTGTTGAACTGAGAGATCCCTATCTGGGCGGTCACTCCCGCCGTGTCAGTCAGTTTGCCGTGATGGTTGCCAACCAGATGCAGCTGGATCACAGGCAGGTTACAACCGTAGAGATTGCCGCCAACCTCTCCCAGATCGGGAAGCTGGCCATCCCACGGGACATTCTCAACAAGCCCGAGCGTTTGTCTCCGGAGGAAATTGCACAGGTTCAACGCCACCCGGAACACGCCGAGCGTCTGCTCAGGGATATCGATTTCGATCTGCCTGTTCTGGATACAATCCTGCAAATGCACGAACGCCTTGATGGCAAAGGCTATCCTAAGGGACTTCAGAACGATAACATCCTTCTGACAGCACGTATTCTCGGAGCCTGTGATGTCTTCTGCGCCCGGATTGAGCCACGCTCCTACAGAAGCGGCATGCCGACTGAAGAAGCGCTGGAAATTCTGGAGAGCAATCTCAGTCGTTACGACAGCAATGTCGTCAAGTCACTGCGTGAAATTGCCTACTCTGTTGATGGAGAGAAACTGATTGCCACAATCCAGGCCAATCCTTTCTGATTGAACATCACACATCCGAACGACTTGTATGAAAAGGCTTTTCAGGTGAGAATTACCCCTGAAGAGCCTTTTTCGTCTCAGAAAACCAAGGGATTTCCTCTGTTGCAATTTCCTGACTCAAAGCTTTGTGCCTGCGGAATGTCCCTCCTGTCTTTTCTGATCCTGCTTTGCGCTTTCGCCCTCTCCCCGGCCCAGGCCGACCGCTTTGGCAGGGAACACAGGATTACCCTGGATGCCATGGAGTATCCCTGGAGCACAATTGGCCGCCTCAACGCAGCAGGACGCGCTCACTGCACGGCCTTTCTCGTTGGCCCCCGTTCTGCCCTGACAGCGGCCCATTGTCTTTATGAATTCAAAAGCGGGCGCTGGCTGCATCCAAAGGAACTCTTCTTTCTTCCGGGCTTTCAGCGGGATCAATACATCCTGAAAAGCCCGATAAAATCCTTCGTCATCTCCAGGAGTTACCAGCCGGAACTTCAGGCGGGAGAGGAAACAACACGGACAGACTGGGCCCTTCTGACCCTTGAAAAACCGATCGGACAGGATGCCGGATGGCTTCCAATGCTCTCTCTCGGCTCCCGACAGGTCGAGAAAATCAAAGCGGGAAAAGCCCGCCTGATGGTTTCCGGCTATCGCGCTGGCGCTCCCTATGCACAGTCTCTGGCTGCGAACTGTGACATCCCGCGGTATTTCAAGACAGGGGGCATTGCTCACTTCTGCTACCTGCAAAAAGGGGACAGTGGCTCCCCCCTCCTCTATCTGCAGGACGGGACAGTCAGCGCCATTGGCATCAATGTAATCGGAATTCAGCCAGAACGCAGCAAGCCACAAAACATCGTTGCCGGGGCCCTGCCCCTCACCCTGCTTTCCCCTGAACAGGGCAGGACTTCCTATCTGCAACAGATCAACGCAGACCCCGACAGCCCTTCCGTCGCAAAGCTCTGGAGTTCGGGACAGAAACCGGCTTCCTCCAGCCCTGTCGCCCTTGAGCCCTATCAGAGCCTGGCCTTCATGCTGAAGAAACTGGGACATCTGGATACCAAGAGCGTTCGCGCCTTTTCCGCCTCCAGACAAAGCGTTACAGACGGCTTGAAAAGTTTTTACGCCCGGAAAACGTCCAGACCGGCTTCCAAAGCCCTAGAGGATGTCATCAAGGCTTTTCCTCCCACCCTGTCAGCCGAGGATTTCATGAACTGAAAACGGTGAAATCTCATAAATATTTATAAATATCAGTATCCTGAACGGCTATGCCTCATTTTTGTCCCCTTCTATGACACGCCCATAACACAAGACAAAACATCTGAAACCTTCTTACTATTGCTCTATAGCAGCGAGCTAAAATTATCTTAAAATTTAAGGATTTTTTTATCTTTGTTTGCTGCAATGGATACAAGAATAGTCCAAGGGGTCAAACAATGTCTGCACTCGCACGCATAGAAGATCATGAATACTGTTCTGGCTTTCTGCCGGAAGCCAAAGCTCTCTTCATTCCAATGGACGAGGCTGAAGACAGCTTTATCCACTATCCGGGTGAGACAGAAAATCCCGTACACGAGATGCAGCGAAACTTGCAGGATCACCTCCACATGCAAAACAGCCAGGACGCTTTCTACAGCGACCAGTTTGATCTGAACCACGCTTTGCGCCAGGCTTCCTCAGCACCCTGTGCAATGAGCATCCTGGTGGAAAACAGTGAGCTTCTGGCTGCAGAAGAGGATTTCCCGGAACAGGGCCAGCGCACTGAAGAGGAAATCCAGCAAGAACAGGATGCCTTTCTCGGAATAGGAATGCTGTCCTATATGATGCAGTTTGAAGCAGGCGAAGACTGGCAATAAGCCAGTCTTTTTTATCTGGACATCAGGACTTGTTCTCAAGGCCTGCTCCCGTTCGCATTCCACACCTTCAGCTCAATATATAGCTTTTCTTCCTGAACAGATGCAGTACACTTCTGTATGTATTCCAGAGGTCGCCGAGACCTCCAAGGCATCTGCAGAAAGTGTATTCCTCATGTCAGAAACATCAGTTCAGGAACGTCGTAACCACCCACGGGGCACGGTCCTTCTCAGCGGTTCGGTCCGCTTTCCCGAGCACCATCTGGACTGTGCTGTCCTCGACATTTCCTTTACAGGCGCCAAACTCGAGCTTGATCGACCGCTTGAGCCCCAAGATGAAGTGGAAGGTCTGCGCTTTTCGCAAAGCGAGGTCATGCCTGTTGAAGTGGCCTGGAAGGATGGCGTCTTTATCGGTATCCATTTCAGGGAATCTCCGGAAACGGTTGCCCTGATACTGGAACCCCTCCTGCCTGAAGACTGCTTTTCCCGGTAATTTCCGGCAAGAAAACAGTGACAAAAAACGCCTTGCTGTCCCTTTGCAGCAAGGCGTTTTTTAACAGCTGCCCCAAGGCCCTTATTTTCCAAGCGAAGACAGGGATTCCAGAATATCGTTCAAACTGCTCTCGGCCTCCTCCGTCAGAGGAGCTTCCTCTTTCTGCTCCTGCAAGGGCGCATCCTCGCGCGCACCAGTCATCAGCATGGAACTGGATGCCAGATGTCTTGAAATGGCAGCCATCAGGTTTGCTGCGTTAATCGGCTTTGAAATATAGTCATCCATCCCCGCAGCCAGACAGATCTCCCTGTCGCCCTCCATGGCATTCGCCGTCATGGCAATGATCGGAAGCGAAGCCAGTTTGCTGTCTGCAAGCTTTCGGATGCGCCTCGTTGTCTCCAGACCATCCATGACAGGCATTTGCATATCCATCATGATGATGGAGAAACTGTTTCCGTGCTCTTCAAGCAGATCAAGCGCCACCTGCCCGTTTTCAGCAATCTCCACTGTAAAGCCCGCGCGCAACAGCATGGCCTGGGCCAGTTTCTGGTTGATGGCATTGTCCTCAACGACAAGAATATGTGCGTTGTCACCCTTCAGGCTTTCGACAGAACCCTTTTCGTTTTCTCCATTGAAATGTTTACCGGGTCCCGGAACAATCAGGCCTTCCGTATGTGTCTGACTGGAATCACTCAGGTACAGCTGCTGGAGCATGTTGCTGATCTGGCTGTGCGTCACCGGCTGGTTCAAAACGGCATCATAACCCATGTCGGCAGCACGCTTTTCACGTTCGGACGAGATCTGGCGGGTCATCATGACCTTGCTGCACTTTGCAAAGCGATCTGCAAGCCCGTTGATCTTCAGGGCAATATCATCCGGTTTGCGATCACACACCATCACCAGGCTCAGTTCACCCTCCAGACTGTCCAGGTGCTCAAGCACTTCGTCTGTTTTGCGAATGTAGGTCAGATCAATCCCCGCATCCTCGAAGTATCTCTGAATGGTCTCGATACGGCTTCCTGCCGGAAGCGTGACCAGAGCACCATCCCCGAGCCCCTGACTGATTTCCGGTGTTGCAATCGGACCGATGGTCTGCGGGAAGCCATCCTGTACCCTCAAAGGCAATCTGAACCAGAAACGGCTGCCCTCTCCAACAACGGAGGACACGCCGATTTCGCCGCCCATCAAACCGACAAGCTGCTTGCAGATTGCAAGCCCCAGTCCCGTTCCGCCAAAGCGGCGTGTTGTGGAGGCATCCGCCTGTGTAAACTTGTCAAAGAGCCTTTCGATTGCGTCCTCGGCAATACCGATCCCGGTATCCACAATCTCGAAGAGAACCGTCTGTTCCTGTCCTTCCTGCTCGGATTTCTCGCAGGGGCAAAGCGAGAGTGTCACGGAGCCTTCTTCCGTAAATTTCATCGCATTGCCCAGCAGGTTGAGCAGAATCTGCCGCACCCGACCACCATCACCAATGACAAAGCGTTTCAGATCCGGATGGACATAGCATCCGACATCCAGTCCCTTGTCATGGGCCCGGGAGGCCATCAGATTGATGGTGTTTTCGGACACTGAGAGCAAATCGAAATTGCTGTACTCGATGTCCATACGCCCGGCTTCGATTTTCGAGATATCAAGGACGTCATTGATAATGTCCAACAAGGCCTCGCCAGACTGACGGATCATGTTCAGATATTCCGCCTGCTGCTCGTCCAGATTGGTGTCCAGCATCATCTCGGCCATCCCCATCACACCGTTCATCGGTGTTCGGATTTCATGGCTCATTGTTGCCAGGAACTCTGACTTGGAGCGGTTCGCTGCATCGGACTGATCGCGGGCCACTGAAAGCTCCTCGGCCATTGTCGCCAGATCATAGGACTGTTTTTCGAGGGCCTCGTGCGCCATCTGCAAATCGACGAGGTTCTGCTCAAGGGCAAGTTCTGTCTTCTTCTGGCTGGTGATATCCAGGAGGATACCATCCCAGACAATCTCGCCATTCTGGCCGGCAACCGGGCGCGCAAAGGATTTGATCCATTTGCCGTCGCTGTCTCCCGCAACATCGACCCTCATTTCAAAGGCATCAGGAATGAGGCTTCGCTCTGCCAGATCCAGACTGTCCATCCACGCCTGGAAATCATCCCTGATAATCCGGGCCTTGAGATCCTCGATGGATTCAAATTCCTCGTCAACACCGGCACCGATGAGCGACAGGGCACCTTCACTGATATAAAGCAGATCCCGATGATGATCATCCGGTTTGGTCACCATCCTGTAAATGGCACCGGGCAGGTTGCTTGCCACAGACTGCTGGAACGCCTCCGCTTCCAGACGGGCAGAGATATCAGCCAGGGACAGGACAAGACCGCCGTTCGGAACCGGAAAACCATTGATCAGGACCTGTCGTCCGGATTTCATCTTGCCCTGCAGCGAGAAAGCGTCCTGCTTGCGTACCTTTTCCATCAGATTGATGATCAGGGACAGATCATTGCTGTCTGAGACACCTGATGGCAACAGATCACCACGCTGGGTCAGGGCACGCATGACATCAACCAGCTCGCTTCCGACAGGATAATAGACTTCATCAAGTTCAAAAATCCTGTAGAAGAGCGCATTGACAGCAACGATCCGTCCCCGGGGATCAGCCATACAAAGCCCCTGGTCGATCGCTTCCATTGTCGTTTTCAGGGTTGCGTTGTGCCGGCGGATTTCATCCGCCTTGCGATTGGTTTCGGAGACATCACGCCAGGAGACAAGCTCCCTGTTTTCCAGCGATGAAATGATCCGGGTGATGGTCATTTCAATGGGAACACGACGGCCCGAGATTGTCTTCATATGACATTCAAACCGGGCAATGCCCTCGTTTCGGGCCTTGTCCATAAAACCGGATATGTTGCGGTCGGCGGCCTCATCATTGCCTGTTTCGAGATAGGTCAGGTCTTCCAGCCGAAGACGCAGAAACTCTTCTTTCGAAACATAGCCGCTCATGTGAAGGGCAGCCCTGTTGCAGTCAATGATGCTTTGTCCGTCAATCAGAACAAGAGCATCCGAGGACAGCTCGAAAAGGGAACGGAACCGCCCATCCGAAATAATCCTTTTGGTCACATCCGATGCTGCACCACGATAGCCACGGACAGAACCGTCCTCGCTGAGGACAGGCTTGCCGCTGACAGAGACCCAGCTCAGGGCTGCCAGAGACGGCTTGATCCGGCAATTCAGTCCCCGGAAACTGCGACCATCATTAAGGGACTTCTTCATCAGGTTCAAATCGGTATCGTCTTCCGCGAAGAAAAGCGCCGTGATGCTCCTGCCGCGCATCTCCAGCGCATCATAGCCCGTCATCTTCAGGAAACCGGAACTCAGATAGGTCAGTTTGAGGTTCTCGTCACATTCCCAGAGCCAGTCAGACGCAATTTCTGTAAAGCCCTGGAAACGCTCTGTGCTCAGTTCAAGTGCTCCATTGACCTCCTGCAGGGTCGAAGCTGTACTCCGGGCAATATTGGCATAACGCACCAGCAGACAGATCAGACTGGTCATGGAGAGCCCGAACAAAAAGACAATCAGAGTATAGGCATGAGAACGGCCATCCAGAATTTTCGGGCCGGGCCAGACCGACAGTGACAGGAGGCTGCCACCCGGTGTTGTCAGAGTCTGGACAGCTTTCCATTGCAGCCCCTTCACATGATCATGGGAGTGCCAGTAATAGATTTCCTGATCGGCAAAGCTGAGTGACAGGGACAGTCCCCGATCCTCGAGACGTTCAGAGAAGGTTCCCATCAAATCCTTGAGATTGATATTACCGCTCACATGACCCGCATAACGCTCCCCGAAATCGACCGGAAATTTCGAGAGTATCTGGTATTTCTCACGCAGCTTGAGCACAGGGGAGATAATCTTTTCTCCCGCCTCGACGCTCTTTCTGAGATTTTGGAAATTCGGGTTGGTTTTCAGATCCATTCCCAGAACCAGCTCGTTGCCGATCAAAGGGAAGATCCACTGGACAACATGGTCCTGATTGACCCATGCAATCGCCTGAAAACCGGGATAATCACGCTGAATCTGATCAATTTCCTCGACGATATAATCCTTGTCGACGATCTGGTCCCGTTTCAATCTCCAGGCCAGCCGTTCAATGACGGAAATCCTGGCTTCAAGCCCGGCCTCAAGCTCCTGGGCGATCAGCCGCGCCTCGTATTTCATCTGCGATTGAAGACTGTCGTTCTGCCAGCGCCAGACAAGACTGGTCCCGACAAAAGTCAGAGCCAGACCGACACAAAAAACAATCCACAGGTTGAGGCGCAGTCTCTTCATCAGGATCACCAACAGTTCATGACAAACGAGGATAGCCCGCAGATTATGAAATATTGTTTAAAACGAAAAGCCTAAGCTCTCTGTGCAATCCCATTAACCCGCTTCATGCGGCAGGGAAGGCAATCCTCGTTCCTTGCGTGGCGTTTTCCCGAAGAAATCACGATAGCACTTTGAGAAGTGTGATGCAGACACAAAACCACAGGCCAGCGCCACATCGATAACGGACATGTTGGTTTGCAACAGCAACAAACGGGCCTTGTTCAGGCGCAGCTCCAGATAGTAACGCGCTGGAGAGCGGTTCAGATATTTGCGGAACAGACGCTCCAGCTGCCGTGTCGACAAACTGGCATCCCTTGCAAGCTGCATTCTCGTCAGGGGCTCTTCCAGATTTTCTTCCATGAGCTGAATCACGTCGAGAAGCTTGGGATGTCTCACCCCAAGTCTGGCAGGCAGGGACATGCGCTGCTGATCATTCTCATCACGAATACGCTCGTGCAGGATATGATCCGCCACTGTCGTTGAGAGCTCGTGACCATGCTGCATTGCGATGAGGTTGAGCATCATGTCAATTGCAGCAGTTCCACCCGAACAGGTAAAACGGTTGCGGTCAATCTCGAACAGATCCGGAACAACGTTCAGATCGGGGAACTCCTCGGTAAAGCCCGGCAGGTTTTCCCAGTGAATGGTACAGTTATAACCATCAAGAAGGCCTGCCCTCGCCAGAATGTGCGAAGCCGTACAAACCGCCCCGAGGCTGATCCCCTTGCGATCCATCCGGCGCAGCCAGGAAATAAGTCTGGTGTCTTCGGCATACTGAACCTCGACACCACTGACCACGGCGATCGCAAAAACCTGTTCAATGTCATCCAGCTTGCACGTCGGGCTCAGGGGAATTCCGGATGACGACATAACAGCCTCATCATCCGCAGAAACCAGATCCCACTTGAACAGTTCCTTCCCGGTAATCCGGTTGGCCAGCCTCATCGGCTCAATAGACGCCGTGAGCGCAATCAGAGAGAATTTAGGCACCAGAAAAAAAACAAATCTTTGCGGCAATTCGCGCGGAGCCTGGTTCAGCATGAGCACAATCCTGTTGTCGACATCTCAAAAAAGCTGACAGAGCCAGCTTAACATGACGTAAATAAGCCAAGACCCCAGACAGTATTGAACTGCCTGGCCTGCAGCTTTGGCATGCCTCCAATGTCAGACCTCAAACAAGGATCTGGTGTCTCGTTCCGGCCTGCTAACTTCGGGGACATCTTTTTGCTGCATGAGGCCTTTGTTCCTTTTCGCAGCCTGTTATCAAAGAAGATCATGCCACACAACGCAAATCTTCAAAAGAGCACAAAGCGATCAGAAAAAAATGATCCGGGCAGAAGTAAATTTGCTGATGCAAGCAGGGAATTCTTCAATCAACAGACTTTATTGATTGTAAACCCAATAAAATCGATAGAATCTGAAAGAGAGATAAAAGCGCATCACAAACAGCCCCTTCCATCCCTTGCCTTCCTCCTCAAGGCTTTGGCCGGATTGTCGCGATCCCCTTTCAAAGCCCCATACAGTTTGCATAAAACGTCACTGTCGCGGGCCAGTCTGAAAAGACCCCTTCAACACCAACGTCCTGCGCCAGAACATGAAGAGCCTCCAGATAAACACCTTCATTATCTGTCACATTCGCAATCGACTGGAAGTACCAGCCACCTCCGTTGTTCAACGGGCCGGAACGCTCCAGGGTCCAGGTGATTATTTTCAGACCGGCTTCCCTGGCTGCCCGGGCATAGGCCGAGGGAACGATACGCCCCTCCTCTTCAGAGAGCAGAACCCACAGGGGAGGTGCGATATAGCGAACCCCCATGGAGGCTAGCGCTGTCATATCCGGGGAAAGACGCGTGACATCGGTTTCACGACGACCATCCAGATAAACGGCCTGCTTCCCGAACTCGGGTTCATTTTCAATCCAGTAAAGCACATCTTCCAGATTGAAACTCTGCAGCCAGACATCTTCGGGCGGCACAGCGGCCGCCTTGTATTCATCCACAAGTTTTTGCGCGTAATCCTCCTGCGAGAAGCCTTTGAAAGGCATCCCGACAACCGGCGCCTTCAGCTCCGGCATGAATTTGCCCCCGAGATCACGGAACAGGCGGATGGACTCAGCGTGGGTCATCAAAGTGCCACCGGACGTGGCATAGAGTTCAGTCCTCCAGGGCGCGGTGCCCCCGAGGTAATCCTCCACTGACGTTGCCGTCTTGTCGGCTCCATCCATTTTTCCCCTGAGGCTTTTAAACTCGCTCAGGGAGATATCAGTGGTGCGACACTCTGCTGTTGCCTCGCTTCCTCCCCCTGCAGCCCTGAAAGGCTCCGTACATTTTGCTCCCAGATCCGTAGCAAGAATATTGGTCGTCGTGTGCAGGTCATTCTGGGAGTGACGGCAAACCAGCTCCAGATCCTCCGTAAAGGTCACATCACATTCCAGAATGCCGGCCCCCATTCTTGCAGCCGCCACATTTGATTCGACCGTGTGCTCGGGAAACATCAGGGGTGCGCCCCGGTGTGCAATGGAAAACAGACTGCGTTCCGACTTTTGATCCAGACACTGCTCCAGCCGTTCCTTCAATCCGGACTCCTTCATCTGTCCCACCAGAAACTCCGGTCTTGGTCCCAGTTCCACCTCCGCAGAAAAGGCCGTACCTGCACTGGCTAACAACACAAAGGCAAAGACACTCTTGTTAAGCAAATCCGCTTTCATCACCTGAACCCCGCATGATCTGAACCTGTTGACACGGCAGAAAGCCCTGTCCCCCTGTAGCAACGCCATGAATCTTTTCAATACAGAGACTTGTATCACGTCTTTTGCCCAATCTTCAGCTTTTTCACCCCGCCCGGCAAAAGAAAACCCGTGCAGCAGGAACAACGTTTTCTGCCCTGATGACTCAATTTTATTTGTGTGTTCAGGCCGGATTTACGTTTTACTGTTTTTACAGCTCAATCTGACTTGGTGAGAAGACAATGAACAGGATTACAGACGAACTGCTTGAACGCATCCGGGACCGCTTTGCCCAAATTGACCACTGCCCCCAACAGGGTCCCCGCGTTTTCTTTGAAAATGCAGGGGGAGCGCTTACCCTCAAGTCTGTCACCGAAACCTCTGCCCGCTACGCAGCAATCCCCGACAATCAGGGGCGTGACAATGAAGGCAGTCACGAACTGGTTCGCGTCATCAACAAGGCCAGGGATGACATGCGGGAGTTCATGAACGCGCCTGGCGGTCAGTTCTTTGTTGGCGAAAGCGGCACAGAGCTTCTGTTCCGCCTGATCATGAATGCCTGCCTGGGAACGGACGAAGGCCTTGTTCTTGGCTCCACCCTCGAGCATCCGGCAACACGCTCTGCCTGTCACCGTTGGGCTGCAGTGGGAAAGCACAGCCATCTTTTGATCGAGCATGACAATGTGACAGGAACAATCGAGGCCTCGGCCTATGCAGAGGCCGTCACTCCCGAAACAAAGGTCGCAACAGTGGTTCACACCTCTCCTGTCACAGGCATGGGGGTCGATCTGGCTGCAATTTCAGCAGCCATTCGCAAGGTTTCACCGGACTGTTTCATCATTGTCGACGGGATCCAGCACGCCGCTCACGGCAGCATTGACCTGACAGCCTATGATGTCGATGGCTATGTTATTTCCCCGTACAAGATGTTTTCCAGACATGGCTACGGTCTGGCCTGGATATCCGAGCGCCTGACGCGCCTGCCTCACAACGCCCTGATTGACGGACCGGAAGACAACTGGGAAATGGGCACACGGGACACCGGAAGCTATGCAACCCTGTCCGATGTTGCCGATTATCTGGAATGGCTGGGCGGAGAGGTTTCCGGTGCTCCGGACCGCCGTTCCAGATTTGTTGCTGCAGGCGAGGCCATTCACGCCCAGGAGAAATTCCTGACAGACGCCATGCTTTACGGCACGGGAAACCTTCCCGGCCTTTCAGAAATGAAAGGCGTGACGATCATTGGCGGCGTTGACAACCCTGCCCGTGAGGGTCTGGTGTCCCTTGTCGTCAAGGGAATTCCCTCTGTTGATGTCGTCAAGAAGCTGAACCTGTCGGGTGTTCGCACGCACCTGCGCAAGGCAGATCACTACTCCGGAAACATCCTGACACCTCTCGATCTGGACAGCTGTGTACGCGTTTCCATGTGCCACTACAACTCTCTTCAGGAAGTGTCCCGTTTTCTCTCCATCATGAAGGAAATTTCTGAAGAGGCTGCAGCCTGAAACGGTTCCGTTTGAAACGAACCTCCTAAAACCGGGACATCCCTAGAGCGGAGATGTTCCGGACGTTTCCTCCTGCATCAGCAAAGCCTCCTTTTGAAGCCAGTCAAACAGGGCTGTTGCAGCGGAGGATTTCACGCCCTCCCGAATGGAAAGGTAGTAGGCCCAGGGCACAACAATGTTGAGGAAAATCGGTTCACGCAAACGTCCCTCCCGCAGATACGGCAGGGCCAGAGAACGGGGCAAGGCAGCAACTCCCGCCCCATTACAGGCCATCTCGAGCGCCATCCCGGAAGCATTGGTCCGCATCAGGGACGGATTGTTCAGCCGTTCAAGCCCCAGGGACAGAGCAACATCTTCCCAGTATTCCGAACGTCCGAGGATCTGGATCAGGGACGCCTTTTCAAGCTGTTCAGCCTCGCAAAAGGTTTCGCCGTCCACCTGATATCCCGGGGCACAGACCAGCGTCAGGCGATCAGACCACAGTCTGTAACTGTTCGCCGGCGGATCATCATCATGCCCAAGCACAATGGAAAGGTCAGAGACATCGGCCTGAACATCGTGCCAGACTGTTCCGTGAACGGTGATCCTGACACCGGGATTTTCCCTGCCAAAACCAGCCAGCACAGGAGCCAGCCACTGCTCGGCCAGCGTCATGGGACAGGATATCGCAACGGTTTGCCGGGAAGATTTCGACAGAACTGATTTTGTTGCCATGTCGATCTGCAACAGAGCCTGCCGCACCGAAGGCAGATAGGCTTCCCCGAGATCTGTCAGCTCAAGCGAGCGGGAGTGCCGAACAAACAGCGGACGCCCGAGAAAGCTCTCCAGCGACCGGACATGATTGCTCACCGCAGAGGATGTACAGTTCAGTTCTTCCGCCGCAGTCGTAAAGCTCAGATGCCGTGCCGACGCTTCAAAGGAACGCAAAAAGGTCAAGTGAGGTAAATTCATCATGCGGGCAAAACCTGCAACCCGTTTCAAAACAAAAGGATTCTAGCCTGAATAGACTTTTCATACAAATTGTAACCCCATAACACGCAAAAAAATCCACCCCAATGCAGCCGATAAGTTTGCGCATTGTCCGATGCCATTCCCCTAGAATGGACAGAGATTGTTCAACCCTCCATCCGGCAGACCATGACTCACACCTTCGAAAAAGTCGCAGACTTCACCTTCGGGCTACAGCCTGATCACCTGCAGACATCAACAAGACAGGCCGCAGCCCGTATGCTGCTGGACACCCTCGGCATTGTCATCGGCTCAAAGGAGATGGAAGCAGGACGCATTGCCCGCGAGACGGCGGTTGCCCTTTACAGCACAGGCGATCCGGCCCTTTCCGCCCGCCTTCCCCTTGACGGGCGAAGGGTCAGTCTGGCCGGAGCAGCCTATGCAACAGCAACGCAAACAGACAATCTGGATGGGCATGACGGCTACAACCCCACCAAGGGACACATCGGCGTTGTTGTCATCCCCGCACTGCTGGCCCTCGCCGAGACCCTTCCGGATTTCTCCGGACCGGAAGCCCTGACCGCTGTGACCATCGGATACGAAATCGCGGGCCGTGCAGGCATTTCCCTGCACGACACAGTCAATGACTACCACACCTCAGGCGCCTGGAATGCCCTCGGTGTTGTTGCCATGGCCGCCCGGCTGCGAAAGATGTCCGCAGACCAGCTTCGTCAGGCCATGGGAATTGCCGAGTATCACGGACCGCGCAGCCAGATGATGCGGGAAATTGCCAATCCAACCATGCTGCACGACGGTTCCGGCTGGGGTGCCATGGTCGGGCTTTCCTCTGCAATCCTGGCAGAAAAGGGCTTTACCGGCGCCCCGGCAATCACCATCGAGGAAGAAAGGGTTTCCAGGCACTGGGACGATCTGGGGCAGTTCTGGCAAATGGAACACCAGTACGTCAAACCCTATCCCGTCTGCCGGTGGGCCCATGCCGCCATAGATGCTGCACGGGCACTCGTTCTGGAGCACAGCTTCACCCACAGGGATATCGAACGGGTTCAAATCAACACCTTTCACGAGAGTGCATGTCTGTTTCAGGACATGCCGGATAACACTTCCAAAGCCCAGTATTCCCTTCCCTTTGCCGTTGCAACCATGTTCGCCTATGGCCGGATCGGCGTTGAACACATTACAGGCAAGGGCCTGTCTGATCCGCTGATTGCCTCAATTCTGGAGCGGATCACAACAGCGGAAGCAGACCGTCACAATGCCCGCTTCCCGCAAAGCCGCTTTGCCGATGTCATTGTAACGCTTCATGATGGTCGCGTTCTTGTGTCCGGCGATGTTCACGCAAGGGGAGGCCCCGAAGCCCCGATGAGCGATCAGGAGGTCAGCACCAAGTTCATGGAATTCGCAAGCCCGGTCGTGGGTGAAAAGCGTGCAGGCCTCATCCACGATGCCGCTCTGGGCCTTGTCAATCCGGACAGCAACTTTTCCGATTTAAGTCGCTTGCTCTATGATATCCAGTAAACAGGAAAACACCGGACAGGAATGCGCCTTTATGAAATCCCCCACCGTTATTCTGCACTGCGACAATCCCGATGCTGCAAGGGACATCCTGCAACAGCAGCACCCTGACCTGTCGCCTCATCTTTGCAGAAACTACGAAGAACTCTCCCGCCTGATAGAAACAACCGATGCCGAAGTTGTCTATTCGGTTCGAACCCATGGAACGCCGACCTATCCGGGGCAGCTCATCCGGGACAGCGCAACGGTAAAATGGGTCTCTGTCGGAGGGTCCGGGACGGATCACCTCAACCCCTGGGATCCAGGGCAGCTCACCATCACCAACGCCGCAGGTGTCGCTGCGGACATGATGGCCCAGTATGCCCTGGGTTCCATGCTGCATTTTTCTCTGAACTTTCCACTTTTCCAGCAGGCGCAAAAACGTCAGGAATGGCTGGCAGGCGAAGTTGAGCCCATTGACGGCAAGACCGTCCTGATCATCGGTATGGGCAAGACAGGCGAAGCTGTTGCCAGACGCTGCAAGGCCATGGACATGCAAACCCTCGGCGTCAGGGCCCGTCCGGCGCCGGTTCCCCATGTTGACGAGGTTCACGGCATAGAAACACTTCCGGAACTCTGGAAACGCGCCGATTTCATCGTGGTCTGTGTTCCACTTCTGGACAGCACCAGGAATCTCGTCGACAGCGTGGCCTTTGAAGCGATGAAAGACACAGCTGTCATCATCGATGTTTCCCGCGGGGGTGTCATTGAGGAAAACGCCCTGCTCAAGGCCTTGGACACCAACAGAATTCGCGGTGCTGCACTGGACGTCTTTGCAACGGAGCCCCTGCCGGAAAGTCACAGGCTCTGGCGCTGCGAAAACGTGATCATCACACCACACTGTTCCTCGGTTTACAGAGGGTGGGATCTGAAGTCCGTCGCCATGTTTTCCGACAATCTTCTGCGTTATCGCAAGGGAGAGGCCCTGAGCAACATCGTAAACCCTTCCCGGGGCTATTGAGCAGCCTCAACTCAAAAGCGGGCAGGAAAGGATATCTCCTTTCTCACCCGCTTTTTCTTTGCCTTCAGAGCAAATCAAACAAACGCCCCGGAAGGTTTTCGTGCCGGGGAAGCTTCAACGCCTTCACAAGGCTGAACATCATGGCCTGATTGGAGGTAATGACAGGTTTGTTCAAAGCGGCCTCAAGCCTTTCAACAGCCTCGACTGATCGCATGTCCGTACAGCTCAGGACAATGGCCTGGGCATCCGGGTGATCAGCACCCAGCCCCAGTTCAAAAACTTCATCCGGGCTCAGCTCACCCTGACCGTAGTTGCCAAGCTCCCTGCCGACATCGTGGCACTTGAGGGTTTCAATCCCGTTCAGCCGGAAAAATCCCATGGCCTGCTCGTTGATCTCCCCCAGATAGGGCGACGAAAAGCCGATCCTTGTGACCTCCAGCGCCTGCATTGCAGAAATCAGGGAAGAGGCCGCTGTAAAACAGAGCGCTCCGCATCGCGTCCTGATCTTTTCAGCCAGATCACTGTCAAAAGACGGTCCGTGCGTCAGGGTGGCAGAGGTACAGCCATAGAGGACAACATCGGGTCTCACGCCGGAAATCATCCGCAGGTCATAATCGATGTCCGATGCCCCCAGCCCGGCCATCTGGTCCGAACCGGGAATCTCGTCGACATCATACCCGCCCAGTCGCTGAAAGTGCACCGTTGTATCCGGCGCACGCATCACCATCATGTCTGCTTCGAGGTTGGTGTTCGTAAAGGGCACCAGAACCCCGATTTTGGCCGCCCGTCTGGTTTCAGCTTTCATGACAGAACCTCCCGAAGGATACGAACACACTGCTCCATGATCTCCTCCCGGCAGACCGTGGCCCGCAGACAATCCGAAAGGCCATAGCCCCCCATCCCCCGCATCAGAAGCTTCTCCTGACGCAGAGCACTATCGGCAGCCTTTGCAAGGGCTTCGTCCGGGAACCTGATCAGGACAAAGTTTGTATGGCTTTCGGGAACCTCCAGTCCCAGTTCGCGACACTGCACGGCAAAGCGGTCCCGAAGAGCAGAACTTTGCCTGACAATCTGCTCCGTATAGTCCCCATCGCGCATGGCAGCCGCGGCCATGGCCTGTGAGGCAACGGAAACATTGTTCGGGTTCAGCAGCTTCCTGACCTCGCGGGCAACAGGCAGGGGAAAACATCCCCACCCGACGCGCGCACCCGCCAGGGCATAAGCCTTCGAAAAGGTCCGGGTCACAACGGTGTTTCCCTGCTCCACCAGCGCAAAGATTTCTGACGGATCATGCTGTGCATCTGCAAATTCTGCATAGGCCTGGTCAACCACCAGCAGGACATCACCGGGCAACTTTTCACGCAGTCGAATGATCTCACTGTTGGGCAGGAGGGTTCCTGTCGGATTGCCCGGATTGCAGACAAAGACAATGGAGGTCTTTTCTGTCACGCAGTCCAGTATTCTGTCGACGGACACGGTCAGACCAAGCTCCGGGGCTTTCAGGTACTCTGCCTGTGCCTGAGCCGCAGCAGACGCCACATAGGCATAGCCAAACTCGGTCCCGAGCACCTGTCGGCCCGGTCCGGCATAAGCCCGCACCAGACAGCCAATCAGTTCCATGGAACCTGCTCCGCAGAGAATCTGCCCGGCAGACAGCCCGTGTCTTTCTGCTATGGCTGTCCGGAGGTCCGACCAGTCCGGATCCGGGTAAAGATGCGCCTGCTCCATTGCTGCCCGCCCTGCTGCAAGCGCTGCCGGACTGGCAGGAAAGGCACTCTCATTCTGAGCGAGGGAAACCGTTTCCACATCACCCAGATCGGCAAGAGCATAGGCAGCCATAGCCTTCACGGAAGGGATGGATTCAATCATTTGCTTCCTCCCTTTTGATAAAGCCTTGCTCCCTCTGTCGTGACCAGACCGCGCTTCATATCCAGCGCCAGAGCATCTGCTGCACGCTCTTCCGGTCGACCAAATCCTCCGCCTCCCGGCGTTTCAAAAATCAGGTAGTCATCCTTCTCCACTCTCAGTTCACCCTTTCCGGGGATATCCTCCGCTCCCTCCCTGAAACGAATGCGGCCCGGAGCACCCGGCAAACCGCCAGCGCGGCCCAGCGCAGGAAATTTCAGACGCTCAACAGAGAGGAAAACAATAAAGGGTGCACCGTTCGAAGAGGTCATTTCGATCCGCTGTCCCAGACCTCCGCGATATTGACCGGCACCGCCGGAATCAGGTCTGAGTTCCCGCTTCCACATCACCACTGGTGCAACAGCTTCCGTGATTTCTATCTGTGATCCGAAAACCCCCGAAGGATAGGCAGTCGCGGACAAACCGTCGGCATGAGGCCGCGCGCCTGTCCCCCCGTTGTGAACAGGCTCGATTGCGAACTCGCGCCCGCCATCCCTGGCCACTTCCGGAGCATGGCGCATGGGAAGGTCAAACATACAGGACGCGCCTTCGGCAGGCACATCATCCGGCAGGGCCTGATGCAGGCAGCCCAGCACCAGATCCGGCGTCACCTGTCCCAGCGTATGACGCATGGCAACAGGAACCGGACGCTGTGCATTCAGAATGCAGCCCTTCGGACCATCAACGGTGAAGGGCGCCAGAGAGCCGGCATTGTTCGGAATATCGGAGCCGACAATACAGCGCAGGGCAAACACGGTGTAGGCTGTCGCATAGTTCAGGGGCACATTGATGCCCTTGTTTGAACAGCCGGATGTTCCGGAAAAATCGACATGCATACTGTCCTTGCCAACCGTCAGGGTGGCGTGCAGTTCAAGCTCGTTTTCATAGCCATCCATTTTCAGGACGTTTCTGTAAACACCCTCCGGAACCTCTGCGATGGCCTCGATCGTTCCTCGTCTGGAGGTCTCAATGATGTACGCGCCCAGCGCATCAAGATCATCCAGACCAAACTCCGCCATCATATCCACAAGCCTTTTGCTGCCCGCTTCACAACAGGCAATCAGGGCATAGATATCCCCTTCATTCGCAACAGGTTCACGGGAATTGGCCCGGATAATATCCAGCAAAAGCGCATTGGGGGTCCCGGCCTCGACCAGCCTGCACGGTGGAATCAGAAGTCCTTCATCATAGATATCGGAGCCTTCCGGTCCCATGCCCAGGCCTCCCAGATCAACAAGGTGCGAGGTACAGGACGTAAAGCCGACAACCCTGCCTGCCTTGAAAACCGGCATCATCAGCAGGAAGTCGTTCAGATGCCCCGATGCGAGCCAGGGATCATTGGTCATATAGATATCGCCCGGCTTCATGGTCTGGACAGGAAAGGCCTCTCTCAGATGCAGCACGGCTTCAGCCATGGTGTTGATATGCCCGGGCGTTCCTGTAACAGCCTGTGCCAGCATCCGTCCTTCATAGTCAAAGATACCTGCCGAGATATCCCCGCATTCCCGGACAATCGGGCTGAAGGCCGCGCGAATAAGCGTCTGTCCCTGTTCCTCGACAACCGCCAGAAGACGGTTCCACATCACTTGCAGGCGTGCAGCAGAAAGTTCAGTCATCACAGTTCTCCTTTCTGGTCGCGAACAAGAACCAGATTGCCGATAGCATCCACATGGGCAGAAAAATCACTGGAAACCAGCGTTGTCGTCTGAGGTTCCGTGATCAGGGCCGGACCGGGAATATGATCTCCCGGCAGAAGAGACGCCCGGGATACAAAAGCCGCAGCCTTTTGAGTTCCCTCCAGATCACAGATCACAGGCCGTGTTTCGGCAGGCGTAATGGTTTTCAGTTCCGGCAGATCCGGAGCCGAAGGCACTTCGCCTTCAAGCGTGGCAACACGCACAGCCCAGTTCAGGATTTCAATTTCCATTCCCGGTACAGGGCGGGAAAACTGTTTGCGGTATTCCTCCTCGAAGGCTGCTGTCAGCGGCGCAATATCTTCCCTGCCCAAAGGGCGATCCGGCAGGGATATTTCAATCTCGTGCCCCTGCCCGTTGTAGCGCATGAAAGCCGTGCGTCCGGTTCCGGTTTCCGATGTCCCTGCCCCCTGGGCAACGACATCCCTAGCTTCAGCGATCATCTCCTTAAAGAGATCGTTGATGGCCTTCAGGTCCATTGTTTCCAGCAGGGTATAGCGTGAGCGCACAATCTCGAAACTCACAGGTGCAAACAGAAAACCCACTGCAGAGCCAACGCCCGGATTGGGTGGTATGACGATTCTGGACACTCCGGCCGAGCGCGCCACCCGGCTGGCATGGAGAGGGCCGTTCCCGCCAAAAGCAATCATGGTGCGCGGCCCCAGATCCTTACCGGACTCAACCGCGTGCATGCGCCCGGCACTGGCCATGCTTTCATCCACAATCCTGCTGACACCGTCTGCTGCACCGACAGCATCGGTCTCAAGCCTGCTTCCAATCACACGCTCCAGCGCCTCTTTTGAAGCCGCGGTATCAATGTCGATATGCCCCTCGGCAAAGGTATCGGGCACAATATAACCCAGGGTTATATCACTGTCTGTCACGGTCGGCTCCGTGCCCCCGCGCCCGAAGGCAACCGGTCCGGGTTCGGATCCGGCCGATTTGGGGCCAACAGTCAGGCGACCAAGACGATCCACACCGGCAATGGAACCACCACCGGCACCAATTTCAATCATCTCGATCACCGGGATGCGAACAGGCATCCCCGATCCCTTGATAAAACGGGCAGCCCTTGCAATTTCAAACTGTCTGGACGTCTGGGGACGCGCATTGTCGATCAGGCACAGCTTGGCTGTTGTCCCCCCGACATCAAAGGACAGCACTTCATCGAGACCGGCACGCGCAGCAATGCGGGCCGCCAGAATGGCACCTCCGGCAGGTCCTGATTCGACCAGACGGATCGGGAAACGCGCCGCTGTTTCAATCGTGCACATCCCGCCACCTGCCGTCATCATCAGGATCGGACAGGACACCCCTTCGCCGGAAAACGTCTTGCGAAACCGCGCCAGATAACTCTCCATCAGGGGCTGGATATAGGCATTGGCAACAGTGGTACAGAGCCTGTCAAACTCCCGCGCTTCCGGGCTGACGTCGGAGGAAATGGACAGGGTCAGTTGCGGGCGACGCCTTGCCAGTTCATCGCGCAGACGCCGCTCGTGATCCGGGTTGGCGTAGGAATGGATCAGACAGATCGCCACCGCCTCTGCCTCGCTTTGATCGAGTTCATCAACCAGCCTGTCAATGGCGCTTTCGTCCATTCCGATCAGCACAGTTCCTTCAGCAGACATACGCTCGCGAATGGTGAAACACCGCTCTCTGGGCACCAGATAGTCCGGCTTTTCCAGATTGATATCGTACTGTGAGTAACGGCGTTCATAGGCGATCTCGAGGATGTCCCGAAACCCTTCTGTCGTGACCGTCGCAACCCGTGCCCCGCGACGCTCAATCAGAGCATTGGTTGCCAGCGTGGTGCCGTGGATAAAGCCGGTCACCTGATCCAGTGATCGTCCGGACTGTTGCATCACCCGCACCGCGCCTTCCATGGCACCGTCCGCAGGATTTTGGTGAGTTGTCAGAGTTTTTGTCGAAGCAAGGATGGTCTCTTCACCTTCCACCAGTACGGTATCGGTGAAGGTCCCGCCAATATCAATGGCCAGACGCAACGCAGAAGAAGCAGTCATATCATATTCCAGAAAACAGGTGAGGGAAATCAGTCACTTACCCTTTATCAGGGCAGACTGGATTCAGGCGACGAGGTCGCATCCTGTTGCACGACGATCCAGACGACGGGCGATAATTTCTGAAATGTGTTTCTTGCTCATGAAAAAAGCTTAACGCTGATTCTCCACTCAGCGTCAAGCACCAAAATTGATGAGCTCCCCGATTTCAGGGAAAAGACAGTCTTCATATTTTTGTGTTCCAATGGATTTCCTGTTTATCCCCCCAAAGGTTTCCAGCACAATAAAACCATTGCTTTCAGAGACTTGAACCACGGGTTCAAAACACCATCTTCCTGTAATCCACCCTTGCCCCCACGTTCCAGAGATCAAAGAGAAAAATGTCGCCATCACCAGATGATATGGATCTCAAAAATCTGCCCATTGTGATGAACCTCTTTACCGACATCGGCAAGATAGAGGCCTCCAGGTGGGATTTCTGCGCAGGGCAGGACAATCCCTTTGTCTCTCACGGGTTTCTCTCTGCCCTGGAAAGCAGCGGCTCTGTCACTGCAGAACGGGGCTGGCAACCCTGTCATCTCTTTCTGGAAACAGAAGATGGCAGGCCGCTGGCTGCAACGCCGCTCTATCTGAAAAGCCATTCCTACGGCGAATACGTTTTTGACTGGGGCTGGGCGCGGGCCATGGAACAGGCCGGACGTCCCTATTACCCCAAGCTCCAGTGTGCCGTCCCCTTTACACCGGCAACAGGTCCGCGCCTTCTGGTTCCCGAAATTTATCAGGAACAAAACCGCAAGACACTCCAGCAAACCCTGCTGAACGGCATGCTGCAGATCATGCAGGAGCAAAAGGCTTCCTCGCTGCACATCACCTTCCCCACCGTTCAGGAATGGAAGGATCTGGCCCAGCCCGGCATCATGCAAAGAACGGGACTGCAATACCACTGGCAGAACAGGGACTATTCGGATTTTGGAGACTTTCTGAACGACCTGTCGTCCAGAAAACGCAAGGCCATCAGAAAGGAGAGAAAAGCTGCACAGGCATCCTGTTCAGACATCAGATGGCTCAGAGGCAGCGAAATCACGCCTGAAATCTGGGCACGGTTCTACAGCTTCTATCTTTCAACCGTGGACAAGAAGTTTGCCTACGCCTACCTGACACCGGACTTCTTTGAAAAGCTGGGCCAGTTGATGGGCGACAGGGTTCTGCTGTCCACGGCCTGGCAACAGGATGAACTGGTGGCTGCAGCCCTCAATCTGGAAGGTCAGACAACACTTTACGGGCGCTACTGGGGCTGCAAAACAGAGCTGTCCCATCTGCATTTCGAGCTGTGTTACTATCAGGCCATTGACCATGCCATTGAAAAAGGGCTTTCAACTGTTGAAGCGGGCGCACAGGGCGATCACAAGCTCCAGCGCGGATACCTGCCCACAGAAACCTACAGTCTTCACGCCATTGCCGACCCGGGCCTGCGCAGAGCTGTCGAGTTTTCTCTCAGGGACGAAAACCGGGCCATCAAAGCCGAGATCGACGCGCTTTTGGAACTCTCCCCTTTCAAAAGGGATATCCCGTAAAAAAGGCCCGCTTTTGAAGCGGGCCTTTCGGTTTTTCAGGACAGCTGACTGATGCTCTAGGCAGGCTCTGTGGATTTTTTGGTTTTTCTGCCCGCTTCGCCTTTGGGGAAGGAAAAGGACAGCTTCCCTCCGGCAACATCGACGATCACCTTGCCGCCCCGGGTCAATTCGCCAAACAGGAGTTCCTCGGCCAGCGGCTTCTTGATCTCGTTCTGGATCACCCGCGCCAGCGGACGTGCACCATAGAGCGGATCGTAACCTTCCGCAGCAAGCCAGTTGCGAGCCTTGGTCGTCAGTTCGATTGTCACATTGCGATCTTCCAGTTGGTTTTCCAGCTCCAGAACGAACTTCTCGACAACCTTGCCCATGACCTTCTGCGTCAGGTTTGCAAACGGTACGATCGCATCCAGACGGTTTCTGAACTCCGGTGTGAAGATCTTGTTGATCGCTTCCTCGTCGTCACCTTCGCGGATACCACTGCCAAAACCCATTGCAGGCTTGGCCATGTCAGAAGCACCGGCATTGCTGGTCATGATCAGGATCACATTGCGGAAATCCACCGTCTTGCCGTTGTTGTCCGTCAGGCGACCATTGTCCATGACCTGCAACAGAATGTTGAAGATATCCGGATGGGCCTTCTCGATCTCGTCCAGCAGCAACACACAATGCGGAGACTTGTCGACAGCATCGGTCAACAGGCCACCCTGATCAAAACCGACATAGCCCGGAGGCGCACCGATCAGACGGGAAACGGCATGGCGTTCCATATACTCGGACATATCAAAGCGTGTCAGTTCAACACCCAGGGAATGCGCCAGCTGTCGTGCGACCTCTGTCTTGCCCACACCGGTCGGTCCCGAGAAGAGATAGCTGCCGATTGGCTTGTCCGGTGTCCTCAGGCCTGCACGGGCAAGCTTGATCGCCGAAGCAAGGGCTGTAATGGCACCATCCTGCCCATAGACCATGGTCTTCAGATCCCGCTCGAGATTTTTGAGCATGGACTTGTCATCTTTGGACACGGATTTCGGCGGGATGCGCGCAATCTTTGCGACCACTTCCTCGACATCCTTGACCCCCAGGGTCTTCTTGCGCTTGTCTTCCGGCAGCAGCATCTGGGACGCACCGACCTCGTCGATCACATCAATGGCCTTGTCCGGAAGCTTCCGCTCGCCAATATAGCGCGCTGACAGCTCCACAGCCGTGCGCAGGGCCTCATTGGAAAACTTCACCTTGTGGTGCTCTTCATAATAGGGTTTCAGTCCGCGCAGGATCTGAATGGCATCCTCAATGCTTGGTTCGGCCACATCAATCTTCTGGAAACGACGCACCAGGGCGCGATCCTTTTCGAAGTGGTTCCGGTATTCCTTGTAGGTTGTTGAACCGATACAGCTGAGCGTTCCGTTCTGGAGAGCCGGCTTCAAAAGGTTGGAGGCATCCATGGAGCCGCCCGAAGTCGCACCGGCACCAATAACCGTGTGAATTTCATCAATGAAGAGAACGGCGCCCTCCTCCTTCTCGATTTCCTTCACGACCTGCTTCAGGCGCTCCTCGAAATCACCGCGATAACGCGTCCCGGCCAGAAGAGACCCCATATCCAGAGAGTAGATCGTCGTGTTCAGCAGAACAGCGGGGACCTCCCCATCAACGATTCTTTTGGCCAGACCTTCGGCAATGGCTGTCTTGCCCACGCCCGGATCACCCACGTAGAGCGGGTTGTTCTTCGTCCTGCGACACAGAACCTGAACAGTCCGGTCCAGTTCCTTCTGGCGACCAATCAGCGGGTCAATACGACCTTCCGCAGCCTTCTGGTTCAGGTTGACGCAATAGCTGGCGAGGGCTTCTCCGCCTTTCGAGGCCGGGCCTGTGCTCTCGTCATTTTCGCTTTCTTCATCCGCGCCGCGCACAATGCGGGTTTCTTCCATGCCGTGCACCTTGGCGATGCCATGACTGATGTAGTTGACCGCATCCAGCCTGCTCATCTCCTGCTCCTGCAGGAAGTAGATCGCATGGCTTTCCCGTTCAGAGAACATGGCAACCAGCACATTGGCACCGGTTACCTCCTCCCGACCGGAAGACTGGACATGAAGGGCAGCGCGCTGCAACACTCTCTGAAAACCGGCGGTTGGCTTGGCTTCACCAAGATACACCGTTGTCAGGTTGCTCAGTTCATTTTCAAGATAATCACCCAGATCTTCCTGCAGAGCCTCGACAGACACACCACAGGCTCTCATCACTGCAAGGGCGTCAGGATCTTCTGTCAAAGCGAGCAACAGATGCTCAAGAGTGGCATATTCATGGCGACGCTCGTTGGCATGAGCCAGAGCGCGATGGAGAGATTGCTCCAGATTATTTGACAACATAGCCATAATATTACCCCTTTCACTGCCGGGTTCGATCTAGCTCTCTAACTGTCTTTACAAAAGCATTGTTACCGATGCTTTCGCAATCTCCAAATAGGGAGCCCTTGTTCTTGAACCTTACGTTCAAAATACTCTGTTCAGATGACCTGCCTGAGCAATTCAGCGCAACCATTTCACAGAGAAAGAGCGTTCGGTCGTTCCATAATATTAAGCTGGGAATAGTTAACAGAGAAACAAGTCTTGAAATTCAATTTGCCAGACTTACAGCAGAGCTGCTGATTTGTATTTTCCGCAAAACGTGAAGCAACGAGAGTTTTAAAAAGCAAATCAACCGCTTATTTTCATCCCCGCCCCGGACAGAAAACCCTGTCAGCCTGTTCACAGACCATCAAAAAAAAGTGCCGGGAACTTGATGGGCTGTTACAGACTCCTGACCAATCGAAAAGCCGTTATTCCTTTTCGATTGTGCACTGGAGGGGATGCTGGTTCTGACGCGCCTGTTCAACAACCTGCATGGCTTTGGTTTCCGCCACATCAAAACTGTAGACGCCGCAAATACCGACACCCTTGTGATGCACCTCCAGCATGATGTTGGTGGCTTCATCTCTGGATTTGCCAAAGAACTGCTCCAGAACCATGACCACAAACTCCATTGGAGTATAATCATCGTTCAGCAACAACACCTTGTACATGGAAGGACGCTTCGTTTTCGGCTTGGCTTTTGTCAGCAGGCCATCAGACGTTCCTGGTCCATCATCATGAGGATGATCGGTCATTAATCGCAAACTCGTTCACTGTCATATTGAGAAAGTAAGCTGTTTATAGCGCCATTTGCTCTACAAAACACGATTTTTCAAGAGCCTCTCCTGAAAAAGTCTCCCCTATTATATAAATGGCCGCCACAGGCTTCAAGACATCACCTGCAACGATCAAAAACAGAGCAATAAAAAATCGAGAAAACAAATAATAGAACATCTTTAATAAGCAATAGTTTTACCCTAAAAAAAACACAACAAATTTTTAATCTGAAAAAACTTGAAAATTGCTTTCAAGTGTGTACCTTTGGGAGGGGTCAAACGGCATCACTTGCCAAAAAATTATTGTGTTTATCCTTCCTGTATTTCTCACAGGGCTTAAAATCAAAATAAAACAACCAAGGAGCTTTTTATGACAGCCACTACACTCGGCGAACGTATTCTTGCCGCCAGAGAAGCCAGAAACCTGACAGCTTCACAACTGGCTCGCCGAATGAGCGTAAAACCCAGCACTGTTGCAAACTGGGAAAAGGACAAGTCGTCACCGGCTGCCAACAAAATCACTGCAATGGCAGGTATCCTCGGGGTCAATCTGATGTGGCTTCTCGACGGTGACGAGACAGACAAGCCGCGCAACTTCAACATTCCCGAAACAGCAGACCTGCAAAGCAAGCTCAAACGCCTGCAAATCATGCACGACCGGATGACACAGCTGCTCTTTGAAATTACCAGCGAAGTGAACCGCGTCCAGCGCGAAATTGATGTCGAAGCCTGCGAGAAGTAGGCTCCATCACAGCACTTCAGGAGCAAACAAAAAGGGCAGGATTTGATCCTGCCCTTTTTGTTTTTATCCGGTGCTAGTAAAGACCGTCTTCCCCGACCTTCAGGGAAAAGTGGCTGTGTCTCTCGCTGCGTTCCTCCCTGCTCCTGCGAAAGGTTTCCGACCCGATATCCCTTGCCTCACGGAACTCCGGTTCCAGTGAATCACGTTCTTTCAGGAATTCGGCAAACTTCAGTCCTTCAAAGCGACTGTCCTGCCGGGGCCAGGCGTTCACAACAAAGGCGCCGTCATAGCAAAGAGCCGAGACCCAGTAAAAATCATCGGAAACAAGATAGTTGCCCTCTGTGCTCACCTGACCTGCATTGTCGCGGGACAGGGCGTCATTCAGTTGAACCAGTTCTGTAAGGGACAGATCTGCATCCTGCTGCTCCCACTGGTAGGGCTCAAGCGGATTGGACAGATCCAGTGACAGACCATAGCCGCCATTTCCCCTGACACGACTGGTCATTTGAGCTGTCTGTCCCACGGTTCCGACGATCTCGTAGGATCTGACCTGTTCATTGTACTGTCCATTATAGACAAAACGGTATTCCAGATGACCTGCATCACATCTGTTCCGGATGTCCTCGCCTTCAAGATAGGAAAACCAGCTCACTTTCCTCTGAAACAGCCCCGCAACCGAACCGTCATCTGTTCCTCCCTCGTAACTGCATGCAGCCACTGCTCCGGCCAGAACAGCCATTGCAGTTCCTCTGAACAAGGCCGATCCGAACCGGTCACCTGCCTGTTTACGGTTTCTCTGCATCCAAAGCCCCCTTTTCATACCCTCAAGATTTTTTCCTGTTTCGAAGGTCCTGCACAAAGGTGACTTTTTTCAGGCAATTCCTTCCTTTTCGGCCGCATTTCTGCCTTTTCAGTGGCAAATCACACAGTTCTTCGCCGACACCAGAGGCCGCAGAACTGCGATCAACAGAGGGCATGCCACAAAGACGTCACAGTCTCCTGTCAAAAAAATCGTGTGATTCTGGGCGTTTCCGTGTTTTTGTTAATGGAAGTAAACGTTTTTTAAAGAATTTACCTGCAATAGTTAACCAAACTGGACAGAACTCTTGTCCTGCCGTAGTCTGATTGTCGATTTTCGTCACTAAGACCTTGGCATGAAGGGTTTTTCATTCCTTGATCTGTCCAAGGCTGCTGTCGCAGTTGAAGAAAACAGGTTTTTGATTGTTCGGGGGCATTATGCGTCACCATTTGAGGCTTTTTTCAGCGCTGGCACTTCTGGCAACTCTTTTTGCCGTTGGGCCACTTTCATCAGCGCAAGCCAAGTATGCAGCGATTGTCGTTGATGCTGATACAGGCGATGTCCTGTTCAGCAGAAATGCAGACACGCGCAATTACCCTGCATCCCTGACCAAGATGATGACCCTCTATATGGCTTTTGAAGCCATTGAAAACGGCAAGCTCAAACTGAACCAGAGACTGAAAGTCTCACGCAGGGCCGAGGGCATGGCGCCTTCAAAGCTCGGTCTGCGCAGAGGCCAGACCATCAAGGCTGAAGACGTCATTCTTGCTCTTGTTACAAAGTCTGCCAACGATGCAGCTGTTGTGATGGCCGAAGCTCTGGGCGGTACTGAAATCAAGTTTGCCCAGATGATGACCAAGCGCGCCCGTCAACTGGGCATGAAGCGCACAACGTTTAAAAATGCCTCCGGTCTTCCCAACCGCGGACAGCTCAGCACAGCGCGAGACATGTCCAAGCTGGGCAAGGCCCTGATGCGCGACTTCCCGCAGTACTACAGCTATTTCTCGACAACGCGTTTTACCTACAACAAGCGCAAATACAAAAACCACAACAAGCTGCTGAGCAGCTACAAGGGCACGGACGGGATCAAAACCGGCTACACACGTGCTTCAGGGTTTAATCTCGTAGCCTCTGTAGAGCGCAATGGCCGCCGCCTGATCGGTGTCGTCTTTGGCGGACGCACCGGCAAGTCTCGTGACCGCCACATGAAGGAAATCCTGACAAAAAGCTTCAAGCGCCTGCCGGAAATTCGCAGCGCCGCCGCAAAGCCCCCCCTTCCAAAGCGCAACCCGGTACGCCAGTCTGAAACGACACAGATTGCTGTCGTCACAGCACCGGTAACGCCAACACCGCGTCCGGCCAGTGCCATTGCCGACACAGCCATTCAAACGGCAAATCTCGGCACAGCTGCCGTTCTGCCAAAGGCACCAACAGGTCAGTGGGGCATTCAGGTTGGCGCCTTCAATGACTTTGAAAAGGCACAATCCATTGCCAAAACGGCTCTGGAAAGCCTCGGTGAGCGTGCCAGCTTTGCCTCCACGAATGTGGAGCCCTATGCTCAGCAAAACAAGCGCATCTATCGCGCGCGCATCGTCGGTATGAATGAAAGCTATGCCCGCGAAGCCTGCCAGTCCCTGCGTGCAGAAAACATCACCTGCCTTCCCGTTCCACCACAGGGTTGAACGGGTCAGAGCAGGAACAGCCAGTTTGCATCAAGGAAGGGGTGGCAGATAAACCTGTCACCCCTTCCTGATTCCGGAACCGGAAAAAGCGCAGAACCCGAAAGAGTGTTCTGCGCTTTTTGTCTTTTCAGGCTTTGGAAAACCAGAGCCTTTATTCAGGAAGCTGAACCCCGCTTTTTTCAAGCTGTGAAGCCAGAATGGAACGCAGACGCTCAAGCCCGGCAGTATCTTTCGCCTCACAACGGGCCACCAGAACAGCCTGGGTGTTGGATGCTCTCAAAAGCCACCAGCCGTCTTCAGTAGAAACCCGAACACCGTCCACATCGCAGACATTCGCGCCTTCATCCTTCAAACGTGCAGCAACCTCGTCAACAACAGCAAACTTGCGGTCTTCGGAAATATCAAACCGCATCTCAGGAGTGTTAACCGCCCTGGGCAGCGACTTGCGGAAATCAGCCAGGGACTGGCCGGTCTGCGCAACAATATTCAGCACGCGGATTGCCGCATAGAGGGCATCATCATAGCCATAGTAACGATCTGCAAAGAACAGGTGAGCAGACATTTCACCAGCAAAAGGCGCCTGCAACTCAACCATCTTGTTTTTGATGTGGGAATGCCCTGTCTTCCACATGACGGCCTTGCCACCGGCACGCTCGATCTCGTCAAACAGCACCTGTGATGCCTTCACATCGGCAATAAAGGTTGCCCCCGGGCGTTCCTTGAGGATATCCAGCGCCAGGAGAAGCATGATCTGATCACCCCAGAGGATTTCGCCCTCTTCATCAATCAGCCCAATGCGATCCCCATCCCCGTCAAAGGCAACTCCGACCTGGGCTCCGACCTCGGCCAGACGCTTCTGCAGATCAACAAGATTCTTCGCAACTGTCGGATCGGGATGGTGATTGGGAAAGCTACCGTCAACCTCTGCAAAAAGCGTCTCATGCTGCCCGGGAAGTTCACGGACCAGACGACTGAGAACATCACCGGTTGCACCGTTCCCCGCATCCCAGACCACTTTCATGTCCGGATCGGAAAAACGCACCTCTTCCAGCATGCGTCCGAGATAGGTATCTTCCATGGGGTGGGAGGAAATCTGTCCACGACCCTGCTCGAAATCACCTGCGGCCGCCAGCGCGGCAAGCTCTCTGATCCTCTCGCCAAAGAAAGCCTTCTTCTGCAAAACAATCTTGAAACCGTTGTGCGTCGGAGGGTTGTGAGAGCCCGTCACCATAATGCCGCCATCCACATCAAGGGTATAGGCTGCAAAATAAAGCATCGGGGTCGGGCCACGCCCCACCTGCACAACATCCACTCCCGTAGAGGCAATGCCCTCGCTCAGGGCCTGTGCCAGTGCAGGAGAAGTCAGACGTCCGTCAAACCCGACAGCAGCCTTGAGGCCACCCGCACGACGCATCATCGTCCCATAGGCACAGCCAATGGCGTAGGCGTCACTTTCCGAAAGCGTTTCCCCGACAATCCCGCGAATATCATATTCACGGACAATCGTCGGATGAAGCTGATGGGCTTTCTGCGCAAAATCAGACATGGGAAATCCCCTTCAGAGGGCGCCCGACACAGCTGTAGGAAATCCCCTTTTCAGCCATTTCGTCCGGGTTGTAGATGTTACGCAGATCCACAATGGACGGCGCAGACAAAAGGCTTTTCACACGCTCCATGTCCAGGCCTCTGAATTCGTTCCATTCCGTCACGATCAGAAGAACATCCGCACCCTGCATGGTCTCATAGGCCGAAGAGCAGTATGTAACAGGAGCCAGAACCTTCTTTGCTTCCTCCATCCCTTCCGGATCGTAACCACGGACAGTCGCGCCGGCTCCGACAAGCTTCGCAACGATGTCAATCGCTGGAGAATCACGCATGTCATCAGTGTTCGGCTTGAAAGTCAGACCCAGCATTGCAACGGTTTTGCCTTCAACGGATCCGCCCAGTATTTCAGTGACACGGTCTGCCATGCTCTGCTTGCGCTCGGCATTGTAGCGGATCACGTCTTCCACCAGGGAAACCGGTCTGTCAAACTGACGCGCTGTAAAGGCCAGAGCCTGGGTGTCTTTCGGGAAGCAGGAGCCGCCATAACCGGGACCTGCATGCAGAAACTTGCGTCCGATACGCCCGTCGAGACCGATCCCCTTGGCTACATCATGGACATCGGCTCCAACAGCCTCGCAGAGATCTGCCATCTGGTTGATAAAGCTGATTTTGGTCGCCAGGAAAGCATTGCCGGCATACTTGATCAGTTCGGATGTCTCGAGCTTGGTGAAAACAATCGGCGTCTCGATCAGATAAAGCGGGCGGTAAAGTTCGGCCATCACAGCACGGGCGCGCTCACTTTCCGCGCCAATGACCACACGATCCGGACGCATGAAATCGTTGATTGCCGCACCTTCCCTGAGGAATTCCGGATTGGACACAACATCAAAATCCGCATCGGGGCGCTCTTCGCGAATGATGCGCTCAACTTCACGCCCTGTTCCGACCGGTACAGTCGATTTGGTCACAATAACGGTGTGCCTGTCGCCCAGAACCGAGGCAACTTCACGGGCGGCGGCATAGACGTACGTCAGATCAGCCTGGCCATCCTGTGGCCCCGGCGGTGTACCGACTGCAATAAAGATTGCATCAGCATCCTGCGCAGCCTCTTTGAGATCCGTTGTGAACGAGAGGCGCCCTGCCTTTACGTTGTTTGCAACCAGAGTATCCAGCCCGGGCTCAAAAATTGGAATTCCGCCGTTTTGCAGTGTCTCGATCTTTGACGGATCCTTGTCCACACACACAACATCAATACCAAATTCCGAGAAACAGGTTCCGGACACCAGTCCGACATAACCTGTACCAATCATGGCAATACGCATTTTAAATCTATCCAATCAGAGCAAAAAACAGTTGAACAGGAGTGCCTCCCTGTCCGGTTATTTTGCGTAACGGTTCACAATGTCCTGCATAGCATCACTCAAATCAGGCCGTTCCAAGGCAAAGGAAATCGTGGCTTCCAGGAAGCCGCGCTTGCTGCCGCAGTCAAATCGGGTGCCATCGAACTGCAGCCCGTGGAAGTCGACACGATCAAGGGTTCGGGCCATGGCATCGGTCAGCTGGATTTCTCCGCCTGCACCGACATCGTGCCTGTCCAGTTCCTTGATCACGGAAGGATCAAGGATATAACGGCCAATGATGGACATGGTGGAGGGCGCCACAGCCGGATCAGGTTTTTCAACAAGATCCCTTGCCTTGACGAGGTTGCCTTTTGTCTCGACAACATCCAGAACACCGTAACGGTTCGTATGCTCGCGCGGAACATTTTCCACAGCAACCAGATGACCACCGGTTTCATTATAGCGATCAATCATCTGCTTCAGACAACCGGTCTTAGCCTGAACAAGATCATCCGCCAGCAGAACGGCAAAGGGTTCATCACCAATCCAGTGGCGTGCACACCAGACAGCATGGCCCAGACCGATGGCTTCCTGCTGGCGCGTGTAAATCACATTACCGGCATCAAGCATCAGCGCCTGAAGATCATCAAGCTCCGCTGTTTTTCCGCGACTTTTGAGAACCTGCTCAAGTTCGATGTCACGGTCAAAATGGTTCTCGATCGCTGTCTTCCCGCGCCCTGTTACAAAGATCATCTCTTCAATGCCCGCTTCACGCGCTTCATCAACGGCATATTGGATGAGAGGCTTGTCAACAACCGGAAGCATTTCTTTCGGCATCGCCTTGGTTGCCGGGAGGAAACGGGTGCCGAGGCCACCGACAGGGAAAACGGCCTTGCGTACGCGCTGAGACATTAAAAAATCCGTAAGTAGAAGTCTGCTGTTATCGATCCTTCTCTTGCCACAAGCGCAACAATCTTTCAACCGTCCAGCAGGACTTCTTTTGCCTTGTTCAACTGCGCGGCCAGATAGGTCGTCCCGCCCTGATCGGGATGGAGCTTCAGCATCAATTGCCTGTGAGCCTCATTGATTTCTTCAACCGACGCCCCCTCTTCCAGACCGAGCAAAGCCAGCGCTTCCTCCCTGGTCATCTGTCGCGACAATTCCGCGCTGGGACGGCTCTCTTCCTTTTGCCCCTTTCCAAACCGGAAGGAAGAAAGGGATTTCAGCAGTCTTATGACCGGCAGCCACCGCACGATCAAAGCGGCAATGGCTGGCAGCGACACCACCAGAAACCAGAAGCGCCCTGTCAGAATCAGCCAGACCGACACGACCAGCAGAACCACAAAGAGAGAGATCTTGCCCAGCTTCATGATCTCGGAGGGTGATGCAGACTGAAACCACCTCATGAAAAAATATGCCGCAACCAGCAGGGCAAGCCCCAGCAAAATCATGGGGATCATCAAAAGGTCTCCTGTTCAAGTCGCATGATATAAAGGTCCTGTTTCAGATGTAAGAAGACTGCCAAGAAAATACAGCCCTGCCCAGCCCGGAAATTCAAAAGACCCATATCACTATAATCATATTCCTGTAAAAAGAGGACTTTACCTGCAGGCAACCCCTGACAATAATCCTGTCATGATCTTCTATCGCTTCAAATCCACCTTTTATGAAAACCCCTTGCGCGGGGCAGAGACCACCCTGTCTGCCAGAAAGCCGGGAAACACAAACCCGATCCGGACACTGTTCGCAGTTTTTGTTCTTCTTTGCCTGCAGGCTTCCGTTCTTCCGGTTCACGCCTGCGAGAACAGTGAGTGTCAGGAACAGAAAAACACTTTCAGGATCGGCTATGTCGAAGGAAGCCTTCTTCTTCAGGAATTGCTGCCGCTTCTGGACAGGGCTTACCGGCAAATCGGCATCACGCCCGTTTTTCAACCCCACCCGGCCAACAGAAGCTTGAAATCAGCCGATCACGGTCTGCTTGATGCCGAAGCCGGGCGAAGCTCTGCCCTGCCGGAAGAATACACGCATCTGGTTCGCGTGGATGTCCCCCTGCACCACTTCAGGGGATACGCCTACACAAACAGGGCTGACATCACAGCCTTTGATCCTGAAGAACTGCACAGATACAGAGTTGGCCAGGTCAGGGGGATACTCTGGACAGACAAGCTTTTAAAAGAACTGGAAACCCTTGAGGTCTCCTCCTCCCCGGAGCTGGTACGCATTCTCGGGAAAAACTGGGTCGACATAATCTTCATGGCAGAGAAAACCATGAAGATGCTGGAACAGGAACAGGCTCTTGAGAGCATCAACATAAAAAAACTCAATCCTCCCGCGAAAGAGCAAAGCGTTTACCACTACATTCACAAAAAGCACGAGGATCTTGTTCCCGAGTTGGAAAAAGCCCTGGCAGAAATCCTCCAGACGAGGGAATAAAATGAAAAATAACCCCGGAAACCTGTAAAACGGGGAGACTTATAAAAAAATTAATATCACCGCCCTATGATCAATCCTGTTCATGCAAAACAGATCAGAAGTGCGACAACGGAATGTTTTGTTTCAGGGAAAAAATAGCCGGCTTCTGCCGCAAAGCCGCTATGGTCCTGATTGCCTGCCTCCCCGTCTTTCATGAAGCCGGGGCACACGACTGCACAGAAAATTGCAGCAGGGAAAAAGGACATATCCAGATTGGATACACCGTAGGCAGCGCGCTGATGGAAAGCCTTATCCCGCTTCTGAGCAAGGCCTACAAGCAAATCGGACATGATGTCGTTTTCCTGCCTCATCCCTCAAACAGAAGCCTGTCCCATCTTGAAGACGGCATTCTGGATGCGGAAATCGCAAGACTGTCTGTTGTCGAGAAAAAAATCGGCAACATTGTCAGGATCAACATCCCCATCCACACACTCAAGGGCTTTGCCTACACAAATCGCGGAGAAATCGAGGAATACACGCCTGAAATTCTGGGCCATTATCGTCTGACCAGCCTGAGAGGTGTCCTGTGGTCGGACAGGGTCGTCACAAACCACCCCAGAAGCAACCAGATGACACAGCCTGCCGATCTGCTCAGGCTCCTGCAGGAAGGGCGGACAGACATCATCTTTCTGGCCGAGGAAACCATGGACAGGTTGCTGGAGAACCATCCGGCCACATCCGTAAAAATCAGGAAACTTTATCCGGCAATCGCCATACAGCCCATGTATCACTACATTCACAAGAAACACAGAGATCTGGTTCCCGAGCTGGAAAAGGCAATTTCAGATCTTCTCAAAAACCGGAAATAATATCGGCAATCAGGCCCGTTCTTCCGTCAGCCCCGCCGCCTTGAGCAGGGAACGCACTTCCTGACGAGCAGCAACATGGCTCATGCTCATCTGCACACCTGTTCGCTGGTTTTCCAGATCCAGCAGTGTCAGGCCCTTGGGGAAAAGCTCCCGGAAAATCACTCGTTCTCCAAACCCCGGAGCCAGACGGAACTGCAGCCGTCTGGCCAGATGTCCCAGCAGCACTTCCATATCCCGCTTGTTTTTAGCATCGATATGCGACAGGCGATTGCGCATGACAATCCAGTCAATGGGAGGCTGGCGGTCCACAGCCCTCTTCTGCCGCTGTTCCCAGACCATCTGGCTGTAGGTGCTGGGTGTCAGCTTCAGTTCTTCCTGTTCAATGGCCACTCTTGCCAGCATATCCATATCCAGAAAGCTGTCATTCATTGGCGTGATGAGAACCTCGGCCAGTGAATGGCCAAGACGGGACAGATAGCTGTCACTTCCCGGGGTATCAACGATCAGATAATCATTGGCCCACAGTGACATTGCCGCTTCTTCAAGGTTGGCCTCGTCTTCTGCCTTGCGCTCCTGGTCTGTCGCCTTTTCTGAAATGTAGACCCTTCGATGCTGTGGCATCAAAAGCCCCATGTCATGGTTCAGGTTGGAAGCCTCCCGGTTTTCGATATAGCGCGAAAGCGTGCCCTGCCTTGCATCAAGATCAATGGAACCAACCGCATAGCCCTGATTCAGCAAGGCTGCAATAATGTGCATGGAGGTTGTTGACTTGCCGGAGCCGCCCTTTTCATTGCCAATCACAATAATGCGTGGTCTGTGCTCGGTCGGCAAAAGCATGGAAGGGCTCAAGCTGTCCCGGTCCTGTGCCGCTGTACCCTTGCCTGTCTCACCCATTGCAACCCCTCATATCCGGCTTTTTGATTTTGGACCATTCTAGCCTCTGGATAATTAATCTGCAATCCACCTGCAAGACGAATAATCCAGTGATTCCAAAAACAAAGGCTCTCATTTCCCGAAGTGCCCACCTTTTCACAAATCAGATGCGCTCTTTCCCGCAGCACAGATCCTTCCAGCAAAACAGGGGCCTTGATCCTTCAAGGCCCCTGTTCCTCATATACAATCTTGCCGAACTTCAAAGCTGTTGGATATCCGCCACGAAGCTGTCCACTTCCTGACTGAGGCGCTTGCCCTGTTCCGTCAGGTCGGAAACAGCGGACATCACAGCAGCAGATGCTTCGCCGGACTGATCCGCAGACTGGCGAACTCCGTCAATGTTTTCGTTCACTTCCCGCGTCCCGCGTGCAGCCTCAACAGTGTTGCGGGCAATTTCCTGCGTTGCCGCGCCCTGCTGTTCAACCGCAGCAGAGATACTGGAAGAGATTTCATTGACCTGCTGAATAATGCCCGTAATCCCGCTGATTGCCTCCACAGCGTGATTGGTCCTGTTCTGCATTTCGGAAATCTGTGCGGAAATTTCCTCGGTCGCCTTCGCCGTCTGATTGGCCAGGGATTTGACCTCTGTCGCAACAACGGCAAAACCCTTCCCGGCTTCACCGGCACGGGCAGCCTCAATGGTCGCATTCAGGGCCAGCAGGTTTGTCTGATCCGCAATGTCATTGATCAGGCCGATCACCTCGCCAATCTTGTTGGCTGTCTCGGACAGTTCCTGCACGGAACGACTGGAGCTTTCCGCCTCGTCCGCTGCTTTCATCGCAACATCGGCAGAGGTGCGGACCTGACGGTTGATCTCGGCAACAGAAGCTGACAGTTCCTCTGCAGCCGAGGCCACAGTCTGAACGTTGCTTGAAGCCAGCTCCGATGCAGAGGAAACAGCGGAAGACTGGACCTTTGTTTCCTCGGCCACCGAAGTCATCATGCTGGCCGTTGATCCCATATTGCGTGTGGCTGTGTCCAGACCGGCCAGAACATTCGCAATGGAACTGTTGAAGTCCTGCGTTCGTGTCTCGAGCTTTCTGGCACGGGCTTCGCGGGCCCTGGACTGTTCCCTGCGCTCCTGCTCATCCCGGGCTCTTTGATGGAGGTTGTCCTTGAAGACAAGCAGGGCACGCGCCATCTCGCCAATTTCGTCACGGTTTTCAACAGCAGGAATGGCTGTTTCCAGCTCTCCCCCCGCCAGACGTGACGTTGCCTGTGTGATGGCCCGAACCGGGCCCGTCAGGGATTTCAGCACCATCAGGCCAAGAATGAGGAACAGAACAAAGGTAACTGCCGCAACAGAAAGGATCAGAATCTGCGCATTCCTTTCAACTTCTGCCGTTTCAATCTTCACAGCAGACACCCGGGCCTGAACCTCGGATTTCATCGTATCGATCGTCGGCAGAAGTCCTGTGTATACGGACACCAGATCAGCACTCTGCTTCCCGAGATCCTGAACCGTATCGGCATATCCGCCAAAAGCCCTGGCGTACTTCTTGATCGCCTTCACCAGTTTCTTGACGGTTTTCGGCTCCGCTTCAGAGTCTTCAACCGTTTTCTGGAAGGTCGGGAGGCTCTTTTCAAAACGTTCCCGCTCTGACTGGGTCTTGGAGGCAACAAAATCACGTTCGATCAGGCGCAGCCCCATAAAGGCGACCAGCAGTTCTGTCTGCTCTTCCTTTTTCAGTGTGCGCTCAATGCGCGAAGCCGACTGGTTCAGCTTGCCCTGAAGACCGTCTGTTTTCTTGATACCAATCTGCAGCTTCAGATTGATCACCTCGTCAAAAAGCCCTTCGTAACTCTCCAGTCCGGTTTTCAGAACAACAAGATGCTCCTGAAAGACAGCATCATCGGGATTGGAGGCTGCAAGGGCTTCCAGAGCACTCAGCTGACGATCCAGTTGATCCCAGAAGAGATCTTCATCATCAAGTGAACCGGTCAGCAGGTGGTTTTTCTCGTTCACAGCGAGCGTTGTCATACCGGCCCCGAAGGCCTCGACACTCTGCAAAAGCTCCTGTGACGCAGCGAGTTTTTTCTGACCGGACTGAATTTGCTGATTCGCAAAGAAATAGATGGCACAAATCACAACAAGCGCAATCGCACCAATAGCAACCAGAGAGTAAATGCGGCTGGAAACTTTCACAGACCCCAGAAAGGTTTTGAGGGGGACAACCTCTTCATGCTTCTCATCGGAAGCATCAACCCCATGACCTTCAGGTTTCACAGAATCGTTCATCACACTCTTTCCTGTATCAATAGCCATTATTATTATCCTTGAGGGCATTCCTTAGATCGGAAAAATGCATGAAAAGCTTTAAAAATGGGTTACGGAATGCTGAAAAAACACAATTGTTCTTGATTTGAAAAGAAGTTTTGCGTTGCCTTTATGTAAAATTCGAAACACCGCAAGGAAAACAGAATAGTGCTTAAAAAAGAACGTGTTGAATACATCGACAAGAGACTTGCAGAACTCTATCCCGTTGTTCCCGTGCCCCTGGATCACAAGGATCCCTACACCCTGCTCGTCGCGGTTCTGCTGTCCGCCCAGTGCACGGATGAACGGGTCAACCAGATCACTCCGGCACTTTTCGCCCGGGCAGACAATCCCTTCGACATGCGAGAGGTTCACGTGGAGGAAATCAGGCAGATCATTCGCCCCTGTGGCCTGTCCCCCAGAAAATCAAAAGCCATTTCAGAGCTGTCACACATCCTCGTCAACAAATACAACGGCGAGGTTCCCGTCGACATGGACGCGCTGGAAGAACTCCCCGGCGTCGGGCACAAAACAGCCTCTGTTGTTCTGGCCCAGGCCTTCGGTGTGCCCACCTTCCCGGTTGACACTCACATCCACCGCCTTGCCCAGAGATGGAGTCTGACCAACGGGAGGTCTGTCGAACAAACCGAAAAGGATCTGAAGCGCCTTTTCAAAAAGGACCGCTGGAATGACTTGCACCTGCAAATCATTTTTTACGGCCGGGAGTACTGCACAGCCCGCGGTTGCGATGGCACAGTGTGCGAAATCTGCACGACCACTCACCCCGACCGGAAGAAACCCAAGAAGACCAGGAAATCCTGATTTCGCGAAGTTTCCGCAAAAAAGAACAGGTTATTGGAATTGCCAGCTTGAAAAAAAAGACAAGGCATTAGACACTTGAAGCAATCAGGGAGATAAAAAAGAGAAATAAAGTTACAGAAAGCAGGGAGAGCGCTGTAATGGAAAGCAAAACGATTAACGGGGTGACATACAAGAAACAGGAGCGTGATTACTTTCACAATCGCATCCTCAATCGGCAGGCCGGCTTTTTTTCTTTGTGGGCTCTTGGCGTTGCCGCTGTCATCTCCGGTAATTTTTTTGGCTGGAACCTCGGCCTTTCCAGCAGCGGCTTTGGCGGCCTTTTCATCGCGACCATTCTCATCACCGTCATGTTCTTCGGTCTCTCTTTCTGTCTGGCAGAACTTTCCCCGGCCCTGCCCCATTCCGGAGCCGCCTATTCCTTTGCCAGAACGGCCTTTGGCCCCTGGGGTGGTCTGCTGGCAGGCATGGCTGACACCATCAAATATGTCCTGACTCCTGCTGTCATCGTCGTGGGGATCGGACACTACATGGGCACCATTTTTGAAGAACTCTTTGAGATCAGACTGACTGACCAGCTCTGGTGGCTCATATCCTACGCCCTCTTCATTGGTCTGAACATCATCAGCACGCGCATCGTCTTTGCCCTGACAATCGTTTTCACCTTTCTCGCTCTGGGGATCCTCATTGTCTTCTGGGTTGGTGCCCTGCCCTACTTTTCCCTGGATCATGCCCTGAACTTCCAGCCGGCTTCTCCCGATGCCTCGCTCTGGCTGCCCTTCGGCTGGGAGGGTGTCTTTCTGGCTCTGCCCTTTGCCATCTGGTTTTTTCTGGCGATTGAACAGATCCCCCTTGCTTCCGAAGAGGCCCGTGATCCTGTCAGAGACGTCCCCCGTGCGCTGATCGTCGGGTTGCTGACGCTTGTTGTTGTCGCCTTTCTGACACTTTTCCTCAATGCAGGCATTCCACCCGGCGCCGCCCTGATCGGCAAGAGCACGGAGCCTCTTCTGACAGCCTTCAAATCACTTCACGGAGACGGAATAGGGTCCCTGATCCTCTCCCTGATCGCAGTGATCGGGCTTGTCGCCAGCTTTCACACCATCATTTATGCCTATGGGCGCAACATCTTTTCCCTCTCGCGCGCAGGCTATTATCCCAAGTTCCTCTCCCTCACCCTGGACGAAAGAGGGACCCCCTACATCGGACTGGTTGCAGGTGGAATTGCCGGGTATCTGGTTGCCATCCTCGTCCAATCCAGAACAGCCATCTTCGGCGACATGGAAACCGGCGCTGTTCTCCTGAACATGGCTGTCTTTGCAGCCCTGATCAGCTATAGCCTCCAGTGTCTGTCCTTTATTGCCATCCGCAGGAAACTGCCTGACATAGAACGCCCCTACAAAAGTCCGCTGGGCAACGCCGGGGCCATTGTGACGATCGCCATTGCTGTTGTGACAATCATCTCCATGCTCATGGTTCCGGAAAACATTCCCGGCCTGATCGGTTGCCTGATCTGGTTTGCCGTCGGCGGTGTCTACTACCAGTTTCACGCACGACACAACATGGTTCTCTCCCCCGAAGAGGAATACGCCATCACAAAAGGCTACACAGATCCCGGGCAACTTGATAAACCGGATGATACGTCGCAGAAAACCGGTCTTTCCGGCACCACTGCGATTTCACAATCCTGAAAGAACAACCCCGGTTATCCCATGACGACGCCTACCCTCTTTTCTGCAAGCCATCCCGACCTTTTCAAGAACAGGGTTGCCCTGGTGACCGGTGCAGCCAGCGGTATGGGGCTCAGAATTTCAAGCGAACTCCTTGCCTGTGGCGCAAAGGTCGTCATGCTCGACAAACAGGGCCTTCTTGAGCCGGATCTGCTCACCAGATACCCGGACAATGCAATCTTTCTGAAAGGGGATGCCGGACAGGAAGGTTTTGTTGCCGAGGCCTTTCAGATCCTGCAGGAACGCTTTGGCACGCTTGATCATCTGGTCAATGCGGCCGGAGTGCTCTGGTTTGATCGTGACCGCTCCTTCGAAGACAGTGACCTGTCTGCCTGGCAGGATGTCCTGGACAGCAATCTGAAGTCCATGATCCTGACCGTGCGCTATGCCATGCCGCTGTTCCGGGCGAATTACACGGACAGAGCCTCCGGCGGCTCCATGGTTCATATTGCCAGCACACAGGCCCTCAGAGGAGATGACAAGCCGCAACTGGCCTATCAGGCCTCAAAGGCAGCCATGATCTCCCTGTCCAAGACAGCGGCAATGGAAGGAGCGGCCCATGCAATCCGGTCAAACGCCGTTTGTCCGGGCCCGACCGTCAGCCCGATGCAGGACCGATGGATCAGGGACCCGTCCATACAGACTGCAACAGAAGGCGTGATTCCGATGGGACGTGCAGGCGAGGTTGAAGACATCTCAAACGCCTGCCTGTTCCTGCTTTCGGATCTGTCCAGCTACATCACAGGAACCGAGCTTGTTGTCGATGGAGGTTTGACAGCTCGCCCCTGAAAAAACCGGCAAAGCCGGAAAAACCTCTCTGAAGAGGGGCAAAAAACAGGAGAGCATCAGGATGATAAAAGCCTATGAAGACCCGAAGGAGCGCGTTACAGAGGAGCTCCGGGAAGGAGAGACGCTGATCTGGGCCGCCAGACCTCACCCGGAAAAGCGCATTCAGCGTGCCAAGCAAAAAGCGCATGTTGGCCTCTACATGCTCTGCGGGGCCGCGATCTGGATTGCGACAACACTGGTTGCCACCTTCTCGGACTACAATCCTGAAATCATTATCCTTGCGCCTCTTGGCCTGCCCTTTCTCCTGGTCGGTTACTATCTGCTCAGCGAGCCTGAAAAAGCAGCCTTCAAGGCCAGACGGACAATTTACGCCATCACAAACCAGCGCCTGATCATCATCAAGGACCGTCTGCATCCGAAGATTTTGTCCTTTGACCGGGAAGACTGCAACACCCTCGAACGTTTTGATCTGGACAACGGATGCAGTGACGTCGTCTTTCAGGCGCGTGATCTGATGACCAATGCCCCGGCACAGCGTCTTGAACACTCCGAGCACAGCAACCGGCAGGTCACCAAACGCCGTCGTGTCGGTTTCTTCGAGGTCGAAAACGGAGCGGAAGTTCAGGAGATGATTGCGCACTTTATGGGCCATGACAGAGAAACAGCCTGAAGCATTGCGCTTTGACAAAAGACAGGATAAGAACAGGCAACGCCTGAAAGGCTATCCTGTGTGCAAAAAGCACTGATCCTGCTCGAGAGGTCCAACAATGAACACTGCTGCCCCGCAAATCAGCGATACAGCCCGTACGACAGCCTCCATCCTCATGGAAATCGAAGCTGTCCTCTTCCGTCCGGATGAGCCTTTCACCTTCACATCCGGTCGTGTAAGCCCTGTCTACGTTGATTGCCGCAAAATCATCTCTTTCCCGCGCGCCCGAGCCAAACTGATGGATCTTGCCGTTGATCTGATCCAGCGCGATATCGGTTATGAGTCCCTTGATGCCATTGCCGGTGGTGAAACAGCAGGTATTCCCTTTGCTGCCATGATCGCTGAGCGCATGGGTCTTCCCATGCTCTATGTCCGCAAGAAACCGAAAGGGTTCGGACGCGATGCCCAGATCGAAGGTCACATGCCCGAAGGCAGCCGTGTCCTGCTCGTCGAGGACCTGGCAACAGATGGCGGTTCAAAGATCAACTTTGTCGAAGCCATCCGCAAGGCCGGTGGCGAAATCGCCCACACCTTTGTTTTCTTCCACTATGGCATTTTCCCGCAGTCTGTCTCCTCCCTGGAAGAGGTCGGCGTCAAGCTGCACGCACTTGCCACCTGGTGGGATGCACTGAACGTTGCAGAGGAACGCGGCTATCTGGTCGGCGACCAGATCGGGGAAGTACGCTCTTTCCTGAACGATCCCAACGGCTGGTCCAAAGAACGTGGCGGTGTCGCAGACTGACAGCCATTACCTCTTTGTAATCCAGAGATTAAAAGGGTGCATCCTCAACGATGCGCCCTTTTTCCATTCGCACAACACGGTGGCACAGACTCGCGATCTCGTCCTTGCGATGAGAGACATAGACAATTGCTGTTTCAGGAATTGTTTTCAGCAACTTCAGAACCCGTTCCCGGTTGCGGCTGTCCAGTGCAGAGGTCACTTCATCACAGATCAAAAGCCCTGGCGGTATCACAATGGCCCTGATCAGAGCCACACGCTGGGCCTGCCCGCCTGACAATGTTGCAACCGGTCGCTCCAGAATGTCCTCTCCCAGATCAACCAGAGCCATCAGCTCCAGCATTCTCAATCTGGCCTGATGACGTGCGCTTTCTGTTTCAAGATAAAACGAGAGCGGCTCTTCAAGGCACCTGCGCACAGTGAAAGCGGGGTTCAGGGAGCCACCCGGATTCTGGAAAACCTTTGCAACAGCAGGAACAGCGCCCGCTTCCGGGACACTCCAGTGCACCCCTCCGGAAAAGTCTTGCTCCAGGCCGCACAGCACATCCATCAGCGACGACTTTCCTGCGCCACTCCTGCCCCAGACGCCAAGCCGTTCCCCTGCGTGCAGTTTCAGGGAAACATTCTGCAGCCTGCTGTTCGCACCGGAACCAAGACCAACAGCCTCCAGCGTCACAATTTCAAAAGAACGGTCAGAAGACCCGGGCTGTTCGACAGCCAGCCTGTCAGGGATCCCGGAGCTTTCAGCGGGCTGACCAAAGTCCAGCACCTGATCAGAAAGGGCATCGTTTGCCTCCTGATCATGCGTCAGTAACAGGAAACCTCTCCCCCTTTCCTTTTCCCGTTTCAAAATCTCCAGCACGACAGACTTGTGATGCGCATCCAGAGAAGCCGTTGGTTCATCAAGCAGAAGAAACCTCGCCGGTGTCATCAGCACAAGCGCGAGAACAACTCTCTGGGCCTGCCCACCCGAAAGCGCACGTCCCCGTTTTGAAAAGATCTCGTCAGGGTCCTCGAAACCAAGCTGATGCAGGAGCTCCACGGCCTCTTTCCGGAAAGAGGCCGCATCGCTGTTCCCGGACTTCTCGAGATCTTCAAAAAGTCTGCCTATCGTCCTGACAGGGTCCAGTGCCAGCCTTGCATCCTGTGGCATCATCGCAAGACAACTCCGCTCGGTCAGAGTATCCGCTCCGGGATCAAAATTGACAATCCCGGCTCCCCGGGCCTCCGGCCCCAGAATTCCGGCAGACCGAAGAAGCGCATGGGCCAGCGAGCTTTTCCCGGCCCCGGACGGTAACATCAGGGACCGGCATTCCCCGGCACCCAGCTCAAAGGACAGGCCACGGAACAGCTTCTTACCACTCGCGAAGCCGACATCTGCATTGTGGACAGAAAAAACCTCATCCGTCAGACGCAACTGACAGGACGGCCTTGCACTTATGACCCCTTGCTCTCTTGCCATGAAGAAACGGGACAGCCAGTAGCTTCCCGAAGCAATCGCGATCAGGGCAAGGGCAGGCAGAACAATTGCATAGAAACGTCCTTCAAAGATCAACTCCTGCCCGACCTGTATCAGCCCGCCCAGGGAAGGATCCATTTTTTCAAGTCCAAGCCCCAGATAGCTCAGGCTTGCCTCTCCGAGTATCGACAGGAGCATTACGGTCGAGGCAAGAGCCAGAAGGGTGTTCCGACTGTTTGGCAGACAGTGATACCACAGTCTTCCTGCAAGACTGCGCCCCATGATTTCAGCCGTTCTGGTGTAATCGGCAGACAGTTCCTGCAAAAGCGACAGGCGCACTGTCCGCGCAATCAGGGGCCAGTTTGCCAGAGCGAGCGCAAGCACCAGAATGTAGGGGTCCCAATGTCTGGACCAGCTTTCCTCAACCATCCGGGACACAAACCCCTTGAGCAGAAAAGCCACCATCAGAAGCGGAAGTGTCAGCTGAATGTCTGCAATTGCCAGCAAAAACCTGTCAAACCATCCGCCTCTTGCAATCGCCAGCACGGCAAAAACAGCACCGATCACCATGGAGAAAACTGTCGCCAGAATGCCAACCGACAGGGAAAGCAGCGCTCCGTTCAAAAGCAGGAGCAAAAAGCTTCGTCCCAGATAATCGGTTCCAAGAAGATAGTCCGAACCGGAATTCCCGTACCAGAATGGAGTGGTCGACAGGTTCAGAAAATCGGCTTTCAGAAGAACCCTGCTCCATTCACCTGTTCTGAGCCCGGGAGACAGAAAAGCAACAGCACCGGCAACAACCAGCAACACGACCAGCCAGAACAGCAGCAGATGCCCCTGTGCCTTTTTCACGGGAGCCTCAACAGGAAGAATGGCCTCTCTTTCACTCACACGCCCACTCCCTTGCCCAGCAGGGATGAAGGTCCTGTGCGTACATCAAGAAGAGAAGACAACAGGTTCGACAATCCGGACAGGATAACAAACAGTCCCGCCGTCACCAGCAGGAACCCTGCAATCACGGGAACATCCACCAGCAACAGCGCCCTGAGGATCAGACTGCCAAGTCCGGGCCACTGGAAAACGGCTTCGGTGACAACAGAAAAGGCAATCAGCCCCCCGAATTCAATCAGGGAAACAGGCAAAACCGACACAACAACCTTTGGCAACAGAACCTTCCAGTACAGGCGGGAATCACGAATTCCCAGGCTACAGGAAAAACTGTAAAACAGCTGGGTTTTGATCTGCCCTTTTGCAGCTTCCATAATCCGGAAAAGCTGGGCCGCATAAAAGAGACCAAGCGTCATGGTCGGCAGGATCAGTGCCTTTATGCCGGCTACACACAAAAGAGAAGATGAATACCAGCCGAACTCGACCAGTTCTCCCTGTCCGAAAACAGGTGTCCAGCCCAGCCAGACAGAAAAGACAACCATCAAAACCAGACCAATGACAAAGGTCGGAACAAACAAACCAACGTTGGCAATCGCCCGGGCATAGAGCGTTCCACCCCGACTTCTGCCATCAAGATAAAGAGCCAGAAGGGAAACACTCCAACCGAAGGCAACAGCCAGAAAGGCCAGTTCCAGTGTGGCAGGCAATCTTGTGAGCAGCATTTCCAGAACAGGTTGGCCCGTTTGATAGGACACCCCCCAGTTTCCCTTGAAGACAGAGCCGGCATAGCTGGCGAACTGCTCAAAAACCGTATCGTTCAATCCAAGTTCGGCCCTGATGCTCTCTTCCTTGCTTTTCGTGCTGTCAGCAGAGATGAATTGCGCAACCGGATCGCCGATCAGCCGGGAAATCACAAAGGACAGAAGCACAACAGCCCCTATGGTTACCAGCGCACGCCCGGCAAAAAGCGAGAAGGCCAGAACCACGCGCTTCAATACTCCTGTCCTGTCGGCCCGAGACCTGCTCAGACGATCTTCTCCGGTCAAATTCATGAACCAATCCGGTATTATGGTGCTGCTTTATGGCTCTTGTAGAGCAAAACCTGATTGTCTGGTCGAACCGTCACATCAACATTGCGACGGCTGGCCCATGAAGTCCCCTGCTGATAAAGCGGTATGTAGGCGACATCCGCAGCAAGAATATCAAATGCCTCGGCAATCATGGCAGCTCTTTTTTCAGGATCAATCTCGGCCTGCCCTTCCCGGGTCAGGAAATCCAGCCGCGCATTGGAATAGCCTGTCTTGTTGTACACACCGAAAAAGCCGTCATCGAGAGGGGTGGCAGCCAGTGCCCGCAACACATTCAGCCCTTCATAGCTGGCCGGTAGCCAGCCAACCAGATAAAAACTGGTCATGCCGGACCTCAGGCGTTTGAAAAAACGCGCTTTTTCCATAACAGCCAACTGTACATCGATACCAACATTCGACAGCATGGCGGCAATGGCCTGACAGATTTTTTCATCCTCGACATACCGGTTCATCGGGCAGACCAGCTCCAGCGAAAAACCGGCCGGGTACCCTGCCTCGGCCAAAAGGCTCCTGGCTTTTTCAGGATCGAAGGGCAAACGCTTCAAATCACTCACGCCGGGACTGAGAACCGGCGCAATCAGACTGGCTGCCGGTGCCGCAGCACCCTTCAGAATACCTTCCGTCAGAACCGACGCATCAATGGCATGATAGAACGCCTTTCTGACCCGGATATCCCTGAAAGGGTTCTTTCCTTTCACATCAGAGTAAAGCAACTCGTCCCGGCCCTGATCCATCCCCAGAAAAATGGTGCGAATGCCAACGATCGAGTCCGTTCCCGTCGCCTCTTCCCTGTCGAAGAAATCGGCATTTCCGGGCTTCAGAGGCGTCACCAGATCAACATCACCCTGGATCAGGGCAGCAGAGCGCGTGGAATCAGACTGAACAATCAGCAGTTCCACCTGATCAACATTCCCTGACATGCTGTCCCACCAGCGGACATTCTTCTGCAGTTTCAGTGAAATGCCTTCCTGATAGGCTGTAACCTGATAGGCCCCTGTCCCGTTCGCATGCGTTGCAGCATAGTTCACCAGACCTGTCTCTTCCTCCCCTGCGCCGGTCACAGGATTGGTCGGCCTGACAGCCCGGAACTCCTCGGCCCATTCCCTGTCCATGATCAAAAGGTTTTCCCACTCTGCGAAAAGGAGCGGGTAGGGTTTCCCGCTCACGAAATCAACAGTAAAGGGATCGACCTTCACAACCTCGACGTCGGACGGAATATATCCTGAAACATCGGACCACTGATCGCGGGCACGCTGAAAGGAAAAGACAACATCGTCTGCATCAAAGCTGTTTCCATTGTGAAATTTCACATCCCGACGCAGATGAAAACGCCAGCGTTCCGGGGAAACATTCTCCCACCGCTCTGCCAGTGCAGGTTCAATCCCCAGCTTTTCATCCCTGCGGATCAAGCCTTCATAAACATGCTTGAGAACGTTGAGATGGAACGCTTCGCGCAAGGTATGAGGATCAAGATTCCCGATCCCGCTTTCATTGGCCCAACGCAATTCTGCCGCTGAAAGGGAAGAGGCAAAACCCAGAACGCACAAACCGGAAACCATCAGCATTCTTTTCAAGGCTTTTAACATTTTCATCCCTCATTCTTTCAAAGATAACGCACGGCAAGGATATTGCTTGTTCTCTATCTTCTGATATTTAGGCTTCACTAACAAACACTTAATTCCGTCCAACTCTTTTGGACAAAGCATCAGGCTTGGCGACTTGCCACACACATGCTAGAGGTCTCGACACCCTACAAATATGGAAAGATGCCATGTTCGGTTCAGTGCACGCCCCGGAAATCAACCAGCCGGACCTTGAATGGTTCAACTGTAAAGCACCCGTTTCCCTTGCAGATTTGCGGGGACGCGTGGTCATTCTGGATTTCTGGACCTACTGCTGCATCAACTGTCATCACGTTCTCCCGGCGCTGAAGGCCGCAGAGGAAGCCTTTCCGGATGATCTGACCGTTGTCGGCGTTCACAGCCCCAAGTTTGATGCGGAAAGGGACAGTGAACACCTGAGGCAAGCCATTCTGCGCCACGACATTCGTCATCCTGTTGTTCAGGACACCAACATGACTCTCTGGCAGCACTACGCCGTCAGAGCCTGGCCCACACTGGTTTTCATCTCCCCGGACGGCTACGTGATCGGCAACCACAGCGGCGAGGTTGACGCAGACGCCCTGATTGTAGCCATTGCAGACATCAGGACAAAGGCACAGTCGGCCCATCTGATCAGCCCCTCTCCCCTGGAACTGGTTCAGGAGAACCGGGATTCCGAAAGGCTGTCCTTCCCCGGTCAGATCAGAGCTTTTTCCTCCGGAAATCCCGGACTTCAAAAAGCAAAATGGATGCTGGCAGACAGTGGCCACAACCAGATTGTTCTCTTTGAGGACAGCACCGATGGCAAACCGGAAGAAACCCTGAGACTGGGAACTGGACAGGATGACCTTGTCGACGGTTCCTTTGAAGACTGCTGTTTTTCAAATCCGCAGGGGCTGGTGGCCCACGAAGACTTTATCTATGTCGCAGACACAGGGAACCATGCCCTGCGCCGCATTGATCTGAAAAACAGGATTGTCGAAACCCTTGCCGGAGATGGCAGACGGGGACCTGTCATTGCCCGCAGCTGGCGGGGAGACGACAGCCTGCTGGCCTCTCCCTGGGATCTGGCCCTGAGAGATGACATTCTGTTCATTGCCAACGCAGGAACCCATCAAATTCTCGGCTATGATCTCAACAAAGACATGCTGTCACCCCTTGCCGGCAATGGAATCGAGGGCCTGCTGGATGGCGATGCAATGGCAGCCCAGCTGGCCCAGCCCAGCGGCCTCGCCCTCGACAGCAACGGCCAGCGCCTTTATTTCACGGACAGTGAAACCTCCTCCATCCGCTTCGTGGAACTGGAAGGCCACTCCACAGTTCACACAATTGCCGGACAGGGACTCTTTGAGTTTGGTTTCAGGGATGGCGACGCCGGCGAAAGCCTGTTCCAGCATCCACTGGCTCTCGTCTGGCGTAAAAGCCGGGAAGAGGAAAACACCAAGGGCGAGCTTGTTGTGGCCGACAGCTACAACAATGCCCTTCGGGTCATTGATCTGGAAGATCAGACCGTTACAGACCTGCCCTACAACAGTTACAGCTGTTCGGACGACCTTTGCATTCCCCTGATGGAACCGGCCGGAATTGCCGTCACAGAAAACGGGATTCTGGTCAGCGACTGCAACAATCACCGAATAGTGATGATTGATGAAAAGAAAGAAAAGAGATCCACTCTTTACAAATAACGCTTCATATCTCAAATGAGAGAGTGAAACGAAGAATAAATGATTAATTGCTAAACTTGATCGAAATCAAAGTCACGATGATCAGTCTGCGACATCATGAAACCTCCTACCTGACGCGTTTTTGTGAGATAAAACCTGTCGGACGGATTTATGATCAGGGTCGGGGTTTGTGAATTAAAGTTTAATCAGGCAGAACAAAGACTGCTATAATGGACTTTGGTTTCAGAAACTGCCAGCCTCAGGCAAAGATACAAACGTATCCTTCAGGACAGATGACATGGCATTCGAAAGCAAAAGCAAAGCACAGCAGAAGACAGAGAACGGTTCTGCAGCACTCTATCTGGCGCATCCGCTGAAAAGCAAGGCGACAGAGGAAATGCACAGCCTGGCGGATGCTGGTGTGTCTGAACGAGATGACATGATGAATTACGAAGATTTTTTTGGCTCTGCCGTTGATGCTCTCAAACAGGAAGGCCGCTATCGCATCTTTGCGGACCTTGAGCGCAAAGCCGGAAGCTTCCCCAACGCGACCTATCACGAGACAAGTGATCCCGCCCTGAACAGCACGTCCAAACGTCCTGTCACAGTCTGGTGCTCGAACGACTATCTCGGCATGGGTCAGCACCCCTCTGTTCTGGCTGCAATGCACGAAGCCATTGACAGCTGCGGCGCAGGCGCAGGGGGAACCCGCAATATTTCAGGGACCAATCACTATCACGTTCTTCTGGAACAGGAACTGGCCGACTGGCACCACAAGGAAGCCGGACTGCTCTTCACGTCCGGCTATGTCTCTAACTGGGCTGCTCTGAGCACGCTGGGCTCCAACCTTCCCGGCTGTGTCATCCTTTCGGATTCCATGAACCACGCCTCCATGATTGAAGGCATTCGTCACAGCCGTGCCGAAAAGGTTATCTTCAATCACAACGACGTGGCCGATCTGGAAGAAAAGCTCAAGCAGATTGACCCATCCCGTCCAAAAATCATCGCCTTTGAATCCGTGTACTCCATGGATGGTGATGTCGCCCCGATAGAAGCCTTCTGTGACCTTGCAGACAAATACGGTGCGATGACCTATCTGGACGAGGTTCACGCAGTCGGACTTTACGGTCCGCGTGGTGGCGGTATTGCCGATCAGCTGGGGCTTTCCCACCGTATCACCGTGATCGAGGGAACCCTGGGCAAGGCCGTCGGCGTTGTCGGAGGCTACATCACAGGGTCTGCTGCCCTGGTTGATTTCATCCGCAGCTATGCTTCCGGTTTCATCTTCACAACAGCCCTGCCCCCTTCCATTGCGGCAGGAGCGCTGGCTTCCGTTCGTCACCTGAAACAAAGCTCTGTCGAACGCGAACAGCACCAGCTTCGCGCAAGAACTGTACGGTCCCGTCTTCAGGCTGCAGGTCTGCCTGCGATGGAGAGCGAAACCCACATTGTTCCGGTCATGGTTGGCGATCCACAGATCTGCCGCCAGATCACCGACATCCTGATGCTGCGCTACAACATCTATGTCCAGCCGATCAACTACCCGACAGTCCCCCGGGGTACAGAGCGCCTGCGCCTGACACCCTCGCCGGTTCACAGGGATGAGGATATTGATCATCTGGTCAGGGCCCTGCGGGAAATCTGGCAGGAAATGAACCTGAAGCTCGCTGCCTGAAAAAATTAATTGCGAATCATTATCAACAATTGGACAAGTTGGATTCCCTGACCTATATTGAAACTGGCTTCAGTCATCTTCTGGAGCCCGTTTCAATTTCCGGCCATCAAGAGCCGAACAGGCAACCTACGGAGCGAACCATGTATCGCGACAACACTCTGGTCCCTTCCGAAGCCATGCGTCTTCTCGCACTGGGCTTCCTGAAAGAAGGTCATCTGGATTACGCAACACTGGCTGAAAAGACACGCCAGTTCACACTCCGTATTGTCGGCCCGTCCCTTGATCTGATCGGAACACCACTGGAAGTCCTCAAGATTGAAGGACTGGTTGAGAGCAATCCGGCCTTTGCGGCACAGGAAAGCCTGGTTCTGACATCCCGTGGTTCCGGAGAATTTGAACGCCTGATTGCCTCAAGCCTCCGCGCTCCGCTGAACGACATGAGCAAACTGGTTCTGTCCATCAAGATGCGGTTCCTGCATCTGGCAGCCCCGAAGACACGGCTGGAGCAGTACCTCCTGCTGGTTGACATCTACGATCGTCAACTGGAGCGGCTTCAGGCTCTGAAAGTTCAGGAAAAGGATCAGTCTGCTGAGGACTTTGAAGCCTGGCTGGACATCGAGATCACCCAGACACAGGAACTGCTGCGCCGTTATGAGGAACTTTCCCTCGATGCGGAAGCCCAGGCACAACTGAACAGCTGAACAGCTTCCGGTTCTTCACCCTGCCCACTTGACGACATTGTGCAGGCTCTGACTGATCGTGCTTGTGAAGCCTTCCGCCGGGACCGGCTTTTGGCAAAAATTTCAAAGATGATACTCTGTGCAGTCGGCGTTCCTCTTTCGGAACGCTTGTTACCCGGGCAAAACGGACAGAAACCTCAATAGAGGTGTTGTCCGCCTGTCACGAAGACCTCTGTCCCGGTCACGTAACTGAAATCAAGCCCGCAGAGCTGGTAGACAGCAGAAGCGACCTCCAGCGGCTGCCCCATCCTGTTCATCGGGATCCGCGGGATCAGAGTTTCGTATTCCTCACCAATCATTGCCGTCTCAATCTCGCCCGGTGCGACAGCATTGACACGCACACCTATTCTGGCCATCTCGACGGCCAGTTCGCGCGTCAGGGCGGAGAGCGCAGCCTTGGAAGTGGAATAGGCAGAGCCGGCAAAGGGATGAACCCCGTGCCCGGCAATCGAGGTGATGTTCACCACAGCGCCCTGCCCCTTGCCCAGCGCAGGTGCGAGACTGCGGGCAATGGTCAGAGGCGCGAAGAAATTCAGTTCGAACACTTCACGCCAGGTGTCGACATCACCGTTCAGGCAACCCAGACGCTCCTTGTATTGTGTTTTTGGTGAAATGGCGGCATTGTTCACAAGGGCATGAAGCGGCTCGTCACCCAGAATATCCAGTGTCTGATTGAGAAAGTCCTGGGTGCTCGCAGCATCGGACAGATCAGCGACGATATGATCCGTCCAGTTGGTATCCTGCTGACAGGCCGGAGGAACCTGATCACGCGAGCAGGTGATAATACGCCATCCCCTTGCCGCGAAATACTGCACCGTCGCATGTCCGATTCCCCGGCTTGCGCCAGTCAGGACAAGGTTGCGAACAGTCCGTTGTGAGGCCAGGCCATCATCTTCCAGCATTCCCAGAGAGTCCATGTCTGATATATTCTGCATTGTTCGGCTCTAATCTGTTTCCGTCTGTTTGCTCGGGAACGCACTCTACGATCTGGTGTATTCAAGGTTTTAATTCAAGTCCCGTCATTCCGGGGAACAGCGCGCGACCCCCATTTGGTCTTGAGGTTCTCCGGCTCGGGAAAAATAATCATGTCAATCACGCGATGCCTTTCACGGACCAATCTTTCAATCGACAGCATGATGTCATAGGTCTCCTGCAAGGAGAGTTTCCCGTCCAGCTCGATGTGACACTGAACAACCCGATCCGGCCCCGACTGGCGCGTTCTCAGATCGTGGACACCATGAACGGCATCATGCCCCAGAATATCCTGCTCAATCGCCAGTCTCTCGTCATCCGGCAGCTCCCGGTCCATCAGCATATCCAGGGCTTTCCTGAGAATCCGGAAGGCATAGAACAGAACAAAACCGGACAGCAACAGGGCAATGATGCCATCGATCATTGCCTCTCCTGTCATGGCGACCAGCACAAGTGCAACGATCACCAGCACGTTCATCAGAAGATCACCGACATAATGAAGGGCATCGGCCTCTACTGCCAGGGAACCGGTTTTCTTCACCACATAAAGCTGAAAACGGGTCAGGGCAAAGGTTGTGATAATGGAAACAACCATCACCCAGATTCCGGCCTCTGTTGCCTTGAGAGCCTGCGGTGACAGAATGCGCTCCACAGCCTGCAACGCCAGAAAAATACCGGAACCGGCCACAAAGGCGGATTGCGCAAGGGCAGAAAGACCCTCGACCTTGCCATGACCGTGCCTGTGCTCATCATCGGCCGGCGTCAGGGCGTGACGAATAGCCAGAAGACTGAGAACGGAAGCCCCGCCATCCAGCAGGGAATCAACCAGTGTTGTCAGCAGGCTGACAGATCCACTGAGCCACCAGGCTCCCAGCTTCAGCACGATCAGAAAAAGAGCGACCAGAACAGAGGCATAGCTGGCAAGCCGCATCAGGCGTGCTGTTTCGCGATCGACTGCTTCCATCTCTGTGTCTCTGTCCTGCTTGCTGTTTTTTGCGGATCAGGGGAACAAACGTTCCGTTCGCCATGCGGTTATCTGTTTCTGCTCGTTCCGTTCCTCCACGTGATAGGTCAGACGATCATGCAGGCGGAACGGACCATCCTGCCAGAACTCGATACGTCTGGGCAAAACCCTGAAACCGGACCAGTACTCCGGACGGGGAACAGTCCCGACCACGTATTTGGCTGCATAGACAGCGACTTTTTTCTCCAGCTCGAACCGGCCTTCCAGAGGGCGCGATTGCGCGCTGGCCCAGGCGCCGATCTGACTTTGACGCGGGCGGGAATGGAAATAGTCATCCGCTTCCTGGTCACTCACCTGCTCGACATCTCCTTCAATGCGCACAGAGCGTCGCAGGCTCTTCCAGTGAAAGGTCAGGGCAGCCTTGGGGTGGGCAAGAAGCTGCTCTCCCTTCCGGCTCTCATAGTTTGTGTAGAACACAAAACCGGTTTCATCCCAGTCTTTCAACAACACCATTCTGGCAGACGGCATGCCATCTGCACCAACAGTCGCCAGACACATCGCTGTCGGATCATTGGGTTCAGTCTCTGTTGCTTCAGCAAGCCAGTTCTCAAAAACACTCCAGGGTGTTTCAGGTGTGTTGTCTCGGATCATCCTGTCTGACCTTCTCTTCATCGGCTGGGGTCCAGCCTGTCACAATTCAATGAAAAATAACGTCTGGTTCATGAAAACAAAAGACATTTCGCCAGACATCTTGTCTCATGAAGCTCTACGGGAAAGTCGTGAAACCGGTTTGTTTTCAGATATCAATTTCACCGGATGCTCACAGAACTGTGGCTTGATCTCATTCCCGCCTCAATCCAGATACAATATGAACACAGAAAAGAAGCACCCAGATCGGTATAACCGGCTGGACTTGAATGGGTCCGGCCTATGAAATAAGGCTCTCGGGCCTCACTTTAACAGGAAGCAAAACAATGATCAGCAAATCGGCTTTCAAACCTTTCGTCCTTCTGATGGTCGCAAGTCTCGCTTTGGCAGCCTGCTCGGGGAACCGGGGCACAAAGGAAACTGTCGGTGGCATCGGCGGCGCTGTTATCGGCGGCCTGCTGGGTTCGCAGTTCGGTGGCGGAAGCGGCCGGGTTGCAGCGGCAGCAGCAGGTGCTGTTATTGGCGGCTTCCTCGGCAGCGAACTCGGCGCATCCCTCGATGAACAGGATCGCCAGAGATCGGATCGCGCCTACGAGCGCGCCCAGACGGCTCCGGTTGGGCAGACCATTTCCTGGAACAATCCGGACAGCGGGAACCACGGTACAGTGACCCCTGTTCGCGACGGGACCTCGACTGACGGTGAATACTGTCGTGAATTCCAGCAAACCGTGACAATCGGCGGTGAGCAGGAAGAAGCCTACGGTGTGGCCTGTCGCCAGCCGGACGGTTCCTGGGAAATCCAGTAGCTCCGGTTTCAGTCTGATCCTTCAGACAAATCACCAGAAGAATTGATCTTTTGATCCGTTCCCGGTTAAGATTGTGGACAGCCTGTCTGAACAGCAGACAGGTTGTCCTTTTTTCGAAGAGTAAAACAATTACCCATGCGCAATCCCTATTCTGTTCTTGGCATTGAGAAAACAGCGACTGAGGCCGAGATCAAATCTGCCTATCGCAAAATCGCCAAGAAATACCATCCGGACCACAATCAGGGTGACCGCTTTGCCGAGCAGCGCTTCAAGGAAGCCTCTCAGGCCTACAATCTGCTGAGCGATGCAACCAGACGAAAGCAGTTTGATCAGGGGATCATTGATGCCAATGGTCAGCCCAAGGGCCCCTTCGCTGCATCACGCAACAGCAACTCCCAGAACCGCACAGCCTCCAATGCCTACAACAGCAAGGGTCAGGGAACAGGACAGGCCTCCTCTGCCCGGAGCGATAGCGGCAAGGGCAATCCCTTCAAGGGCTTTGGCAAGGAAAAGGACATGGGAGATATCTTCTCAGACCTTTTCGGAGCCAGAAAGAAAGCCCAGAAAAGCAAAAAGGGAAGCGATCTGCGCTACAGCTGCAGCCTGAACTTTGTTGAAGCCGCTGCGGGCGTCAAAAAACGCATCACCATTGCAGACGGAAAAACGCTTGAGGTCACAGTTCCGGCAGGGGCCGAGGACAAGCAGGTTCTGCGGTTGCGGGGTCAGGGTCTCAAGGGCCAGGGCGGCGGCTCGGCCGGGGATGCACTGGTGGAGCTCCGGATCGAATCCCATCCCCTTTTCAGGCAGGAGGGAACCGACGTCTACATGGATCTCCCCCTTTCCATGCGCGAAGCCATCAACGGAACCAGCATCACCGTCCCGACAGTCACAGGCAAGGTCAAGGTCAAGGTGCCGCCAAAGTCCAACACCGGCACCATGCTGCGCCTGAAGGGAAAGGGACTCGAGGGTATCAAGTCCACGATCCGCGGCGATCAGTACATCCGTGTTCTGGTAACCCTGCCCGAAGACAGCGATACCGAGCTGGAAGCCTTTGTGAACTCGTGGAAAGACCGCAACAACTACAACCCGCGCAGCAAACTGGACCTCTTTGACGATTAATCGCTTGTCAAACAGTCCTGTCCTGCTTAGTGAAGGGCATCTTTATTGATGCTGTTACAGTACAATACAAAAACGCGTCTTTGCAGGATTTGAGAACCATGAAAACCTTTGACGATGTCGTTCTGGAGCTTGATCTCCCGGCAAGCGAACTGTCCGAATGGATTGACCGCAACTGGGTCTTGCCGGACATCAACAATTCCACCCTGTTCTTTTCGGAAGAAGACGTTGCCAGAGCGCGCATGCTCAAGGAACTGATCCATGAGATCGGCGCAAACGAGCCTTCCGTTCCGGTTATTCTCCGCGCCATGGATCAGGTCTATGAACTGCGCAAGATGATGAACTCCCTGACCGATGCCATCGCCACCCTGTCCCTTTCCGCCCGTCAGGAGCTGGAACAGGCCATCCGCGAGCAGCAGGCTGAAAGAGCCCGCGAGGAATAAGCCCCCGGGACAGAGCATATACCGCAGACACTGTGCTGCAGGTGTTATCCGGTGGTGCAGAACCGGACAAGAGAAAGAGGGAGGCCACAAAGCCTCCCTTTCTATTTTGCAGGCTCGCCCAGAAGAGGCTGGATCACTTCCAGCACAGAGCGCTCGAAGGCCGGAGCAAACTCGCTGTTGAAAGCGCCCATCAGCTCCTGAAGGGTCTCCGACCAGTTTTCATCCGGCTCCAGCGCAAATCCCAGCCCCTGGCAAAGCTCCAGCATGGTCATGGCCGACAGGTCCTTGCACAGCAACCAGCGGCCATTGTGCGTCTTTTCAATGCAGCCCTCGGAGCGCAGGGTATAGAGAACATCGCTGACGACATCCAGAGGTGCGGGCATTACGGCCAGAACCTGACGCTCGTGGAGCGACTGCCCCCGCTGCCTTGCCTTTTCCAGATGGGACAGCATCGCCAGCGAAAGGGCCAGATGATCCCCCACAGCGGAACGGTGATGCTTTCTGCGCCGGGCGGCCTTCCATTCCGGCAGGGAGGCCGCAATCTCCGCCCCGAGAATGACAACACACCAGCTCAGATAGAGCCAGACCAGAAAGATCGGCACCGTTGCCAGTGCGCCATAGATGGCCTGATAGGACGGGAAGTTGGTGATGTAGAGGCCAAAGGCCTTCTTCAGCAGCTCGAAAATCACAGTGGCAACAACAGCACCGATCAGCGCATGGCGCCACTGGACCGCGCGATTGGGCACGACCGCATAGAGAATCGTAAAGCCCACAGACCCGAATAGAATGGGCAGCAGGAAGCTGATCACCGTACGCGTGTAATCGACCTCTCCGACCCACCGGGTCATGGCATAGCTGTAGCTGGACAGGCTCAGCGATGTTCCCATCAGCAAGGGCCCCATCGTCAGCAGCGCCCAGTAGACCAGCATCAGCTGAAAGAACGGTCTTTTGTCCCGGATGCGCCAGATCATGTCAAAGGAGCTCTTGATGGTGTTCAGCAGCATCAGGGCGGTAAAGCCCAGAACCAGAATACCGATTGCCGTCGTTTGCCGCGCGTTCTGTACAAAGGAGTTCAATTGCTCGGCAATCTGCAGCTCTGCCGATGGCAGCAGGGATGACAGCAACTGGTCCACCAGCTGCTCACGCTGGCCCTCGAACCCCGGAAAGGCAGAAAGCAGGGCCAGGGCAATGGTCATGAGGGGCACCATCGCCAGCAGGGAGGAGTAGCTCAGGGACGCTGCAACCCGGGGTCCGTTGTCTTCTCCAAAGCGCTTCAGAACATGGCGGGCAAACAGTCCCAAATCCGATATTTTCGTCACGGATGCTTGCTTGGGCATACTCAAACTCTTTTCTTTCGCAGGCAAATTGAAAACAAACACTAGCCATTCTTGTGAATTAACGCTAATAAATTGCTCCAATTCATGCGACTGCAGAGACGAAATCACGATCTTGAAGGCGATTCCCTCTGGCAGGCGCAGATCAAACAGGAAATAAGCTCTAGCGAGGAATAAGAGGTATGTCCAATCCACAACCACTCATGGCGGGCAAACGCGGACTGATCATGGGCGTCGCAAACGACCGTTCAATTGCCTGGGGCATTACAAAAGCTCTGGCAGAACAGGGTGCTGAATTGGCTTTCACCTATCAGGGTGACTCTCTCAAAAAGCGTGTACAGCCACTTGCAGAGTCCGTTGGTGCAAACATCATCATGGAATGTGATGTCACCAACGACGAAAGCATGGACGCTGTCTTTGCAGAGCTGGAAGAAAAATGGGGTTCCATCGATTTTGTTGTCCACGCTGTGGCTTACGCCAACAAGGAAGAGCTGAAGGGCAAATACGCTGACACCAGCCGCGAAAACTTCCTGCAGTCCCTGGACATCTCCTGCTACTCCTTCACAGCTGTTGCACGCCGAGCAGCACCGCTGATGACACAGGGCGGCAGCCTGATCACCCTGACCTACTACGGTGCCGAGCAGGTCATGCCGCACTACAACGTCATGGGTGTTGCCAAGGCTGCTCTGGAAGCTTCCGTTCGCTACCTCGCAGCGGACCTCGGTCCGGATGGCATCCGCGTCAACGCGATCTCTGCCGGCCCGATCAAGACACTGGCTGCTTCCGGCATCGGTGACTTCCGCCACATCCTGAAATGGAACGAGTACAACTCTCCCCTGCAGCGCAACGTCAGCATCGAACAGGTTGGTGGCGCAGGCCTCTACCTGCTGTCCGACCTGTCCGGCGGTGTCACAGGCGAGGTTCACCACGTTGACTCCGGTTACCACGTTGTTGGTATGATGAACGTCGACAAGTCCAAGGAGCTGGCCGAGATGCTGTCAGCCTTCAATCCGCAGGATTAAGCCGACAGATCAGGGCAGTTCCACAGCTGTCTTTTGCTCAGGAAAGCCGGGTCTCCCGGCTTTCTGTCCGTTTTCCGAACGCCACTTCGAGGCATTCCTTTTCTGCAAAGGTTCAAGCAATGGCTGGCAACGCATTTGGTGAAGTCTTCCGCTTTACAACCTGGGGCGAAAGCCACGGCCCCTCCATTGGCTGTGTGATCGACGGCGTTCCGCCTATGGTTCCCATCACGGAAGAAGAAATCCAGCACTATCTTGACCAGCGCAAGCCCGGTCAGAACCGCTTTACAACCCAGCGCAAGGAACCGGACCAGGTCAAAATTGTTTCCGGCGTTTTCGAAGGCGTCACAACCGGAACCTCCCTGGGACTGATCATCGAAAACACCGACCAGCGCTCCAAGGACTATGGCGAGATTGCAAAGGCTTTCCGCCCCGGACATGCCGATTACACCTACTGGCACAAGTACGGCATTCGCGACTATCGCGGCGGTGGACGTTCCTCTGCACGGGAAACAGCCATGCGCGTCGCAGCCGGTGCCATTGCCCGCAAGGTTCTGGATGCCCGCGTGGAAGGCGGCATCAAGATCCGCGGTGCCATGGTCCAGATGGGTCCCCACAGGATCGATCGCGCGCGCTGGGACTGGGATCAGGTGTCTCAAAACCCCTTCTGGTGTCCGGACCCGGTTGCGGCAAAGGAATGGGAGCTCTATCTCGACTCTGCGCGCAAGTCCGGTTCGTCCATGGGCGCGGTTGTGGAAATCGTGGCTGAAAACGTTCCTGTCGGCCTCGGCAGCCCGGTCTATGACAAGCTGGACTCCGATCTGGCCAAGGCCATGATGTCCATCAATGCCGTCAAGGGCGTGGAAATCGGCGACGGCTTCGCATCGGCAGCCCTCTCCGGCGAGGAAAACGCCGACGAAATCCGCATGGTGGATGGCAAGCCTGTTTTCTCGGCCAACCATGCCGGCGGTATTCTGGGCGGCATTTCAACCGGTCAGGACGTCGTGGTGCGCTTTGCCGTCAAACCGACCAGTTCCATTCTGGTTCCAAGAAAGACCATCAACACAGATGGTGAAGAGACAGAGATCATCACCAAGGGCCGTCACGACCCCTGCGTTGGCATTCGCGCCGTTCCTGTCGGGGAAGCCATGATGGCCCTGACCCTCACCGATCACCTGCTGCGCCACAAGGCACAGTGCGGATAAAATCTCCGCTCCACCGGGCACAGACGGGCACAAACACAGCAAAGCTGCAACGCTGAGATTGCACAGCGTCACAAAACAGGGCCGCACGACCTCACAGGGTTGGAGCGGCCCTTTCGTTCAGTCAGACCAACCGGAGACATGCCCCTTCACCACAACAGGCCCGGAGTTCCGAACTGAAGCACTGCAAATGGAAAACTGATTCTTTTGCCGGAACAGGCATCAGGACAGAAGCAAGGTCTTTGAGCACTGCAGAAACAGCCCGCGCCTGAAGCACGCCGGACAGGAAGCCGTCCTGGTCGGCTCAGACCTTTTTGCCAAAGGGAAACAAGACAAGTCAGCAAAACAGCAGAAAAGGCTGCCTCCTCAAGAAAGAAGACAGCCTTTCCCGTGTCGGGTTGCCCTGCAACTCAGGGTTCAGAACCCCTTACAGGTTCTGGTTGATCAGGCTCTGTTCATCCTGATCACTGTTCTCGAGAGTGACAAAGCCAAAATCTGCTCCTCCCCTCTCGGCATCCTGTGGTGCTGCAGGTTCAGTCATGGTCTCGACCCGCTTCTGTTCGGACTGGAGGAAGTCATCCAGCAACTGCTCATCCTCCCCGGCCTCCTGATCCAGCAAATCGGAAAGCTGGAGCGCCGGTTCGGCAGAGCGTGTTTCCGGATCGACATCATCCCCATCCAGAGTCAACACAGGTGGCTGATTGATAGCAACAATACCAATGATTGTGCTGACAGACTCACTGTTGCCACTGCCATCGTTCACCTGTGTGACAATGGTACGCTCCGGATCGTCACCATAGTTGTCCGGATTTGCAGAATTGTTCCTGTACTGAATGTTACGCATGGCTTCCTGATAATCCGCAACGGAACCGGAACCACTCAGCGTACCGATGCCAGTCTCCGGGTCATACTTCCAGCTCATGCCCGCAGGCAGGGTATAGCCATCTGCAAGGACAAGCTCGTCGGAGCCCCTCAGGAAACCCTCTGTAATTCTGACCGTTGCGCTTTCCATATTCTCGCCATCGACATCAGCAAGTATCACATCGGGCAGGACGGGCACGGCCTCTCCGCCTTCGGTAAAGTGATCAACCACTGTGCCCCTGGTCTGAATTGGCAGCCAGTCGCTCTGCCCCTGTGGCCGGTACTGCAACCTGTAATCAACATTGCGATTGTTTGAATTCAGCAGGAGGAAGTTAAAGTCATAGAATCCGGATTCCGACGGCGTGAAGCTGTCCTGTGGAACCTCCCAGTCTCTTGTCTTGTCCAGAATTGTCTGACCACCAATCGTCAGTCTGCTCAGATCACCGCCGAATTCTCTGAACTCATAGGTTTGCCCCGCCTCCAGCCAGATTTTTCCGGTGATTTTGGTCAGGGTATGCACGCCGAGGGCGCCAGTGCCTCCAAGACCATCCCCGGAAAGAGGACGACCCGGATCAAAGGCGGGATTATTCGCCAGAGCTTCATCAACAGTCGATGCTCCACCGCTTGATGCCTCGGTCACCTTCGCCCCGTAGAGAACAGCTGTCAGATAGGGTCTTTCCAGCACAGCGGCCTGATTGACACCCTCGACACCAACGTCCGAGGTCACAGTGTTGCTGTTGCCCTCTCCGTCAGTGACCTCAGCAGTCATGGTGCGCAGGGTGTCCTTGCCATAGTTGTCCGGATTGTCCGAATTGCTGCGATAAACCAGATTGCGCAGAGCCTCCTGATAATCAGCCT
>NZ_JBBUTJ010000007.1:0-141831 GCF_039592655.1 Carbonatibacter coralli | reverse complement strand
TTCTGTCTCCATTAAAGAAAACAGACACATGTGTGTGTACACGTATGATGCATAAACCGACAGTTTTACTGATACAAACAGCAAACCGCCGCCTACGCATCCCTTCCAAAAAACTATGTCAAACAGCACACCGGAAGAACCGGTAAAAACAGCGCAAGTTTTCGACCTGAGCAAAAGCCCAAGTCCGAAAGGCTTAACACTATTGATCTGAATTCCTCAAACGAGCCCGATGAACTCAGGCCGGAGGACCCATTATAATGATGAGCAAAGCAAAAACAAGTTATTTCTGTCTGCGCTCACCAAGCGGTCGCTGTCGAGCCGTTCAGCCCGGCGACGAAGAGGTATATAGGCTTTCCCCATGGGCCTGTCCAGAGCAAAAAAACAGATTCTTCAAACTTTTTTACAAAAGTCCCAGTTTTTCCAGTTCTGCCTTCATGGCATCCGGCATACTGGCCTCCTCTCCCTTATAGCTGCCCATGTCTTCCGGAGCGTTTTCCGGCTTGAAATAGCGCCAGCCCTGAAAGGGACGGAAGGGAAGCGGGCGCGTCCTGACCAGTTCCTGCTCAAGACGAAAGAGCGTCATGGGCGTCCCGTCATCTGCCTCGACACGCTCAATATCCAGAAGCTTCTGACGGCATCGGATTTGCCCCTTGATCACCCAGTAAATCGAGCCACCCGAATCAAGGATTTCATCCCTGCGTTTGGGAAACATGCGTGTCTTGTGAAAGAGAAAACCGTGTTGGGCAAGACGTTCAGCCTGAAATTCCTCGAGGGTTTCAGGAGACTCGGAGCCGACAGAAAGCTTGATGAGGTGAAGCATATTCAGAGTAAAACCTGCAGATGAACCAGAAACCAATTTATCGTGTGGCACGAAAATAGGCGCTTTGGGGCTCCTTACCAAGCTTTTTGGTGATAAAATCTGCGGCATCAAGCAAAGCCGTCATGGAAAGATCCGGACAACCCCCAAGATCCCCGAGCATGTAAAGCAGATCCTCCGTTGCCAGGTTCCCGCTTGCCCCCGGCGCAAAAGGGCAGCCACCAAGACCTGCGACAGCGGAATCAAACACGTGAATCCCCTCTTCCAGACCTACATAGACATTGGCCAGAGCCTGCCCGTAGGTGTTGTGGCAATGAAGCGCAATTTTGTCCAGAGGCACCTCCTGCTGCAATGCCCGGAGCATTTTCTTAACGTAAACAGGCGTCCCAACCCCGATTGTATCCCCCAGCGAAACCTCGAAACAGCCCATCTCAAGCAACTGCGACGAGAGGCTTACAACACGCCGGAGATCAACTGTGCCCTCGAAGGGACAGCCCGCAACACAGGAGAGATACCCCCGAACGGGAATGGCGCGATCCCGGGCCTGACGGACAAGGCTTTCAAAAAGGCCGAGACTGTCCTCGACCGACATCCCGATATTTTTCAGTGCAAAGGAATCGGAAACAGCCGTAAAGACGGAGAGAGAACCCGCTCCGGCCGCAAGGGCATCCTCCAACCCCCTCTGATTGGGCACCAGCACCGACAGATTGCGTCTTTCCTGATCAGAAAAGGCCCGGAGAACCTCCGCACTTCCCTGCATCTGGGGAACCGCTTTCGGTGAAACAAAGGCCCCGGCCTCCACCTCGGACAAACCGGCACGGAAAAGCAGCCGGATCAGATGCACGCGATCCTCGACAGAGAGAACAGATGCCTCGTTCTGCAAACCATCACGCGGTCCCACTTCAACAATCCGGATCGTCCCTGCCTCAGCCATGATCACTGCCCTTTCTGAAAGAACAAAGCATCTGCCCTTCAGCAACCTGGTCGCCAACTTTACAGAAAAGCCCGTCCACAACAGAAGACCCCGTCGCAGTGACAGGCAATTCCATTTTCATGGCCTCAAGAACCACAACAGCTTGCCCTTCCAGAACCTCCTGACCCGCCTCGACTTCCACCTTCACGACGCGCCCCGGCATTGGAGCAACAAGATCCCGGGCCACGCCCTGCGCCTTTTCCACAGAACCTTGTGTCGCCAGTTCCTCAACCCCTGCCAGACAGACCGGCAAAGACCGCCTTCCCGGCAGAAGAACGAGCATTTCAGTTCCGACATGACGAAAAGACAGGGCAAGCTCAAGCTCTCCATCCAGCCGGAGCCTGAATTCCCTTTCATTCCGTTCAAGCTCTTCAACTGCAACAGACTGATCCCCGACAAGGACAGAAAGGGACAGCCCCTTTTCGAAAACACAGGAACAACTGACCAGTTGCCCTCCGATCGAAAGCAGCAAGGGACGCCTTTGCAGGGTTGCATTCGAGAAGAAATCTCCGCGATCAAACACTCCTGCCTTGTCGTTCTGATGCCCCAGAAACAAGATTGCAAAAGCACAGGCTGCGATTTCGAGGGGAGAGAGCGGTTCAGCAGCATCAAGAACCTGTTCCAGATTGCGATCAAGCCAGCCTGTATCAATCAATCCGTCCTGCAAAACCCCTGTCGACAGCAGGTCATGGAGAAAATCGAGATTGTTCCCGACACCATGACACAGGGTTTTCCGAACCGCTTCCCTCAGTCCCGACAGCGCTTCAGCCCTGTTTTTCCCGTGGACAACCAGCTTTGCGATCATCGGGTCATAATAAGGTGTCACCCGGTCACCGCTGCGAACCGCACTGTCCAGACGAACCCTGCCCTCACTCTCGAGACGTTCAGGAACCTCGAACAGATCAATCTGTCCGGTTGCAGGAAGGAAGCCCTTTTCAGGTCTTTCGGCATAAAGCCGGGCCTCAAAGGCATGACCGGAGACTTTAAGGTCCTCCTGATCCAGTGGCAGGGCCTCGCCAGAAGCTACCACGATTTGCAGGGCAACAAGATCCAGTCCGAGGATTTCCTCTGTAACGGGATGCTCGACCTGCAAACGCGTGTTCATTTCCAGAAAAAAGAATTCCTCCCCCTGCACAAGGAACTCGACAGTTCCCGCCCCCGCGTAATCCACAGCCCTTGCAGCAGAACAGGCTGCAGCAGCCAGTCTTTCCCGCAACACATCCGAAAGGTGGGGAGCCGGCGCTTCCTCAATAACCTTCTGATATCTGCGCTGCGCTGAACAGTCCCTTTCGGAAAGGGCCAGAACCTTGCCATGGCAATCCGCCATGATCTGCACCTCAATATGTTTTGGCCCCTCAAGATACCGTTCCAGAATGACATGATCATTTCCAAAGGCAGAGCCGGATTCACGCCGTGCTGCCTCCAGCGCAGACATAAAACCGGAGGCCTCCCTGACAATACGCATCCCCTTGCCACCCCCGCCGGCAGCCGCCTTGATCATAAGAGGAAAGCCAATCCTGTCAGCCTCTTCCTGCAGGCGCTCCGGACTTTGCTCCTGTCCGTTATAGCCCGGCAGAAAGGGAACATCCGGAGCCTTTTCCTGCAAAACCTTCTTGGCCTGTGCCTTGTCACCCATCAAACGGATGGCATCAACCGGCGGTCCGACAAAAACAATGCCCTCCTCGGCACAGCGTTGGGCAAAGACGGGATTTTCAGACAGAAATCCATAACCCGGGTGAATGGCGTCCACACCGGCGCGTCTGGCAATATCCAGAACTGCAGACTGGTCAAGATAGCTCTCGGCAGCCTGAACACCGCCCAGACCATAGGCCTCATCAGCACATCCAACAAAAAGGGCGTGCCTGTCTGCATCAGAATAAAGAGCCACAGTCCCCAGCCCCAGCTCAGACGCTGTCCGGAACACTCTGGCAGCGATTTCACCACGATTGGCGACAAGAATTTTTTTGATTTTCTTCTGTTCGGGCTTCATGAATTATGACCAGTCCGGCTCCTGCCTGTCCCTGAAAGCCTGCATCCCTTCCTGCGCTTCCCCGGATGTCCGGATATCTGCCAGCAAGCGCGCAGTTTCTGCAGATGAGAGATTTTCATTCAACTGCTTGATCCGTGTCTGGGCCTGAGGCCCTCCCCTGAGAAGGCTCTCAAGAACACGACCGGTCGCACTCCTCAAATCCTCATAGGGCACAAGCTTGTGAACAAGCCCCAGCCCGAAGGCTTCACGTGCGTCAAAAGCCTCACCCAACAGAGCCTTGCACCGGAAATGGCCCGGCCCGATCCTGTTGATCACATAAGGGGCAATAACAGCCGGGATCAGCCCCAGACGCACTTCCGAAAGCTGAAAGCTGACACCCTCGGCACAAACAGCGATATCGCAACAGGCCACCAGCCCCAAACCGCCACCATAGACATTGCCCTGAACCACGCCCACAACAGGCTTGGGAAAAACGCTCAGATCATGCATCAGTTCTGAAAAGGCCCGGGCATCATCAAGATTTTCCTTGCGATCCCCTTTCCCGGAAAACAGCATTTCCTGAAGATCGGCACCGGCACAAAAGGTCGTCCCCCTTGCCGCGAGAACAAGCACACGCACGCGCTCATCATGTGCCAGCCCGTTCAAAGCGGCCGACAGCTCCAAAATCAACTGGGCAGACAAACGATTGTGTTCATCAGCCCGCGTCAGGGTCAGGCGCGCCACACCTCTTTCATCAATCTCTTCCATAAACCAGGGAACTGTCATCATGCCTCACATTCTGAAAACCCCAAAACGGGTCTCTTCGGATGGTTTGTTGTCAGTTGCGGCAAAGGCCAGGGAAAGCACTCTTCTTGTGTCTGCCGGGTCGATGATACCATCATCCCACAGGCGAGCCGATGCATAGTAGGGATCAGACTGCTCCTCAAATTGCTGTTCAATGGGGCGTCTGAAGGCCTGCTCCTCCTCTTCGGACCACTCCACTCCCTTTGCTTTCAGCGTATCGCCGCGCACCTGCGCCAGTACTGTTGCAGCCTGCTGCCCGCCCATGACAGCAATGCGCGAATTGGGCCAGGAAAACAGAAAATCGGGAGAATAGGCACGCCCGCACATTCCGTAGTTTCCGGCCCCGTAGCTTCCGCCGATAATCACCGTGATCTTTGGGACCCTGGCACAGGCCACAGCCATAACCAGCTTTGCCCCGTCCTTGGCAATTCCTCTCTCCTCGTAGGCTTTCCCAACCATGAAACCGGAAATATTCTGCAGGAAAAGCAAGGGAATCTCACGCTTGCAACACAGCTCGATGAAGTGGGCACCCTTGAGAGCGGATTCAGAAAAGAGAATACCGTTGTTTGCAACAATGCCAACCAGACGCCCCTCAATTCTGGCGAAGCAACACACAAGGGTTTCTCCGAAAAGAGGCTTGAATTCCTGAAAGGCACTGCCGTCAACCAGCCGGGCGATAATTTCCCGCACATCCACCGAACTTTTGCTGCCTGAGGAAACCAGCCCATAGAGATCCTCTGCCGGATAGAGCGGTTCTTCGACCTCCTCGCGGCGATCGGCAGCAACCCCGGCGGCAGTTCCCCCCAATGTCGAGACAATGTTTCTGGTGATGGCCAGCGCATCCGGGTCATTCCCGGCAGAGTGATCTGTAACTCCCGAAGTCCGGCAATGCACATCAGCGCCCCCCAGTTCTTCGGCGGTCACCACTTCACCTGTTGCAGCCTTGACCAGAGGCGGACCGCCCAGAAAAACCGTTCCCTGGTTCCGGACAATAACAGCCTCGTCCGACATCGCTGGCACATAGGCCCCTCCGGCCGTGCAGGAACCCATAACAACAGCAATCTGTGGAATGCCTGCCGCAGACATACGCGCCTGATTGAAGAAAATCCGGCCAAAGTGATCCCGGTCGGGGAAAACCTCATCCTGACTGGGGAGATTTGCGCCTCCTGAGTCCACCAGATAAATGCAGGGCAATCTGTTCTGCTCTGCAATTTCCTGCGCCCTCAGATGTTTTTTCACAGTCATCGGATAATAGGTTCCACCCTTCACAGTGGCATCATTTCCGACAATCATGCAGAGACGACCGCAAACCTGACCAATGCCTGCCACAACTCCCGCTGAGGGCACCTCGTCCTCATAAAGTCCCCAGGCAGCAAGGGGAGCAACTTCCAGAAACGCAGACCCCTGATCCAGAAGCAGGCCAATCCGGTCGCGCACCAAGAGCTTTCCCCGGTCCAGATGCTTTTTCCTGGCTCTGTCCGGACCACCAAGAGCAATGTTTCCCAGACGCTTTTGCAAACCCTGTACAAGAACACGATTCTGTTTCTCATTCTCCTGAAAAGCAGAATCACTATTTGATATTTTTGTTTCAAAAGACCGCATAAAGCATTGCCTTTACTTGCTTAATTGTCTGGATATCACCATTTTCTGGATGTCGGATGTCCCTTCGTAAATCTGGCAGACCCGCATGTCCCTGTATATCTGCTCAAGGCGATAATCTCTCAGGTATCCGTAACCTCCAAGAGTCTGGATTGCCCCGGAACAGACACGCTCCACCATCTCCGATGCATGCAGCTTGGCCATACAGGCTTCCGTAAGACAGGCTTCGCCCCGATCCTTCCTGGCTGCAGCATCCAGCACCATCAGCTCGGCAGCGCGCAGATCCGTCATCAGTTCGGCAAGCCGGAAACCAACAGCCTGATGCTCAATCAGCGGCTTGCCAAAAGAGGTTCTGTTCAGCGCATAATCATGGGCAATATCAAAGGCAGCCCGGGCCATTCCGATGGCCTGAGCGGCAATTCCGATCCGTCCGTTTTCCAGATTGGACAGGGCCAGCCTGTATCCCTGCCCCTCCTGTCCGATCATGTTTTCGGCCGGGATTTCACAGTCCACAAATTCCAGATAGCAGGTGTCCGAGGCATGTTGCCCCAGCTTGTCCTCAACCCGCACAGCGGAATAGCCCGGCGTATCGGTCGGAACCAGAAAGATCGACATCCCCTTTTTACCCGCAGAAGGGTCCGTGATCGCAAAAACAAGAGCGATGTCGGCTGTCGAACCGGAGGAAATGAACTGCTTGCTTCCATTCAGCACCCAGCAATCCCCCTTGCGTTCTGCCCTGGTTCGAATGGCAGAGGCATCAGAGCCTGCATCCGGTTCCGTCAGGGCAAAACAGCCACGTATCTTCGCCTGGGCCAGCAAGGGAAGATAATGATCTTTCTGTGCCGGAGTTCCATGGGCCTGGATCAGACCGACAATCAGCGAATTGTGAATGGAAAGAATAGTGGAAAGTGAGCCGTCAGCCGCCGCAATTTCCACGATTGCCAAAACATAGGAAACGGTATCAAAGCCCGAACCGCCATATTCAGGATCAACCAGCATGCCGAACAACCCCATTTCGGCCATGGGTTCAATCGCCTCGGAAGGGAAACGGTGCTCCCTGTCCCAGACAGGAGACAAGTCATAGAGTGTCTGCCAGGCAAACCCTCTCAGGGATTCCTGGATGAGCAACTGTTCTTCGTTCAACATGACCACGCCTTCCTTTTCTTGAATGGGAAGCAACGGGTCAGTTGATCACAAAGACAAATTACCAGGGAATTTGTGTACCATCGTAATTGATGAACTGACCTGTTTGCTCCTTGCCTGCCTTCGCAATGACCTTGCGCAGACCCGAAACGGATTTTGCTGTGGAAATCAGGGCATCCGGGCCGCCCATTTCTGTCTGCACCCATCCCGGATGCAACGCCAGAACCGTAATGTCCCGTTCTGCAAGGTCGATGGAAAGGCTTTTTGTCACCATGTTCAGGGCGCACTTTGAAGACCGATAGGGATAACTGTTTCCAGAGGTGTTCTCCCCGACCGATCCGACCTTTGATGATATGTTGACGATCAGCTTTTTCTCGCTTGCCCCCACATGCCGGACAAAGGCTTCCGCCATGCGCATTGGCCCCATGGTGTTGACCTTGAAGTGATGCATCCAGTCTTCGTAGTCCGTTTCGCCAAAGGGCGTTTTCTCGCCGTAGTATCCCGCATTGTTGATCAGCAGATCTACAGGTTCGTCGATCAGCTCGCGCGCCAGCGAAGCGACTTTCAGTTCGTCGGCCACATCCAGCTTGTGAATGGTGATGTTGCCTTCCATGCTGCGCAATTCCTTGGCGCGCTCCGGATGACGGCAACAGGCGTGCACTTTCCAGCCATCGATTGCAAAGGACCCGACCATAGCAAGTCCAATCCCGCGATTGGCGCCAGTAATCAGAAGTGTTGGCAAGGGTCGTCTCCACAAAACAGGATAAAAAGGCAGGGGTTAAAAACTCGCTCACACTACCCGTTTTGGAGGCACAGTCAAGACAACGATCATGATTGTGATATATAGCGAATTGTTTCAACATGCTTTTATCGTCCTGCAAAAAGCTCCCTGCCAATCAGCATCCTTCGGATTTCGGACGTCCCAGCTCCGATTTCATAGAGCTTCGCATCACGCAAAAGGCGCCCGGCAATACAGTCATTTGTATAGCCAATGCCGCCCATGATCTGTATCGCATCCAGCGCGGCACGCGTTGCGGCCTCGGCCGTCACAAGAATCACGGAAGCAGCATCCTTGCGGTCCGCATCGCCACGATCACAGGCTCTGGCAACAGCATGCAGATAGGAACGACAGGACTGATAGCTGCTGTAGAGATCGGCGAGCTTGCCCTGTATCAGCTGGAACTCGCCAATGGCCTGACCAAACTGCTTCCGTTCCCTGACATAGGGCAGAACAAGTTCAAGCGCTGCTCTCATGAGCCCCAGCGGGCCAGCAGCCAGAACCACCCGTTCATAATCAAGTCCGCTCATGAGAACGGCAACACCGCGATTGAGCTCGCCGAGAACATTTTCCTGCGGCACAAAACAGTCCTCAAAAACCAGCTCTCCGGTTGGTGATCCCCGCATCCCGAGCTTGTCGAGCTTCTGTGCGACGGAGAAGCCCTCAAACTCCCTTTCCACCAGAAAAGCTGTAATTCCCTTGCTGCCGGCATCCGGTTCGGTTTTGGCATAGACAACCAGCACATCGGCTTCATCACAGTTGGTGATCCACATTTTCCTGCCATTCAGGCAATATCCGCCTTCAACAGCAGAAGCTTTCAGACGCATGGACACGACATCCGACCCGGCTTCCGGCTCACTCATTGCCAGGGCTCCGACATGCTCCCCTGAAATGAGCCGGGGCAGATATCTGGCTTTCTGCTCAAGCCTGCCGTTCCTGCGGATCTGGTTCACACAAAGATTGGAATGCGCCCCGTAGCTCAGGGCAACCCCTCCCGCTGCGGCAGACAGTTCTTCCATCACAAGGCAATGCGCCAGATAACCGAAGCCACTCCCGCCGTCCTCCTCCGGCACAGTGATACCGAGCAGTCCCATTTCCCCTAGTTCAGGCCAAAGTTCGCGCGGGAAACGGTCCAGCCGATCCAGTTCATGAGCAAGCGGGAACAACCGCTGCTGCGCAAAATCCCTTGCCGACTGAAGCACAAGCCTCAGATCCTCATCCAGGCCGGCATTGAGACTGTCCAGCATGGTTTCCATGGCCCTACTCCTGCTTTCCTCTCAGTTGCAACAGCCGTTCCTCACACCCGGACCTGAGGCTGGACAGATCATCCAGAGCCGCTTCCAGATCGCGTTTTTTCTCGAAAAGCTGCTGCTGCTTTTCCCCGATACGCCCCAGCAGGACTTCAAGCTGCCTTGTCTCACCCTGTCCCTGTTCATCATAAAGATTCAGGATTTCCCGGATTTCATTCAGGCTGAAGCCAAGGCGCTTACCCCGCAGAATAAGTTTGATTCGTGTGCGATCACGCGGACTGTAAAGCCGCCGGGTTCCCTCACGTCTGGGGTTCAGCAAACCTGAATCCTCGTAAAACCGCAGTGTTCTCGGCGTTACATCAAAGGCCTCGGTCAATTGGGAGATTGTATAGACTTCACTCATGGAAAAAGCATGACACAAAATTACCTTTACGTAAACGTAAACTTATAAGAACCCATCTTCAAAAAAACTTCATTCAGAGAGCTGCTGTGTTAAAACCGGAAAAACACAACACAGGGAAAAGCAGAAGTGGCAGAATTTGATCTTGAAAAATACGTGAAGGAAACCGTTCTTCTTCCGGGAGAAGAGATCATCTGGAAGGGCAGAAGCCTTCCTGACCAGAACCTGAAAACCCGGTTGACTGGCAGGAAACCGCTCCGCTTTGCCATGAGCCTTTTCATGGTTGTCTTTGCAGTTTTCTGGACAAGCAACAGCCTTCAGGCCCCTTTTCCCTTTCAGCTTTTCGGGTTGGGTTTCATCAGTCTGGGACTTTGGCTTGTTTCAGCACCCTACAGGGAAAACAGGCGGCTTCAGCGAACCTTCTATGCCATTACCACCCAACGCCTGCTGGATATCCATCTGGGCAAAAGCATAAAAATCCGCCCGACATCTCCCGAAAAGGTCAATGCCATACAGCGTGAAGACTTCCCCGATGGCAGAGGCAATCTCAGGCTCACCTCGACCACCAGAAGTTTCCGGGACAAGTATGGCCGCAAACGTGAAAGAAGGCAGACTTACAGCTGGCAGGCCGTGGACGATATTGCCGGTGCAGACAGGGCCCTGCAGCAATTGCTTGAAAAAAGGAGCTAAAGCAGGAAAAAGGCCGCCAGCCCCAGGAAGGCAAAGAAGCCGATCACATCCGTCACGGTGGTCAGAAACACGCTGGAGGCAATGGCAGGGTCTATTTTCAAACGATCCAGACCAATGGGAATAAGGGTTCCTGACAGCCCCGCAACAATCATGTTGATGATCATGGCCGCCGCGATAATAAAGGCCAGTTGCCGGGATTCAAACCAGACCCACGCGACCGTTGCCGCCAGAATGGCAAAGAGCAAACCGTTGATCACCCCGATCAGAAGCTCCTTGCCAACAAAGCGGTGAGCGTTGGAAGAACTCAGATCCTTCATGGCCAGGGACCGGACAGCAACAGTCAGGGTCTGGGTTCCTGCATTCCCGCCCATGGACGCCACAATCGGCATCAGAACAGCCAGCGCAACAACCTGCTCGATCGTTCCCTCGAAAAGCCCGATAACCAGCGATGCAGCGATGGCTGTGAAAAGATTGACGACCAGCCAGGCAAAGCGGGATTTTGTTGTGTCGACAATATCCTCGTAAAAATCCTGCTCGCTGACACCACCCATCTTCATGATATCCTCGGCGGCCTCTTCATCAATGACGTCAACGACATCATCAATTGTAATCACACCGACCAGACGCTCCTGTTCATCAACAACAGGTGCGGAAACCAGACTGTACTGACGGAAAAGGTGAGCAACTTCCTCCTGGTCTGTCACCAGCGGGATTGTATGGAGTTGCTCCTCGATAATCTCGTCAAGCCGCATGTGCCGTCTTGAGCGAAGCAGCTTTGAAAGTGATACCGATCCAACAGCCTTGTGACGCGGTGTCACAATGTAGATGTCATAGAAATCATCCGGCAAATCATCACTGACCCGCATATAGTCAATGGTCTCCCCCACTGTCCAGACCGACGGCACAGCCACAAGCTCGCGCTGCATCAGACGCCCGGCTGAGCTCTCGGGGTAGCTGAGCCCCTCTTCGATCACCCGGCGATAGGTCATGGGAAGGGCGGAGAGAATATGCATTCTCAGTTCTTCATCAAGATCGTCAAACAGGTCGACCTGATCATCTGAATCGAGGGATGGCAAAAGGTTCGCGATCCCCTGCGGCCCCAGCAGTTCGACAATTTCCTCCTTTACCGAAGTGTCCAGATAGGGAAGGATTTCGGGATCAAAACCGGCTCCCAGAACTTTCATCAGGGCCTTGCGTTCCTTGCGCCCCAACTGCTCGAGCAAATCCGCAGCATCGGCTTCATGGAGATTTTCGACAAGATCTCCGACTTCCTGCAGGGTTTCCTCGTTGCCGCTGTCCTCAACAGCATCAAGGGCATCCTCGACAGCAGTCACAACGTCAGCACTCAGGCCGAATGTCTCATCGTCAGACATCTCCTGCATCTGTTCAGGTTCTCTGGACATCTGCTCCCCTTTCCTGATGACGTTGCTCATTTGTGCTTTATGCCAAAGAGATAACACCGATCCATCAAATGGGAAATAGCAGGACTGCTACGGGATTAAAAAAGAAGGTTTTTCACAAAAAGGCGTGCGACTCTTTGCCAGCCTTTACATTTTGACGCAAATCGCCGCTTATGAGTTAAACAGATGGTGTCATGAACTCACATATATTTTTTCTCATGATAAAAGAAAAAATAATTTTAATTCATACACTTATCGTTAAGCATGAGCAATTCTTCAGACCTTACCACCATAAGGTTTGACGGATTAGAACTGTGAATATACAGTCTTGTGCAAGGTTGCCATGACAACCCTGAAATAAAAAAGAATATTCAAACCCGTCACATCAAGTGACACCATGAAATCACAGGGAGATTTTCATGATTAAAAAAGGATTGCTAGCATCAGCTGCAATTGCGGCTGCTGTTTCATTTGGCGCATCCTATTCCGCGCAGGCAAAAACACTTGTGTATTGTTCCGAAGGCTCTCCTGAAGGCTTCACACCGGCGCTTTATACTGCAGGAACCACATTTGATGCTTCATCCCGTCAGATTTTCAACAAGCTGGTCGAGTTTGATCGCGGCACGACAAATATCGTTCCCGCTCTCGCCGAGAGCTACGAAGTCAGCGATGATGGCAAGGAATATACCTTCAAGCTCCGCAAGGGCGTGAAGTTCCACGACACGGATTTCTTCTCTCCATCCCGCGATTTCAACGCTGATGACGTTATCTTCAGCTTTGAACGCCAGCGTGACAAGGCTCACCCCTACCACGGTGTATCCGGCGGTTCCTATGAGTACTTCGAAGCGATGTCCATGCCGGACCTGATCGAAAGCATCGAAAAGGTCGACGACTACACGGTCAGGTTCAAGCTGACACGTCCGGAAGCACCGTTCATTGCGAACCTCGCAATGGATTTTGCCTCCGTCCACTCTGCAGAATATGCGAAAAACATGCAGGATGCAGGCACTCCGGAAGCCTTTGACCAGAACCCCATCGGTACAGGCCCTTTCGAGTTTGCAGCCTATCAGAAAGATTCTGTGATCCGCTATCTGGCTCACGATGACTACTGGAAAGGCCGTGCTGCCCTTGACCGTCTGGTGTTCTCCATCACTCCGGATGCCAAGGTACGCTATCAGAAGCTGAAAGCGGGCGAATGCCATGTGATGCCTTATCCGAACCCGGCTGATCTGGAAGCGATGAAGTCTGACTCGGACGTCAATCTGATGAGCCAGGAAGGTCTGAATGTCGGCTACCTTGCCTACAACAGCAAGATGCCTCCATTCGACAAGCCGGAAGTCCGCAAGGCCCTGAACATGGCAATCAACAAGGGCGCAATCATTGACGGTGTCTTCCAGGGTGCCGGCAAGGTTGCCAAGAACCCGATCCCGCCAACCATCTGGTCCTACAACCCGAACACTGTTGATGATCAGTATGATCCGGTTAAAGCCCAGAAGCTTCTGGAAGACGCAGGCGTTTCCGGTCTGAAAACCAAAATCTGGGCCATGCCTGTTCAGCGTCCCTACAACCCGAATGCGCGTCGCATGGCTGAACTGATCCAGGCGGACTGGGCGAAAATCGGCGTGGAAGCTGAAATCGTTCAGTACGAATGGGGTGAGTACCTGAAGCGCTCCAAGGACGTGGACCGTGATGGTGCTGTTCTGCTGGGCTGGACTGGTGACAACGGCGATCCCGACAACTTCCTGGCCGTTCTTCTCGGCTGTGATGCTGTCGGTGGCTCCAACCGCGCACAATGGTGTCACGCACCTTTTGAAGACCTGATCCAGAAGGCCAAACTGACAAGCGATCCGGCTGAACGGACACGCCTGTACGAAGAGGCCCAGACTGTCTTCAAGGAGCAGGCTCCATGGGCAACCATCGCTCACTCTGTTGTGTTCGAGCCCATCCGTCCGGAAGTGCTTGACTACAAGATTGATCCGTTTGGTGGTCACATCTTCTACGGCGTTGATCTGAAAGAATAACGCCCTGACTTTCTGAGAAATCCGCCCCTTTTCCTTGAAAAAGGGGCGGATTTTCTGTTTCAAACAACGAGAACAGACACAAAAAGTGTCGCCAATCTCGCGAAATTTCGCGCAGCAAACGATCAGGAAAGACATGTTTCGTTTTCTTCTTAGCAAGTTGGGATTGCTGATCCCGACCTTTCTGGGCGTGACTCTTATCGCGTTCAGCTTTATTCGCCTGTTGCCCGGCGATCCCATCGAGCTTCTGGCCGGAGAACGGGGTGTCAGCCCCGAGCGCCATGCAGAACTGAGCGCTCTTTTTGGTTTCGATCGCCCCTTTTATGAGCAATATCTGGGTTTTCTGTTCAATATTCTGCAGGGCGATTTCGGGGTGTCCTTTACGACCAAACAACCCGTTCTCGAAGAATTCCTGTTGCGTTTTCCAGCCACAATCGAGCTGGCTTTCTGTGCAATCGTCTTTGCAGTTATTGTAGGCCTCCCTGCCGGCATCATCGCTGCTGTCAAACGCGGTTCCGTTTTTGATCACACGCTGATGACCATTTCCCTGACCGGCTATTCCATGCCGATCTTCTGGTGGGGCATGCTGCTGATCATCCTCTTTTCAAACATTCTGGGTCTGACCCCTGTTTCCGGACGTCTCTCGGCGCTGTTCTGGATCGACACAGAAACGGGCTTCATGCTGATCGACACCCTGCTCAGCAATGAAAAGGGCGCCTTTCTCTCTGCGCTGAGCCACCTGATCCTGCCCTCTGTCGTACTGGGCACAATTCCCATGGCGATCATTGCCCGACAGACCCGCTCTGCAATGCTTGAGGTGCTCGGAGAAGACTATGTCCGCACCGCGCGGGCAAAGGGTCTCTCTCCCCTCCGTATCGTTGGCCTCCATGCTCTTCGCAATGCCCTGATCACGGTTGTCACGGTTATTGGCCTTCAGGTCGGTGTGCTTCTCGCCGGCGCCATCCTGACGGAAACCATCTTTGCCTGGCCCGGCATTGGCAAGTGGATGCTCGACAGTATTTTCCGCCGCGACTACTTCGCCGTTCAGGGCGGGATTGTCCTCATTGCCTCCGTCGTTATGGTGATCAACCTCTTTGTTGATTTCCTCTACGGCTTCATCAACCCGCGCATTCTGCACAACAAAGGCTGAGGAGGAAAACAGCATGTCAGTTCAGCAACCCTCCGACCCCGCAAAGAAAACAAGTGCTTTGCAACAGCAGTTCAGGGAATTCTGGTTCTATTTTTCCGAGAACAAGGGCGCTGTTGCCGGTCTTTTCTTCTTCCTTTTCGTTGTATTCATCGCACTTTTTGCGGATCTCCTTGCGCCACACTCACCTGTTGAGCAATACCGCGGTTCTTTCCTGGTTCCTCCGGTCTGGCAGGAAGGCGGCGATATCCGCTTTTTCCTGGGCACAGACGAAGTTGGCCGGGATGTGCTTTCCCGTCTGATGCACGGAGCGCGCTTTTCACTCTATGCCGGCTGCATCGTTATCGTGCTCAGCCTCAGTATGGGGATCATCCTGGGGCTGACGGCCGGGTACTTCCGCGGTGTTTATGAAACACTGGTGATGCGCGTCATGGACATCATCATGGCAATCCCGAGCCTTTTGATGGCTCTGGTTCTTGTTGCCATCCTCGGACCAGGCCTGCGCAATGCCATGATTGCCATCGCGATCACCTACATGCCGCATTATGTGCGTCTGGCCCGCGCCTCTGCCATTGCAGAGTCAGCACGGGATTACGTCACAGCCAGCCGGGTTGCCGGTGCAGGCACAATGCGCCTTCTTGTTCTGGTTATTCTGCCAAACTGTATGGCACCTCTCATTGTTCAGGCTTCCCTGAGCTTCTCGACAGCCATTCTGGATACTGCAGCTCTTGGCTTCCTCGGAATGGGTGCTCAGCCTCCAACTCCGGAGTGGGGAACCATGCTCGCCAGCGCACAGGAATTCATCACCTCTGCCTGGTGGGTTGTCACCTTCCCCGGCCTCGCCATCCTCCTGACTGTTCTCTCCATCAACCTGATGGGTGATGGTCTGCGCGATGCCCTTGATCCGAAAATGAAGAGGTCCTGATCATGTCATTGCTTGATGTACAAAACCTCACTGTTGAGTTTGCAACAGCCCATGGCCCTTTCCGTGCCGTTGATGGCGTAAATCTGAACGTCGATCAGGGAGAGATCATGGCCATTGTGGGTGAGTCCGGCTCCGGGAAATCCGTTTCCATGCTGGCTCTGATGGGACTTCTGCCCTGGACTGCGAAAATCACGGCAGACCGGATGACCTTTGATGGTCAGGACCTTCTGACCATGCCCAAAAAAGCCCGTCGGCAGATTATCGGGCGAGACATCGCCATGATCTTCCAGGAACCAATGACCAGCCTCAACCCCTGTTTCACTGTTGGTTACCAAATTATGGAAGCCATGAAAAAGCATCTGGGTGGAACCAAAAAGGAACTGGAAAAGCGCGCCATCGAGCTTCTGGGCATGGTGGGTATTCCTGCGCCGGAAACACGCCTGAAGGCCTATCCGCACCAGATGTCCGGCGGGATGAACCAGCGTGTGATGATCGCCATGATGATCTCCTGCAACCCCCGACTTCTGATCGCCGATGAGCCGACAACCGCACTGGATGTCACCATTCAGGCACAGATTCTGGAGCTTCTGCGCGAACTGCAAAGCAAACAGAACATGGCTCTGATCCTCATCACCCACGATATGGGAGTGGTCGCCGAAACAGCACAGCGGGTCACCGTGCAGTACGCGGGGCAACAGGTTGAGCAACAGAACGTTCTGGACCTCTTCGAAAAGCCCCGGCATCCCTACACGCACGCCCTGCTTCAGGCTCTTCCGGAACGGGCGACAAGCAAACGTCTTCCATCCATCCCGGGCGTTGTTCCCGGTTTGCTGGATCGTCCGACAGGCTGTCTGTTCAATCCGCGATGCAACTTTGCCAATGAACACTGCAGAGCCGCAGAACCTGCCCGCAAGGAAGGTGTTCTCTGCCACTATCCCCTGATGGATGGCAAGCCAGCCAACATGCCTGCAGAAGGAGCGGAAGCATGAGTACCCAAACCGTTCTCAAGGCAGAAAACCTGAAACGTCACTATTCTGTCAAAGGCGGCTTCATGAAGCCGGACAACACAGTCAAGGCTCTGGATGGCGCCAGCTTTGAGCTTCAGTCAGGCAAAACCCTTGCAGTTGTCGGGGAATCAGGCTGCGGCAAGTCAACGCTGGCCAGGCTCGTGACCCTGATCGAGGGACCAACCGAGGGCTCCCTTGTTCTCGACGGGAAGGATATTTCCTCTGCCCACTCGAAAGAAGACAAGCGCACCTTGCGACAGGCCGTCCAGATCGTTTTTCAGGACCCCTATGGTTCCCTGAACCCGCGCCAGAAGATCAGCACCATTCTGGAAGAGCCTCTCAAGATCAACACGGATCTGAGTGCTGCCGAACGCCGGGCAAAAATTCTGGACATGCTGGGGCGTGTCGGTCTGCGTCCTGAGCAGGCCGATCGCTATCCGCACATGTTTTCCGGTGGACAGCGTCAGCGTATTGCCATTGCACGCGCCCTGATGCTGGAGCCGAAAATCATTGTTCTGGATGAACCGGTATCAGCACTGGATGTTTCAATTCAGGCGCAGGTGCTCAATCTCCTGAGCGATCTTCAGGAAGAGATGAACCTTGCCTATCTCTTTATCTCCCACGACCTGTCTGTCGTCAAACACATCGCAGATGATGTGATGGTCATGTATCTGGGGCGTCCGGTTGAACACGGAACGAATGAAGAGGTCTTCAGCAACCCGCAACATCCCTACACCCGCGCGCTGCTGTCTGCGACCCCGGTCGCCGATCCGAAGCTCAAGCGCGAGCGCATCAAGCTGTCCGGGGAAATTCCCTCCCCTCTCAACCCGCCATCAGGCTGCACCTTCCACACCCGCTGTCCTCTGGCCAACGGGCGGTGCCAGTCTGATGTTCCCGTTCTGGGACAGCATTTCAGCAAACATCTGACGTCCTGTCATGCTGTAGAAGAAGGAAGGGAGGCTTGAAGCCTCCCTTTTCTTTTGCCTGTTTGCCCTGACAGGACACTTGAAAAGCCTGCCGGTGATATCCCTCAAATCAGCTTTCCCGGCTTTGGGCATCCACGACGGCAATGGCCGACATGTTCACAATGCCCCGCCCTGTCGTTGAGGCTGTCAGGATATGTGCCGGATGGGCAGCCCCGACAAGGATTGGTCCGACAGGCAGGGCATCATCGACAGTCTTCATCAGGTTGAAGGCAATGTTTGCAGAATCAAGGTTCGGGAAAACCAGCAGATTGGCTTCGCCGGACAGATCATTGTCCGGGAACAGACGTTCACGGATTTCGGAATTGAGCGCTGCATCCGCATGCATTTCCCCCTCAACCTCGAAATCGTGGCCACCAGACTTGATGATTTCAAGGGCCTTGCGCACCTTCAGGGAAGACTCACTGGTTGAAGAACCGAAGTTGGAGTGGGACAACAAGGCCGCCTTGGGTTGCAATCCAAAGCGTTTGACATGCTCTGCCGCCATAATGGTCGTCTCGGCCAGATGCTCTGCCGTGGGATCAACCGAAACATAGGTGTCTGTCATAAAGTAGGTCGCGTTCGGCATGATCATAAGTGAGAGTGCAGAGAAATCCGTCACCCCTTCCTGCAGTCCCAGAATGCCGCCAACGTGATCCAGATGCTTGTGATAACGCCCCGTCACACCGCAGATCATGGCATCTGCATCATCCAGATAAACCGCAAGTGCCGCGATCACCGTGTTGCGTGTCCGCACAACAATTTTGGCTGCATCCGGGGATATTCCCTTGCGCGCCATCAACTTGTGATAGGTCGACCAGTAAAGATTGAAACGCGGGTCGTCATGCGGGTTGATCACATCAAAGTCGACGCCGGCCGTCATGTTCAGGCCGATACGATCCAGACGGTTCTGAATGACCTCCGGACGCCCGATCACTGTCGGAATGGCAATTCCTTCCTCGATGACAACCTGAACAGCCCGCAGAACGCGCTCGTCCTCACCCTCCGCATAGATCAGGCGTTTGGGTGCTTTCTTCGCCCGCTCGAAAAGCGGCTTCATCACAAGACCGGACTTGTAGACAAAGCGTTCCAGCTTTTCCTTGTAGACCTCGATGTCCTTCAGTGGACGATCAGCGACATCCGTCTCCATCGCAGCCTTGGCGACAGCCGGTGCAATCCGCGAAATCAGCCGGGGATCAAAGGGGCTCGGGATCAGGTAATCAGGCCCGAAGGTCTTGGCTTCGCCGCCCATCGCCCGAATGACCACCTCGTCCTGCTGTTCCATCGCCAGATCTGCAATGGCACGGACGCAGGCCACTTTCATGTCCTCATTGATCATGCGGGCACCGACATCCAGTGCGCCCCGGAAAATATAGGGGAAGCAGAGAACGTTGTTCACCTGGTTCGGATAATCGGACCGCCCTGTGCCCATAATAACATCATCCCGAACCCTGGCGACCTCTTCGGGCATGATTTCCGGGGTCGGGTTCGCAAGGGCCATAATAACAGGACGCGCCGCCATCCTTTTGACCATTTCAGGCTTCAGGACACCCGGAGCAGAAAGACCGAGGAAGATATCGGCATCCCCGATTACATCCCCCAGGGAACGCGCATCTGTCTTCTGGGCAAAGGCGGACTTCCACGGGTCCATCAGGGCTTCCCGTCCCTCATAGACCACACCCTCAATATCCGTCACCCAGATATTCGACTTCGACACTCCCATTGAAACAAGCAGGTTCAAACAGGCCAGCGCAGCAGCGCCCGCGCCGGATGTCACCAGCTTGACCTTTTTGATGTCCTTTTCGGCAAGGCGCAGCGCATTGTAAATCGCTGCCGCAACAATAATCGCCGTACCATGCTGATCATCATGAAAAACCGGGATGTTGAGGCGTTCCTTCAGCGCATTCTCGACAATAAAGCACTCGGGCGCCTTGATATCCTCCAGATTGATCCCGCCAAAGGTCGGCTCCAGAGCCGCGACAACATCGATGAGTTTTTCAGGATCCTTTTCGTTCACCTCGATATCAAAGACGTCAATACCGGCAAATTTCTTGAAAAGGACCGCCTTTCCTTCCATGACCGGTTTGGATGCCAGCGGGCCAATGTCACCCAGACCGAGAACAGCAGTCCCGTTGGTGACCACCCCGACAAGATTGCCACGGGCCGTAAAGTTTGCGGCTTCGGCCGGATTTTCAGCAATGACTTCACAGGGGGCAGCAACACCCGGGGAATAGGCAAGTGCCAGATCGCGTTGGTTACCAAGGGGTTTTGTAGCAGAAATCTCCAGTTTTCCCGCTGTCGGGTACCGGTGATAGAAAAGAGCGCCATCGCGCAGATCTTTGGACATTTGCTGGTGAAGCCTTTTTATTCATTGGGACGTTCAAAGGCGACATAATACACGCCTGATACGACATAGGAACACCCAAACTCATTTTATTTGATGATCGAAAGCACTCTGTATAAAAGGTTTTTACAAACTGATTTTTCAAGAGGCCCGTTGTGTCCGATCACACTTCATCGAATGATCTTTTTTCCAGTCAGTCAAGCGTCAAAACATCTTATGGCGCGATAGAGTGGTGTGTTTCCGATCACCTGATCGACTATGACAAATCCCTTGAATTCATGGAAAACCGCGCTGCAGCCATTCACGCCGGGCAGGAACAGGAATGCGTCTGGCTTCTGGAACATCCTCCCCTTTACACGGCGGGTACCTCGGCCAAACGTGAAGACCTTCTCACACCGGACCGTTTTCCGGTTTATGACGCCGGACGCGGTGGACAGTACACCTATCACGGACCGGGACAGCGTGTGGGCTATTCCATGCTCGATCTCAATCACCGTGGCAAGGATGTGCGCAAATACGTTGCCGATCTGGAAGAGTGGATCATTCAGACACTGGCAAGCTTCAACATCAGGGGAGAGCGGCGCGAAGGCCGTGTCGGCATCTGGATTGACCGGGGTCATGGCCGGGAAGACAAGATTGCAGCCATTGGTGTGCGGGTCAGAAAATGGGTCACCTTCCACGGTATCGCCATCAATCTTGATCCGGATCTCGACCACTTTGAAGGCATTGTCCCCTGCGGGATTTCCGATCATGGCGTCACATCGCTTCATGATCTTGGCATTGCGGTTTCAACAGAAGACCTTGACGTCGCAATGCAGAATGCTTTCAGAAAAGTATTCTGTCCCTGAAACTAGGGCTTCTTAAGCCACAAACGCCAGAGAAGTTTCCAAAGGGTTGCGCCTTTGAGGATTTCCTCGCCCTTCATGGCGAAGGGATCAAAATCGGCCTGTTTCAAAGCCGCAAGATAATGGTCGAGGTGCACCAGAACCATAAAGGGCAAAAGCGCCTCACGCTTCTGTCTGCCCAAACCCTGCCGCGCTTTTGCAAGCTCTTCCTCTGCCAGTTGACAGGAACTGCGCACAAGCGTTTTCAGAGCTTCCGTTGAACGCAGTTCATGATAATCGCCCAGTGACAATCCTGCCGCGTCGATTTCATCTCTGGGAAACATGATCTGCTTGCGTTGCGCCAGATAGGCGGACGAACGAACCAGCCCGATCAGTCCCCAGGCGCGGCCGGTCGCCATGGCAGCACCCTCGCAGCCCGAACAGGAACAGACTTTCAGCATCAATTGCACCAGAGGCACCGATGTCTCGTCCAGATAGGACAAGAGATCTTCCCGGTCCGCAGGCGGTTCCCCGTCCAGATCCCGTTCACGGGCATTGATGAGACGCTCGAAAAGATCACGCGGCAAGTCAAAGGCAGTCACAGCACTGTCCAGAGCCTCGACAACGGCATGCTTGCGGACAGTTGCATCGGGATCATAAATCGTCTCGATACTCTCCCGCCACCATTGCAGGCGGATCATTCCCGTGATCGGCTCACTGACAACATCTGCCGTTTTGGACACTTCAAGATTAAAGGCAAGAAGAGCGAAAAGAGCTTCCCGGACCCGGGAGCCCGCCATCAGACAGATCTGATAGCGATCATGGTCATATAGCCTGACCTGTTGCCCACAATAGGAAAGCCGGTGCTCAGCACTCATCAGACAAACCAGTCCTCTTCTTTCCGGATCAATCGACTGCGATCAGCAGAGCTGCAACCTTGCGCTCTTCACTGACGAGAACGTTATAGGTCCTGCAAGCCGCTCCGGTGTCCATGGGCTCTACCACCAGCCCCTTTTCACGCAGCTCGGTCTTCAGGGCAGAGGGAACGGGCCGCATCTTCGGGCCGCACCCCAACAACAGAACATCGACGGCCTGTTCGCCGTCAAAGAAGAAAGAGAAATTCTCCAGTGACAGTTCATCAATGGAAGAGACAGGGCAGGACTGCGTCTGTTCGGGCGTGATCAGAATGGAACCCTCGTGATAGACACCGGTAACTTTGAAACGCCCATCACCATAGGTCTCAACAATCTGAACGCCTTCGGGAATATCCAGACGCACTTCCATGCTCTTCGTCCTTTCATCACTGTCTGTGATGGTCTCTTACCCCAAATGGATCGGAGTGCTCTGATCATCCTTCTTCGGCAGGGTCTTGTCATCATGACTGTCCTCGTCCTCATCCTGGGAAGAACGCAGATCCGTCAGCGACAGAAGCGGAACCGCAAGTCCCAGAGAGGAATAGGTTCCGATCAGTACACCAAAGATCAAACCAAGGCTCAGCCCTCTCAGCACTTCCCCGCCAAAGAGGAAAAGCGCAACAAGAGCCAGCAGGGTTGTTACGGATGTCAGAATGGTTCGGCTCAGTGTCTTGTTCAGAGCCCGGTCGAGCAGTTCATTCTGTTCCAGCTTCTTGAAGCGGCGCAGCTTGTCACGCACACGGTCAAAAATCACAACTGTATCGTTGATGGAATAGCCCGCAATCGTCAAAACAGCCGCCAGTGTCGCCAGATTGAATTCGTATTGCGTCAGGGCATAGAAGCCGACTGTTGCAATCACGTCATGCGACAGGGCAACAAGGGCCGCCACAGAGAACTGCCACTCGAAACGGATCCAGATGTAGATCGCAATCCCGAGCAGTGACAGGACTGTTGCAAGAATACCGCTGATTTTCAGCTCCTCGCCGACTTTTGGTCCGACGAATTCCACACGACGGTATTCTTCGACCTTGTCATCAAGGGCTTCCTTGACAGCGGCGATTGCCACCTGCTGCTCCTGCTCTCCTCCGTCCTGTTTCTGGAGGTTGACCAGAAGATCTCTCGGCTGTCCGAATTCCTGAATGGAAATGGGACCAAGTCCGAGGGAATTCAGCTCACTGCGCAGGGCACCCAGTTCCTCGACCTGATGAGTCCGGATTTCAATCAGGGTTCCTCCGCGGAAATCGACGCCGAAGTTCAGACCGCGAACAGCCACCAGAGCCAGAGAGGTCAGAACGATCAGTGTCGAAATCACAAAGAAGATCTTGCGGTATTCCAGAAAGCGGACACCAAGATCAATGGGCAGCTTTTTGATCAATGCCATTTTTCGGGTCCCTCTCTTAAATCGGAAGTGCTTTGGAGCGATTGCGACGCAGCCAGAGAATCACAATCAGACGTGTGAGCATAATTGCAGTAAACATGGAGGTCAGCAGACCAATGGTCAGCGTTACTGCAAATCCCTTGATCGGCCCTGTTCCGAACTGGAACAGGAGGAAAGCGGCAATCAGGGTTGTAATATTGGAATCAAGAATGGTCGTCACAGCACGCTTGTAACCGTTGTCGATGGCAGCGGTTAGAGATTGACCTTGACGCACCTCTTCACGAATGCGTTCAAAAATCAGGACATTCGCATCAACGGCCATCCCGATGGTCAGAACGATACCGGCAATCCCCGGAAGTGTCAGGGTGGCCTGGAGCGCTGACAGAGCTGCAAAGATCAGGATCAGGTTGCTCACAAGAGCCGCGTTGGCCATCAGTCCGAAGCTGCCATAGGCAACAGCCATGAAAACAATCACCAGAGCCAGTCCGAGAGCAGCCGCGATCTGACCGGCCAGAACGGAATCAGCCCCCAGTCCCGGACCGACAGAACGTTCTTCCAGAACAATCAGCGGCGCAGGCAATGCACCCGCTCTCAGCAGAATTGCCAAATCGCCGGCTTCCTCAACCGTGAAGCCACCGGAAATAATGGCAGAGCCGCTCAGAATCGCACTGCGGATCACAGGGGCGGAGATCACCTTGCCATCCAGAACAATGGCAAAGGGACGTCCAACGTTTGCAAGGGTTGCATCCGCAAAGCGCTTTCCGCCTGTTGCATCAAAGGTAATGGAAACAACAGGCTGACCGTCCTGGAATGTCGCCTGTGCATCAGAGAGGTTTTCACCGCTGACCAGAATGCGCTTTTTAATGACATAGCGCTGCGGGTTCTCGGGATTGTTGCTCAGCAGAATTTCCGCATCGGCCGGTGCACGCAGGGCATTCGGATCAGCAGACTGGTCAACCATGCGGAAATTGAGCTTGGCCGTTTTACCGATGATCTGCTTGATACGGTCCGGATCCTTTTCACCGGGAACCTGGATCAGGATGCGGTCTTCACCCTGACGCTGAATGCTTGGTTCCTTTGTCCCCGTTTCATCAAGGCGGGCGCGGGTAATCTCGATGGACTGTTCCACCAGACGTGAACGCCACTCCACTGTCGAGGCCTCGGAAAAGGAAACTGTCACGCGCGCTTCATCGGTCGAGATCAACAGCCCCTGGGACAGTTGCGAGATGATTGCCCGCATCCGCTCCCTGGTTGCATCGTCAGGGTTCCTGAGATCAAAGACAACGCTGCCTTCAGAAACACTCAGGTTCTGATAGCCAATGCGCGCAGAACGCAGATTGTCGCGAATGAATTCCAGAACATTCTTGACGCGCTCGTCAGCAGCAAAGGCCAGATCAACTTCCATCAGAAGCGAGGCACCACCCTGCAAATCCAGCCCGAGGTTCACCTGATTGCTGGGCGCCCAGTCCGGCAGGTTGTCTGTCACCGATTTGGGCAACAGATTGGGAGAAGCAAAGGCCAGACCGGCCAGAAGCACGGCGAGAACCAGAAAAATTTTCCAGCGGGGAAACTGAAGCATGGCAGCAAAACCCGTTTGTCATTGATCGTCAGGCCTGTTGTCCTGACCTGAAAAAACGAATGCTGTCGCAATCTTTTCACGGATCAGCGACAGCATCCAGAACTCAACACCGGTCAGGCGTCTTTTTTCTCTTCGTCCCCGGATGGTTCGTCATCCTTGGACTTCTTGTCAGCTGGTTCTGTCTTGGTCAGGACATCTGCAATCATGTGACGCATCACGCGAACGCGCACATTGTCAGCGATTTCAACCTGGATTTCGCTGTCATCCTTCACCTTGGTCACAACGCCGACGATACCACCGGATGTGACGATTTTGTCACCACGACGGACAGCTTCCAGCATGGCACGGTGTGCCTTTGCCTTTTTGCTCTGGGGGCGAATGATCAGGAAATAGAAAACCACAAAGATCAGGATCAGCGGCAGGAAGGATGTCAAAGCATCAGCCGGAGCGCCAGCAGCCTGAGCATAAGCAGGTGAAATAAACATGGATGTACTCCAAACAATAAGAATCGCCCTGAAAACAAGGGCATTTATGAAACCTGGCTGGACTATAACGCCCCACCGCAAAAAAGCAATTCTGTAGGGCAAATAAGCGGTATTCTCTCACAGATCAAGGCAAACCGTTTCAAAGCGGAAACTTTCTTCTTTCCGCCTCCATAGAGAATTGACCGAAGCAACACAGCCGATTAGTCTCCTGTCCACATCAAATCGACAAGACAGAGTTTTTCCGATGACTGACAACCCGCTCTCCTCCCCGTCCCTTCTCCCGGTTCTGGAACGCATTGCCTCTGCTCTGGAGCGGATGAGCCCTTCCGGGGTTTCCCCCCTTGATTTCTCAACCGGGGCAACAGCTTTCGTCTGGCACACCGAACCGGACCGGCTGGAACCTGTGGAAAGCGTCAATGCAGTCGATTATGACCTGCTGCAGGGCATTGATCATCAGCGTCAGACTCTGTTGCAAAACACGGAACGCTTTGCCGGGGGCTTCCCCGCGAACAACGCCTTGCTCTGGGGCGCCCGCGGAACAGGAAAAAGCTCCATTGTCAAAGCGGTTCATGACAAGATCAATCGCGAACAAAGCCCAAAGACGCTTTACCTTGTTGAAATCCACAGGGAAGACATCCCTTCCCTGCCCCGTCTTCTGGCCATTCTCAAAAAAGCCGACAAACGTTTCATTCTCTTTTGTGACGATCTCAGCTTTGATGCCCACGATGACAGCTACAAGTCCCTGAAGGCTGTGCTTGAAGGCGGTGTCGAGGGACGCCCGGGCAACGTGTTGTTCTATGCAACATCCAACCGTCGGCACCTGATGCCGCGCGACATGATCGAAAACGAGATGTCGACAGCCATCCACGCCGGGGAAGCTGTCGAGGAAAACGTTTCGCTGTCTGATCGCTTCGGCCTCTGGATCGGCTTCCACAACTGCGACCAGAACACCTACATCGCCATGATCACAGGCTATCTGGAGCACTTCGACTTTCCGGATTTCTCTCAGGAAGAGCTGGAGACCATCATCGCGGATGCCAAGGAATGGTCTGTCACCCGCGGGTCCCGATCAGGCCGGGTGGCGTGGCAGTTCATCCAGAACCTTGCCGGAGAACACCGTGTCCATCTCTCCGGTGTAAACCCTAGTTGAGATAGAGAACCGGGTTCAGCGATTTCTCGCCTCTGCGAATTTCAAAGTGCAGCTGGGGACGGTCAACGTTCCCGGTCTGCCCCACCCGGGCAACAGGCTGCCCCCGCTTGACCACATCCCCCTGCCGGACAAGAAGCTCGCTGTTGTGGGCATAGGTTGTCAGCCAGCCTTCGGCATGCTTGATCAAAAGCATCTGTCCAAACCCTTTCAGACGGCTCCCGGCATAGACAACGACACCATTTTCCGCTGCCCGGACCGGAGTACCGGACTTGACAGCAATATTGATCCCGTCATTGAAAATACCGTCAGCCTTTGGCCCGAAACCGGAGATGATCTTTCCCTGAACAGGACGCAGGAACCGGTCTGAACTTCTGGCAAGGGGTTCCGGTACAGAAGGACGCTGGGCAGCATTGCTTGCAGTTGCAGTTCTCGGGGCCGGTCGCCTCTTTGGCAGGACAGTCGCCTGACGGACAGTCAGGGTATCCTGTGCAGGCACACTCACAGTAACCGTCGGTTCCGTAACCTGGGGAACCTCTTCAAAGCGCACCGCAACTTCCTGGTTTTCGGTGTTCTGCTGCTCCAGCACACGCTGTTCAACAGCTCCCGGCAGTTCCAGACGCTGCCCGACAAAAAGCGTATAGGGCTCCTGCAGGGAATTGCGCTCTACAAGCTCGGTGATGGAAAGATTGTAACGCAGGGAAAGACTGTAGATCGTGTCGCCTTTGACAACCAAATGCTCCCGGCTTTCAGGGATTACAACAGTCTGACCTATCCCCAGAGTATAGGGTTCTTTCAAATCGTTTTGTGTCACCAGTGCCCGGACCGAGACGCCGTAGGCCCGGGACAGGGAAAAGAGTGTGTCTCCGGCTTTCACACGGTGCGTTTTGGCACCGCTGCGTTCAGCAACAGCCTCGACAAGCGGAGCAGAGGGTTCTTCGCTGGGACCATCATAGACATAAAATCGCGGACGGCGCTTCAGAACGGAAACAGGAAAGCGCTCATAACGTCGTGGCACCGTTCTTACGGAAGACAGGTTCACCTCACCGGTCTCGGCATTCCAGGGCCTGCGCTTCGGGACAGGCGGAAAAGTCCTGGAAGACGGTTTGACAGTCCGGACGTCAACAGTTTGACCACTCTGCCCCGGATTTTTGGACGGCAACAGCGAACAGGCAGAAAGCCCGACAATCAAAAGTGCTGAAACGGAAAAAACCCTGATCAACTTTCTGGTGCTCAATTCTCAATTTTCAAAACAAGGCTAGAACAGACCAAACACACCGCCGTCATCTTCATCCGGTACACCCTGTACCATCGGGACAAATCTGACACCTCCCAGACATTTCTCTTCAAACCGGCGCTGCGTCCTTCTGATCTGATAGAGCTCCTGGGTTGATTTCTGCGCGCCCATCGGCAGGACCATCACCCCGTCAATGGCCAGTTGATCGAACAGGCGTTCCGGCTTTTCAGGCGGTGCGGCTGTCACAATGATCCTGTCAAAGGGAGCCTGTTCCTTCCATCCCCTGTAACCATCACCGTACAATGTGGTCACATTGTGAAGGCGCAACTCCATGAAGCGCTTTTCAGCAAGTTTCAAAAGCTCGCTGTGTCGTTCAATTGTATAAACACGACGACAAAGACGGGATAAAATCGCAGCCTGATAGCCCGAACCGGTTCCCACTTCCAGCACCTTTGCTCTCTTGTGGGTTTCAAGCGCCTGGGTCATCAGGGCAACGATGTAGGGCTGGCTCAGGGTTTGACCATTTGCAATGGGCAGGGCTGTGTTCTCGTAGGATCGGCTTTTGAAAAAGTCCGGGACAAAGCTCTCCCTCGGGATAGCAAGCAGAGCCTGCAGAACAGCTTCATCGGTGATGCCGGTGTCCTTCAGCTCTTCAATCAGTCCGGATTTCTGCTCATCCAACATCTGTCATCCTGAAAACCGCTTGCCCCGAACAGGCGGCCCCTGTCCTTTACCGGAACTAGAAAAGCCCTTCCAGCTGCTCCAGCGCGCGATACTGCGTCAGATCAAACTGTAGGGGAGAAACTGTCACAAAGCGATCCGCAATTGCATTCAGATCAGATCCGTCAATTGCACAGTCATGGGAAATATACTGGCCAATCCAGTGCAGGGGGCGGCCGTGCGGATCCTCGGCATCAACAAGCGCTGTACCCGAGACCCGATGCCCCTGGCAACAGGCCTTGATGCCCGCAACCTCACTGGCAGGAACCGAGGGAAAGTTGACATTGTAAAGCAGGCTTTCCGGCTTTGTTGCGCAGTCCGGTGACAAGACGCCCTGCCAGAGTTTTCTGACAACATCGACAAGGTAGGCTCTCGGAGTATCCCAGAAATAGGCCTCGTCACTCTCGCGCATGCGCAGGCTGAAGGCGATGGAAGGAATACCGAGAATGGCGCCTTCCATCGCAGCGGCAACCGTTCCCGAATAGATCACGTCCTCACCGAGGTTCATGCCGTGATTGATACCGGACAGTATCAGATCCGGCTTGCGATCCCTGAGAAGATGCTTGACCCCCATCAGAACAGAATCCGTTGGCGTTCCATCCACTGAATAGCGCTGATTGCCATGGGACTTGAAACGCAAGGGCTTGCGCAGCGTCAGCGCATGGCTGGCAGCACTCTGTTCAACATCGGGCGCCACCACCCACACATCATCTGTGATCTGACGCGCCAGTTCCTCCAGAAGGGCAATACCGCCGGAATGGATACCGTCATCATTGGAAATCAGAATGCGCAATTCCGGGAAACAGGGCGTCACGATCAGACCTTCTCTACAGGATTACCGAGCCAGACGAATAACGTCTTTGCCCTTCATGTACGGACGCAGAACCTCGGGAACAACAATGGAACCGTCAGCCTGCTGGTAGTTCTCGAGAACTGCAATCAGACAGCGACCAACGGCCACACCGGACCCATTCAGCGTGTGGACAAATTCGGTTTTCTTTGCCCCGTCCGGACGGAAACGTCCCTTCATCCGGCGCGCCTGGAAATCACCACAGGTCGAACAGCTGGAGATCTCGCGATAGCTGTTCTGTCCGGGCAGCCAGACTTCCAGATCATAGGTTTTTCTGGAACCAAAGCCCATGTCACCTGTACAGAGCATCATCACACGATAAGGCAGCTTGAGACGTTTCAGTACCTCTTCGGCACAGCCTGTCATGCGCTCCAGTTCCTCATCGGACTTTTCCGGATGAACGATGGAGACCATCTCGACCTTTTCAAACTGGTGCTGACGCAGCATGCCGCGTGTGTCGCGCCCGGCAGATCCAGCTTCGGAACGGAAGCAGTTGCTGTGCGCAGTCATGCGCATGGGCAGGGAAGCTTCCGGAAGGATCTTGTCATTGGCAAAGTTTGTCAGCGTGACTTCCGAGGTAGGAATCAGCCAGTATCCCTCACCTGTGCGGTAGGAATCCTCTGTAAACTTGGGGAGCTGCCCCGTGCCGTACATGGCATTGTCACGCACCAAAACAGGCGTGATCACCTCCCGGTATCCGTGCTCTTCCGTGTGAAGATCCAGCATGAACTGGGCCAGGGCACGGTGCAAACGGGCCACTTCGCCTTTCAGGACCACAAAACGGGAGCCGGAAAGCTCTGCCGCCAGTTCAAAGTCCATCTCCTCGCTGATGTCACCGATTTCGAAATGCTCTTTGGCTTCAAAATCAAAGGAGGGAACCTCACCGACAGTCCGGACACAGAGATTGTCTTCCTCATCGGTGCCCACCGGAACATCATCCTTTGGCAGGTTCGGAATACCGGCCAGCAAGCCTTGCAGCTCCTGCGAGAGCGCACTTTCCCGATGTTCCAGATTGCCCATGTTGGCCTTGATATCGGACACTTCCTGCATCAGGGCCTCGGCATCCTCACCATTGCGCTTGGCAACTCCGACCTGTTTGGAGACCTCGTTTCGACGCGCCTGCAGTTCCTGCAGTTCGGCCTGAACCGATCTGTGCTCCTTGTCCAGCGAAAGCACGGACTGAGACAGAGGCTGTGCTCCGCGTTTTTTCAGGCCTTCGTCCAGTTCTTCAGGATTTTCACGGATCCATTTCAGGTCGTACATCGAATTCAGTCTTTCTTTTGTTCAGAGTTAAAGAGTTCATCTCTTCAAATGGTGTCTCCTGAAACGGAGACGGAGAATTTCCGGCCTGTTACTCGCCGGAAACCAGTTCCTTGCTTTCCTCGTCGGCTTTCTTTTTCTCGACCATCTTGGCCATCAGAATGGAAAACTCGTAAAGCAGGACAATCGGAATAGCCAAAGCCAACTGGCTCAGGGGATCCGGTGGCGTAAAGATCGCGGCAACGATGAAGACACCCACGATCGCATATTTGCGTTTCTCGGCCATACCCTTTGACGTGGCCATACCCACCCGTGCCATCAGGGTCATCAGGACCGGAAGCTGGAAACAGATACCAAAGGCAAAGATCAGCTTCATGATCAGGCCCAGATATTCATTGACCTTGGCTTCCAGCTCAATGGCCAGATTGTCTTCACCACCCTGTACCTGAAAACCGAGGAAGAATTCTGCAGCCAGCGGGAAGATTACAAAATAAACCAGGGCTGCCCCGATAAAGAACAGGATCGGAGACGCGACAAGAAAAGGCGCAAAAGCCGTCTTTTCGTTCTTGTAAAGGCCCGGAGCAATGAACAGCCAGATCTGCGTCAGGAAAACCGGACAGCTGATAAAGGCTGCAAAGAAAAAGGCAACCTTGATATAGGTGAAGAAAACCTCGGTCAGATCCGTAAAGATCAGCCGCTGCTGACGTTCACTGATTGCATTTTCAAGCAAAGCATCACGCAGGGGAACAGAGAGAAATTCAAACAGCTGTTCAGCGACCGCGAAGCAAAGCAGGAACATAATAAAGAGTGTCAGAACCGACCACATCAGTCGTTTTCTCAACTCGATAAGATGCTCCATCAAAGGCATCTTGCTGTCATCCTGATTGCTTTGTGTATCTGTACTCACGCTTTTTGTCCTGCGTTATCCGCTGATGCATTCTGAGCAGGCGTTGTCTCTGCAACAGTTTTGGCATCCGTTGGCTCAATCACATCTGTTTCAGGGGTTTCCGGTGTGGTCTCTCCCTGCTCTGTCGAACTCGAAAAACCGGGAACGGGTCCGTCGGAACGGTTCGCAGCCTCGTTCAGCTCCATTGCCGATTTCTTGAGGCTCTGCTCGGGGTCGACAACAGATTCGATTGATTCACGAATGGAATGGGGATTGGCCTTGTTCATCATGTCCCGCGCATCGTCGAGATCAGCTTCGCGAACAAGCTCGTCAACACCGGAGCGAAACTCTCCGGCCAGCTCCTTGCCCTTGCGGACAAATGCCGTAATGGTTCGCAGGGTTTGCGGCAGTTCCTTTGGCCCCATGATCAGGAGCACCAGAACCGCGATCACCATCATTTCCGACCAACCGATGTCAAACATGAAAAGTCCTCACAGCCCAAAAGCACAGTGCCGGCTTTCGCAGGCACTGTTCCATTGCAAAAAACAGGTTTTCCGAAACCACTTCAGACAAACGTCTCCGCTCATCCGCAAGATGCATCAAACCTTGTCTTTTTTCTCTTCAGTGATGACTTTCTCTGCAGATTCACCGTCCTGTGCCTCGCTGGCAACCTGGGCAGCATCTTCGTCTTTCTTGTCGCCTTTCAGGCCTTTTTTGAAAGCATTGATGCCAGAGCCTGCATCACCCATGAGTTTGCTGAGTTTGCCACCGCCGCCGAAAAGCACCAGTACGACGACCAAAACAATCACCCAGTGCCAAATACTGAAAGCGCCCATGTGCGGTATACTCCTGATTATTCATTCAAAAAGAAATTCACATGCATGGACTATCGCAAAAACCCAAGGGGGTCGCAATGATTCATCGCAAGAAAAAACACTCTTGCAGATCAAATGCATGAAAAATGACGAAAGGGAAAATGACTACAGCTATACAACCGGAAAAACAAAGGCCTGTGAGCGGTCACACGTCACATAGAGCGAACTGCCTTCAGAGGGCAGAGCAATCCCGGACAGCCGCGCGCGAATAACCGGGCTGTGCCCGTTCAGACCGTCCAGTGAAAGGTCCACCAGAGCTGATTGTCCGATCATGCGGGATTTCACCACACGAGCCTGCGTGCCCCTGTTTTCTGTCATCGCCAGATTTACAGCTTCATGCCTGATGTAGATATCAATTTCACCTGTGAAATCTTCCGGCGCGCAGTCGCCACATTCCGCCAGAGCCGTATTGGCATAGAAAGGCCCAAACGGGGTCTCGGCAACACCGTTGACGCAGTCGAACCGCATTCTGTTCAGGTCTCCGAAGAAACCGGCCACAAAGGGATCGGAAGGATAGTTGTAGAGTTCCGCCGGTGAGCCGAACTGGACGATATTGCCCTCTCGCATGACCGCAATACGATCCGACATGAACATCGCTTCCTCGGGATCGTGTGTCACCATCAGTGTTGCGGTGTTGGTGGTCTTCAGGATACGAAGTGTCTCCTCGCGGACCTGGTTTCGCAGACCACTGTCCAGACCGGAAAAGGGTTCGTCCAGCAGAACAATCTTCGGCCGCGGCGCAATGGCTCTGGCAAGGGCAATGCGCTGTTGCTGCCCTCCGGAAAGCATGTGGGGATAGGCGTCCTGATAATCGGACATACCCACCTGTGCCAGCGTTTCCTCAATTCTGGATTTCTGCTCTTTTCTGGACAGTTTGCGCAAACCGAACGCAACATTGTTCGCAACGCTCAGATGCGGGAAAAGTGCAAAATCCTGAAAGACCAGACCGACGGAACGCTCTTCCGGCGGCAGTGACAGATGCACATTGGCAACCTCCTGCCCCTGCATGAAGACCCGACCCGATTGTACCTGTTCCAGTCCTGCTGCAATACGCAGAGCTGTTGTCTTGCCACAGCCTGACGGCCCGAGAAGGCTGACGAATTCCCCTGCTGCAATTTCCAGGGACAGACCGTTCAATGCGGCACGGTGCCCGAAGCGATGCGTCACACCTTCAAGACAAAGGGCGGCACCGCTATCGTTCTTCTGGGACGGACGTTTGGAAAACAGCGACATTTGCCTACTCAACTACCAATTTTTTGCAAACTAATCGCATTGCAAATGGAAATCAACATCAAAGCATTCAAGCCACAGTGTTCACTTCCAGTCCCTGATCCAGCTCACAAATTTGCGAGAAATTCAAAAAAGGGCCAAACAAAACGCACAGGTTCGATCACCAGATAAGGGAAAACACCGAGGTTCATCCCCAGCTCATCCCCCAGTCTGGGCAGGACCACAACCAGCAGCAGGACAATCAGCATCCCGAAACGCTCTGTTTTGGCATACTTGATGGCCAGAGGCGTCGGAAGCAGTGATGTCAGGACGCGACCACCATCCAGGGGTAAAATCGGCATCATGTTGAAAAAGGCCAGAATCAGATTGATGATTACAGCATTTTCAGCGTTTTGCGAAAGCCAGGACTGGAAGGATGGTGGAAAGGCGTCAGACAGTCCGAGCAGCAGAGCTGCAACAACAGCGAGGAAAATATTGGTCACCGGCCCGGCCAGCGCAACCAGTGCCATATCCCTGCGCGGATTGTTCAGGCGGGAGAAGACAACAGGAACCGGTTTTGCCCAGCCAAAAAGAAAGGGAGATCCGAAAACAACAAGCAATCCGGGAAGCAGAACTGTGCCGACAGGGTCAACGTGCTTGATCGGGTTCAGGGTCACGCGACCGAGAGCCTTGGCCGTTCCATCACCGAGCTTCCAGGCCGCATAGGCATGCGCGGCCTCGTGCAGGGTAATTGCCAGCAAAACCGGCAGCGCCCAAACTGAAACACCATGTAAAATCGCGCTGAAATCCATTCCTGCAATCCCTTAACCCAATGCCTCGAAATCGATGATCCGGAAGCTTTGATCCTGAAACTTCCGGTCAAAACCCGATCAACCGCTGTTTTTCCGGCGTTTGTCAGATCACGCTAGTCCCGGTTTGAAAGAAGCTGCTCCAGTTCGGCAGCCAGCCCGTCAATGTCCTGCTCTTCACGCTTCACTGCAGTCCAGGCGCGTTCCAGACGCTTGGCGGCATGTCCCGACATGGGATGCAGCCCCTGTGCCACGCCTTCCATCTCCTCGCGCACCCCGTTGCAATGCAGCGCCAGATCGCATCCGGCCTCCAGCGCACGGGATGTCTTTTCGGCAAAGCTCCCGTCCATTGCCTTCATGGACAGATCATCGCTGATCAGGATTCCTCTGAAACCGATGGATTTGCGGATAATACGCCCGATCAGATCCTTCGAGGTCGTGGCGATATTTTCAGCATCGATCGATCTGTAAAGAACATGAGCCGTCATCGCCCAGGGAGCAGCATCCTTCAGAAGGCGGAAGGCTTCAAAGTCGGTCTGTTCGAGTTCTTCTTCGGCCGTTTCGACATCCGGCAGCTCCAGATGGCTGTCGGCCAACGCCCGGCCATGCCCCGGAATGTGTTTGAGGATCGGCTGGATACCTCCGGCAAGAAAGCCGTCACAGGCTGACCCTGCAAGGGTTGCAACAACCTCCGGCGTCCGGCCAAAAGCCCTGTCGCCAACGATGTCATGGGCTCCATCGATCCGAAGATCGGTCACAGGCGCACAGTCAACTGTCAGCCCCAGCTGGTAAAGCTCTTCGGCAATCAGGCGACTGGCGATCCAGACCGCACGCCGGGCCTCATCCCGGCGACCGGTTTCATACAGCGACAGGAAATCCCCCGCTGGAGGATAGGCTCTCCAGTGAGGAGGCCTCAAACGCGCGACACGTCCACCTTCCTGATCGATCAGGATGGGAAGCTGATCCCGCCCATCCAGCTCTTTAAGCTCTGCGCTCAGGGCACGAACCTGATCCGGAGTTTCAATGTTTCTGGCAAAGAGAATATACCCTTCCGGAGCCACGTCCCGGAAGAACCCCTTTTCCCAGTCGTTCAGCCTCGTTCCCTCAAATCCGAAAACGACAGGAGCGCGCGTGGAAGCCTGATCCATCTACTTGACCTTTTTCACCAGGCAATCCCGTCCGGCTGCCTTGAGCTTTTGACACATTTCGGTTGCGGCGGCCTTCGCCGGAAAGGGTCCCGTCTGCAGGCGGAAACGAACTCCGACATTCGGAATGTCCGCCTTTTCCAGAACCATCGACTCCCTGCCCAGAAGCTTTGGCAGCTTTTTCTGCAGGTTCCCCCACTCTGTCCGGGCATCAGACTCGGTTCGCAATGAGGCCAGCTGGACAACATACTGGCCGGAAGAAGGCTGGACCACCTTTGCCACCTCTGCCGGAGTTGGCACAGAGGCCGCAGCTTGGGGAGCTTCACTTGATTTTGTGGTTTCTCCGGCCGTCGCTGCTGCTTCAGCAGGCACCTGTTTCCCTTCATCCTTCCCGACAGCAGGAGGTGGCTGCAAAACAGATTCCAGATCACCGGACGGATCCTTGTCTTCAGGCTTCAGAGCCGCTTCAGGCGCAGCAGCAACCTCGTCCTTGACGGCTTCAGCCTGCCTGTCTTCAGCAGGCGTTTCATTTTCAGGAGCCTCGGGAGCTTCTGCAACATCACTTTGCTCCGGCTGGGGACGATCCAGGGGAACCTCGGGAGGAGGCAAAAGGCGTTCAACAGCTTCATCTGTTGCCTGCCCTGTCGGGACCTCGTTGAGGATCAGCTTGTCCTGGTGTTCAACATTCAGGCCGCCGGGATTGTCGGGTTTTACCTTTTCCGGATCCGGCAGGGCCTGAACCAGCGGCACTGTATTCGGATCAGTCACCGTTTCACCGTCGTTCAGCGCAACCAGAATACCACCGCCAACAATCGCGACCAGCACCAGCCCGATACCGATCGGCAGGATCTTTCTGAAAAGCCCGTCATCCTCATCATCCCAGAGGTCATCATCATCCAGTTCCTCACCATCCGGATCCTCGTCATCCCAGTCCCGGGCTTCGAATTCCGGTTCAACACGGCGGGAACCACCACGGACACGCTCAAAGGCTTCAAGCCCCTGCTCGTGATTGTCATCTGAGTGCGACATGCTTTTCCCCCTCTTTTACTTATTTTTCAGAGAAGACAACACGGGATCAACGCATTTCCTGTGCCGGTGTAATACTGTAGGCCGACAGACCGGATGCGATCACAAGACCTGTCGCACGGACAAGCGCCATGCGGGCCTGTGTGAGTTCCGGTTGATCCGGCAGGATAAAGCGCAGCTGGGCATTGTCCTTGCCCTTGGTCCACAGCCCGTGAAGAGCTGCAGCCAGATCGTAGAGGTAAAAGGCGATACGGTGCGGTTCGTGCGCTTCAGCAGCACCTTCCAGCAAACGGGGCCATTCTGCCAGTTGACGGATCAGGGCGATTTCTCCCTCGTCCTTCAGGAGCGTCAGATCAGCCGCTTTAAGACCGTCGTCAGACAGATCCAGATCAGCGCATTCCTCACGGGCGTGTTTGAGCACAGAACAGGTTCTTGCATGGGCATACTGCACATAGAAGACCGGGTTGTCCCGGCTTTGCTCCAGAACCTTCTCAAGATCGAAGTCCAGCGGCATGTCGTTCTTGCGTGTCAGCATCATGAAGCGGATAACATCCTTGCCCACTTCATCTGTCATGTCGCGCAGGGTTACAAAATTACCCGCGCGTTTTGACATGCGGACCATTTCTCCACCACGCATGAGATTGACCAGCGCACAAAGCTTGACGTCAAGTTCGCCTTCATTGTCGGTCAAAGCCTTGACCGCAGCCTTCATCCGCTTGACATAGCCCCCGTGATCAACCCCGAAGACATCGATCATGTCCTTGAAACCACGGCGATACTTGTCGAGGTGATAGGCCATATCACCCGCAAAGTAGGTCCAGCTTCCATCGGACTTTTTCAGGGGACGGTCGACGTCATCCCCAAACAGGGTTGCCTTGAAAAGCGTTTGCGGACGCGGTTCCCAGTCTTCCGGGGCCTTGCCCTTTGGAGGCTCAAGCACGCCAACATAAAGCAGGTCGCGCTCTTCCAGAAACTTGAAAACCTCATCCACACCACCGGCTTCGTGCAAGGCGCGTTCAGAAGAGAAGAGATCCATTTCCACGCCCAGCTCCCCGAGGTCAGCCCGGATCAGATCCATCATGGCGTCAATGGCAAAGGTCCTGACAACAGGCAGCCACTCGTCCTGCTCCGCCTTCATCCAGCGATCCCCGTCACGCGCAGCCAGATCCTGCCCGACCTTGACGAGATAATCTCCGGGATAAAGACCTGACGGAATTTCGCCGATATCCTCACCCAGCGCCTCGCGATAACGCAGATAGGCCGAGTTTGCCAGAACATCGACCTGGGCACCGGCATCATTGATGTAGTATTCCTTTGTCACCGCAAAACCGGTCTTTTTGAGGATCGCCGCAAGGGCATCACCAATAACGGCTCCGCGCGCATGCCCAACGGTCAAAGGTCCTGTCGGGTTCGCAGAGACATACTCCAGATTGATTGTCCTGCCTGCTCCCAGATCGGACTCTCCATAGGCTTCCCTGCTTTCGAGGATCAGGGACAGCTGCTGATACCAGAAGGCCGTATCCAGACGCAGGTTGATAAAACCGGGTCCGGCGATTTCAACTGTCCGGATTTCCGAACGCTGTTCCAGTTTCCCGGCAAGCAATCCCGCCAGATCACGTGGTTTCTGGCCTGCTGCCTTGGCAATGACCATCGCGGCGTTGGTGGCAATATCCCCGTGGGAGGCATCGCGTGGCGGTTCCGCATTGATACGGCTGAAGTCCAGTCCGTCTGCCAGTTTTCCCTCGGCGACAAGACTGTTCAGGTCTTCAAGAATGGTTGCTCTAAGCGCTTTGAAAATGTTCATTTGATCTCAAGGTCTTCGTTGAAGATATGTCTGTACTGTTCAAAGGCATAACGATCCGTCATGCCCGCGATATAATCCGCCACCCGTCGCGCGTGCTGTCTGTCCGTCTCACTTTCAGGATCATTGATCTGATCACAGAAAGGATCGTGGACCGCGCGCCACTTGTCCGGCAATGCATTCGGGTTCTCTGCATAATGCTTAAAAAGCTTTTTCACAACAAGCTTTACACGATCCATGGTCCGATTGACCTCTTCGTGTCTGTAAAGCTCCCTGAAAAGGAATTCCCGCAAGGGCTTTTCCGCAGCCTTGAAGCTGTCTGAAAAGGCAACAACGGCATGCCCTGCTGTTCTCACCTCCCCGGGTGAGCGAATGGACGCCAGACGCTTTTTCGATTCAGCAATCACATCCGCCACCATGTAGGTGATGGAACGACGCACCAGCTCATGCACAAGCGAAGACGTCCTGATACCGGGATGACTGACTTCGATTTCCCTGATGAAATCACCGATCAGGGGCAGCTCCCTCAGGGCATCAACTGTAATCAGGCCCGACCTGATCCCGTCGTCCATATCGTGATTGTTGTAGGCAATGTCATCAGCAATCGCTGCAATCTGGGCTTCGACCGAAGAGAAGCCTTCCAGATCAAGGTTCTGATGCCGACGGGAATAGACAGCCATGCTTTCCGGCACGGGTCCTTCCTCCCGCGAGAAGGGACCCGCAAGAGGTCCGTTGTGCTTGACCACACCTTCCAGAGTTTCCCACGACAGGTTCAGGCCATCAAAATCCGCATAGCGGTTTTCCAGAAATGTCACCACCCGGAATGTCTGTTCGTTGTGATCGAAACCGCCATAGGGTTCCAGCATGTCCTGCATGGCAAATTCGCCTGCGTGGCCGAAGGGCGTGTGGCCCAGATCATGCGCGAGTGCAATGGCTTCTGCGAGGTCCTCGTCAACCTGCAGGGCACGGGCAATCGAGCGGGCGATTTGCGACACCTCAAGCGAGTGCGTCAGACGGGTCCGGAAATGATCCCCTTCGTGATAGACAAAGACCTGTGTCTTGTACTGAAGGCGCCGAAAGGCAACAGAATGGATAATCCTGTCGCGATCACGCTGATAGGGACTGCGCATGCGACAGCCCCCCTCATCATACAGGCGTCCCCGGCTGGGAATGGCACTTGCTGAATAGGGCGCTCTGGAATCGTTATTCTGGAATTCTTTTTTCATGCGCCCACATTAGCTTTTGTCTTGTTATGCTGAAAGTCATTTATGACTGTTGTATGCTGTACCGACTTTCATTATCTCTCTACATAAGGCGAATGTATGACGATCAATTGACAGAAGGCCAATCTTGATTGCATATCATCTCCTATGGACAGATTTCCAAACGGAAAGCGGAAGACACCATGACAACAGAACAAACAGCAACAGACACACCAACCGTAGCGCTTTCTGCCTCGGCGGCAAAACGCGTTGCCAAACTGGCTGAAATGGAAGGCAACCCTTCGCTGATGCTGCGTGTGAGTGTTTCCGGCGGAGGCTGCTCCGGCTTTCAGTACGGGTTTTCCTTCGACAGTGAAGTTCAGGACGATGACAGCATCTTTGAACGCGATGGCACCAGGCTGGTTGTGGACGAGGTTTCCCTTGAACTTCTGCAGGGATCGGAAATTGACTTTGTCGAGGATCTGATGGGGGCATCGTTCCGCATTACAAATCCGAATGCCAGTTCTGCATGCGGCTGCGGGAATTCCTTTTCGATCTGATCCAGATAACAGCTTACCCCTTTCATGAAAGTCCGGCCTGATGGTTACCTTTGCCACCTGGAATGTGAATTCCGTCAACAAGCGTCTTCCCAATCTTCTGGCCTGGCTGGACAGCTTTTCCCCTGATGTACTGATGCTTCAGGAACTGAAGACTGTTGAGGAAAAGTTCCCTTTTCTGGAAATCCAGGAACGGGGCTATCACGTCGAGGTACTGGGACAGAAGAGCTACAACGGTGTTGCCCTGCTTTCGAAGGCCCCGCTTGAGAATGTGATCAAGGGCCTGCCCGGATATGAATCCGACGAACAGGCGCGCTACATCGAGGCAACCACCTTCGGTATCCGTGTCGGAGGTCTCTATCTTCCGAACGGCAACCCGCTTGGAACGGAAAAGTTCCCCTACAAACTGGAATGGATGGATCACCTGATCAGCCACGCCCGCGCGCTTCTGAAAACAGAACAACCGGTTCTTCTGGGGGGGGACTACAACCTCATTCCGACAGACGATGACGTCTATAACCCGAAGCTCTTCGAGAAAGACGCCCTGACCCAACCGGAATCACGCGCACGTTTCCGCACCCTGCTCAATCTGGGTTATACGGAAGCCTGGCGCAGTCTGCACCGGGAAAGCCACGTCTACAGCTATTGGGACTACACCAAGCGCGCCTATGAGCATGACAACGGCATCCGTATTGATCATCTGCTTCTGTCTCCCCAGGCCGCCGATCTTCTGGTGAAGTGTGAAATCGACAAGGCGCCCCGCGGCGAGGAAAGCCCTTCTGATCATACACCTGTCTGGTGCGAGCTTTCTGTTGACCCGGCAGAGCAAGAGTAATTTTTGGTCTATTTTTGCCATAAATTCTTTTCGCTTCTTGCGGGAGAGCAAAAAACTCTCTACATAAATTTACAAATGAATCCCTTTGGCCTGAAATACATCGCCTTTACCGGATTCAAATGACAACTCGTCCAAAAGACAAAACGTAAGGAAAGAGATCAGTGCCCGAGTATCGTTCCAGAACCTCCACTCACGGACGCAACATGGCTGGTGCGCGTGGCCTTTGGCGCGCGACCGGAATGAAGGACGACGATTTTGGCAAGCCCATCATTGCAATTGCCAACTCCTTCACCCAGTTCGTCCCCGGACACGTTCACCTGCGGGATCTTGGCAAGCTGGTTGCAGAGGAAATCGAGCAGGCTGGCGGCGTTTCCAAGGAATTCAACACAATTGCTGTTGATGACGGCATTGCCATGGGACACGACGGCATGCTCTACAGCCTGCCGTCCCGTGAAGTCATTGCCGATGCCATCGAGTACATGTGTAACGCCCACTGTGCCGATGCACTGGTCTGTATCTCCAACTGTGACAAGATCACACCGGGCATGCAGATGGCAGCAATGCGTCTGAACATCCCGGCCATTTTTGTTTCCGGCGGCCCGATGGAAGCCGGCAAGATCATCATGAAAGACGGCGAAGAGCGCAAGCTCGACCTTGTCGATGCCATGGTCGATGCCGCCAACCCGAACATTTCCGACGAAGAGGTTGCGGCTGTCGAACGCTCGGCCTGCCCGACCTGCGGGTCCTGCTCCGGCATGTTCACTGCCAACTCCATGAACTGTCTGGGCGAAGCCCTCGGCTTTGCTCTTCCGGGCAACGGCTCCCTGCTGGCAACCCACGCCAAGCGTGAAGAGCTTTTCCGCCAGGCTGGCCGACAGATTGTCGAGCTGACACGCCGTTACTATGTCGAGGAGGATGAAAGCGTCCTGCCACGCAACATTGGCTCCTTCGAAGCCTTTGAAAATGCCATGGCTCTCGACATCGCCATGGGCGGCTCCACCAACACCATTCTTCACCTGCTGGCCATTGCAGCCGAAGGCAAGATCAATTTCACACTGGATGACATTGATCGCCTTTCCCGCAAGGTCCCGCAGCTTTGCAAGGTTGCTCCGTCCACAAACAAGTACCACATGGAAGACGTCCACCGCGCCGGTGGTGTGATGGGTATTCTCGGTGAACTGGATCGCGCCGGGCTGATCCACAAAAACTGTTCCACTGTCCACGAACGCACAATGGGTGAGGCTCTGGACAAGTGGGATATCATGCGCACGAACGATCCGAAGGTTGACGAGTTCTACCGCGCCGCTCCCGGCGGCGTGCGCACAACACAGGCCTTTTCACAGGAACGCCACTATACGGAGGTCGACAACGATCGCGCCGGTGGTTGCGTACGCAGTCTGGACAACTGTTTCAACACCGAGGGCGGTCTCGCCGTTCTTTACGGCAACATTGCCGAAAAGGGCTGCATCGTCAAAACAGCCGGTGTTGATGAAAGCATCTTCACCTTCAAGGGCACAGCCCGCATCTTCGAAAGTCAGGACGCCGCTGTTGCCGGCATTCTCGGGGGCGAGGTCGTTTCAGGTGATGTTGTGATCATCCGTTACGAAGGCCCTCGTGGCGGACCGGGTATGCAGGAAATGCTCTATCCGACCAGCTACCTGAAATCCATGGGTCTCGGCAAGGAATGTGCCCTCCTGACAGATGGCCGCTTCTCTGGCGGCACCTCCGGACTTTCTATTGGCCACGCCTCTCCGGAAGCAGCCGAAGGCGGTGCAATTGCCCTTGTTGAGCCCGGTGATGCCGTGGAGATCGATATTCCGAACCGCAGCATCAATGTCCTGGTTTCCGATGAAGAGCTGGCCATGCGCCGCGCGGCAATGGAAGCAAGGGGCAAGGCGGCATGGAAGCCGACAAAGGAGCGTCCGCGCAAGGTCAGCGCAGCCCTGAAAGCCTATGCCCACTTTACAACGTCCGCAGACCGTGGTGCCTACCGCGATGTTTATCAGTACGACGAAGAGTAATCCCGCTCTGCTGTCCGGCGATCAAGAAAGCCCCGCAGATCTGCTCTGCGGGGCTTTCTCATACCCCTGCCATGAAAGCGACACAGCATAACTCCAGACTATCAAACGAAGTGACATTATAACTTCGTGGAATAGTGATCATGGAACAGATCTTCTGGCTTCGGGAAAACAGGATTGCAGGCCGAACCGGCCCCAACAGGGATTCATGGAATCCTGCTGACTTCAAAGCTGCCGGTTTCTCCGCCATTCTCAGCGTCAATCATGCCGACATGGTTGACCCCGCTGCAATCAGGGCTGCAGGGTTAAAGCACGCCAATATTCCCATGTCATCCAATGCCCCGCCCCTGCCCGATGATCATGAAATCTGTCTGCGCAACCTGCCTCTGGCCCTGCAGTTCATAGAAGCGAACATACCAATCGGACCTGTGATCATTCACTGCCGTTCGGGAAAGGACCGCACGGGGCTGGTCATGGCAGCCGCTCTCATGAAGCTGGAAGACCTTACCCCTGATGAAGCATGGATGAAGTCTTCAGGGTCAGGCCCATAGCGTTCAGTGCCGAAGGCTGGGGGGAATATGGCAGGGATGTTCTTGTCCTTTTCCACCGGGCATTAAACGACACTGCACACTGATCAGGAAAGCAGTCTGGACATCCTGAAGTTTGTCAGCGTTGCTCCGTTTCTCTCAACCTGCTGTTCCCGCTCGACAGACCACCCCTGACGCTCGAAGAAGGGCCTGGCGACCCTGCTTGCATTTGTCGTCAGTTTACCAATGCCTCTCTCCCGGGCGTCCTGTTCAATCTTCTGATAGATCTGCCAGGCGACACCTGTTCCGGCATGGTCAGGATGAACAAAGGCAAAGTCGATATAGCCTTCACCGTCCAGAGAGAGAAATCCGGCGAACTCTCCATCCACTTCTGCTGCGAAGCCCTCAAGCCCGTCAAAAACCCTGTCCCACCGTTCAGGATCAGGCTCGGGACCAGCCCAGGCAAGCCGTTGCTCCCGGGAATAATGCCCGGCAGCTCCGCGATGAACAGCCTCGAAAAAGACCACTGCCGCAGAGCGACTGTCCTCTTTTCGCAAGGCCCTGATCAAAAGCTTTTCCATGTTTTCTCCGCCAGATCGGACAGACCCTTCAAAATTCGACAAAAATCACCATATCCTAAAAGCATGTAGGAGAAGCACCCACAAGCAAATTGAGGTCAATTCATGAAGTTAATCTCAGGCCTGCTGATCGCCCTGGCTCTGACAGGCTGTGCAAGCAGAGAACAATATGGAAAAACGGTCTCCTCCTGGGAAGGACACAGCGAGGATGAACTGATTGCGATCTGGGGTCCTCCACAAAGTGTCTACGAAGTTTCAGAAGATGAGAAAATCCTGACCTACACCACAAAAAAAGTGGTTGAAACGACCAGCTTTTCTCCGGCTTTTGGCTATACCTACGGCTCCTATCGTCGCTACGGTTTCCATGGCGTTCACTCCGGGCAGTCCAGAGTGACAGAGTTCAGCTGTTCGACCAACTTCACGGTAACCAGAGGCGCGATCTCGGACTGGAACTTTCAGGGCAACGGCTGCAGCACGCGTCAATGCACGTCAAAGAGCAGCAACGAATGCCTGCCCATCGCATCTAACGAAACACACTAGAAAAAGCCCCGCACTGCTGATGCGGGGCTTTTGACTAGCTGTCTTCAAATCTGTTGCTGCGCGGGAAACCCGGCGGCGGAAGCTTGCCTGTGCTGGCGCGGCGCCCCTGCCATTCGATCACTTCCTGACGGGTCCAAATCCGTCCGGAGCTGTCCTTCCAGGTCAGACCATCGCCCTTTTCCTCTCCGAGTTTGAAGGTCTTGAGATCAGAAAGACCGCCATCCTTGTACTTCTGCAGCATGACACCGCGGCCACGTCCCATCTCCGGCAATTCCTCAAGGGCAAAGACCAGCAGGCGGCGGTTTTCACCAATGACGGCAACCATGGTGTGCTCTTTCGCAACAGGGTGGAAACTGTGGGCCGTTGCCCCGTCTCCCAGATTGAGGACCTGCTTTCCGCTTCGGGTCTGGGCAACAACATCATCCTCGGCAACAAGGAAACCCCGTCCGTCACTGGCCGCCACCAGAATGCGCTGGCCCGGCCTGTAGATATGCAGGCAAACAACATCGACCTCGTTTGGCATGTCGACCATCAGACGAAGTGGCTCGCCAAATCCGCGCCCGCCCGGCAGCTTGTCAACACCAAGGGTATAACACCGGCCATTGCTGGCAAAGACGATCAGGCGATCCGTGGTATGAGACATCACAGAGAACCGTCCCTGATCCCCTTCCTTGAACTTGGCATCGCTGGTGTCTTCGTGATGACCTTTCATCGCGCGCACCCAGCCCTTCTCCGAGCAGAGAATGGTGACAGGCTCGCGTTCGATCACAGCCTCCAGAGGCACCTCGATCTCGGCCGGTTCCTCCCCGACCTCTGTCCGGCGGCGCCCCAGTTCCGTCCGGGGACCGAAGTTCTTTTTCAGGGTCTTGATCTGATCGGCCACAATGGACCAGCGCCGGTCTTCATTGGCCAGAATATCTTCCAGATCCGCTTTTTCGGCTGTCAGCCTGGCATGTTCGTCACGAATGGACATTTCCTCGAGCTTGCGCAGGGAGCGCAAACGCATGTTCAAAATCGCATCCGCCTGAACCTCGCTCAGCGTGAAGGCCTTGATCAGCTCTGCCTTGGGATGATCTTCCTCTCGGATAATGCGGATAACCTCATCCAGATTGAGAAAGGCCACCAGATAGCCTTCAAGCACTTCCAGCCTGTTGGCAATCTTGCCCAGACGGTTCTTGCTGGCACGAACCAGAATTTCGTGACGGTGATCCAGATAGGCCTGCAGCACCTCCTTCAGGGACATGACACGTGGTGTCTGGTCACGATCCAGCACGTTCATGTTCAGGGAGAAGCGCACTTCCATATCGGTCTGCTTGAAAAGCGATTCCATCAGGAGTTCGGGATCGACATTCCGGCTCTTCGGTTCAAGAACAATACGGACATCCTCGGCAGACTCATCGCGAATATCGCCCAGCATGAAGAGCTTGCGCGCCAGCATCAGGTCGGCTGTTTTCTCGATCAGGCGGGATTTCTGAACCTGGAACGGAATTTCCGTGACAATGATCTGATACTGTCCGCCTTTCAGCTCTTCCTTTTCCCACCTGGCCCGAATGCGGAAGGAACCGCGTCCGGTGTCGTAGGCCTGCATGATGGCATCCTTGCCCTCGACAAGAACGCCCCCCGTCGGGAAGTCCGGTCCCGGCACGAGATCGACAAGCTTTTCAAGTCCGACGTTCGGCGTCTTGATCAGATAAAGCAGGGCATCACAGAGTTCACCCACGTTGTGAGGCGGAATGGATGTTGCCATACCGACCGCGATCCCCTGCGCCCCGTTGGCCAGCAGGTTCGGAAAGGCAGCCGGAAGAACAGTTGGCTCCTCGGCCTCTCCGTCATAGGTCGGACGCATGTCCACGGTGTCTTCGTCAATGCCATCCAGCAAGGCACCGGCAAGCTCTGTCAGGCGGGCCTCGGTGTAACGCATTGCCGCTGCGTTATCGCCATCGACGTTCCCGAAATTTCCCTGACCATCAATCAGGGGATAGCGCAGGGAAAAGTCCTGCGCCAGACGCACGAGGGCATCATAGATCGACTGGTCCCCGTGCGGGTGATACTTACCGATCACATCACCAACAACCCGGGCCGACTTCTTGAAACCGCTGCCCGGATCAAGGCGGAGTTGGCGCATGGCAAAAAGCAGGCGGCGGTGAACAGGCTTCAGACCATCCCGGACATCCGGCAGGGACCGTGACATAATGGTCGAAAGTGCGTAGCTCAGATAGCGATCCGACAACGCATCCACCAGACGGATGTTGCGAATATCGCCTCCGCCGGAACCATCACCAGATGCAGGAGTATCAATTGTGGTCGTCATACGTCCCCCGTTCAGAATTCGGGGAACAGTGTAGCGACAAACCGCATGAAAACAAGCTTTCTGTGCTTTTCCAGCCGCAAATCCCGAACAGGTTATCTTTTATAAAATCAGGAGGTTACAACTCTGTAACAAAGTTTTCCATCAGACGGTCCCGCACAGCAGGCAAATCACGGTTCTGTGGATGGAAAAGATGCTTTCTGAGAAAATGGGCGCTCAAATCCAGCCCCCGCCCAATCGCTTCATCGTCCAGCTCCGGACGTCCAACAAGGAATCCCGGCAGGGGAAGCAGCTTGTCCCTGTAGGGCTCACCGGCCTCCTCTGACACTGCCCGGCCGGATTTGGGGCTGACATAAGCCAGCTTGTCTGCATCCCCACCACCGGCACAACTGTCCAGATCAAGTGCAAAGCCCAGTGCCGCCAGCAGGGAAAGCTCCCAGCGGACATAAACTGCAGCCCAGAAATCACCGTTCAGGGCTTCCAGCAAGGCATCCAGCCCCTGAAAGAAAGCGGGCAGACCCTCGCGGTCCGGCACCACAAAATCGGAAATGGAAAGGGCAGAAAGCAAGGCAGACAAACGTGCCGGTTCATCCATGACCAGTGCCGGATAGGACCGGTTGACTTCGCCTTCGAAATGTCCCAGATGCTCGTCCAGCCGTCCGGACCAGCGCAGATCCAGGCGGTTTCCGGGCTCAAAAATCGCCCGGCGCTTCTGGCTTTGTCCCGCGCGGATCAATCCTGCGCGCTTGCCCTGTTCTGCCGTCAGAACAGAAGCGATCAGGCCGTCTTCGCCAAAGGGGCGAACAGAAAGGACAATAGCCTGATCTTCCCAGACAATCATGAATGTACCCCTGATATTCCTGTGCAGCCTCTTGCCTAGGACCCGAACTCCAGCCCCATTTCGCGATAGCGCGCAGGATCATCCGCCCACTTCTCGCGCACCTTCACAAACAGGAACAGGTGAACCTGACGCTGCTGTTCCGCCTGCAGTTCCTCCTGCGCCTGGGAACGGATCAGCTTGATGGTCCGCCCGCCCTTACCCAGACACATCGCCTTGTGCGCCTCACGCTGCACATAGATTGTCTGGGAAATCTTGACAGAGCCGTCCTTGAACTCTTCCCAGCGATCTGTCTCGACTGTCAGGTTGTACGGCAACTCTTCATGCAGGTTCAAAAACAGCTTTTCCCGGGTGATCTCGGCCGCGAGCATCCGCATGGAGAGATCGGACAGCTGGTCCTCCGGGTAGAGCCAGACAGACTTAGGCAGTTGCTGTCCGAGGTGGCGCAACAGGTCATCAACGCCATCACCTTCTGTGGCAGAAATCATGAAGATGTCGTCAAAAACACCTGTGGCCTGAAACTCGACCGCCATTTCAAGCAGCTTTTCACGCTTGATGCAGTCGATCTTGTTCAGCACAAGCGTCGCCTTGATTTTCTGTTCTTTCAGGCCTTCGATAATGCGCTTCGTACTGCCGTCGATTTTCTTGCGCGCTGCATCATAGATGACAGCCACGGCATCGGCCTCTGCAACGCCCTGCCAGGCTGCGGCCACCATGGCCCGCTCAAGCCGGTTTGAAGGCTCGAAAATGCCCGGGGTATCCACAAAAATCAGCTGACTGTCCTCGCTGAGGGCAATTCCGCGAATACGGGCACGCGTGGTCTGGGCCTTGTGCGTTACAATGGAAATCTTGCTGCCAACCATCCGGTTCATCAGGGTTGACTTGCCTGCATTCGGCGCGCCGATCAAAGCCACAAAACCACAGCGGGTCTGCGCATCCGTTTCATGTGTCATATCCGGGGTGTCATTCATGACAGTCCATCCTTGCCAGTCGCCGCCCAACAAGCGGTCCTATCCGTTTTTGTTCTGTTTCAGCGTCTCAAGCAACAGGGTTGCAGCCTGCTGTTCCGCCTTGCGTTTTGAAGCACCCTCTGCCTGACAGGCACCATGGTTTTGAACGGAAACCTCGATGACGAATTCCGGTGCGTGAGCCGGCCCCTTGCGCTCGACTTCACGATAGGATGGCAAGGGCAGAGAACGCGCCTGCGCCCATTCCTGCAAGGCACTCTTTGCATCCTGTGGCGGTTTCAGATCAAGGGTCAGCAGATTTTTCCAGTTGTTTTTGATGAAACGTTCAGCCGCTTCAAAACCGCCATCCAGATAAAGCGCTGCAATAATGGCCTCGCAGACATCGGCATGGAGTGAGGGATTGGCCCTTTCGCCACTTTCTTCATCCCCCCTGGACAGCAGAATGTCCTTTTCAATCTGAAGGGAGGACGCCACCATCGCCAGCGTTTCCATACGCACCAGAGCCGTGAAACGCTTGGCCAGTGCCCCTTCGTTCTCCTTTGGAAAGACCTTGAAGAGCATGGCAGACACCACAAGTCCGAGAACGCGATCCCCCAGAAACTCCAGGCGTTCGTAGCTCTCGCCATTTTCACCCTTGCGGTTGGCTGTCAATCCCGGGTGTGTCAGGGCCTGTTTCAGCAAATCCCTATTGTGAAAGCGATAATCGAGACGCGCCTCAAGAGACAGTTCAGTTCCCTGCCCCTTGCCCGCGACCTCTTGCGTTCCCTTTTTCAGCGTCAGCTTACTCAATGGCCTGTCCAATTCGGCTGAAGCGAATATCCATTCCGTCCCCAACGGAGAAGAAAAGGCGATCCGCGCGACCAATCAGGTTTTCATAGGGTACCGGTCCAACACTCCGTGTCACGCGGCTGTCCTGTGAGTTGTCACGGTTGTCGCCCATAAAGAAGTAATGCCCCTCCGGAACAGTAAAGACAGGAGTGTTGTCCAGAGGACCACTGTCCGTCACCTCCCAGATCAGATGCTCACGTCCCCCCGGAAGGGTCTCCAGGTACTCTGTAACACGCAGCGGGAAACCGCGACTGTCTTCAACCAGTCGTTCTCCCCGGCTTTCACGCTTGACCGGCTCGCCGTTGATATAGAGCACGCCGGCGCGAACCTGAACGGTTTCACCCGGCAAGGCAACAACCCGTTTGATATAGTCCACAGTCGGATCACTCGGCAGGCGGAAGACAACGACATCACCACGCTCAGGCTCTTCCCCGAGAATGCGGCCATCGTAATCAAGTGTTCCGGTCAGCAGCGGGAAGGAATACTTTCCCAGACCATAGGACATTTTGGAGACGAAAAGGTAATCCCCCACAAGCAGGGTCGGTTTCATGGAACCGGATGGAATGTTAAAGGGCTCAAAGACCAGAGTCCGAATGACAAAAGCAAAAACAAGCGCCCAGCCAATTGTTTTCGCGTTGCTAATCAGGCTGGCAACCCAACCGCTTTTTTCCTGAACGGTCGGTGTTTGATCTTCGGTCATCGTGTAATCATCCGGTTCAATAAGGCGTTTCTTGAAAGTCAGGCAACAAACTTGGGGCTTTATCGCACCACTGCACCTTCCGGTTCAAGAGATATTACGACAAAGGCCTGTGCCAAGGGGTAATCATCAGAAAGTGACAGATGCACCACCGGTTTCATACCGGCCGGTGTTTTCTCCCGGAGCTTGTTCAAGCCCTGCCCGTCAATGGAGAGATAGGGCTGACCATTCGCGTGATTGCCAACGGAAAAGTCCGTAAAGGCCACACCATCCCGCCAGAGACCACAGCCGATTGCCTTGGCGCAGGCCTCCTTGGCTGCAAAGCGTTTCGCGTAGCTTGCAGCCGGGTCCCTGCTTTCGTACGCACGGGCTTGTTCCTCGTCCGTAAAAATGCGCCCGACAAAACGCTCTCCTGTCCGCTCAAGCGATTTGGCAATCCGCCTGATATCCACCAGATCTGTGCCAATTCCCAGTATCATCAGTTCCGCGCCCGTTCGACAGAGGTGATCACAGACATTGCACGCAGCGCAGCCTGGATGTTTGCCAGATGGCGAACGTCCTGAACCTCGACATCCACCAGCATCTCGAAGAAATCGAGCGTTCTGTGGACAATCTTCATGTTGCTGACGTTGCCGCTGTTGCGTCCAATGACCGTAAAGAGATCACCAAAGGTTCCCGGTTCATTCGCAACAATCAGTTTCAGGCGACCTGTCTGGAACGGACGATCCACCTCGTCATCATCCCAGGAGACATCAATCCAGCGTTCCGGCGTTTCCTGAAAGGAAGAAAGCGTATCACAGTCAATCGTGTGAATGGTCACGCCCTTGCCCGTTGTAACGATACCGACAATCCTGTCTCCGGGCAGCGGGTGGCAACACTTCGCGTAGTGCACAGCCATGCCCGGAATCAAGCCCTTGATCGGCATGGCGCGATCCGTCGCCTTCTTGGCCTTTTGCCGTGCACTTTCAGGTTTCGGCCTGCTGTGACGCTCCCGCACTTCCGGATAGACGGCATGCAGCACATCACGGGCTGTCAGATGCCCCTGCCCGATCAGCACCGTCAGATCCTTGGTTGTCTCTGCATGAAAGACCCCCAGAACACCTTCCAGCGCTTTTTCTGTCAGGGACTCATTCTCCTGACGGAAGACCTTTTCCAGCATCTGCTGGCCCAGTCTCAGATACTGTTCCCGCTCCTGCAGACGGATAAAGCGCCGGATACAGGCCTTGGCCTTGCCGGATACAGCCAGCTTTTCCCAGTCCGGTGACGGCGTCTGGTTCTTGGAGGTCAGGATCTGAACCTGATCCCCGTTGTTCAGCGGTGTGCGAAACTGAACCATTCTGCCGTTGACCTTCGCGCCCACGCAGCGGTTGCCAACCTCGGTGTGCACCGCATAGGCAAAGTCAATCGGCGTCGCCCCGTGCGGCAGGGAGATCAGTTCACCCTTTGGCGTAAAGCAGAAAACCTGATCCTGGAACATTTCCATCTTGGTGTGTTCCAGAAACTCTTCGGGATTGTGCGTGTGTTCCAGAATGTCAATCAGTTGCTGGAGCCAGCGATAGAGCTTGCCTGCCGGCTGGTGATCGCCCTGCTTGTAAGCCCAGTGTGCCGCAACACCGTATTCATTGACCTCGTGCATTTCCCGTGTGCGGATCTGCATCTCGATCTTGTGGTTCTGGGGACCGATGACCGCAGTGTGGATTGACTGGTATCCATTGGGTTTCGGGGTCGAGATATAATCCTTGAAGCGCCCCGGAACAACGGGGTATTCACTGTGGATCATCCCGAGAGCCTGATAGCAGCTTTTGAGGTCGTCTGTGATAATGCGAAAGGCCATGATGTCCGAAAGCTGCTCAAAGGTGACATCCTTGGTCTGCATCTTCCGGAAAATGGAATAAGGCGCTTTCAGTCGCCCCGACACCTCTGCCTCGATATCATGACCCGCACAGTCCTCCCGCAGTTTGGAGATGATCCTGTCAGCGAGATTGTCGTCATCGGACTCCTTGAGATAATCCAGACGGGTCAGGATGGATTCCCGTGCTTCCGGATGAAGCTGGGCGAAGGAAAGGTCTTCAAGCTCATCCTTGAAATGCTGCATCCCGATACGCTCGGACAGAGGCGCATAGATTTCCATTGTCTCGCGGGCGATCCGCTGGCGTTTCTCTTCCTTCTTTATGAAGTGAATGGTCCGCATGTTGTGCAGGCGATCTGCCAGCTTGACCATGAGCACGCGGATATCATCCGACATGGCCAGCAGCAGCTTGCGAAAGTTCTCGGCATGCTTGCTCTGTTCGGACTGCAGCTCAAGGCGGGTCAGCTTTGTCACACCATCAACCAGCCGCGCAATCTTCTTGCCGAACAGACGCTCGATATCCTCAAGCGTGGCCTCTGTATCCTCCACAGTATCGTGCAGAAGGGCTGTGATAATGGCCGTGTGATCAAGCTTGAGGTCTGTCAGGATACCTGCAACTTCCACGGGATGCGAAAAGTAGGGATCTCCGGATGCTCTTTTCTGGGAGCCATGATATTTGGTTGCGAAAACATAGGCGCGGTTAATAGCATCCTCATCCGCAAGAGGATCATATGCTTTTACTCGTTCAACCAACTCAAACTGGCGGATCATTCGCGGAACCAACCTTCTAAAATATCAGACTCATCTCATGCTCGAGGATTTTAAAGGATAACAGACATTTAAATCCACAATCCCGCCTCCTGAAGACAGCATAACCCCGCTTGATCGTGACGCCAAGCTTGTCGCGGTTTCAAAACGCAAAAAGTCCGACGACCACAGGGCAGACTGCACAGGTAGCCATCGGACTTTTTCAAAGACAGAAATTATTCGTCGTTGTCGCCAGGAAGCTCGGTTGCAGCATCCTGAATATCAATGCCTGCTTCGTTGGCTTCGGCTTCGTTGACAGCCTCAACACCAATCAGAGCAGCTTCCGGACCGATCGCATCGAACTCTGGTGCATCTTCATCAACTTCAGAGAAGGCCTGCTGTTTTTGCAGCCCCTGAATCAGAGTGGACTTGACAGCTTCCAGCTCAATCGTTTCATCAGCGATTTCACGCAGCGCGATGACCGGGTTCTTGTCATTGTCACGCTCAACGGTTTCGGATGCACCGGACGTGATGTCACGCGCACGCTGTGAAGCAAGCATCACCAGCTCAAAACGGTTTTCAACTTTATCTACACAATCCTCGACTGTGACCCGAGCCATTCTGTTACTCCAAAGCAAAAATATGTCCGTGGTTTCTTCAGCTATCAAAGAGCCTTCAGCCACGTCAAAGGGTTCCCTCAAACGGGGAACAGGTCGGCTGCACTATAGAAAAGCAGCCGGGAGGAATCAACCCCTCTTGTTTGTTTTGGAGCAAAGACGCTACTCACTGTCTTCAAAAGCCACTGTTTCCTGCTCATCCAGCGGAATGGCATCCAGCAAGGAGGCCGCTGTTTTCCGAAGAACCGGATGGACCCACCCCTCTTCAAGATCGACAAGAGGCTGCAGAACAAAGCGTCGTTCGTGCATGCGCGGATGCGGAATCTGCATGTGCTCGTCCGGTCTGCTGATCTGATCGCCATAAGCCAGCAGATCGAGATCAATCACCCGCGCCCCCCAGCGCTCCTTCCTGACACGCCCGAAGTCATTTTCCACTTCATGCAGAAGATCCAGCATCTCCTGTGCCGGCAGATCGGTCCGAACCTCGGCAACAGCATTGGTGTACCAAGGTTGATCAGACAGCGGTACCGGTGCCGTTTTCATCCAGCGAGAGACCCGAACGACCTTTACGCCCCGCTTCTGAAGTTCGGCCAGAGCCGCCTCACAGGTTTGTCGAGGAGAGCCAAACTCAGGGCTCTCGAGATTTGCGCCAAGAGCGATAAAAATCATGAATTTCACACCTTCGTTAACAATGATGAAACGCTTTGTGCTTGAACTCCTGTAAAAAATCTATAAATTTTTAAATGGATGTATAGGAGTTTACTCATCTGTTTTTCAATTCTTTTTTGTGGTTGCGTTTTACAGAAAGAAATCATTTTCAGGTCTGACGTTTTTGACCGCTCAGAATTGTATTTTTTTGGAAGGATATTGTCTTGAAATTTTACGCCCAGGAGCGCGTCGCTCTTTTTATTGACGGTTCGAACCTTTACGCAACAGCACGCGCCCTCGATTTTGACATCGACTACAAAAGCCTTCTGACCTATTTCTCCGACCAGTGCCAGCTCATCAGGGCCTTTTACTATACAGCCCTTCTCGAAGACCAGGATTATTCTCCGATCCGTCCGCTTGTGGACTGGCTGGACTACAACGGCTACACCATGGTCACCAAACCGACCAAGGAGTTCACAGACGCCTCCGGACGTCGCAAGATCAAGGGCAACATGGACATTGAACTGGCGATTGACGTCATGGAGATGGCCGAAAAGCTCGAGCACATTGTCCTCTTTTCCGGAGACGGGGATTTCAGACGCCTCGTCGAGGCTGTCCAGCGCAAGGGGGTTCGCGTTACCGTCGTTTCCACAGTGCGTTCCCAGCCGTCCATGATTGCCGACGAACTGCGCCGACAGGCAGATGTCTTCGTCGACCTGAACACCATCAAGGACAAGATCGGGCGCGCCTTCAACAGCAACCAGTCATCCAGCAACAAGAGCAACAATCAGCAGCCTGCACAGGCCTATCAGGAAGATGACTACTACGAAGACGACTATTACGACGAAGACTGAAACAACTTCTCCGAACACAAAAAAGCGCTCCTGACGGGAGCGCTTTTTTCATTCCGGCAGGCGAAAGACGGCTCAACCCTTGTCCCGCAGGATCCGGGCTTGCTGACGCTTCCAGTCCCGCTCTTTCTCGCTGTGACGCTTATCAACGTTTTTCTTGCCTCGTGCAATACCAAGCTTGATCTTGGCAATTCCGCGATTGTTGAAATAAAGGCTCAGAGGGATCATGGTATAGCCTGATCGCCGCACGAGATCGCCCAGCTTGCCGATCTCGCGCCTGTGAAGCAACAGCTTGCGCAAACGCTTCGGCTCATGATTGAAACGGTTGGCAGGGCCATATTCGGGAATATTGGCGTTCACCAGATAGAAATCACCATCAGCCTCGAGAGAGGCATAGGATTCCGCAATGGATGCCCGCCCCGTCCTCAGAGACTTCACCTCGGTCCCCAGAAGCATCACACCGGCTTCAATCGTGTCCTCGATTTCGTAATCGTGACGCGCCCGGCGGTTGAGAGCGACTGTGCCGCTCTCGAGGGCATCCTTCTTTTTCTTCGCAGCAGCCATTCGTTCCCGGGCCTCAATCAATCAAACCTGCATTCACCATTGCAGCGTGAACAGTCTTTTTTGTCTCATCAGAAACCGGCAACAGCGGAAGACGCAAGGCATCCTCAGCCAGCCCCAGCAGGCTCATGGCATACTTCACAGGTGCAGGACTGCTCTCGACGAACAGAGCCGCATGCAAAGGTGTCAGCTTGTCATTGATCTCCGAGACCCTGTCAAAATCACGCACCCACCACGCTTCATGGAGCTGGGCACAGAGTGCAGGAGCTACGTTGGCCGTCACCGAAATACAGCCGTGTCCTCCCAGGGACAGGAAAGGCACGATCGTCGCATCTTCACCACTCAGAAGGGTAAAGCTGTCATCCGTCGCAAGGCGGGTCAGCGCAGGAAGCGTCAGGTCAGCAGTCGCATCCTTGATACCGGCAATGCGGGGCAGTTCAGCCAGACGCGCAACAGTTTCCACGGACAGATTGACGATGGAGCGCCCGGGCACATTGTAAAGAATGATCGGAATGTCCGAGTTGTCATGAATAGCCTTGAAGTGCTGATACATCCCTTCCTGGGAAGGCTTGTTGTAATAGGGCGTCACAACGAGGGCAGCATCCGCACCGGAGTCCTGTGCGTGCTGCGTAAACTCGATGGCTTCGTGCGTTGCATTGGAACCAGTCCCTGCGATAACAGGTACGCGCTTGTCTGCAACCTCAACGCAAAGCTCGGTCACCAGCTTGTGCTCTTCATAATTGAGCGTGGGAGATTCACCGGTTGTCCCCACAGGACAAACAGCATGACTTCCCTGTTTTATCTGCCAGTCAACAAACTTCTCGAACGCCTTCTTATCAACAGAACCATCCTGTGTCATGGGCGTTGCAAGCGCAGGAAAAGAACCTTTGAAAAGAGGGCCAGCCATCTATTGCATCCTTCATCATCAACCGAACAGCACGGTATCGCCATTCAGCATTTCAAGTTTACAGAAATCAAACATCAAAAATGAACGTCATTTCAGAGTCCGGCGGAGAATAGCGCCTGAAAATCCGAACGCAAAGCCTGAAAACGCCTTTTTTTGAAGTTTTTCACGACATCAACACTTTTGAAACCAGTCCCGTCACAGGATTGTCATAAGCTCAAGGCAGGTTCAGGCCTGTAAAAACCCGGAACACTCCCTATACTATCAAGTCTACAGACAGAACCTGATTTCACGGACACAAAGATGTTTCAAAAAAGATGCCCCGCTCTTCATCTGACAAAGAAAACAACAGCATCCCGTTCCGTAAAACAGAGCCTTGTCGGCACAGCCATCACACTGGCATTGCTGTCCCCCTTTGAACTCTCGGCTCCAAGACATGACATCGGCTTTTCCCCTGCGACAGCTCAGGCTCAGACACAGGACTGGCAACTCAGCGAAAGTGAACAGAAACAGTTCAATGCCATCGAGAAAAAACTGGCCGCAAGACAGTTCGAAGAAGCCCTGTCCCTGCAAAAGAAAATCCGCAACGACAATCTGAAGCGCATTGCCCTTTGGGCCGTTCTCTCCCGCTCGCCCGAGCCTGTTGCAGACTTTGAAACCTACGACAGCTTCATTGCATCCCCTCAAACATGGCCACGCCTTTCCCATTTCCGGAGGTTGGCGGAACCGCTCCTGCCTGAAAACTGGAGTGCGGACAGGATTGTTGCATGGTTTGACGGACAGGCCCCTGAAACCCTTGTGGGTGCCAGCCGCCTGCACGCCGCCCTGAACACACGCGGAGAAAACAGCAAGGCCGCAGAGGTTCTTCATTCGAGCTGGAGAAAGGGAGACGGGGCCGGAGCGGATGACGAGATCGAATTCCTCAGAAAGCACAGCAACACCCTGACCCCGGAGGACCACATCGCCAGACTGGACAGTTCAATCTGGCGCCAGCGCTACAGAGGCGCCGAACGTCTCTATGACAAGGTCCCCGCCCAATACGTCAAACTCGCCAAAGCCCGCCTCGCCCTTATCCGCAAAAGCAACGGCGTCGACAGATTGATCAATGCCGTCCCCAAAGAGTTGAAAAACGACCCCGGTCTTGTTTATGACCGGGCAAGATGGCGCTTTGACAAAAATCGTCCGGAAGCCGCAATCGAACTGCTCATCTCATTGCCCGGCTCAGGCAATTATGACTACACCATCGGCGACCCTGTCTGGCGCCTGCGCCACTGGGCCGCCAGAAATCAGCTGGCCCAGGGCAAAACAACAGCAGCCTACAAACTCGCCTCAAGCCACGGCCTTGAATCCGGTATCGGTTTCGCCGAGGGGGAATTTCTCGCAGGCTGGATTGCCCTCAGAAAACTCTCCCAGCCCAAACGAGCCTACCAGCACTTCTTCGCCCTGCACGAAGGCGTAAGCTCCAATATCAGCAAAGCCCGTGCAGCCTATTGGGCCGCCCGCGCAGCCCTTGAACTGAACAACACGGAGTGGGCCATACGATGGCTCGAACTGGCCTCGCAGTATCCAACGACATTCTATGGTCAGAAAGCCGCATTTCTTCTGGGGTCCAAACAACCCTCGCTCACGTTCGACAAACCCGAACTCTCTGCAGAAAACAAGGCAGAACTCAATGCGCGGGAAATCACCAGCATCATCATGCTCCTGAACTGGGATAAAGTGCGAAACCTGCAGTCCCTCTTCCTCACGCGGCTCAGACTGGACGCCAGCAGCCGAGACGAACTGGTCTTTGCAACCGAACTGGCCCATCGGGCCGGTCACCCCAATCTGGCTCTCAGAACAGCAAAGGCCGCACGCCACAAGGGCCAGCTGCTGCCCTATTACCTCTATCCCGATCCGGGCCTGAACTTTGAACCGGACAACAAGGCGCTTGTTTATGCCCTGATCAGACAGGAAAGCGAAATGAACCCGGAAGCCGTCAGCCATGCCGGGGCACGCGGACTGATGCAGCTGATTCCCACAACCGCCAGAAATGTCGCAAGAAACGAGAACCTGCCCTACAGCAAAAACAGGCTGACCGAAGACCCTGACTACAATGTCAGGCTGGGAAGCGCCTATCTGAAAACCCTGATCAATCGCTTTGATGGCACACAGGCTCTGGCACTGGCAGGCTACAACGCCGGCCCTCACAGAGTGAACCGATGGACACAGTCCATTGGCTCGCCCTACAGCAACAGGGAAAATGTCAGCACGATCCACAGCCAGCTCACAAAATCGGCCCGGTTTGAAGCCAGCCAGAAAGAGCTTGCAGAGCAGTTTCATCTTCTGGACTGGATCGAGCAAATTCCCTTTTCCGAAACCCGGAATTACGTTCAGCGCGTTCTGGAAGGGCAAACCATCTATGCGCTGGCCAATCAGCCTACAAAAGTGGCATCCCGCTCCCCGCTCAAATGAATTGCACAAAAAATAGGCTTGCATTTTCAGCCTATTTTTTAATCACTTCCTTATTTTTTCAAAAATTCAAAAAGAAGAAAATAACTTTAAAATATTGAAAACAAAACATTATTTAATTTTTCTGCCTTTTGGCACAACTCTTGTAAATACCGGTTCGTCCCCGCAATGAACACCAACGTCTTCAAAAAGAAGACAAAACGCAAGTTAAGGGAGCGACTGGTTACATGTCTATTTCGATCCTCAAACCGAGCAAAAGCCTTCTTTGTGGTATGCGCTCTCACAAAAGATCCCGCAAAGCACTGGGTCTTGTCAGCATCGCAGCCATGGCGACACTGCCGACCCCCGCACTGGCGCAAAGCACCCCGACAGAAACAGCTTACATCCTGAACAGCCTTTCGTTTCTGATGCACGGCTTCCTTGTCATGTTTATGGCTGCAGGTTTCGCCATGCTGGAAGCAGGCCTGGTCCGCGCCAAGAACACAGCCACGCAATGCCTGAAAAACATTGGCCTCTACTCCATCTCCGGCCTGATGTTCTACCTGGTCGGCTACAATCTGATGTATCTGGATGTCTCCGGTTTTATCGGCTCTCTTGAAATCTGGTCCGCAGCACCCGCGCCATCCGTCGAAGAAGCAGAAGCTGGCAGCTACAGCGCCGGATCAGACTGGTTCTTCCAGATGGTCTTTGTCGCAGCCACAGCCTCGATCGTCTCAGGCGCCGTGGCAGAGCGTGCAAAACTCTGGCCTTTCCTTGGCTTTGTCGTTGTGCTCACCGGCCTGATCTATCCGGTTCAGGGATCCTGGACCTGGGGTGGCGGCTGGCTGTCCGAACTTGGCTTCAGCGATTTCGCCGGCTCCTCCATCGTCCACTCCGTGGGGGGATGGGCTGCCCTTGCCGGCATGATTGTCATCGGCGCCCGCACAGGCCGTTACGGCAAGGATGGCACCCAGAGACCCATGCCCGGCGCCAACCTGCCGCTGGCAACACTGGGCACCTTTATCCTGTGGCTCGGCTGGCTCGGCTTCAATGGCGGCTCACAGCTTGCCATGGGCACCATCGGCGACATCACCGATATCGGCACCATCTACATCAACACCAATGCAGCTGCTCTGGCTGGCGTAATTTCCTCCATGATTGTGACCCAGCTCGTCTACAAGAAACCCGATCTGACCATGGCCCTCAACGGCGCGCTGGCCGGACTGGTTTCAATCACAGCCGAACCCCTTGCGCCTTCTCCAATGCTGGCCCTTGCAATCGGTGCTGTTGGAGGCGTGCTGGTTGTCTTTGCCGTTCCGCTTCTGGATCGCTTCAAACTTGACGACGTCGTCGGCGCCGTTCCCGTCCACCTCGTTTGCGGCATCTGGGGCACTCTGGCCGTTCCGCTCTCCAACGCAGACGCCAGCTTCTCAACACAAGCCATAGGGATTGTTGCAATCGGCATCTTTGCCTTCACAGCAAGCCTGATCCTCTGGCATGTCCTCAAGCTCACAGTTGGCGTTCGCGCCAGCGAGGAAGAACAAATTCTGGGCCTGGACAAAAGCGAACTCGGCCTGGAAGCCTACCCCGAATTCGGCGCAGGAAACTCCAGCCTTATCTGATAGCCTTGTCTCCCTAAACCAAGGCATCCACTGGCCCGCTCCATCCTCCGGTTGAGCGGGCTTTTTTTATCTGCAATTCCCGAAAAAATCCAAAGGCAGAAAACAGAAAAGGCCCGCTCAAAGCAGGCCTTTCGACAAAACCACCGATCCGGAAAATCGTCAGGACGCTTCCTTGTTTTCTCCGGTCCATCCCGCCGAATGCACAACAGCAGAATCATCTTCCAGTTCCTTTTCAGCCTGCGCAGCAGCGATCTGCAGAGGCGTCTGCCCTTCCTTGGCATCCGCATCCTGCGCACGGATCATGCGGCCATGAACATGCGCACCTGATTCGATGGACAGAACCTCGTGGACAATATCTCCGTCAATTCGCGCGGTTTCAGCGATGTAGACGTTCTCGGCATTGATATTTCCGGAAACGGAACCCAGAACCCTGACACTTCTGGCCTTGATCCCGCCCTGAACGCGTCCGTCCTGACCGACAATAATGCGCTCACCGGACAGATCACCGACCACGGTCCCGTCAAGCTGCAGGTCACCCTTGGTGTGAACATCGCCCTCGATCACAAGATCATTGCTGAAAATGGAGGTCATGCTGCCATTCTTATTGGGTTTTGAAAACATGCTTTCCAGCCTTTACAAAGTTACGCGGATCAACGTGCTGGCCGTTAAACAGAACCTCATAGTGAACATGCGGTCCGGTGCTGCGACCAGAATTACCCAGAAGCGCGATTTTCTCACGATGCGATACCGTTTGTCCACGCTCGACCATAATTTTATTCAGGTGAGCATAGCGCGTGCGAATACCGTTGCCATGGTCAATTTCGACAAAGCGTCCGTAACGACCGCGCCAGCCAGCGTAAACAACCTTGCCCGGAGCCGGCGCATAAACGGAAGAGCGCATGGGCGCAGCCAGATCCATACCGTTGTGGCGGGCCGTGCGTCCCGTTACAGGGTCCCGGCGCTTTCCGAAGGAACTCGTAACGCGATACTGATCCATTGGTGCTGCAAGCGGAAGCTTTGAAACCACTTCCTGCAAGGCATCCCAGCGATCAAGATACGACCCCAGCTCCATAATGGAAGCATGCCACAGTCTTTCCTCTTCATACCCTTCCTCGGGAATGAAAGGTCCACCCTGTGCCCGGGCATCATCACCCTGAACCCCCATAAGCTTGTCCATATCAAGCCCTGTCATCTCCACAGTGGTCTCAATCATGTCAATCGAGCCCTTGGAGCGCTCCATCAGACGGACAAGCAGTTCACGCTGTGCATTTGCCGCCTCGAGAGTTGAGGTTTTCAGACGTTCCAGCTCGTCATCCAGATCACCGGAGCGATCGACATAGCTCGTCAGTTCGACTTCCAGATCATCCTTCTCGAAAAAGGCCTGGGCCAACTGGGCTTCTGCCACGCGTTTTTCATCCAGTGCCCGCACCAGGCTCTTCCCGGTGGAACTGACCTTGTCCTGTTCACTTTTCAGCTCAGCCGTCAGCTTTTCAATCTGCTGTTCCAGCTGTTTCTGGTCCCGCAACCGGGTGTTCAGCGAGATCAGCTGACGCTCCTGCTTGGCCACCAGCTGCCCCAGAGAGATCTCGGCGTCATCCAGAAGATCACCCTCTCCCAGTCCCAGACCAAGATTCTCTCTCAGGCCGGAAATACGCTGCACCAGATCATCACCCTGCGCAGGGATTGAATCCAGCTCGCCCTCAAAGGCGCGCAACCTGTCTTCAACTTCCTGTCTGGCAGCAAGAACGCGATGTTTTTCCGCCTCGGACTTTCTCAGGGTCTTGAGAGCCTCGTCAGCCGAAAGGGCATTGTCTCCCTCCCCGGCCTCAAGCAGCGAGAGCAGTTCGCCCTGATTGTACTGCAGATCCTCGGTGATTTTGGAAAACTGGGTATGATACTCGCCAACAAGCTGCAGCAATTCGAAATACTTGAGACGTTCCTCGGCAATGGACTGTTGTTTGGCAGCAATGGTCTCGTTCAAATCCTGATAGACAACACCGGCATAGCCCACACCCGCCAGAAGGCAGAGAGCGGACGCAGACATCAACTGCTGGAAACGCCGACTGAAGCGAAGGAAAACAACCTTGTTTTCGCTGGAGAAGTGAATTTCTCGCGGGGTAAAGGCACGATCCCAGAAACGCGTCAATGTTTTACCAAGCGATTTATCGTCAAACCTCAATTCATTCCCCCTTGGCGTTCCCTCAAAGATCTTTTCACAGCAGGTTATTTTCACTGGAATGTGTATTCAGTTGATATCTTATAACCGATCACATTCCCTTGAGCAAAGGGTAAAGAAAAGTCTGAAAGAAGAGTCATTCATAGCGCTATATCTATGAACGAGATCAGTGACAAAGCAAAAAAGGGAGGCACGAGGCCTCCCCTTTTCCAGTCTTGACAGGTAACAGGCCCGATTAGAAGCCCATGCCACCCATACCGCCCATGCCGCCCATGTCAGGCATTGCAGGAGCAGCTGCAGCTTTGTCTTCCGGTGCATCAGCAACCATTGCTTCGGTTGTGATCATCAGACCGGATACGGAACCGGCGTCCTGCAGCGCAGTACGAACAACCTTGACCGGATCGATGATACCCGCTTCGAAGAGGTTCAGGTATTCACCGGTTTGTGCGTTGAAACCGAAACCGGCTTCGCTGCTTTCACGAACCTTGCCAACAACGATGGAACCTTCGTAACCGGCATTTTCGGAGATCTGGCGGATCGGAGCTTCCAGAGCACGACGAACAACACCAACACCAACACTCTGGTCAGAGTTCGCGCCTTCCAGGCCGTCCAGGGCTTTCACAGCGCCGAGCAGAGCTGTACCACCGCCGGAAACGATACCTTCTTCAACCGCAGCACGGGTTGCGTTCATGGCATCCTCAACGCGATCCTTGCGCTCTTTCACTTCAACTTCGGTTGCACCGCCAACACGCAGAACAGCAACACCACCAGCCAGCTTGGCCAGACGCTCCTGCAGCTTTTCACGGTCGTAGTCGGAAGATGTCTCTTCAGCCTGCGCACGGATCTGGTTGCAACGCGCTTCGATCATGTCTGCTTCACCGGCACCATCAACGATGGTTGTTTCTTCCTTGGTGATTGCAACACGCTTCGCAGTACCCAGCATGTCCAGTGTCACGCTTTCCAGTTTGATACCAACGTCTTCGGAAACAACAGTACCACCAGTCAGGATTGCGATGTCTTCCAGCATGGCCTTGCGGCGATCACCGAAGCCAGGAGCCTTGACAGCAGCAATTTTCAGACCACCACGCAGCTTGTTCACAACCAGGGTTGCCAGTGCTTCACCTTCAACATCTTCAGCAATGATCAGCAGCGGACGGCTGGACTGAACAGCAGCTTCCAGAAGCGGCAGCATTGGCTGCAGGGAAGTCAGTTTCTTTTCGTGCAGCAGGATGTACGGGTTTTCCAGCTCTGCAACCATTTTCTCTGTGTTGGTCACGAAGTATGGAGACAGGTAACCGCGGTCAAACTGCATCCCCTCGACAACATCGAGCTCGGTCGCCAGGGACTTGGCTTCCTCAACAGTGATCACGCCTTCCTTGCCAACTTTTTCCATCGCTTCAGCGATCATGTTGCCGATTTCAGCTTCGCCGTTGGCAGAAATTGTACCAACCTGCGCAACTTCGCCGGTTGTGGAGATTGTTTTTGCAGAGCCCTTGAGGTGCTCAACAGCAGCTTCAACAGCCATGTCGATACCGCGCTTGACATCCATCGGGTTCATGCCGGCAGCAACAGCCTTCGCACCTTCACGGATCAGCGCCTGTGTCAGAACAGTCGCAGTCGTTGTGCCGTCACCAGCCAGATCATTTGTTTTGGACGCAACTTCGCGAACCATCTGTGCGCCCATGTTCTCGAACTTGTCAGCCAGTTCGATTTCCTTCGCAACAGAAACACCGTCCTTGGTGATGCGTGGAGCACCAAAGGCCTTGTCCAGAACAACGTTGCGGCCCTTCGGACCCAGAGTAACCTTTACAGCATTTGCAAGCAGGTCCACGCCACGCAGCATCTTTTCGCGGGCGTCTGTGCCAAATTTTACGTCTTTAGCAGCCATTTTTTCTACTCCTTACGCTAGAGCGATCTCAGTTCAAAATACCCATGATGTCGGACTCACGCATGATCAGCAGAGTCTTGCCATCGATCTTGACTTCGGTGCCGGACCATTTGCCATAGATCACTGTGTCGCCTTCCTTGACGTCCAGCGCAATAACCTGACCATTGTCAGCACGTGTGCCGGAACCAGCAGCAATAACCTTGCCCTGCATCGGCTTTTCCTTGGCAGTATCCGGAATGATGATGCCACCAACAGTTTTTTCTTCCTGCTCCAGTGGCTCAACCACGACGCGATCGTGCAGCGGTTTGAAGTTCATAGAATTAGCTCCGTTTTCATAAAGCGTTTACCGAGCCTGTAACAGCGCCCGGCTATCACAAACAGGTGATATTTAGCACTCTCGTTCGACGAGTGCTAACAACCATATAAAAAGCGCTGCCGGAGGTGTCAAGCATACGGAGAAAAAAGAAAAATACATTTTTAGAGGTAATTTTTTTTCCTGTTTTATATCAAAAGGATAAGACAGGAACCTTTCCCTGCCCGAAAGACCGGCCCTTGCCGGAACAGCAGGAATTAAAGTTTGAAATTCTTGGGCGTCACAAAGGGAATATCGACATTCGGAGTGATCACTGAAGTCCCCATCAGGATCAGATCCCCTGTTTCCGATTTCCATGGCAGGCGAAGACAGCGATACCGGTTGTGACAACGGTTTCCGTCTTTCATGGTCATACAGGCATCAACGTGGAGATATTGCGGACGACGCGTTTCCATCACCTGCCGGTAAGCCTCCCGAACCCAGGTCCCGTACTCGGGATCCGGCTGTTCATGCACCGGATGCCCCACTGCAATGTGTGGCCATTCCGGACCATAAACACCGATTTCGGAACCAATGTGCACAAATTTCGGCTCACTGTATCCGGCATCAGGCTGAATAAAGACCGATCTGTTCAAAACGCCAATGCGCCTGAAAGATTCCAGCACACTTTCAGAAAGCAGACCGGACGTGTTGGCCCACAGCTGCATCACCAGTGACAAGGGCCCCCTGTCTGTCAGAAGTTCCTGGGCATTCTTGTCCAGCGCAATGTAATGCTCACGTCCCATTGCTTCCATGCTTTCACGGTAAAGCGGAAGAATTCTGGCAACTGCGCCAATTGACTCATGATAGTTTTCCATTCGCCACTTGAGACCGTCATAGTAGGTCAGGCGAACCGCACCTGTCGCCAGCATGACAACAGACGTCATGGCTGTAATTGACTCTTCGGTCAGCAAACAGGAGTGAAAGGTAAAATTCAACACCTCCCGGGGGACAGAGGAATTCTGATCCAGACCGCGCTCGACAGCGATCCACCCCAGTTTTTCAATGAGATTCTGTCGGTCAAATCCACTGGAAAAGATCCCTTCAAAGCCGACTACTGCCTTGATTGGATTTTTATAATCCCAGGATTGAACCTCACCCTGATCAGAAATAAGAAAACGCTTCTTCATAAGGAAACCTATACAAGAAACTCAAAAACCCCCGATTCGTATATCGAATCCTTACGTCCTGCTTGTGCAACACATCCATTTGATGAAAATCTTAAAGGGTTGAAAAAGCTTTTCAACTGAAAATCATAAAGAGCATCAACCTTTTTGCATAGACAACTCAAAAGCGTTTTTCAGAAGGCCACACACAAACGTATGCTTGCATTTTAACCCGCAGAGTCTTATTTTTATATTAAGCAACAGCAATGCTATTCGAGAGAGAAAAGGAAGAGCCTCTTGCTCCCCATTTTCAATTCACCAGACGATCTGACGAATTGAGAGCAAAAGCCTTTCTTTGCGCTGAAGGAAAAAGATGACAAAAAGAAAACCTCTTCCCAAGCGAATTACCGGCGTACCCAATGCAATCGACATTCATGTTGGTCAGAGACTTCGCCTGCGTAGAACGCTGCTTGGATTATCCCAGGAGAAACTTGGTGACATACTTGGCCTGACATTCCAGCAGGTTCAGAAGTACGAACGCGGCACAAACAGAATTGGTGCAAGTCGTCTGTACGATCTTTCCAGGGTTCTGGACACAGACATCGGCTATTTCTTTGACAACATGACAGACGAAACAGCCCATCTGTCTCCCGGTCAAATTCGCGGCCAGGCCGAAGAAGGCATCGAAATCCAGTACGAGAAGGATCCGATGGCCCGCAGGGAAACCCTGGAACTTGTTCGCGCCTATTACAAAATCGAAGACGATGTCGTCAGAAAGCGTCTTCTGGAAATGGCCAAGACGCTGAGCAAAATCTCCGTACAGCTGGAAGAAGACGAAGAAGAAACAGCAGACGCCTGATTCTGATTTCTTCTCCCTGACAGGAAAAGAAAAAGCCACTTCCTCTGCGAAGTGGCTTTTTTGATTTCAGAACCCCGAATTCATCCTATTCAACAGGCTTCAGGGCAAAACGTGTTTCACACCGGTCTATGGCCGATTGCGGAAGGCTCAGGGAAATGAGAACCCCTTCTTCCCTGTGCTCCTGCTCAAGAACAGTGCCGTTTTCATACAGCCACGACAAAGCCGCCCCCTGCGCATAGGGAACCAGATATTCAACATGAAAGTTCTTTGAATCCAGAATGGTTTCAATGCGATCCAGTAGTGCATCCGTGCCCTCCCCGGTCACAGCAGAACACATCATGACCTGTTCATCACGGGCGGCAAGGCTTTCCAGAACAGGGCGCTCTTCATCGCCGACCAGATCAAGCTTGTTCCAGGCTTCGAGCATTTCCTGCTGGATCTGCTCATCCAGTTTCAAATCCCTCAGCACAGCCCTGACATCTTCCTTCTGGGCCTCTGTGTCCTCGTGTGAAACATCCCGAACGTGGATGAGAATATCGGCCTCCAGAACCTCCTCGAGCGTTGCACGAAAGGCCGCAATCAGATCTGTCGGCAAATCCGAAATAAAGCCAACAGTATCCGAGAGAATGATCTCGCGTCCTGACGGAAGGGCAACACGCCGCAAGGTCGGATCAAGCGTGGCAAACAGCAAATCCTGTGCAAAAACATCGGATTGGGTCAGGCGATTGAAAAGTGTCGATTTTCCGGCATTGGTATAACCAACCAGGGCAACAATCGGGAAAGGCACCTTCTTGCGGGCCGAACGGTGCAGTTCACGCGTCCGCTTGACCTGTTCAAGATCGCTCTTAAGTCGCACAATCCTGTCATCGATCATCCGGCGATCAAGTTCAATCTGGCGTTCGCCCGGTCCACCCATGAAACCTGCACCACCACGCTGACGCTCAAGGTGCGTCCAGGATCTGACCAGTCTGGAACGCTGATAGTTCAGCTGGGCCAGATCAACCTGGAGCTTCCCTTCCTTGGTTCGGGCACGCTCACCAAAGATTTCGAGAATAAGTCCCGTCCGGTCAATAACCTTACAGTGCCACTCCCGTTCCAGATTCCGCTGCTGAACAGGTGTCAGAGCAGTATCGACAACAACCAGATCAATTTCATGCGTTTCCGCAAAGTCGTGAAAACGCTCGACAACCCCCTGTCCAAACAGCGTTGCAGGTTTTGGTCTGGCAACCGGAACCACTTCGTAATGGATCAGCTCAAGGTTAATGGCCTGCGACAGCCCGACAGCCTCATCAAGCCGGGCATCAGCCGTCCTTGACTGCTGTTTTTTCTTCAGATCAGGATGCAGCACCAGAGCGCGAACCGGCGGTTCACTTCTGTCAACGCCACCCTGTGCAGACTTGCCTTTTTCACTACCCATTCAGCACACCATACCGCTCGGAAAAACCCCTTTCTCCGAGCGGCTCAAAATCTGTATTAAACTTAACGGAAAGAAAACAACAGACAGAGAGTTACTCTGCGTCGTTTTCCTTGCTCGGATCAAAGAGCTGAACCGGTGTAGCAGGCATGATTGTGGAAATAGCATGCTTGTAAACCAGCTGTGCGTGAGCATCCCGGCGCAGCAAAACGGAAAAATTATCAAACCAGGAAACAATGCCCTGAAGTTTAACACCGTTTACAAGAAAAACCGTGACTGGAACTTTGCTCTTCCGAATAGTGTTCAGAAAAACATCTTGGACGTTTTGTGATTTATCCGCGGCCATCGCGTTCGTTCCCCTATCTTATTATTGGATCACTTTTTGGTTGGGGTGCCGTCTTTTACAGTCAGCAACAAATTTTTTTAGCATTTTCATCAGGAAAGACAAACACAAATCAATAAAAAGGTGTTTTCTTTCAGAATTTCAAGCCTTTTGAGAAGCTCAGGCAGTCAGAAAACCACTGATCCGGCCAGCAATTTGCGAATTCACCCTCCCGGGGTTCGTTCTCCCGGATCAGAACAGAGGGGCAGCCATGCAGGGAAGCGCAAAGCATATCGATATCGGTATCTCCGACAAACCAGACATCCTGACCGGGTTCAAGAGCCGTTCCCTGCAGGGCAAGCTCAAGCACATCACGGGCCGGCTTGTCCTTTGCCGCATCATTGGCCCCGACAACAGAATGGAAGAACCCTTCCCATCCCAGAGCCTCGACCTCCTTTCGGAGCAAATCCCCCTTTTTGTTGCTCACCAGTCCGAGGAGGCATCCCGCCTGATGCAAGACATCAAGAAGTTCCCTCGCCCCGTACAGCGGTGTCACAACCTCGATATGCGAGCGTTCGTAGGCATCATAAAATGCGCTCATGGCTTCATCCGAGCGCCCGGGGAACAAAACAGGAAAGGCTTCGCGTGCAGAGGTGCGAACCCTTTCCTTTGTCTCCTCAAGTGTCCAGGGTGTTCTGCCCATCACCAGAAAGGTCTCTTCCAGAGCCTTGTGTATAGGCAGCCAGCTGTCAACCAGGGTGTTGTCCCAGTCAAACAGGACTGCTTTGGGCTTCGTGCTTAAAAAAGCGGCATTGTCAGGCATTCTCTGTCCTGTCCCTCAATCAAAAGAACTCAAGCTTGACCGCAAAGAATTTCTCCACCTTCTTCACAGCTTCCGTTGAGGAGAAAATCACCACGAGATCGTGTGCCCTGATTACCGTCCCGCCGCGCGGAATGATCACCTCCTCACCGCGCAGGATCGCCCCGACAATCACGCCGGGAGGCAGCTTGACCTCACGAATGGGAACACCGACAAGCCCTGATGTTTCCAGAGCCTCTGCCTCGATAATCTCCCCCAGACCATCCGCAACGGTGTGTACGGAACGGATGCGTCCGCGACGGACGTGCTGCAAAATCCGGGAGACCGTAATGGAGCGGGGATTCACAACCGTGTCGATCCCCAGCGTGCTGATGATCGAGCTGTAGGAGCCGGTATTGATCAGAGCCGTCGCCCGCCTGCAGCCATGCCTTTTGGCAAGCAGACTGGAGAGAATGTTGACTTCGTCGTCATTGGACACGGCAACAATCGTTTCCGCATTGTCGATATTGCATTCCTCGAGGATTTCCGTTTCCAGGGCATCTCCGTGGATCACGACAGTCCGTTCCAGTGCACGGGCAACCCGTTCAGCCTGCTTCTTGTCAACCTCGATCAGCTTCAGGTGCACATGGGGATGACTTTCCTCAATACGTCTGGCCAGATTGAAACCAATGTTGCCCCCGCCGACAATGATAACCTTGCGCGCTTCCTTCTCGGAGTGCCCAAAGACTTCCATCGTCCGCTGCAGGTGTTCCTGATCAACGACGACATAGATATCATCACCAGCCCTCAATTCGTCATCCGCTGTGGGAACGAACCCGCGTCCCTCGCGACTGATCCCGACAACGCGGACATGCAGTTTAGGGAAAAGCTCGGTCAGCTGTCTGAGCGGTGTATTGATGATGGGGGTATCATCGCTACAGTGAATGCCGATCAGGGAAATCTTGCCCTCGGCCAGCGGAACCACATCAAAGGCACCGGGAATGTTCAGGCGACGTTCAATGGCCTCGGCCACCTCAAGCTCGGGTGAAATGATCACATCAATCGGCATGTTCTCGCGGCTGAACAGATCCGACCACATGGGATTCAGGTAGCTCTGATCCCTGATGCGCGCAATCTTCGTCGGCACATCAAAAATGGAGTGTGCAATCTGGCAGGCCACCATGTTCACTTCATCCGCATGCGTGACAGCGATCAGCATATCGGCATTCGCAACGCCGGCCTTCTCGAGAACATCCGGGTGGGAGGCAAAACCAATCACCCCCTTGACATCCAGAGCATCAGAGATCTTCTCAACCAGTGCAGGATCCCGATCAACAACCGTGATATCAGCATCCTCGGCAGCAAGGTAACGGGCAATATTGTAACCAACCTGCCCCGCTCCGCAGATAACCACTCTCATGAACCAACCCCTTACCCTTTCTCGGGTGTAATACCCAAAGCCTTCAGCTTTCTGTGCAAGGCTGAACGCTCCATCCCGACAAACTCGGCTGTTTTGGAGACATTGCCGTCAAATCTGAGAATTTGAGCCTCAAGATACTGACGCTCAAAAGCCTCCCTTGCAGAACGCAACGGCAGGGAGATCAGATCTTCACCTGCCTGATCCGACTGGACAATACCGCTGGAAATCGAACTGATATCCGGCGGCAGCATGGATGCCAAAATCGGGCTTCCCTGCTCCCCCGGAGCCATGATCAACAGCCATTCGATCACATTGCGCAACTGTCTCACATTCCCCGGCCAGTCATAGGCCTGCAGGGAAACCATCGCATCAGCAGCCAGCGGACGCGGCGGCAAGCCGTTGTTCTGCGCAGAGAGCTTCATAAAGGCTTCCACCAGATCGGGCAAATCATCTTTGCGATCCCTGAGGTGCGGCAAACTCAAAGGCACAACATTCAGGCGATAGAAAAGATCTTCCCTGAAAAGACCTTCGCGAATGAGAGAGAGCAAATCCCTGTTGGTCGAAGCGATCACCCGCACATCGACCTTCACCGGTTCCGTGCCGCCGACGCGCTGGAAAGACTGCTCCTGCAGGACACGGACAATCTTGCCTTGCGTTTCAAGGGGCATGTCCGCCACTTCATCCAGCAACAGTGTGCCGCCGTGGGACTGTTCCAGAACACCCGTTTTGAACCGGATCTTGCCCTCTTCGTCCTTGCTTTCCTCACCGAAAAGTTCAACCTCCATCCGCTCGGGATGCATGGTCGCGCAATTCAGAACAGTCAGGGGGCTGTCACTGCGCGCGGAAAGCAGATGCAACTGACGGGCCACCACTTCCTTTCCCGCACCAGCCGGCCCGGTGATCAGAACCCTGCTTCCGGTGGGCGCCACCTTTTCAATTGCACCTTTCAGGGCTGTGATGGCCTGGGAACGCCCAATCAGCCGGGATTGCAGGGAAACCTTTTCCTTGAGCGTCTGGTTTTCCTTGCGCAGTTCGGAATCTTCAATCGCACGCCTGACAATGTGCAGGAGTCGGTCTGTCTTGAACGGTTTTTCAACAAAGTCAAAAGCGCCATCACGAATGGCACTGACCGCTGTTTCAATGGTCCCGTGCCCCGACATCATGACAACAGGCAGATCCGGATTGGTTTCCTTGATGGTTTTCAGGATACCAACTCCGTCCATCTCCGAGTTTTCCAGCCAGATATCAAGGATCACAAGGCTTGGCAGGCGCAAGCGCACCTCTTCCAGAGCCGTTTGACTGTTTGAGGCTTCCCTGACGTCATACCCCTCGTCTTCAAGGATGCCACTGACAGCGAACCGTATGTCGGCCTCATCATCAACAATCAGTATTTCACGAGCCATTAGAATTCTCTTCTTTACATGCTTTTCAGGCTTTTACCTGTTTTTCAAAGACCAGACGCGCCTGCGCACCGTTCACCTTGCCGTTTTCGTCAAAGTTGTCCCCCAGCACCAAACGGCCGCCGTGATCTTCCATAATTTTCTTGACGATTGCCAGCCCCAGACCTGTTCCCTTTACACGGGTCGTCACATAAGGCTCCGTCAAACGATGTCGCTCGTTCTGCGGCAATCCCCGGCCTGTATCGGAAATCGCAATGGTAAGGCTGTCCTTCTGCAATTCCAGGGAAACAGAAATGCGGGCCTCCAGCTCTTCTGCAGCAGAACCATTTACTTTGGCATCCTCCCGCTTTCCTTCAATAGCCTCGGCCGCATTCAGGAGCAGATTTGTCAGAGCCCTGTTAATCTGCTCGCCATCGCAGGACAGGGAAACATCCTCATCCGGTATCTCTGTATCGAATCTGATGTCGTGCTGGCTGACCTTCTGCAGCTCGACAGCCTCTCTCAAAAGACGCGACAGATTGTTGTCCTTCATCTCCGGAGCAGGCATGCGCGCGAAGGAGGAAAACTCGTTGACCATCCGGCCAATATCCCCGACATGCCGCACAATGGTGTCCGCACAGAGTTCAAAGGTTTCCGGATCACTCTGGATTTCCTTAAGATACTTGCGTTTCAGACGCTCGGCAGAAAGCTGGATCGGAGTGAGCGGGTTTTTGATCTCGTGCGCAATGCGGCGCGCAATATCGGACCAGGCCGCCTTTCGCTGGGCTGACACCAGCTCGGTAATATCATCAAAGGTGATAACGTAGCCAATAATCTGGCTGTCCTCATCCACTTCGACAACAGCCCTCAGGAGCAGCGTTCTCTGTCCCCTGTCCTGTACCAGTTCACCGGAAACAGACAGCGGTACGTAAGGGACCTGCTGTTCCGCAGTACGCCCCGGACGTTTGATAGCCTTGTCCAGAATCTCGGAAAGCTCCGGGAAGATATCGATAACACTCCTGCCCCGAAGCTGGTAATCCGGCTTTTCCATGAAGTCGGCAGCAGAACGGTTGATCAGGGTAATCTGCCCCCGGGGATCGACACCGATCACACCGGCACTGACACCCCCCAGAACAGCCTCGATAAACCTGCTGCGTTCATCCAGCTGCTGGTTGGCCGAAATCAGTTCCTTTTTCTGACTGTGCAGTTCCCCCGTCATCCGGTTGAAAGCCCGGGCCAGAGAGTGGATTTCATCATCCCGTTCCAGATCCGGCGCCTTCGCCGACCAGTCACCCGCGCGCACCCGTTCAGCAGCCTGGATCAGTTTGACCAGAGGATCGGACAGGGTGTTCGCATAGGTCAGGCCCACCCAGACAGCCCCGGACAGCAGCATCAGGGAAACCATGGTGAAAATCAGCGCAAAGGTGATCAGAAGACTGGAACGCCGTCCTTCCAGTTCGGAGTAGAGATCAACGGCTTCTGTCGCCTCGTCAATGTGCCGCAGGATGTTCGGATCCAGCACACGGCTGACCAGCAGAAACGAGTTGTCGAAGCCCCCCAGATAAACCAGGGCCCGAACACGGTCCTCCGTGTCAGCAGAGAGAATGACAATCTCTCCACTAATAGCAGATTGTATCGCAAAATCAGGTATTTCAGGGCTAAAATTAAGAAGAAAACTAAACTCCGCCTTCCCCTGAACCTGCCCGGTCTGATCAAAAACAACAACCTCTGTCAGATTGCGCTCATTGGCAATGGTTGTCAGGAAACGATCAAAAACATCCGGGTTTTGTATCAGCGTGTTCAGCTCCCTGCTGATCACCAGCGAAGCCGCCAGAGCATCCGTTGTAATACTCTGTCTGTGCTCAAAGAGATAGGCTTCGGCAACCGCCAGGGATTCACCGACCGAGGTTTTGACCTTGTCATGGAACCAGGTCTGCAGCCCGAACTCGAAAAAGATCACGGCAAAGAGGGCCACCACAATCGTCGGAGTCAGCGCAACGATCGTAAAGAGACCAACAAGTCTGGAGTGAAGTCTCGCCCCCGTTGTTCCGCGTTTGCGTTCAATCCACAGGGAAACAAGACGGCGCGCAATCAGCGCAATGATCCCCAGCAACAGAATGAAGTCCATCAACAGGAGCAACTGAATACCGCTCGGATCAGCAGCAAATCCCAGATCGCCTGTCAAAGCCAGGAAGGTTGTCACCCCGCCGACCATGGCCAGAAGGATCAGAGTATAGGCCAGCTTTTTTTCCACGCCATAACGATGGAACCAGACTGCCAGCCTCTCCGGCAGTGTTCCCTGGGCGCTCTTGAATTTTTCTTCCGAATGAGTTGGCGACACAGAGGCCTCTCTTCAAATGGTTAAAGCCGGCAATCCGTCATTTTACAATCTGGATTCCCAATTCCTTGATTTTCTTCCTGAGGGTGTTCCTGTTCAACCCCAGCAGCGCTGAAGCCTTGATCTGGTTGCCTCCGGTGGCCTTCAGGCACAGTTCGATAAGCGGTCTTTCAATCTCGCACAGAACGCGATCATAGAGACCGGAGGCCGGCAAGGCGGGTTCGTGCGCTTCAAAATAACTTTGCAGATGCAGCTCGACCGTCTCTGACAGGTTACCACCGATCAGGCTTTCGGCATTGAAAAGCGTTGAATGCAGAAGGGCGGCCTGATTGTCAGTGTTTCCATCCTCTGCGGGATTGCTCTCTGCTTCAGACTGCTGTTTTGCTCTGGCAAAGACAGACTTCAGTTCAGCTGTTACAACCTCGCTGGTGATCACATCCTCACTGTAAAGCACAGTCAGACGGCGCACCAGATTTTCAAGCTCCCTGACATTGCCGGGCCAGGGGTAACGCTGCAGGATCTGCATGGCTTCGGGTCCGACAGCCTTGGCCTGCAGTCCCTCGTCAACACACAGACGCATAAAGTGGGATACCAGTTCCGGAATATCCTCCGAACGCTCTCTTAACGGCGGCAATCGCAAGGGCACGACACTGAGGCGATAGAAAAGATCCTCCCGGAACTCCCCCCTGTCGACCATGGCTTTCAGATCGCGGTGGGACGCCGTGATAATCCGGACATCCGCCTTGATCGGCACGCGCCCGCCAACAGTTGTAAACTCGTTTTCCTGCAAAACACGCAACAACCGGGTCTGGGCTTCCAGAGGCATGTCACCAATTTCATCCAGAAAAAGCGTTCCTCCCCTGGCTTGCTCGAACCTGCCCGCATAGCGCGCCGTTGCACCGGTAAAGGCCCCCTTTTCATGACCGAAAAGTTCACTTTCAATCAGCTCACGTGGGATGGCCGCCATGTTCACAGCCACAAAAGGCCCCTTGTTCCGCTTGCCATAATCATGAAGCGCGCGGGAAATCAGCTCCTTGCCCGTCCCGGATTCACCACTGACCATAACCGTCAGGTCTGTCAGCATCAGGCGCGCCATGACACGATAAATATCCTGCATGGCCTGTGAACGGCCAATAAGCGGCAAGCCGGAACTGTCTCCTGCATTGTCCCCGCCCAGATTGAGCGCAAGGTCCTCAACAGCCTGGCCCCTGGCGGTTCGACAATCCTCAAGTGCCTTCACAATAACTTCCGACAAATTATTGAGATCAAATGGCTTTGACAGATACTCGAAGGCCCCGCGCTCGGTGGCCTTGACAGCTGTCAGCAGGGTATTCTGCGCAGACATCACAATGACACGCAAATCCGGTCGATATCTTTTGATCCGTGGAACGAGATCCAGACCGTTCTCGTCCGGCATCACAACATCCGTGATCACCAGATCGCCGTCTCCCTTTTCAACCCATTTCCAGAGATCGGTTGCATTGCTGGCCATCTTCACATTGTAGCCAATACGCCCCAGAGCCTGCCCCAGAACAGTTCTGATCGCGAGATCATCATCTGCAACCAGAATGGTATAGTCTGTCGGGTCCAACGCGATACTCTGTGAAGAATTCATCATTCTCTCTTTGTTCTTGGCTCACACCGTCAACGGCGGGAAGCAGGGACACGCGGCAGGTTCAGGTCAAAGGAAGTTCGCCCTGTTGCAGAGGAAACCTCAATCACACCGGAGTGCGCCTCAACAGCCTTGGCAACAAGGGAGAGGCCCAGACCGGTGCCGCCGGATTTTGTGGTTACAAAGGGATCGAACAGATCCCGCAGCAGATCCTGCGGAATGCCGGGTCCGTTGTCGATCACCGAGATTTTAAGAGGCAGATCCACACGCTCTGCCGAACCGGACGTCACCAGCTTAACGCCTTGCTCATAGCGCGTATGAAGCGCAACCACCCCGCCTTCTTCCGGCAGGGCTTCAGCGGCATTTTTCAACAGATTGATAAAGACCTGAATAAGCAGATCCTTGCTCCCCCAGACATCCGGCAGGGACGGATCATAACTTTCCTCGAATTCCACATGCCGGGCAAAACCGGATTGTGCCAGCAGACGGACATGTGCCAGAACCTCGTGAATGTTCACAGCCTCGCGTTCAATCGGCCTGTTGTCCGCAAAGATTTCCATCCGGTCAACCAGCCCGACAATGCGGTCCGCCTCGTCACAGATCAGACGGGTCAGCTGCCGGTCTTCCCTGCTGGCATTCATATCCAGAAGCTGTGCCGCCCCGCGAATGCCGGAAAGCGGGTTCTTGATTTCATGGGCCAGCATGGCCCCCATTGCTGTCATGGAGCGCACAGCATTGCGTCGGGAAGCCTGGTGATGAATACGCTTTGCGATACTGCGATCCTGCAGCGTTACAATAATCTGCCCGTTTTTGGCCGGGTCCTGCTGATCCACAATCGGTGCCAGGGAGGCAGAAACCTCATGGCGTCCCAAACGGGGAGAATAAAGGGTCATTTCGTGCTCTGAAGCCACAACTGACATGGCCCGGCTCTGCTCAATCAGCAGAAAGAGCGGATGATCCCTCGGGATAAAGTCCGAAAAGGAGACACCGCTTAAAAGCGGCAGGGAGCTTTGCAGGAAGCTCTGGGCCGCAACGTTCAAAAAGACAATGCGGTTGTCCCGATCCAGAACAATGACAATATCCGCCATGGAATTGAGAATTTGCCAGCCGTCCGGGAACGCATCACTCTCTTCTGTTTCGGATGCCATCTGTTTTTTTTCTACAGGCAGGTGAGCAGTCATCAGGCAGCATCCGCCAGTGAGAGATGGTGATCAAAAAATTCCCCGAGCCTCGCCCTGACCTCATTACAGTCACGGATCGTATTGATTTCCCTGCGAAAATCGGCGGCGCCGGGCAGACTTGCGCAATACCAGGACAGGTGCTTGCGGGCAATCACAGTACCCTGTCGTTCGCCATAGTAATCCAGCAGGCTCTCGTAGTGTTCGAGGATCAGGTCTTTCAGTGCCGCCAAATCCGGAAGTGCATCAAAGCTCTCGCCTTTCAGTTCAGCGATGATCTGTCCCGGCAACCACGGCTTGCCATAGCAGGCACGTCCCACCATAACCCCGTCTGCACCGGACGCTTCCATAGCCTTGCGCGCATCCTCTGCAGAACCAATGTCTCCGTTGACGATCAGCGGAACATCCAGAACATCACGAACCGCTGCAACAGCGTCCCAGTTGGCCGTTCCCTTGTACATCTGGTTTCTGGTCCGGCCGTGAACAGTGATCATCCTTGCCCCCAGATCCTGTGCCCTTCTGGCAATGGACGGCGCATTGAGTGAGTGCTCATCCCACCCCAGACGCATTTTGACCGTCACGGGAACAGAAACAGCCTGAACGGTTTTCTCGACAATCCGGGCGGCCAGATCTTCATCCTTCATCAGGGCAGAACCGGCAAGCTTGTTGACAATTTTCTTAACCGGGCATCCGAAATTGATATCAATAATCGCGGCACCACGATCAACATTCATTCTGGCCGCTTCTGCCATGATTTCAGGATCACAGCCCGCCAGCTGAACAGCCATGGGGAACTCTTCCCCGCAGTTGCTGCTCATCTTCAGAGACTCCCGTGTCTCCTGCAGCATGGCCCGGCTGGCAATCATTTCGGAAAAAACCAGCCCGGCACCGAAACGCTTGACCAGACGACGAAACGGCTTGTCCGACACCCCCGACATGGGGGCCAGAAAAACCGGATCCTCAATTGCGATATCACCAACCTGGATGGTCATCGGCACTTCTCATGAATGATACAAATTGCCTTTTTTTTAGGCAGATTTCGTGTTGTACACCAGTTTCCGGAAAATGGAAATGCTATTCATCATTCATTCAGAAGCCACGAAATCAATTTCACCCCGGGAACCCCGAGTGAGATCAGCATAAACATCAGAAGACCGCCCTGCACTGCCCGCTTGCCGTAGATACCAACCTTGCTGTGAACGATCAGCATCAATCCGATCACGGCAAAGGACAAAAGGGACAGAATGGTCTTGTGATCAAAGTCCAGCAACTCGCCGGTTTGCAACCAGTTGTCATAAATACCCGTTGCAATCCCCATCAGCAGAACCACTGCTGTGGCCTTCAACATCAGAACAAGAATTTCATCCGCCTCGAACAGGGACGGCAAACGTCCGGTAAAGACCTGATCCCTTTTCTGATCGGACAGGTTTTTCAGGGAACGTGAGCGCAGAATGACAGCAACAGCCGCGATGGCAGCAAGCGCAGCACATGCATAAGCAATCATTGAAGACACAATATGCAGAACAAGCGCCCAGTTCATGGCCAGGGCATACTGCTCCAGCTCAAGCGGAACCATGTGAAAGGCAACCCAGTCCGACAGAAATGCTGCAAGGGAAAAAAGAGCCGCAAATCCAAGAACCAGACGATCCAGATACTGAACAGCAGAAAGAGCCGACACCTTTTGCAAACGCCCCATAAAACCGAACAGAAGAAGCGTTGCACTGAGAACCGCCCACAGAATTGTGCCCAGCCCCCTGTCCCATCCGCCTTCCAGACGCAAGCCCAGAACACTGAGCGGAATCAGGGTCAACGCAGCCAGTGTCACAAGCATTCCTGCCCCGGGGTCCCTGTTTCTGCTGACAGCAAATGCCACAACGAACATCAGAGTGCTCAAAAGAGGCAGAAGAACATATGACAAAAGAGCTGGAGACATCTTTATTCTTTCGCATGGTTTAACAGTGCAGCAACAAGGGGACAAAGCTCACAAATATTCCGGCACTCCCGCTGTTTTGCCACAAAGCCTGTCCTTTCATCAATCCCAATAGTCATTTGAAGACTTTGCCTTGCGCAAAGCACATGCTATTGCTCTTGCGAAAACCACTGTGTGCACAACAGACTCTTCAGCTTCAGGGGGCCTCCTTGCCGTCAGAAAAAGCAATTGCCGTAATCGTTGCAGCCGGACGAGGGTCCCGCATGGGCGGCGAACAGCCAAAGCAATACCGGAAGCTGCTGGGTGAATGCATTCTGACCCACACCCTGCGCAATCTGCTGAACAGCAATCTCTTTTCTGCCCTGATGACCGTTATCCACCCGGACGACAGGAAACTCTACAACGACGCCATTGCTCCCCTTGAGCAAGATTCCCTCCTTCAGTCCTGCCATGGCGGCAACAGCAGACAGGCCTCTGTCCGCAACGGATTGCGCAGTCTGCAGAACAACAGCTCCGTGACTTCAGGCCGGGTTCCCGTTCTGATCCATGATGCGGCCAGACCCTTTGTGTCCCATGAGACACTTGCGCAGTTGATCACAGAAGCCGAAAAGGACAACTGTGTCATCGCAGCAGCACCGGTCTTCGATACCATCAAGCGGACCAACGAAAGAGGCGAGATTCAGGAAACCCTGAACAGGGAAGAACTCTGGCGCGCACAAACCCCCCAGGCCTTTGCCCTGGACACAATCCTGAACGCCCACGAACAGCTTCAGGACAGAGACAACCTGACCGACGATGCTGCTGTTGCTGAAGCCGCCGGTCTGAGCGTCGGCATCGTGCCTTCATCAGGCAACAACATCAAAATCACCACACCAGAAGACCTGGCTCTTGCAGAATACATTCTGCAGCGGCAGCAGACTTCACAGGAAAAGAAGAGTTAATCCATGTCAGCACGAATGGAAATCCGCACAGGACAAGGTTACGACGTTCACGCTTTTGATGAAGGCGACGCTGTCATTCTGTGTGGCATTACAATTCCGCATCCGAAAAAGCTTAAAGGACATTCCGATGCAGATGTTGGCCTGCACGCCATTACAGATGCCATTTTCGGTGCCCTTGCCGACGGAGACATTGGCAGCCATTTTCCTCCATCCGACCCTCAATGGTCCGGCGCTGACTCTGCTGTCTTCCTCAAATATGCCTGCGCGCGGGTGCTGGAGCAGTCATCCCGCATTCTGCATCTGGATGTCACGCTTGTCTGTGAACGTCCGAAAATCGGTCCCCATCGTGATCTGATGCGTGAACGCATTGCCGAAATCACCGCGCTTCCGCTGCACCGGATCAGTGTCAAGGCCACAACCTCAGAACGTCTGGGTTTCACAGGGCGCGAGGAAGGCATCGCAGCCATGGCACTCGCAACACTGGAACGCCCTGATCCCGATACAGATACAACAGACTGACTTTCACAGCACAGTTTTAAAACAGGCTCTTTTTCTCGATGACACTTCCGCGCTTTCACCCCGTTCGCCTGATTGCAACCTGGTTCGGTTCCGGTGATCTCCCCAAGGCTCCCGGCACATGGGGCTCTCTTGCAGCCCTGCCCTTTGCCTGGGCGATGTTGTCCTTTGGTCCAAACTGGCTTTTGCCTGCCGCTTCACTTGTTGTCTATCTGGTCGGCATCAGGGTCAGCCAGCTTTATGCCAATTCCCTTGGTCGTCCGGATCCGGGGCCTGTGGTCATTGATGAGGTTGCCGGCCAATGGCTGACCCTTGTTCCACTCGGCTTCACGAGCCAGAAGCTCTTTGGCAGCGATCTGTGGGGATATGCCGCAGGCTTTGCACTCTTTCGACTCTTTGACATTGTCAAGGTTTGGCCTGCAAACTGGATGGACAGCAACCTCAAGGGCGGCCTGGGCATCATGAGTGATGACATGGTTGCCGGCCTTTACGGAGCAATCTGCCTGGGTGCCCTGTTGATGCTGCTCTAAACAACCAAAAGAGCAAAGAGCCTGGATATGTCGGGAAAAAACGAACAGGATCATTCCTGTTTCTTTCAATACGATCTCTTTGAAAAAGCAGGAGAACTCCTTGTTCTCTGCAAGGACAGAAGACTTGTCATCGCAACAGCCGAGTCCTGTACCGGAGGGTTGATTTCCTCCGCCCTGACAGAGGTCTCAGGCTCTTCAGCTGTTGTTGATCGCGCTTTTATTACCTATTCCAATGAAGCCAAGAACGAGATGCTCTCAGTCCCGTTGTCCCTGATTGAAGCCAGGGGCGCTGTCAGCACCGAAGTCGCCGAACAAATGGCCCGGGGTGCCCTGCAGCACTCCCGAGCCAGTCTGTCGGTTGCTGTCACAGGCATTGCCGGCCCCGGTGGCGGGTCAGAGGAAAAGCCCGTCGGACTTGTTCATCTTGCCACCGCCAGACGGGACGCCACCGGAGACATCACGGTTCATTCCTGCCATGAGGTCTTTGCCGGCAACCGCTCACAGGTCAGACAGTCAACTGTCATCAAGGCACTTTGCCTTTTGAAGCAAGCAGCAGAAAAAGCCTGAGGAGACGAAAATGTCATCAAAAGGACCCGACCTTCAGGACTTCATGCCCTCTTCATCTTTTGTGCCACAACGATCGGCCCTGAACAGAACCAACCTTTCCGATTTCCTGCTGCTGCTGATCATTTCAATCGGAGGCACCCGCCTGCTGCTTCCCGTCTTTGACGGCTTTTTCCTCTCCCTCCCCTGGAGCGACGATGCGGTCAATGCAGCGCGTCTGGCACTGGGCCTCATGCTTCACAGTCTGATTGCGCTGATCACGACCTGGTTTATCTTTTTTTACAGACGTCAAATCAAACTCAAGGATATCGAGCTGGGCCCCTGGAGCAATCAGTGGCTCCGGACAGCCCTGCCGATGGCTGCACCGATCATTCTCACCACACTGCTGATCAACTATACAATCAGCCTTTTGCTCGGAGACAGTTTCAACAATCCTCAAAGCACTGTGGTGGAAACCCTGGGGCACACTCCTTCGTCCCTTGTCGTCCTGATCACTGGAACACTGATCATTGCGCCCGTTCTGGAGGAAATCATTTTCCGGGGCCTCCTTCTCGGCTGGCTGGAACTCAAGATGTCCCGGCTCAAAGCCCTCATGGTCAGCAGCCTTGCCTTTGCCCTCGTCCACGGGGCCCCTCTGCTTGTTCCGGCCCTTTTTGTTGCCGGGATGGGGTTTGGCTTTGCGAGACAGAAGGCAAAATCACTCTGGCCTGCCATTGTGCTGCATGCCATTTTCAATGGCCTCTCGGTTCTGCTGATCCTGAGTGCCCCTGCCTGAAATGCTCCTTTCGTCAGGGCAAAGGAAAAGGCGCAGCAGATGCTTGCGCCTTTTGTCATTTATGCACGACCAAAGGTCTCCGGTAAACAGGAGAAAAATCAGTCGTTCGTAGCAGGAATGATATCAGGAAATGATGGAAATCGATGATACGGCCATCTTGCCGTTACGGCCTTCTTCCATTTCATATTCCACCTTCTGTCCGTCTGCAAGAGAACGGATGCCCGCACGCTGAAGTGCAGTAATATGAACGAAAGCGTCAGCGCCCCCTGCATCAGGCTCAATAAAGCCATAGCCTTTGGTTTCATTGAACCATTTTACTGTACCAGTCGCCATTAAAGCAGACTCCTTAGTCGATAATCGTAACCCTAGTCAACCAAAGGTCATTATCGTAACCCGGGAGAGCCTCCAAATGGACGAGGCACCAAGGCTTAATATCAAATAACCATTGGGTATTAAAACCCTACACGAATTATTTGAGCATAGGAAGAACTATTAAGTTGAAATTTGCGAGACAGTTTTTTGACTTTGTTCTTCATAAAGACTACGCGCCCGTTCTTCAAAAGCGCCGACCATTCTTCTCACAGCTTCGTGAAACAATGGCTCCATAATCGTTTGCAACAATCTGGAACGGAATTCGAAATCCACGTGGAAATCAATCATGCAGCCTTCATCGTGAGGCACAAAGATCCAGTGATTTTTCAGGTAGCGAAAAGGGCCATCGACGTATTCAACATCTATGCGCAGGTCTTCGGGGTTCAGATCCACCTTGCTGGTAAAGCGCTCACGGATCAGCTTGAAGCCAATAATGAGATCCGCAATCAGGCGTTTTTCCTGCCGGCGCTTGATCCTCGCACCTTCGCACCACGGCAGGAATTCAGGATAACGCTCTACATCGGCAACCATGCTGTAGAGCTCCTGGGGCGTAAAACGGAGAACTTTCTGTTCAGAGTGGGTTGGCATAACTCACCTTTACCACTGAGGATCTTAATATTTTGCTTTTATGGTTCAAAAACCTCAAGCGGCGAAAAACCTACCGGCCAGAAAAACCTATCGACCAGACTGCGCAAGCTTCTTCTCGCGCGCTTCCCGCAGCTTTTTGAAATCATCATCGGCATGATAGGAAGAGCGTGTCAACGGAGAGGAGGAAACCAGCAGGAACCCCTTGTTGTAGGCCATCCGTGAATAGTATTCGAATTCTTCAGGCTCGACAAAACGGTCGACAACATGGTGCTTTGGTGTCGGCTGCAGGTACTGCCCGATGGTCAGGAAGTCAATGTTGGCAGAACGCATGTCGTCCATGACCTGCAGCACCTCTTCCTTGCTCTCGCCAAGACCAACCATCAGGCCGGACTTCGTGAACATTGTCGGGTTCAGTTCCTTCACCCGGTCCAGCAGGCGCAGGGAGTGATAGTAACGCGCACCCGGGCGTACAGACTGATAAAGACGCGGCACTGTTTCGAGGTTGTGATTGAAAACATCCGGGCGGGCCTCGACAACAACCTCAAGGGCACCATCCTTGTGACGGAAGTCAGGTGTCAGGACTTCAATGGTTGTGTTGGGCGCATCCTTGCGGGTTGCCTCGATCACCTTGGCGATGTGGTCCGCACCACCATCTGCCAGATCATCGCGGTCAACGGAAGTGATGACAACGTGGTTCAACCCCAGCTTGGAGACAGCCGCGGCAACAGAATAGGGCTCAAACGGGTTCAGCGCATCCGGCTTGCCGGTTGCGACGTTACAGAAGGTGCAGGCCCGCGTACAGATCTCGCCCATGATCATCATGGTTGCATGCTTCTTGGACCAGCACTCACCAATATTGGGACAGGCCGCTTCCTCACAAACCGTGGAAAGGTTGTTTTCCCGCATCAAGCGGCGCGTTTCCTGATAGCCCTTGGAGGTCGGTGCCTTCACACGGATCCAGGACGGCTTCCGCTTGACCGGATTGTCGGGACGCTTCGCCTTTTCAGGATGACGCATCTTCGCACGATCTGCCTTGCCTTCAATGACACGGCGCGCACGTTCAGAGCCTTCTGCAGCCTCTGAATGAATGGGTGATACGTTGTCTGTTACAGGACGATCTGTCATCGTTTTCTCCGACCAGTCTCTCTCCACAAATCCCCTGTTTCTGTCTTCAGGGGAAGATCTTTATGAGGCATATAGGGCCAGACTTTGGAAAAGTCCAGCTAAAGCATGGTACACCATTTGTTGATCTTCCGATCACGAAAGATCAAAGAGGAACGGTTGTGGAAGGGCCGTTCCTCCCTTCATTCGAAAAAGCCATTCAATCAGAAGTGAATAGCACGACCATAGGCATCCAGAACGGACTCATGCATCATTTCCGAGAGGGTTGGATGCGGGAAGACTGTATGCATCAGTTCTTCCTCGGTTGTTTCCAGCCCCATGGCAACGATGAAGCCCTGAATCAGCTCGGTTACCTCTGCACCAATCATGTGCGCGCCCAGAAGCTCACCGGTTTTGGTATCAAAAATTGTCTTGATCAGCCCTTCCGGCTCCCCAAGGGCAATCGCCTTGCCATTGCCAACGAAGGGGAAACGGCCAATCCTGACATCCCGTCCGGCCTCCCTGGCCCTGTCTTCCGTCATGCCGATGGATGCAACCTGCGGATGACAGTAAGTACAGCCCGGAATTTGCGCCTTGTTCAGCGGATGAACGCCTTCCACACCGGCAATCTTCTCAACACAGATCACGCCTTCATGCTCGGCCTTGTGAGCCAGCATTGGCGGGCCGGCCACATCACCAATTGCATAGACACCGGGTTCATCCGTACGGGAGAACTCATCCGCAACAATACAGCCACGATCGGTTTTGACTTTGGTTTTCTCCAGCCCGATGTTCTCGATATTGCCGACAACACCCACTGCCGAAATGACGCGATCCACGGTTACCGTTTCCGTTTTGCCATTCTTTTCCAGTGTTACAGTGACGGAGTTATCGTGACGGTCAAGCTTGGCAACCTTGGTACCTGTGCGGATGTTCAGCCCCTGTTTCCTGAAGGACTTTTCCGCCAGCTTGGAGATTTCTGCATCTTCAACCGGCAGCACCCGGTCCATCACCTCGACAACTGTGACGTCAGCGCCAAAGGTGGCATAGAAACTGGCAAACTCGATGCCGATTGCACCGGAACCAACCACCAGCAGGGACTTTGGCATCACATCCGGACGCAGGGCCTCGCGGTAGGTCCAGACCAGCTTGCCGTCCGGCTCAAGCCCCGGAAGCGTTCTGGCGCGAGCACCCGTCGCCACAATAATGTGTTTGGCAGTCAGCGTTTCAGCCTTGCCGTCATTGCCCTTGAAAGAAAGCTTTCCTCCACCGGCAAGCTGCCCTTCACCTTCAAGGACCGTGACCTTGTTTTTCTTGAGCAGCATACCAATGCCACCCACCAGCTGTTTGGACACACCCTTGGAGCGCTCCACAATTTTCTGGAGGTCAAACCCCGGCTTGCCGGCACTCAGGCCATAGGACTCAGCGTGTTCCATATTGCGGTAGACCTCTGCAGAACGCAGCAGGGCCTTGGTCGGGATACAGCCCCAGTTCAGGCAGATCCCACCCAGATGTTCGCGTTCGACAATCGCAGTCTTAAGCCCCAGTTGCGCAGAGCGGATCGCCGTTACATAACCACCCGGACCTGCGCCCAGAACCAGGACATCAAAAGAAGTGCTCACGGTTCAATTCCTTCCACTTCAACAGGTTCAGAGCATCAGGCTCAGCGGATTTTCAATGACGGCCTTGAAGGCGGCCATATATTCGGCCCCCACAGCGCCATCGACGACACGGTGATCGACTGACAGCGTACAGGTCATGACAGTCGCAACAGCCAGTTCGCCATCCTTCACAACAGCACGCTGTTCGCCCGCTCCGACAGCAAGAATACAGGCCTGCGGAGGGTTGATGATCGCAGAGAACTCGCGAATGCCATACATGCCCAGGTTGGAAACGGAGAAGGTCCCGCCCTGGTATTCTTCCGGCTTCAGCTTGCCATCCCGTGCACGGCCTGCCAGATCCTTGACCTCGCTGGAAATGGTCGCCAGACCCTTTGTTTCTGCAGCCTTTACAATCGGAGTGATCAGACCTGTCGGCGTCGCAACAGCAACAGAGACATCCGCATGATCATAGAAAAGGATACCCTCTTCACTGTAGGACGCATTCGCAGCAGGAACCTTTTTCAGCGCATGGGCAACAGCCTTGATGACAAAGTCGTTCACGGAAATCTTGAAGTCATCGGAAGCTGCGTTCAGCTCCTTGCGCACTTTCAGCAGATTGTCGATTTCACAATCAACGGAAAGATAGAAGTGCGGAACAGTTTGCTTGGACTCACTGAGGCGATTGGCAATAACCCTGCGCATGGAACTGAGCGGCTCCAGCCTGTAGGACATACCCAGCATATCCGCCATCTCACGCGCATTTGGTCCGGCAGCAACAGAGCGTGTTGCCGGCGCAGCCGACGGTGCAGAAGCAGGAGCAGCGGAAGCAGCCTTGCCAACACCTTTTGCCAGCGCATCCTCGATATCACTTTTGACAATACGGCCTTTCGGGCCGGAACCTGACAGCTGTGCCAGATCCAGACCTTCCTGGGACGCCATGCGACGCGCCAGAGGACTTGCAAAGATGCGTCCACCCGCATTCGCAACCGGAGCCGCTGACGCAGGTGATGGTGCAGATGCTGCCTGGTCTTCATTCGCCACAGGTGCTGCGGGAGCCGGAGCCTCCTGTACAGCAGGGGCCGGAGCTGCAGGAGCAGCGTCCCCGGAAGACAACAGGGCTTCCACTGCAGCGTCATCATCATCCTCTTCCCTGAGCACAGCGATCAGGGAATTCACAGCAACATTTTCAGTTCCGCCCTCAACGAGGATTTTGGCAATAACCCCTTCGTCAACAGCTTCAACCTCCATGGTTGCCTTGTCGGTTTCGATTTCAGCCAGAACATCGCCGGACTGCACTGCATCACCTTCTTTCACCAGCCAGCGGGCAAGCGTGCCTTCTGTCATGGTAGGAGACAGTGCGGGCATCAGGATTTTTTCAGCCATGAGACTACTCTCCCCTTACTTGTAGCAAACGGCTTTTGCCGCTGCGACCAGTGCGTCCGCCTGTGGCAGAGACAGTTTTTCCAGATTGGCGGCATAAGGCAGCGGAATGTCCTCACCTGCCACGCGCTTGACCGGCGCATCAAGCCAGTCAAAGGCGTATTCCATCACCAGCGAGGCAATTTCGGAACCGATACCGGAATAGGCCCAGCCCTCTTCCGCAGTCACAAGACGGTTTGTCTTGCGAACGGACGCCAGAATGGTGTCGATATCCAGCGGGCGGATGGTGCGAAGGTCAATCACTTCGGCAGAAATCCCCTGCTCGGCCAGTGCATCAGCCGCTTCCAGTGCACGACCAACCATAATGGAGAAGGTCACGATTGTGACATCACTTCCCTGTCGCACGACCTTCGCCTTGCCCAGTGGAACAGTCCAGTCATCGGTATCGGGAACGTCAAAGGTCTTGCCGTAAAGCAGTTCGTTCTCAAGGAAGACAACCGGGTTCGGATCACGAATGGCCGACTTCAGCAGGCCCTTGGCATCGGCCGCGGAATAGGGCGATACAACCTTCAGACCCGGAATATGGGCGTACCAGCTTGCGTAGCACTGGGAGTGCTGGGCTGCAACGCGTGATGCTGCTCCGTTCGGTCCACGGAAGACCATTGGTGCCTTGATCTGCCCGCCCGACATGTAAAGCGTCTTGGCAGCCGAGTTGATAATGTGGTCAATCGCCTGCATGGCAAAGTTGAAGGTCATGAACTCGACGACAGGGTTCAGGCCGTACATCGCGGCACCAACAGCAAGGCCTGTGAAACCATGTTCGGTGATCGGCGTGTCAATGACGCGCTTGTCACCGAACTCGGCCAGAAGCCCCTGGGTGACCTTGTAGGCCCCCTGATACTGCGCAACTTCCTCACCCATGACAAAAACGCGCTCGTTTGTGCGCATTTCCTCGGCCATGGCATCGCGCAGGGCTTCACGAACTGTCAACTGCTTGACCGGACCGGTCCATTCCGCTTCAGCCTCCACACCCTGAGACAGGGAAAGACGGGAAATGCTGTTGATGGAAATCTCTTCAGCCGGTGCGTCCTGACCAGCGGAAACAGCAGGAGCCGGAGCTGGCGCTGCCGGTGTGCTCATCTCCGCTGCAGGAGCAGCTTCTTCAGCCACAGGCGCTGCACCTGCTTTCGGTGTGTAACCCTCCAGTGCAGAAGCCTCTTCATCCTCTTCCAGAAGCAGGGCAATCGGTGTGTTGACAGCAACAGCTTCCGTTTCACCCGGAACTAGGATTTTGCCCAGCACGCCTTCATCAACAGCTTCGACTTCCATCGTCGCCTTGTCGGTTTCAATTTCGGCAAGGATGTCGCCTGCAGCAACAGCATCACCTTCATTTTTAAGCCAGCGCGCCAGTGTCCCTTCGGTCATGGTCGGCGACAGCGCAGGCATCAGAATTTCGATTGGCATTGTGTCAGTTCTCCAAAAAGATCATGGACAACCGTGCTGCCACCATCCCGGGGCAGCACAAGTCCTGCGCCCTCAGGCGTCGCTGTAAACGTCTGTGTAGAGTTCGGAAGGATCCGGCTCGGGGCTGCTTTGCGCAAAGTCGGCAGATTTGGAAACGATTGCCTTGACCTCTTTGTCAATTTCCTTCAGGCCCGCCTCGTCCATAATACCCTGTGCAAGGATCATGTTGCGCAGACGTTCGACCGGATCACGCTCTTCGCGAACCTTCTGGACTTCTTCCTTGGAACGATACTTTGCCGGATCGGACATGGAGTGACCACGATAGCGATAGGTCAGCATTTCGAGAATGAAAGGTCCATTGCCTTCACGGGCATGCTTGATGGCCTTGGCCGCAGCTTCCTTGACAGCAAAGACATCCATTCCGTCAACCTGCATGCCCGGAATGTCATAAGCCTGGCCACGGTTGTAAAGCTCGGTGCTTTTCGCAGAGGACCGTTCTGTCGCTGTCCCCATTCCGTAGCGGTTGTTCTCAATAACGAAGACAACCGGCAGCTTCCAGAGAGACGCCATGTTAAAGGTCTCGTAAACCTGTCCCTGGTTAAGCGCGCCATCGCCCATGTAGGCAACGTTGACCAGATCCTCGCCGAGATACTTGTGCGCAAAGGCAACACCGGCACCGATAGGGATCTGGGCACCGACAATACCGTGACCACCATAGAAGCCCTTCTCGACAGAGAACATGTGCATGGAGCCACCCTTGCCCTTGGAGTAGCCGCCCTCACGTCCGGTCAGCTCGGCCATCACACCATCTGCATCCATACCACAGGCCAGCATGTGTCCGTGATCCCGGTAGGAGGTGATCACAGTGTCCTTGTCATCCATCTCGGACTGGATGCCGACAACAACAGCTTCCTGACCAATATAGAGGTGACAGAAGCCGCCGATCAGACCCATGCCGTAAAGCTGTCCGGCCTTTTCCTCGAAACGGCGGATCAGCAGCATATCGCGATAGAATTTCTGGGACAGTTCGTTTGGAAGTTCTTTTGCTCCTGCTGCCTTGCGACTTTTACGCGGAGCAGAGCCCTTTGACGGTGTTGCCATGTGCAAACCCTTTTATCCAACGGTGGAACACTATTCCCTTCAAAGTTAAGCGACATCGCCTCAAAAAACAATAGCGTAAATATCAAGTTAATTATTTGATTATAAACGATTTTTTAAAATTAACCCGATATAGGTTAACCAATGAATCGGAAGCGAATCCCCTATCTTTTCCCTTAAAGAAAGCTGCAGACAGAAATACGGGTTAAACAAAGGCGGACGCACTGTGAACACAACAGTACAGAAATCAGATCAGGGAACCATAATTCAAAGTCACGCACCCAGGGGGCCATCAGCAGGCCAAACAGCTGCAAAAACCTATTGCGGGTTTCGCAGGAAAACCAGGTCTTCATTGCGCCCGTAATTCAGAACAATGCGGGCGCGCTCTTCCAGCATATCCGGGTCAAGGTTTTCCGGACGCAGAAGGGCCACTCTTTTCCCAAGGCGTTCCAGTTTCAGAGCAACAGCATCTCGCGCAGCTTCTCTCTCGGCAACTTCCTGTTTCAGAACCAGCAAGGACCAGAAACCGCGGTCGCCTTCAATGGTGTGATAGGCAAAATAGCCCACAAGCGCAGCCGCAAGAACCTGCGGTACGACAACACGTGAGCGCTTTTGAATTTCACGAACCAGAGACATAAAAACGGAACCGGAAAAAATCGGATACAGAGATATCTGCAAAATAGCAGGAGTTGGTAACAGAACTGTTAACAAAATACCCTATAAAACCAAAGAGGTAAAAAGAAAAGGGCACCCAGGGTGCCCTTTTCCGGATCAGCTTTGTAAAGCGTTGCGCATTATTTGCGCAAAACAGATGTCCCTGCATAGAGACCGGCAAAGCCCAGCTCTTCCTCGATACGGATCAACTGGTTGTATTTCGCCAGACGGTCGGAACGGGACAGGGAGCCTGTTTTGATCTGACCGCAGTTTGTTGCAACAGCCAGATCGGCAATCGTGCTGTCTTCCGTTTCACCGGAACGGTGGGACATCACGGCAGTGTAGCCCGCACGATGTGCCATTTCCACAGCTTCCAGTGTCTCTGTCAGGGTTCCGATCTGGTTGACCTTCACCAGAATGGAGTTCGCAACACCCTGCTCGATACCACTGGCAAGGCGTTTCGGGTTGGTGACGAAAAGATCATCGCCAACCAGCTGGACCCTGTCACCAACCAGTTCGGTCAGCGCTTTCCAGCCTGCCCAGTCATCCTCGGCCATGCCGTCCTCGATAGACAGGATCGGGTAGCGGTTGCAAAGATCAGCCAGGTACTGCGCCATTTCCTCGGAACCGAAGGTCTTGCCCTCACCGGCCATGACATACTTGCCGTCCTTGAAATACTCGGTGGATGCACAGTCAAGCGCCAGCATGACATTGTCACCCAGCCTGTAACCGGCTGCCTCGACAGATTTGGCAATGAAGCCCAGAGCCTCGTCTGTTGATTTCAGGCTCGGTGCAAACCCGCCCTCGTCACCAACGTTTGTGTTGTGGCCGGCATCACTCAGCGCCTTTTTCAGGGCATGAAAGATTTCAGAGCCCATCTGGATTGCATGGGACCCGCTTTCGGCACCCACAGGCATCACCATGAATTCCTGGATATCAATCGGGTTATCCGCGTGCTCGCCACCGTTGATGATATTCATCATGGGAACCGGCAGGGTACGTGCATAGCTGCCACCGATATAGCGATAGAGCGGCATGCCCGCATCTTCTGCAGATGCGCGCGCGACAGCAAGGCTGACGCCCAGAATGGCATTGGCACCGATACGGGACTTGTTTTCCGTCCCGTCCAGCTCGATCATGGTCTTGTCGATGCTGATCTGGTCATCGGAATCAAAGCCGAGAAGAGCGTCGGCAATTTCCGTGTTCACGGCTTCAACAGCTTTCAGAACGCCTTTCCCGTTAAAGCGGGACTTGTCACCATCACGCAGCTCGACAGCCTCGTGCGCACCGGTGGATGCACCGGATGGAACCGCAGCACGCCCGAAAGCGCCACTTTCCAGAACGACGTCCACTTCCACAGTTGGATTACCGCGTGAATCAAGGATTTCGCGGCCCCGAATATCTACGATCATGCTCATTGTGATCTCTTACTCCATTGTAACGGGTGTGGGGGAGGCACGAGAGGGCTTGCCTCGATTGAATTACATAGAAAAGGGATTGGCCTTGGTCAAACGATCCAGCTCAACCAGAATAGCCAGCAATTCCTTCATTTTTTTGACAGGCACCATATTTGGTCCGTCAGACGGTGCATTGTCAGGATCATCATGCGTTTCCATGAACAGACCTGCTACACCGACAGCGACAGCAGCACGCGACAAAACCGGCACGAATTCACGTTGTCCACCAGTACTGCCACCCTGCCCGCCCGGTTGCTGAACGGAGTGCGTTGCATCAAAAACAACCGGACAGCCGGTCTGCTCCGCCATGGTTGGCAGGCAGCGCATGTCGGAAACCAGAGTGTTATAACCGAAAGAAGCTCCACGCTCACAAAGCATCACGCGATCATTGCCGCTGTTCAGTGCCTTGTCGGCAACGTTCTTCATGTCCCACGGCGCCAGAAACTGCCCCTTCTTGATATTGAGCGCAGCCCCTGTTTTCGCCGCTGCGACAACCAGATCGGTCTGACGGCACAGGAAAGCCGGAATTTGCAGGATATCAACAACCTCTGCAACAGCAGCACACTGTTCCGGAGAGTGAACATCCGTGATGACCGGACACCCGAACCTGGCCTTGATATCGGAAAAAACCTCAAGAGCCTTTTCCAGACCGATACCACGCTCGGCCTTCAGGCTTGTGCGGTTTGCCTTGTCAAAAGAACTCTTGTAGATCAGCGGAATGGAAAGATCGGTACAGATTTCATTCAGAGCCTCGGCCATTTCAAAGGCGTGCTCCCGACTTTCCATCTGACAGGGACCGGCAATCAACACAAACGGCAGATCATTGCCAAAGGTTACATTTCCAACCTGAACGTGACGTGTCGGCACGGCTTGAGCTGTCATCGATTTTTATTCCTTCATTTCGGCTTGAAAAGCTTGAGTGGACAATAAAAAGAAAAAACCAAAAAAGAAAGGCCAAAGCGCGGCAATTCAAAACGCCCGTGTCTTTTTCCTGCCCAGCATCGCAAGCAAAAAGGGCGAAGCAGGATCAGCTTCGCCCTTTTCATCAAATCAGTTCAATCCGGGACGGTTCACATCAAGCGGGACTGCTCGATCGCCGCCTTGACAAAGGATGTGAAGAGCGGGTGCGGATCAAAGGGTTTGGACTTCAGCTCCGGGTGGAACTGAACACCGATAAACCAGGGATGATCCGGGTTCTCGACGATCTCCGGCAGGTTGCCATCCGGAGAAAGACCGGAGAAACGCAAACCAGCAGCCTCGAGCTTTTCACGATAGTTGATGTTTACCTCATAACGGTGACGGTGACGCTCCTGTACAGTATCGGAACCGTAAACCTCACGTGCCAGAGAGCCTTCTGTCAGGGCACAGGGATAGGACCCGAGACGCATTGTACCACCGAGGTCATCGCCATCCTTGCGCTCTTCGGTTTCATTGCCGCGTGTCCATTCGGTCATGATACCGACAACAGGCTCTGTCGTCGGGCCGAACTCTGTCGAAGATGCGCCCTTGATGCCAGCCAGGTTGCGCGCTGCATCCAGAACCGCCATCTGCATGCCGAAACAGATACCGAAGTAAGGCACCTTGTGCTCGCGGGCAAAACCGACAGCAGCAATCTTACCTTCGGAACCACGCTCGCCAAAGCCGCCGGGAACCAGAATGCCGTGGACTTCAGACAGGGCTTCTGCCGTGCCATCACCTTCAAAAATCTCGGAATCAAGCCACTTGATCTTCACGCGGACATTGTTCGCAATACCACCGTGAACCAGCGCTTCAGCAAGGGACTTGTAGGCATCCAGCAAGGAGGTGTACTTGCCAACGACACCGATGGTCACTTCGCCATCCGGCTCGCGGATGATCTGGGAAATCTCGTCCCAGCGGGTCAGTTCCGGCTCGGACTGATCAAGGCTGAAGTGGCGACAGATTTCCTCATCCATCCCCTGCTCGTGATAGGCGCGCGGAACCGCATAGATTGTGTCAACGTCAAGCGCCGGGATAACGGCTGACTCACGAACATTACAGAACTGTGCAATCTTGCGGCAGGCACTGGCAGGAATTTCCTGCTCACAGCGGCACAAAAGCATGTCCGGCTGAATGCCCATACCCTGCAGTTCCTTCACAGAGTGCTGGGTCGGTTTTGTTTTCAGCTCACCGGCCGATCTCAGGTACGGGATCAGCGTCAGGTGAATGAACATGCTCTTTTCACGCCCCAGCTCATTCCCCAGCTGACGGATCGCCTCAAGGAATGGCAGGCCTTCAATATCACCCACAGTTCCGCCGATCTCACAGAGAACGAAATCCTCATCTGTCAGGTCGGAGAGAACGAATTCCTTGATCGCATTGGTGATGTGCGGGATCACCTGGATGGTCGCACCCAGATAGTCACCACGGCGCTCCTTGGCCAGAACCTCAGAGTAGATTTTGCCTGTGGTCACGTTGTCACCCTTGCGGGCATGCACACCTGTGTAACGCTCGTAGTGTCCCAGATCGAGGTCTGTTTCAGCCCCGTCATCCGTCACAAAGACCTCACCGTGCTGATAGGGGCTCATGGTCCCCGGGTCAACGTTGAGATAGGGATCGAGCTTGCGAAGGCGGACCTTGTAACCGCGCGCTTGCAACAGCGCAGCAATCGAAGCTGCGGCCAGCCCCTTTCCAAGGGAAGAGGTTACGCCACCAGTGATAAAAATAAAGCGTGTCGTCATAGAGGAGCAGGATCTCTTGATAGAGTTATGACCAACGCCCGTACTTGGGCTCTTCATTCAGAAAAGCGCCGGGCATGGGCACGATACAACAAAGCATGCCTCCGGACAAAGCCCGAAGGACATACAATTAGGAAATTTTCAAAATATCCGGATTGGAAACCCAAACAATGGCCACACAATCCGGATACGTCAGCAATCTGCGACCAGCCTCTTTACTCGGAAACAGGCGGAGACAGTGGTGCGTCTTCAGGCAGCACGTCTTCTACAGACGGAACCACAAGACCATCCGTGATTGATGAGGTGCGCGAACCGTTGTCGGCAACAATGGTGTGCAACAGGCTCAAACCGATAAAACAAGCCGCGAGAATGGCTGTTGTGCGTGTCAGCAGGTTTGCTGTGCTACGGCCGGACATCAGTCCACCCATACCACCTGCGCCGCCAGAGCCGCCTCCACCGATCCCAAGGGCACCGCCCTCGCTTTTCTGGAGGAGAATCACACCGATCAGTGCCAGCGCGACCAAGAGATGAATGACCAAAAGGACATTGCTCATCAGGGATCTCTTTCTAAAGCTTCAAAAGTTCAGAGCGATTTCTCTCGGGCAAGACCCGATTGAATCGCAACGAAAGGGGTTTTAGCCTGTTCACACCACAATGACCAGACCTAACTGAAATTTTTCTGCCGCCTTCGCACAAAGCCTGATGTTTGAGCGAAGGGCGAACAGAAAAACTGACGTCAGAGAGTCGCAAGCGCGATGGCCCAGAAATCGTCGGCCTTCAGGCTTGCCCCGCCGATCAGCGCCCCGTCGACATCGTCGACAGAAAGCAGTTCATCAGCATTGTCCGGCTTGACCGAGCCACCATAGAGCAACGGAACCGTCTGGCCGCCCTGCTCACCCAGCAACTCAATCAGCAATCTGCGCAACGCAGCATGGACCTCTGCCACATCGGAAGCCGTTGCCGTCTTGCCAGTGCCGATCGCCCACACAGGTTCATAGGCCACAATCAGCCTGTCTGCGCCAGAGTCAGCAGCCGACAGATCCGGCAGACCATCCCTGATCTGCTTTTCGACAACAGCCAGTGTCTGACCATCGGAACGTTCCTGTTCGGTTTCCCCGATACAGAAGATCGGTGTCAGCCCCGCACGCAAGGCGGCTTCGGCCTTGGATCTGATTTGATTATCAGTTTCGCCGTGATCCTGTCGGCGCTCGGAGTGCCCGACGATCACATGGCTTGCCCCCAGATCGGCCAGCAACTCCGGAGACTGATCCCCGGTATGGGCTCCCCGGGCGTTCTGATGACAGTCCTGCCCCCCGACATGAATCGGTGTTCCGGCAGTCTGCTCAGCGACAGATGAAACGAGAAGTGCAGGAGGGCAAACCACGACCTCCGCCTTCAAATCTCCCCACTCCGGCCTGGACAAAAGGGATTTTACAAGATCCTGAGCAAAGGACCTGTCACCATTCATTTTCCAGTTTCCAGCAATAACTTTGCGCGCCATATCGATTCCCGCCCTTTCTGTTGTCTTGGGTCGTCTGTTTTTCAGCAACAGTCTCAACCTGAGAGGGCGTCTCGTCGAGAGATAGGTTCGATGACTGTCAGGCCCCTATTCTTAATGCCCTGAAAGCCATTGAAAAAGTGAATTTTCACCCAAAATGCCACAGAAGCACCATAAAGAGGCTTCAGAAGACTTGCTCCACCCCCTCTCCCTCCATAATATGCGACAGCTTAAAGGGCTTCGTCCCTGACAGGAATTTTGACAAGCAGCCTGGAAAAACGCTGCAGTGAAGACTGATCGGAAGAAAAGAATGGCAAAAACAGGTTCCTCCCTTGCGAAGAAATTAATGGCTTATGTCTTGTTCGGGCTGTTGATTCTCAGCTTCGCAGCTTTCGGTATCGGAGACATCTTCACAAACTTCGGCAACAACCAGCCCGTTGCAAAGGTTGGTGATCGCGAGGTTTCCCAGCAGGAATTCGCCCGGGATCTTTCCAACCGCATCCAGCAGGTTTCCAGCCAGTTCGGCCAGGCCATCTCTCTGCGACAGGCACAGGCCCTGGGCCTTGGCGATCAGGTTCTGGCGACACTTGTCAGCCGCCGTCTCTTTGAAATCCAGAGCGAGAAAATGGGGCTGGTTGCCCCTCGCGAGATTCTGCAAAAGGAACTGGTCAAGGTTGAGTCCTTTAAAAACGAATCAGGTGTTTTTGATGCCAACCGCTTCCAGAACATCCTCTACCAGAACGGTCTGAGCGAAGAACAGTTCCTTGTTTCCCTTGGCAACGACATTGCCCGTGATCAGCTTTTTGCCCCTGTCCGCCAGGGTGTTGAAATGCCGACAGCACTGGCGCGTGTTCTGCAACAATACCAGTCAGAAGAACGCTCCGTGGATGTGGTTCGCATTGATCACTCAGCCTTCTCTGCACCGGCTGCACCGGCAGACGATGTTCTGGCGAGTTTCTACGAGACCGTCAGCAACAGCTTCATGGCCCCGGAATACAGGGCTGTCAGCTACATTCATCTGGATCCGGCTTCTGCAGCCGCCAAAATCGCACCGACCGAAGAACAGATTCAGGACGAATTCCTCGCTCAGCAAAGCCTGCTGGCAAAACCGGAAAGCAGAAAACTGTCCCAGGGCATTTTTGGTGATCAGGCAGACGCACAGGCCGCAGCAGATCGTATCAATGCCGGTGAAGACTTTGCTGCTGTCATTACAGAGCTTGCCGGCCTGCCACCCGTTGATCTCGGTGACGTGACATCCGGCTCCTTCCTTCCGGAACTGACCGGCCCGGCCTTTGCCATTGCTGCAGGTGAGATTACAGCCCCCGTTCAATCCCCTCTCGGCTGGCATGTCGTGAAGGTCGAAAGCATCACTCCGGGTGAAGAGGTCACTCTTGAAGAAGTGCACGACCAGATCACCCGGGACACAGCTCTCCGCCTTGCGACCGAAGATCTGGTCGTTGTTGCAAACCAGCTTGATGACGAACTGGGCGGCGGTTCAACACTGCAGGAAGCAGCAAACAATCTCGGCCTTGAGCTTGTGACGCTGAACGCGGTTGACGCAGAAGGCCTTGGCAAGGATGGAAACCCCGCCTCTGATCTCGCACTGAACCAACAGTTTGCCGCTGCTGTTGCTGCCACGGAAGCAGGCTCTGAAAGCCTGCTGGAAGAACTGAACGAGGGAGGCTACTTCATCGTTCGCGTTGAGAGCATTACGCCTCCTGCTCCACGTGCTCTGAACGAAGTCAGAAACGAGGTGATCGCCCTCTGGCAAGCGGATCAGCAGCGTCAGGCTGCGGACACCGAAGCTGACAAGCTCCTGAACGATCTGAAGGCCGGTAACCTGCCTGTGGCTTCAAACGGCGTGTCCGTTCAGCAAAACACCCTCCTGTCCCGCACCACCCAGGAACTGGACGGTCAGGCTGCAGCACAGGCTGTTAACGCGATCTTTGCTGCAGGAATTGGGGAAAGCCTCAAAGCCGATGCAAACAATTCAACCTTTGTCGTGCGCGTCAATTCCCGCTCTTTCCCCCAGGGTGCAGAAGCTGAAAAAAGCGTTGCTGAACTGCGGGACAATCTGGCTGCGCAATACCAGCAGGATGTGTACAACGGCTACCTGAGTTCCCAGGAAGAGGCCATTGGCGTTTCCATCAACGCCGATGTTCTCGAATTGATCTACTCCGGCGTTCCTGCACGCGGAGGACACTAGGCATGTCCAGAATTGAAACAACGGCCTTTGAAGACTTCAGGAAAACCTTTGAATCCGGATTACCCCAGGTTGTTTGCTCCACGCTGATTGCCGATCTCGACACGCCGGTCTCGGCCTTTCTCAAACTGGCTGGATCGCGCCCGAACTCCTTCCTCTTTGAATCTGTCGAAGGCGGAAAGACAATCGGCCGCTATTCCTTTCTTGGCTTTGATCCCGATCTCGTCTGGCGCTGCAACGGCCAGCAAGCCGAAATAAACACAAGCTACAAAAGCGACAAAGACGCCTTTGTTCCCGATGACAAACCGGCACTCGACAGTCTGCGGGCCCTCATCAAGGCCTGCCAGTTTGATCTGCCGGATCACCTCCCCCCCATGGCAGCCGGCCTGGTTGGCTACATGGGATACGAGACCGTCCGTCTGATGGAGGATATCCCGACAGACAAGCCTGCGCCTTTGGGAGACAATGTTCCCGAAGGCCTCTTTATCCGTCCGACAGTTACAGCGATTTTTGACCGTATCGAGGATCACATCATCCTCTCGACAGCGGTATGGCCGGAACAGCACGACACTGCCAGAGACGCTTATGAAGCGGCTCTTGAGCGTCTGTCGAATGCTTCCGCAGATCTGAAGGCTCCCCTTGATCGTTCGGACGAGGATCTTGTCGAGGACCTGCTTCCCCCTGAAGCGGAATCGAACATGACGCGGGAAGAATTCCACGCCATGGTGGACAAGGCCAAGGAATACATTCTGGCAGGCGATATCTTCCAGGTTGTCCTGTCGCAGCGTTTCAAGGTTCCCTTTGCCCTGCCTCCCTTTGCACTCTACCGGGCCCTGAGGCGGATCAACCCTTCGCCGTTCCTGTTTTTCCTGAACTTCGGGGACTACTCCGTGGTCGGGTCCAGCCCTGAAATTCTTGTTCGTGTCCGCGACGGCAAGGTCACCATCCGTCCCATCGCGGGAACCCGCAAACGCGGTGCGGATGATGCAGAGGACAAGGCACTGGCAGAGGACCTTCTCAACGATCCGAAGGAGCTGGCTGAACACCTGATGCTGCTCGATCTGGGACGGAATGATGTCGGCCGCGTCGCCGAGATCGGTTCGATCTCCGTGACTGAGCGCATGATCATCGAGCTTTACAGTCACGTCATGCACATCGTGTCCAATGTCGAAGGCACGCTCGATGAAAAACGCGCTGACCTGATCGACGCTCTGGCAGCAGGTTTCCCGGCCGGAACAGTGTCAGGTGCTCCAAAGGTACGTGCGCTCGAAATCATTGAAGAGCTGGAGCCTGAAAGACGCGGCATCTATGGCGGCGCTGTCGGCTATTTCGGCTCCGGAGGCGGCATGGACACCTGTATCGCCCTGCGCACGGCGATTGTGAAGGACGAGACCATCTATATTCAGGCCGGCGCCGGGGTTGTTGCAGACTCTGTGCCCGAAAACGAGCATCAGGAATGTCACAACAAGGCACGGGCTCTGGTCCGCGCAGCCGAAGCTGCCGTCCGCTTTGCCACACGCAAGGACAATCTCTGATCTGACCGGAACCTGACCTTCCGGACCATGCAAGGGGTGGAGCCTGATCAGGCTCCACCCTTTCTGTTTTTGTCATCGGCTGCTGAGGGTTCTTCCTCAATGGAGGAAGCATTGACCATCCGGCTTGAAACAAAAGGCCAAAGCGGCATGCGGACGCGCCCTCCAACCGGGGGTTTAACGTCACTTTCAACACCGGAAAGATGATGTTGCTCCAAACGATTGATGAGAGCCAGACACAGGATTACAGCCAGAACGGCGATAATTGCCGCACCGATCGACTGTCCGATCAGTGCGCCTTCAGCGCCATACCAGACCGCCCCCAGATAGACAAAGGGGATGGTCCCGACAGTTGCACGACCAATGTTTGAAGCTGTCGCATAAAGCGCCTTGCCGAGATTGTTGAACGCCGCATTTGCCAGAAAGAGAATTCCCTGAAAATAGGCAAGGGGAACCAGAAGAAGGCAAAAGACAGAAATCAGTTCCGCCGCTTCCGGCGACGCATCAAAAACAACAACAATCCACTCTTCCCCGATCAGGAAAAGTCCCCAGAGAACCAGAGTATAGGCTCCCAGAAATTTCATGGAGGCAAAAATCGTTTCCCTGAGCCGGTCAAAGCGTTTTGCCCCGTAGTTCTGCCCGACAATCGGCCCCACCGCTCCGGACAGGGAATAGAAAAGCGTAAAGGCAAGAGGCGTGATCCGCGCAATAATGGCGTTGCCCGCCATGGCAGCAACACCGAACTGAGCCATCGTCACTGTCACATAGGCCGTTCCCAATGGCGTCGCCAGATTGGTCAGAACAGCAGGCACGGCAATCCTGGAAAGCGGCAGCACATCCCTGAAGAACAGGCTCCAGCGAAAGGCGTGCCCCATTTTGTGATATCCGAACACATCCAGCAGACCGACCCCGGCCATCACCATTCTGGCTGAAACCGTAGCAAGCGCAGCGCCTTCAATGCCCAGAGCCAGACCGAAAATCAGGATCGGATCAAGCACAGCATTCACAATGCCCGCATAGACATTGTTGCGCATGGATCGTCTTACATCGCCCAGACTGCGCAGGATGGCACCACACTGCATGCCGATATTCATAAGCGGCATGGTGGGAATAATGATGCGCAGATAATCGACAGCCAGTTGATGTGTCCGGCCTTCTGCTCCCAGCAGGGTCATAACCTCCGGCAAAAACGGCCACAAAAAGCTGACGACGACAAGCGAACAGAGCACACCGAGCATCATGCCGTTTACGGTCAGACGCCGAGCAGCCTCGTCATCCCCGGCTCCAATGGCCTGCGAAACCAGCGCAGAGGTCCCGATAAACAGCCCGACCGACAGGGAAATGGTAAAAAACAAAACGGTTCCGGCAAATCCGACAGCCGCAGCAATCTCCTCCTCACCCAGCAGGGAGAGAAAAAAGAGATCAACAAGGTCAACGACAAAAACGGCCAGCAGCCCAACGGCTGACGCCGAGGACATTACCACCACATGTCGCATGATCGAGCCTTCAACAAACCTCGATTTTACTGCCTTTTTCCCATTTGAAGTTTCCCCCGTCTGATCCGTGAGGATGTCCTGCGTTTCAGCTTCGCTGTTCTGTTCTTGTCCTGCCATAGGCCTGTGTATTCCGCTTTCAAGTGAGACAAGGCTTATATCAGGTCTTTGCTACAAATGAAAAACAACAGAGACAAAAATAGTAACAGCCCCAACAGATTTTTCCATCTTTCCTTCCCGAGACATCAAAAAACTGAGCCATCCCTCCCGTTTTTTTTGTCCTTGGCTTCCATCAATTTCCTTGAATGTCTCCTCAGGTCTGGCACGCTTCAACACAACACACAAAACAGGAACAACAGGGATAGCTCCTATGAAAGTCGTCGATCTGGAAACCTTTGTGGTCGCCCCTCCTCCCCCGGCCTTTGGCGGGCGGTACTGGGTGTTCGTCAAGCTGACAACAGACAACGGCATTGTCGGTTACGGCGAGGTCTATGCTGTTCCCTTCAATCCGAAGGTTGTTGAGTTGATGATCAGGGATGTTTTCGAACGCGACCTCGAAGGACGTGATCCCTTTCAGGTCGAGGCCCTGTGGCGACGCATCTATTCCACCTGCTTTACACAGCGTCCCGATGTTTCACTCATGGGCATTGCAAGCGGGCTGGACATGGCCTGCTGGGACATCATGGGCAAGGCCCTTGACCGTCCTGTTTATGATCTCCTCGGAGGCAGGGTTCATGACCGCCTTCGAAGCTACACCTATCTCTATCCGGGAGAGACCGACAAGGACGATTTCTACCATGATGTTGATGCCTCAGCCGAGCGCGCAGCAGAATATGTCAAACAGGGTTTCACAGCTCTGAAGTTTGATCCCGCGGGCCCCTATACAACCTTTGATCCCAGCATGATTTCCCTGGAAGCCATGGAGCGTTCTGCAACGTTCTGCAAGAGGATCCGTGAAGCGGTCGGGAGCAAGGCCGACCTGCTGTTTGGAACACACGGACAAATGTCCCCGGCAAGCGCCATAAGACTGGCCAAATATCTGGAACCCTATGATCCGCTCTGGTTCGAGGAGCCTGTTCCTCCGGGCAATGCAGACGCCATGGCGCGTGTTGCACGCAGCACATCCATCCCTGTTGCAACCGGTGAACGCCTGACAACCAAATATGAGTTCAGCGAACTTCTGCGCAAGGAAGCCGCCTCCATCCTCCAGTTCAATTCAGGCCGTGTGGGCGGCATCACGGAAGCGCGCAAAATCGCGACCATGGCTGAAGCGCACTACGCCCAGATTGCACCTCACTGCTATTGCGGGCCCATCGAGGCTGCCGCAAACATCCAGGTCGACACAGCCAGCCCCAATTTCCTGATCCAGGAAAGCATCAAGCAGTTTGACGATTTCCACGCCCAAATCCTGAAAAAGCCTCTGCAATGGGAAGAAGGATATCTTATCCCTCCAACAGAACCCGGGATCGGGGTCGAACTGGATGAAGATGTTGCAAGGGCTCATCCCTTCGAAGGTGAAGGCATGCATCTGGAAATGCTCGACAAGCCGCTCTGGCATTAGAATTTCAAGCTTCAAACAGAAAAGCCTGCTCCTGAAGAGCAGGCTTTTCATTTCACAAGAAATCCATTCATTACTGGGGAATGGTCAGAACAGCGCGGGTTCCCTCTCCTCCGAGGCCCTTGAGTTCAAAATAGCCGCTATGGCGTTCAGCCACCCACTGAACCACGGAAAGCCCCAGTCCCAATCCGTCCTGCCCTTCTGTGTTCTCCCCGCGGAAGAACTGCATGCGCACCTGATTCAGTTCATCCTCACTCAGGCTCTGTCCCCTGTTTTCGACAACGAAGGAAACAGTACCGTTCTTCCTTTCGATCCAGAGCTCCACCGGACTGCCTTCCGGGGAATAGCGCAGGGCATTGGCCACCAGATTGTTCAGCGCAATGACAAGCTTGTTCGGGTAACAAACAATCTCCTGCCCTTCCAGTTCATCCGCATAGATCTGCAAACGGTGGCGCTCGAGGGGTTCGCTCAGGCTCTGGAAAATACGCTGCTGCATAAGAGCAACATCCAGTGAGCGCATCGGGTCCTCTTCCTTTTCCAGATCCGTACTGTCGACCAGAACATGATCCATGAGCAGGTGAAGCTGTGAAGCCTTGCTTCGGACCTCTTCCAGACGCTGTTCCTGCTCTGGTTTCAAAGCGCCGTTTGCCGTCATCAGAAAAAGCTGCATGGAGCGGTCAATCATCGTAACGGGATTGCGGAACTCGTGAATGAGTGTGTAGATCAGTTTCTGTTTTTCTGCACGAAGATGCTCGGCCTTTTTCAGGGCTTTGCGGAGGGCCTGCTGCTGTTTTTCAAAACAGGCACCGATGACCGCAATGTAATGCGCCAGACCAATAAAGAACGCAAAGAACCAGAGGAACTGGATTGAAACAACAGGGAGATCAAAATAGGTTCCGCCGGTCGAAACGCCCAGCAGGCTCAATGAAAAGTAGGAATGAAACAAACCGTTCAGTCCCATCAGACAGGCAATTGCCAGACTGGACGGACAACGCTCCCCTCTCAGGAGGGCCTTTTTGTAGTGCAGATAGAAATGGATGCCATAGACCCAGCTACACAGGGCATAAAAGGAGCTGGTCACAATGGTTCGCTTCATGACCTGCGGTTCCGCAAAGGTCCAGAAGAGTGTGGCTGAAAAACAGAAAATACCAATAACACTGAGGGTCAGCATGATCCGCGACGACAGAAAAGCCTGTTGCTCTTCCCAGAAGACGCGACCGGCATAGACCAGTGCCAGATGCCCCAGAATGATCAGCGTATTGGTCAGGACAACAGACAGGGACGTCGACTCGAACCCCTGTCGATAGAAAAGCGACAGAAGCCCCAAACCGATGAACGCCTTGCTGACCACCCACCACAGCAGTGCCTGCTCTTTCCTCTGCAAAAAGAGGAACAGAAACATCACCATCGCAATAGCAGTAAAAAATTCTCCGAAGCCCAAGGCAAAGACAAGGGTTTTCGGATCAACCTCCGATAACAGAAACACAGCCCCAAATCCTGTTTTCGTTTCTCTTGAAAAGCAAAATCCTCAACAACACACGACAGGATAAGGAGAAAGTCTGTCCTGAAACCTGATCTGTCTGTACAGACCGCCCCACAGAGTCCGGACATCATTCCCCCATTTCGAGAGGCTCATAACACAAAAAAAACCGGAAGGCTCTGTTTTATTTCATTTTATTTATTCCCGTATTACTATCCACGTGAAATCACGAATAGAAATGGCTGGAGATACGGGAAATGGCACTTGATCTGGAAGTAATCCGCGAAGAAACCCGCGCGTGTGACCGCCTGATCCACTTTAACAATGCAGGCTCCTCACTGATGCCTGCTCCCGTCTCGGACGCCCTGCATGAATATCTGGACCATGAAGAACAGTACGGCGGCTACGAGACAGCAGAGCTGCTCTCTGACAGGCTGGAGAACTTCTATAAAGCCTCGGCCAAACTGCTGAACTGTTCTCCGGACGAGATCGCCTTTGCAGAAAATGCAACGCGCGCATGGGATATGATCTTCTACAGCCTGCCTTTGAAGGCCGGTGACAGAATTCTGACCTGTGAAGCCGAGTACGGCAGCAATGTCATTGCTTATCTGCACAGGGCCGAAAGCTGCGGAGCCGAGATTGTCTTCATCCCGGATGATGAAAACGGAGCTGTCGACCTCAAGGCGCTTGAAGCTGCCATTGATGACAGCACAGCCCTGATCACAATGAGTCACATTCCAACAGGAGGCGGACTGGTCAACCCGGCCGCAGAGGTTGGAAAGATTGCAAAAAAGCACAAGGTTCCCTTCCTTCTGGATGCCTGCCAGTCCGTTGGCCAACTGCCTCTGGACGTGGAGGACATCGGCTGTGACTTTCTGACCGGAACCGGACGAAAATATCTGCGCGGACCGCGCGGGACAGGACTGCTCTACATCCGCAGGGACTGGATCGACAAACTGAACCCGGTGCTTCTGGACCAGCACGCTGCAACCCTGACCAGCCGTACAGCCTACACACTGAGAGGTGATGCCAAACGCTTTGAAAACTGGGAAAAAAACTTTGCCGGAATGGCAGCACTGGGCGTTGCAATCGACTATGCCCTGTCCCTTGATCTGAACAGCATCAGGGACCGCATCTATTTCCTGGCAGATCTTCTGCGTACAAGGATCAAACAGGATATTCCGGGCGCAACCCTGACCGATCTTGGTTTGGAAAAATGCGGGATTGTTACCTTTACAGTCGCCGGACACGACGTTGACGAGATCAAAACAGCCCTGCGAAAGGAACAGATCAATGTCTCCCGCTCGCAAGGCTCGGGTTCACTGATTTCCTTCGAGGCACGGGGTCTGAAAAAGGTTGTTCGCGCTTCCGTGCACTATTACAACACAGAGGACGAAATCGAAGCCTTTGTGGCCACGCTCAAAAAGCTGACGGCCTGATCCTCACCGGAAAGTCCCTTTCATGTCCCATCCACAATCCATTGCAGACATTCAAAAACGCCTGAACGATCTCAGTGCAGAAATGATCACACTGATCCAGAAATACGGACTGGATGCTGCCCACCCTCTGGATGTTATTGATACAGCCCGCCGGAAGATATCCGATCAGGCCGACTATATCCGCTTTCTGGAACTTTCCCTGGAAGGCCGCATTCTCGGCGAGGTCGCCGATCAGATGGGCCAGACAAGCGGCAGTGCCTGAAAAGGAAGACAGTCAGAAAAAAGCCCCCTGCTCATCAAAGCAGGGGGCTTTTCCTTTTGAAACACTTTACGGATCAGCCCGCTTCCTTCACATCCGCAGGCTCCTGCACTGGATTGTCCTTTTTCTTCAGGGCAGCTTCGAGCTTGCGAAGAAGAACATAGAAAACAGGCGTGAAGATCAGGCCGAAGACTGTCACACCGATCATACCATAGAAGACCGCAACACCGATGGCCTGACGCATTTCAGCACCGGCGCCCTGACTGACCACCAGGGGAAGAACGCCCATGATAAAGGCAATGGAGGTCATCAGGATTGGTCGCAGACGCAGGCGTGATGCCTCGATAGCGGCCTGAACAATTGAGCGGCCCTCACGCTCCAGCTCCCTGGCAAACTCGACAATCAGGATCGCGTTTTTCGAGGCAAGCCCGGCAAGAACAAAGAGCGAGATCTGCGTGAAGATATTGTTGTCTCCCCCGGTATACTTGATCCCCAGCATGGCCGAGAGAATGGCCATGGGCACAATCAGAATCACCGCCAGAGGCAGGGTCAGGCTCTCATACTGCGCAGCCAGAACGAGGAAGACAAGGAACAGACAGAGCGGGAAGATAAAGACCGCCGTGTTGCCTGCCAGAATTTGCTGATAGGTCAGCTCGGTCCACTCATAGTCAATCCCCGGTGGAAGTGTTTCCTCCAGAATTCTGACGATGGCATCCTGTGCCTGACCGGAAGAGTATCCCGGCGCGGCATCTCCGTTGATATCAGCCGAGCGATAGGCGTTGTACCGCGATGCGATTTCCGGACCGAAGGTCTCCTCAACCTCAAGCACAGAACCAAGAGGAATCATCTGTCCCTCAAGATTGCGGGTTTGCAGGGCAAGAATGTCATCCGGCTCGGAACGGAACTCCTTGTCAGCCTGCGCAATGACCTGATAGGTCCGGCCAAACTGGTTGAAGTCATTTACAAACCGGGAACCAAGATAGATCTGCATGGTCCTGAAGACCTCTTCGACCGAGATCCCCAGACGCTCCGCCTTGGTGCGATCCAGATTTGCAAAAAGCTGCGGATAGCTGATGTTGTAGTTGGTATAAACACGGGTCAGGGCAGGATCGGCATAGGCCTTGCCAAGCACCTGCTGAACCGCATTGTCCAGAGCTTCATAACCAAGGTCATTGCGGTCCTGAACCTGCAGTTTGAAGCCGCCCGTGTTCCCCAGACCGCTGACCGGAGGAGCCGGGAAGATCGCAACAAAGGCCTCCTCAATCGTGTTGTACTTCTGCTGCAGGGCTCCCGCAATGGCAAAGCCGTTGAGATGGGGCGCTGTTCTTTCGGAAAAGTCATCCAGTGTGACAAAGACAATACCTGAGGCCGGGCTGTTTACAAACCCGTTCACAGACAGGCCCGGGAACTGAACAGCACTGGCAACACCCTCCTGTTGCAGGGCAATTTCCGCCATTTCGCGCATCACCTCTTCAGTCCGCTCCAGTGTAGCGCCCGGAGGCAGCTGGGCAAAGCTGATCAGATAGCCCTTGTCCTGCGCGGGAACAAAACCCTTGGGAACCGACATGAAGGTGTGCCCGGTCAGGTAAACAAGACCACCAAAGATCGCCATCATGATGACCTTGCGCGTTGTGAAAAGACCAACAGCCTTTGCGTAGCCATTCTGACTTTTCCCGAACCCGATATTGAAAAGCCTGAAGAACCAGCCAAAGAGGAAATTCAGCAGCCTTGTCAACCAGTCCCTTTGCTCGTGCTCCGGCTTGAGCAGCAAGGCAGAGAGCGCCGGGCTCAACGTCAGGGAATTGATGGTGGAAATGAAGGTCGCAATCGCGATGGTCAGGGCAAACTGCTTGTAAAACTGTCCTGTCAGACCACTGACAAAGGCAATCGGGACAAAGACAGCGGCAAGAACAAGCGACGTGGCAATAATGGGCCCTGTGACCTCTTTCATCGCCTGGATGGTGGCCTCCTTCGGGGTCTTGCCACTGGCCACGTTTCTCTCGACGTTCTCGACAACAACAATGGCATCATCGACAACAATACCAATGGCCAGAATCAGACCAAAAAGCGAAAGCACGTTGATCGAAAACCCGAAGGCATACATGAAGGCAAAGGTACCAACAATCGAAACAGGCACGGCCAGAAGAGGAATGATGGAGGCCCGCCAGGTCTGCAGGAAGATGATCACCACCAGCACCACCAGCAGGATCGCCTCAAGCAGGGTCTTCATGACCGCTTCGATGGAATCACTGACAAAGACAGTCGTATCGTAAACGATGGAATAGTCCACATCATCCGGGAAAGTCTGCTTCAGGCGCTCCATGGTTGCGCGGACATCCTGTGCAATGTTCAGGGCATTCGCCCCCGGAGAGGCGAAGACAGCAATGGCCGCCGCCTGCTCGTTGTTCAAAAGGGAACGAAGGGCATAGGTCTGGGCATCCAGCTCGACCCGCGCCACATCGGACAGACGGGTGATTGTCCCGTTTTCATCGCGCTTGATGATGATCTGCTCGAACTCTTCACGGCTTTGCAGGCGCCCCTTGACGTTAACAGGAGACTGAATCTGGATGCCGTCATCATAGGGAGGCCCACCGATCACACCCGCTGCAACCTGGAGGTTCTGCCCACGAATGGCATCCACCACTTCCGAGGCTGTCAGATCCAGTTCGGCAATTCTGTCAGGGTTCAGCCAGACACGCATTGCGTAATCACCGGAGCCGAACATCAGCACCTGCCCCGCCCCTTGAATTTTCGCGAGTTCATCCCGCACGTTCAGGGTTCCAAAGTTCCGCAGATACAGCATGTCATAGCTGCCGTTGGGCGAACGCAGGTGAACCACCATTGTCAGATCGGGAGACGACTTGGTCACCGTTACCCCGAGATCACGCGTGACCTCCGGCAGGCGGGGAAGCGCCTGCTGCACTCGGTTCTGAACAAGCTGCTGAGCCAGATCCGGATCCGTTCCGATCGCAAAGGTCACACGCAACTGCATGGCTCCGTCCGAAGACGCCAGAGAGTTCATGTAGAGCATGTTTTCAACACCGTTGATCTGCTCTTCCAGCGGTGTTGCGACTGTCTCGGCGATAATTGCAGGGTTCGCCCCAGGGAATTGGGCGTTGACCACCACAGACGGCGGAGAGACTTCCGGGTATTCGGAAATAGGCAGGCGCAACATGGCAATGGCGCCAGCAATGAAGATAAGAATGGACAGAACAGAAGCAAAGATAGGTCTGTTCACAAAAAATCCGGAGATATTCATGGCAATGTCTCAACAGAAAGGGAGTGCATCAGCTTGATGCGCAGGATTGGACGACACACCCCCGGGCCTCTGCCGTCAGGACATGTCATTCTTTATGTGTTCCGGCTTGTTGCCCGGGAAGGGAGAAACGCAGGGAGAAGGGTCTTCTTCCTGCGTTCCAAAATATTAACCTGCGCTGGCAACCTTGTCGGCGAACTGCGGGTCCACAGGCATGCTTGGACGAATACGCATCAGCCCCTCGGTGATGACCACATCACCATCGTTGAGGCCCTTGGTAACGATGCGTTTTCCTTCGAAACGTTCACCCAGCAAGACTTCCCGATAAGCCGCCTTGCCCTCGGCATCAACCACATAAACAAACTTGCGATCCTGATTGGTGCCGATTGCGGTTTCTGAAATCAGAATATGCTTTTCAGCCCTGGCACTGCCGATCTGGACCGTGCCAAACATCCCCGGCAACAGCATACCATCGCGGTTCGCAAAATAGGCACGCGCGCGGATTGTGCCGGAGGTCGCATCAATGCGGTTGTCAAAGCTGTGTACGAAGCCCTCGAAAAGCTGTCCGCTGCTTCCCAGTGTCAGACGGACAGGAATTCTGTCGGCTTCTGCCTGATCCTGTGTTCCAACGGTGCGGATATGGTTCAGGTAGGTCTGCTCATCGACATCAAAAGCCGCATAGATCCCGTCATTGGACACAATGGAGGTCAGAACCGGAGCACTTCCACCACCCTCAACAAGGTTGCCTCGTGTGATTTCAGCACGGCTGACATGCCCGGAAATCGGCGCCTTGACATAGGCGCGATCCAGATCGATCTCTGCCTGAATTAGACGTGCTTCGGCTGCCTTGACAGAAGCATGGGATACATTGGCCTCGTTTTTGCGCTCATCCAGCAAACGTTCGGAGATTGCTGCAGAATTGATCAGCCCCTGCGCCCGTTTCAGCTGTTTGCTTGCAAAGGACGCCTGATTTCTTGCTGAACTCAACCCTGCCCTGGCCTGCGCCACTGCTGCCTCGTAGGGTTTGGGATCGATCACAAAGAGAACCTCCCCCTTCTCCACAGCCTGCCCATCCTCGAACAGGACATCGGTAATCGTACCGCTGACCTGCGGACGAATTTCCGCAAAATCCACCGCTTCCAGCCGGCTGGAATACTCGGACCAGATTTGAACAGGCTCAGCCTTGGCATGGATCGCCGCCACCGGCACAGCTGGCGGAGCAGCCTGTGCAACAGCTTCAGCATCAGCCGCCTCAACGGTCTGGCCTTCGGAATAGATACCGGCACCCAGTGCTCCAAGGGCCACGACAAGGCCTGTTGCCAGCAAGAGCTTCTTTTTGTTTCCAGATACAGACATTTTATATCTCTCTTACCCACTTGACCGTTTGGTCAAATCCCAAGTCAAAATAAAGGGCTGCACCCCACAGCCATTTGTTACCACCACACTCTTGCTGCACCTTCCCCTAGGCAGCAGGCGTCTTTTCACGCAGGAAGGCTTCAACATCCTCATCCCGCAATCCAATGATGCGGAACAGTCCGTGAAGCAGGTCACGTTCCACAGCCACCAGCGAATTCTGGACCCGGGCCACCATGATCATGCCGACAACGTAGCGGTAGGTCTCTTCCCCGCGGCTGACAGCATCAATGCTTGCAGGCAGATACCCCTGTGCCCCCAGGTCACGAACCAGATTGATGTAGTAAGCCTCGAACATCCGGGACACTTCATCGGATTTCGCACAGAGCCCTTCTGCATCATGGCCGGCCATTTCAGACCCGAGGGTCATAAAAGGACAGCCGCAAACCTGACCATAGAGTTCCTGAACCTCGCGCTGATGGATCAGAGCTTCCCTGCTCAGATCAAGAACGCGCTGGATCGGATGCTTGCCGGGTGAAAAGATCCTGTCCATGATGCCAATGGCCTCATCACATTCCCTCTCCATACAGGCCAGTGCCAGATCAGCCTTGCTTTTGAAATAGTGATAGAAGCTTCCCTTCCTGACATCCGCAGCCTTGCAGATTTCATCAACACTCACAGAACCATAGCTGTTGCGCCAGACCATCTCTGTCGCAGTTTCCAGCAATCTTTCCTTGGTGTTGTTTGTCGGCATGCAGGAGCTCCATTACTTCAAACTCCCCATATAAGTAGTGCTCTTGACTGAATGGTCAAGAGCACTCTGTCTTTTTTCTGCCTTTTTTGTCGAAGCCGCCCGATCAGGACCCCATGACAGAAAAGGCTGAATACCAGCCATAGGACAAAACAAAGAGAAAGAAGGTAAAGCTGCCAAGCGCTGCCGCTGTACTCAGCATAAAGTCCAGACCATTTTGCTCCTGTACCATTGGCTTCAGCATCATCAATCTCCCATTTCATCTGGCGTCAAAACAAGAACATTTCATGAACAATTGATATATCCGAACCAGAATCAAATCAAGAACAAAATGAGAACAAAAATGGAAATTTTTCAAAAACCCTTTAAAAACAAAACACTTGAAAGCAAAAAAAAGGGGCTGCCGAAGCAGCCCCTTTCCCAACACAACAGGGAAACCCCTGCCGTATCCTTTCCTAGAAACACGCCTCAAAGAGTTTGCGTGTGTTCTCTGCGGTCATCTCAACCGGGTTGCCCCCGACAGAAGGATCGATCAGGGCACCTGCGACCAGTTTGTCCAGATCCGGGTTGGTGACACCCAGCTCTGTCAGGTTTGCAGGAATGGACAGGGAACGGTTCAGCTCACCAACATAGTTGTAGAACCCTTCATATCCCCCCTCAATCGAGAGATAGGCTGCCGCCATGTTGAGACGCTCTTCAATCGCAGAGCGGTTGAAGGTCAGCACAGGCTGCATAACGACGGCGTTGGTTGTGCCGTGGTGCGTGTTGTGCATCGCGCCAATCGGGTGAGACAGAGCGTGAATGGCACCCAGCCCCTTCTGGAAAGCAGTCGCGCCCATCGCAGCAGCAGACATCATGTGCGCACGCGCTTCAAGATCAGTGCCATCAGCATAGGCACGCGGCAGATAGTCCTTCACCAGACGCATCCCCTCCAGGGCGATACCCTGGCTCATGGGATGATAGTGCGGCGAACAGAACGCTTCCAGACAGTGCGCAAAGGCATCCATGCCTGTACCGGCTGTAATCATCTTCGGCATACCGACAGTCAGCTCCGGATCACAGATCACAGTAACCGGCAGCATTTTCGGGTGGAAAATGATTTTCTTTTCGTGTGACACAGAATTTGTGATCACGCTGGCACGACCAACTTCAGAGCCTGTACCCGCTGTTGTGGGAACCGCGATCACGGGAGCAATGGCATCCGCATCAGCACGTGTCCACCAGTCGCCAATGTCCTCAAAATCCCAGATCGGACGTGTCTGACCGGCCATGAAGGCCACAACCTTGGCCAGATCAAGGCCCGAGCCGCCACCAAAGGCAATGACCCCGTCATGCCCACCTTCACGATAGACCTTCACACCCGCTTCAGCATTAATCTCGCTCGGGTTCGGATCAACTTCCGAGAACATCGCGCGACCCAGACCGGCCGCCTCCATCAGATCCAGAGTGGACTGGGTCACAGGAAGGGACGCCAGCCCCTTGTCCGTGACGAGAAGAGGTTTCTTGATACCGGCTGCCGCACAGGCTTCTGCCAGTTCACTGATACGGCCTGCACCAAAGCGAACAGCCGTCGGGTAAGACCAGTTTCCAAAGAGCTTCATGGTTATTGGGCCTTTTTCAAATGATAGGATTTCGGACGCGTGACATTGTGGAAGCCGATAACGGACAGACCACCACCACGGCCGGTGTCTTTACAGCCGGTCCAGCACAGAGCCGGGTCCAGATAGTCACAGCGGTTCATGAAGACTGTGCCGGTCTCGATCTGATCTGCAACGCGCTCTGCCCGCTCGACATCCTTCGTCCAGAGAGAGGCCGTCAGACCAAAACTGCTGTCATTCATCAGGGCAACAGCTTCTTCATCACTGCTGACCTTCATGACACCGACAACCGGGCCAAAGCTCTCATCGCGCATCACGCGCATGGAGTGATCAACATCAACCAGAATTTGCGGCATCAGATAGGCACCGCCGTCATCTTCCGGGAAGTTGGCAGGATCAATCAGGGCCTTGGCACCTGAAGCCAGCGCTTCGCTGACCTGCTCACGAACTTCCTGTGCGAAACGAACATGCGCCATCGGTCCGATTGTTGTCGCTTCATCAAGCGGATTGCCCAGCTTGTAGCCGTTGACAATGGCAGCGGCCTTTTCAAGGAAGGCATCATAGAGGTTCTCGTGAACGTAGATACGCTCGATACCGCAACAGCACTGGCCGGAGTTGAACATGGCCCCGTCGATCAGTGTATCAACAGCAGCATCCAGATCGGCATCTTCCATGACATAGCCCGGATCCTTGCCTCCCAGCTCGGTTCCAACACCTGTGAAGGTCCCGGCAGCCGCCTTTTCCATGGCCTGACCACCACCGACAGAGCCCGTGAAGTTCACAAAGCCAAAAGCTCTGGATGCAATCAGATCGGATGTTGTGTCGTGATCAAGGAAAACATTCTGGAACACATCCGCAGGCACACCTGCTTCATGGAAGGCCTTCGCCATGCGCTCGCCAACCAGCAGTGTCTGGGTTGCGTGCTTCAGCAGGACAGCATTTCCGGCAATCAGGGCAGGAGCAACTGTGTTCACCGCTGTCATATAAGGGTAGTTCCACGGTGCGACGACCAGAACAACGCCCTGGGGCACGCGCTTGATATAGCGTTTGAAGGCGCCATCGTCTGACACTTCAATCGGCGCCAGAGCCTCCTGTGCGATGTCGGCCATGTAACCGGCACGCTCCTTGAAGCCGCCGAATTCACCACCATAGCGAACAGGACGTCCCATCTGGTGCGCCAGTTCCGGCACGATTTCATCGTTCATTTCGCCCACGCGCTCAACACCGGCACGAACCAGTGCAATACGCTCGTCCAGGGGGCGTGAAGCCCATTCCTTCTGGGCTGCATTTGCACGCGCAACAGCCTCTCTGGCTTGTTCAGCGCTCAACACCGGACGTTCGGCATAGACCGAGCCATCAATCGGCGAGATACACTTCAGCACTTTTGTCATAGAGAAAACCTCAAACTAGGCCCGTTCAAAACCACGGGCGACTTCATAATCAGTGACAATTCGGTCGAATTCTTCAAGTTCCCACTCGGCCGCACGGGCATAGTGGTCAACCACGTCATCGCCAAAAGCCTCGCGCAACATGGCAGAAGCCTTCAGACATTCGCGTGCATCGCGCAGATTCATCGGCATTTCGCCTGCATCTTCTGCGCTGTAGACATCTCCTTCCTGTGGTTCAGGAAGCGAGAGTTTCTCTTCAATGCCCTTAATACCAGCAGAAAGCTGTGTTGCAATCGCCAAATAAGGGTTGAGATCGGATCCACCAACGCGACATTCCATGCGGATTGCCTTGGTGCCATCACCACACAGACGGAAACCTGCTGTCCGGTTATCAACGGACCAGACTGTCTTTGTCGGTGCGAAGGTTCCCTTCTGGAAACGCTTGTAGCTGTTCACATAGGGTGCCAGGAAGTACATGACATCGGGCGCATATTTCAGCAACCCGGCAACATACTGTCCCATGACTTCGGACATGCCGAAGCGACCATCAGGATCATAAAAGGCCGGCTTTCCATCCTCGGTCCAGAGAGACTGGTGAATGTGAGAGGAACTGCCCACTTTCTCGTGGTGCCACTTCGGCAGAAAAGTCACCGCGTGCCCCTGTTGCCAGGCGATATCCTTGATCGCCTGCTTGGCAATGGTGTGGTAGTCCGCACAATCCATTGCATCGGCATAGCGAATGTTCAGCTCCTCCTGACCTGTCTCGGCTTCACCCTTGGTGTTTTCCACCGGAATGCCCGCGTTATAGAGGTGATTGCGCACCGGGCGCAGCAGGTATTCCTCACGGGTTGTCTGCTGAATGTTGTAATCCTGATTGGTGCCGGAAATCGGCTCCAGATCGCGGTATTTGTCCTTGCGGATTTCATCAAAGCTCTTCTCGAAATAGAAGAACTCCAGCTCGGTCGCTGTCATGGCCTTGAAGCCAAGCTTGTTCAGACGCGCAACCTGCTTTTTCAGCATGGCGCGTGGCGAGTGAGCGATCTCTTCATGCGTGTGATGGTCCAACACATCACACAACACCATCGCAGTGCCTTCGAGCCACGGCGTCATGCGGATCGTGGCAAGGTCCGGCTTCATGACATAGTCGCCATACCCGCCTTCCCAGCTTGTCGCCTTGTAGCCTGAAACGGTGTACATCTCGAAATCCGTTGCCAGGAGATAGTTACAGCAATGGGTTTCGTCCCAGGCAGAATCAACAAAGTGACGGGCATGGAAACGCTTGCCCATCAAACGTCCCTGCATATCCACCAGACACACCAGAACAGTATCGACAGAGCCATCGTCAACGCGGGCTTTCAAATCTTCGAAAGACAGGGATCGGGATGAAACAGACATTCTTTCAGGCTTTCAAAAAAGAGTTTTTATCAGAACCCGGCTCTGAAACAGAGCCGGGTTCCCCACAAGCATGATCAAAGGATACGGACTTAACCGTAGCGATACGGGCGACCTGCCTTTTGCATGTCGGCGTTATAGCGCTTGAAGATTTCAACAACCTTCGCCTTTGTTTCGGACTCGGAAGCGACCTCATCCCAGAACTTCACAGCGGCATTTTCCACCTGTGCCCATTCTTCATCAGGGATGGTTGTCAGCTTCATCTTGTCACCGTTCACACGCAAGGAGGCTTCGCCACCCCAGTACCACCACTGACGATAGTAGTGAGAGCTGTCCATGCAGACCTTCAACAGCTCTTTCAGGTGATCCGGCAGTTCCTGATAGCGGTCCATGTTCGCAAAGAAGGAACCAGCCCATGCACCGGAAATGTTGTTGGTCAGGAAGTAGTTGGTCACATCAGCCCAGCCAACAGTATAGTCCTCGGTAATACCGGACCATGCGATACCGTCCAGTTCGCCGGTCTGCACCGCAACCTCGATGTCTTCCCATGGCAGGGTTACAGGAATAACGCCGAACTGGCTCAGGAAGCGACCGGCAGTCGGGAAGGTGAAGACACGCTTGCCCTTGAGGTCTTCCAGGGAGTTGATCGGATCAACTGTTGCGAAGTGACAGGGATCCCAGGCACCGGCAGAGATGTGCTTCACGCCGACCTTGGAGTATTCCGCATCCCAGATCTCGTTCAGGCCGTACTGGTTGAACAGCACCGGAACATCCAGGGAGTAACGGCTTGCAAACGGGAAGTAACCGCCGAAAACAGTCACTTCTGTCGGGGAAGCCATGGAATCGTCATCGGACTGAACCGCATCGATTGTGCCCTTTTGCATGGCGCGGAACAGCTCGCCTGTCGGAACCAGCTGATCCGCATAGAACAGCTCGATTTCCATCTCGTCGCCAGCAATCTTGTTGAAGCTGTCGATCGCCGGCTTGATCACGTGCTCGGCCAGTGCGGAACCGGCATAGGTCTGCATACGCCAGCGGATTTTGGACTGTGCAATCGCTGGAGCGCCAGAGATTACTGTCGCAGGCGCTGCCAGTGCAGCACCCTTGAGGAACGTCCGTCTCGTTGTAGTCATATCGAAGTCTCCTTGCTCAGTAGAAGATATGAGTTGGGTTCCCGAACGAAACCCGGTTGTGGTGCCCCGGTCTTTCCCGGGGTTCTTGTCGTTTTTATTTGGCATAGACTGTTTCAGGCAGCCACAGTGCGATTTCCGGGAAGATCATGACCAGGGACAGGGCCAGAACCATCACCATCACAAAGGGAAGGATGGAGCCGTAGATATCGCGCAATCCAATCTCCGGAGGAGCCATGGCCCGCATCAGGAAAAGGTTGTAACCGAAAGGAGGTGTCATATAGGCAATCTGCGTTGTGATCGTATAGAGCACGCCATACCAGATCAGATCGAAACCAAGCGCGTGAACCAGCGGAACGTAAAGCGGCGCCACAATGACCAGCATGGCCGTGTCATCCAGGAAGGTTCCCATGATGATAAAGGACAGCTGCATCAGGATCAGGATCATCCACGGGCTCAGGCCCAGTTGCTCGGTGAAGAGGTTTTCGATGGCACGGACAGCGCCCAGCCCGTCAAAGACAGCACCAAAGCCGAGAGCCGCCAGAATGATCCACATGAACATGCAGGAAATACCAAGGGTCTGACGCACCGAGGTTTCAAAAACCTCTCTGGTCATTCTGCCCTTGATCACCGCTGCAACAAAGGCTGCAATGGCACCGATGGCAGAGCTTTCAACCAGTGAGGTCCAACCCTTGACGAAAGGCACCATCATGGTCGCAAAGATCACAATCGGCAGGATACCGGCGCGCAGCAGGCGGAGTTTCTCGGCCCGGGAAATCTGGCTGCGGTCTTCCTTTTTCAGCGCCGGACCAAGCTCCGGCTGCAAGCGACAGCGAATGACAATGTAAAGGATGAACAGTGCTGCCATCAGAAGCCCCGGCATCACACCGGCAAGCCACAGCTGGCCAACCGGCTGACGTGCGATCATGGCATAGAGCACCAGAACAACAGATGGCGGCACCAGAATCCCCAGCGAGGAACCGGCCTGAACCACCCCTGTGACCATGCGCTTGTCATAACCGCGACGCAGCAGCTCCGGCAGGGCGATTGTGGCACCAATCGCCATCCCTGCAACCGACAGTCCGTTCATCGCCGAGACCAGAACCATCAGGAAAATGGTCCCGATCGCCAGACCGCCCGGCACAGGTCCCATCCAGACATGGAACATCTTGTAAAGGTCATCGGCAATCTTGGACTCGGACAGGACATAGCCCATGAAAATAAACATCGGCAGTGTCAGAAGCGGGTACCATTTCATCAGCTTCATCGCCGACGAGAAGGGAATGTCTGAACCACCTGTCCCCCACAGGGTCAGGGCAGCGACAGCCGCAACGGCCCCGATCGCACCGAAGACGCGCTGCCCCGTCATGAGCATCAGCATCATGGTCGAGAACATCAAAATGGCAATCAACTCATAGGACATCAGATTTCTTCCCCTTTGATGCGCGCAAGGTCTTTAAAGAGTTCGGAAAAGGCCTGAAGCAGCATCAGGAAGAAGCCGAAACACATCAGAACTTTGATAGGCCAGAGGAAGGGGCGCCATGCCGTCGGGCTGCGCTCGCCATACTCGAGCGAATAGCTGGTGCTGTCGAAAGCTCCGTAAAGCAGGACACCAAGATAGAAAATCAGGAAGAAAATTGTTACGGAATCAGCCAGTGCCCGGCGTTTGGGAGACCAGGAACCGTAGAAGAGGTCCATGCGAACATTCGATCCCATCTGAATGGAATAGGGCCCGCCCATAATGTAATAGGCGACCATCGCAAACTGCGCCATTTCCAGCGTCCAGAGCGATGGAAGGAAAAAGGTTTTGGAGACGGAAGACCACAACAGGATCCCCATCATCACAAAGATGCCGTACATCATCACGCGCCCGATACGGTAATTCACCGCATCCACAACACGCACATACTGGCGTATCAGACCTGGCATTCGGGAAGCCTCCCCTGTTCGTCTAGAGTCCCAGTTTCTGTCTCACATCATCAAGCCAGTCAGCCAGACAACGCGCCATTTTTTCTTGTTCTTCAGCCGTTTGAATCAGATCGTTTCGAACTTCGATCATGACATTGTGCAATTTGTTTTTCAGACCATGCAGCTTGAGCGTGTGCGTTACACCATCTTCGGGCCCGTAAGGGTCGTTACGCTCCACTCTGGCAGAGGTAAAACGGCCGGCAGAGTCCAGCATCTGATCCGCCCAACGGTGATCCTCATCGTGCAGAACGCCAATTTCAACAGCACGTTCCCTGCCGTTAAAAACCGGAGTAAAGCTGTGAATGGTGACCAGAATTGGCTGTCGTACAGAGGTCTGAATGGCCGCATCAACCGCTTCGCAAAAGGGATTGTAGATGGTTTGAACCCGTTCCTGCCTGCCCTGTTCATCCAGATCGACATTGCCCGGGATATGAATGCGCTCGCTTTGAGCACGCATCGCCTGCCCGTCCTCCGGTGGCCTGTTCAGATCGTAGACAAGGCGGGAGACCTTCCCGGCAACGAGGCGGGCATTCAACATCCGCCCCATACGGGCTGCCACCTCTGCTGCACCGGGGTCCCAGGCAGCATGACTGAGGCGATCTTCCTCGCTCAACCCAAGTCCATTGTAGCGTTCAGGGATGTCAAAGGAAGCGTGCTCGCACACCAGAAGAAAGGGCGACACGCCATCCGGATTCAGACAACCGACAGTCTCGCTGTCTTTTTCCTTCAGCTTGTCAGCCTTGCAATCCACAAAAGCCGCAGGCAGGCCGCTTGCTCTCAGATCAGCAATGGCCTGACTTTCCCCATAGCTTTGTCCAGTAGTCGCAGACATGAAGGCTTCCCTGTTCATTTTTTTAATTCTGAACAAATCTCTTCTAACTTTGAAAAACTGTCAATATCGTTTCTGAAAAATTTTCTTCACAAATTCTCATTCTGTCGATAAATTAACAAAAATGCTGAAAAAATAATTTCAGGGTATGTCCGGTTGCCTCTTCACAATGTCGCCTACAGGCAATAGATTGCCGCCAAATCAGGGAGGTACAGTCTTGTCAAAAAATTCGGAAACCGTGTCGGATCGCCTGAACAGGGCCTATGACACTCTGACACGTGCAGAACGGCAGCTGGCAAGTTCCATTCTGTCCAACTATCCGGTTTCCGCTCTGGGCAGCATTACGGCTGTGGCACAGGATGCCGGAGTTTCCACCCCGACAGTGGCCCGCATGGTCCAGAAGCTCGGCTTCAAGGGCTTTCCCGAATTCCAGGCCGAGGTCCGCCTTGAACTGGAAGCCAAGATCACCGGCCCGATCGCAAAGCATGACAGCTGGGTTGGCAGTGCCCCGGACGAACACATCCTCAACCGCTTTACCGAGATTGTGATCAACAACATCAGGCAATCCCTGGCGCAGATTGAACCGGAAACCTTTGATCAGAGCTGCGAACTGATTGCCGATACAGACAGGCGGCTCTATATCGCCGGCGGTCGTATCACACGTGCCCTGGCGGATTACTTCTTTTTACACATGCAGGTCATTCGCCCAAAGGTGACACACGTCCAGTCGATCTCGAATGCCTGGCCACATTACATTCTGGACATGAACAAAGGCGATGTTCTCGTGCTGTTTGACATCCGCCGCTATGAAACTTCCCTGCTGCGCATGGCAGAAATGGCCAAGGAACGGGGTGTCGAGATCATCCTCTTTACCGATCAGTGGCGTTCCCCGGCAGCGCAGTACGCCAAGCACAGCTTCAACTGCCGGATCGAAGCACCCTCGGCCTGGGATTCAAATGCTGCGATCATGCTTCTGATCGAAAGTGTCATTGCCCAGACCCAGGAAGTGAACTGGTCTTCCACACGGCCGCGCATGGAAGAGCTCGAAACCTATTTCGACCGCACCAAGACATTCCGGAAATTCAGTTAGTATCCTTACAGGAGCTCGACTGTTGTGACAGACAGGCTGCCTCTTTCCGGGAATTTTACGGTCACGCGAGGGCCGGATAGCTGAACAGCATCAGATGAACAGCATTGAGCAGGAAGTGAACGGCAATCGCCCCTTCAAGCCGTCCTGTCCGCAAAAAGGCCCAGCCGTATCCCAGCCCCGCCAGTGTCGAGAGAACGATCAGCGGCAGTCCGCCCTGATAATGGGCCGCACCAAAAATCACGGACGCCAGAACAAGCGCCACGCCCCCGGCAAAACGGAACCCTAACAGCCTGTCCTGCAAACAGCGTTGCAAAAATCCGCGAAAAAAGGCCTCTTCTGCGATGCAGACAAAGGTCAGATTGACGGGCAGCCAGACCCGGAAGAAGTCAAACCATTTGGGATCATAGCGGACAAACCCCAGAAGCATCGCAGCACCGATCAGCAAAGCAACAGTGATAACAGTCGGCAGGACAGAGCGTTTCAATGTGAGGAAAAGCCCGCGATCTTGCTGTAACGGATCGGACAAAACCAGAACCAGAAAGAAAGCCAGCAGTCCCTTGTCAAAATTGGCGTACATCCGGTAGGGCACACTGTCTGCAGACAGGGCCACTGCTTCGACCACAACAGGATTGTCAAACCCGGGAAAACGGTGCAGCAAAAGAGAAGAGCCGAGCACAAGCAGGACAAATCCCGCCACAGCAACCAGCACAGTCTGGTGTCGATAGCGCGCAAAAACCAGATAACACAGATAGAAAAGACCAACAGCCACAAGAGAAAATGGCTGCAGAAAATCCCAGAACAGTCCTGCTGTCAGCGCAGCGACCAGAAAAATCCACGGCAGATAGCAACGCCGGGCCAAAGGCGACCAGAGCAACAGAACAGCCGACACAAACAATCCGAACACCACAACAAACGGGGTGTCGTACCGATAAAGTATTTCCTCCATCCTCCGATCCCCCTTCACAGACCAGACTTCAATTACGCCAACTTTTTCATCGCAAACACTCTACAGCCTTCCATGGAAAATTGCACCGGACTACTTCTGGTCAAAAGCAGGTTTTTTCGAAACAAAAAGACATAGATAGCAACCATTTGTAGCCATTTTATCCACAAGCCTCCCTTTCCCGCCTAACAGGAAAAGGTCATTACTGTATCAGCCCTGCAAACGACATGGACAAACGGAATGAGAGTGCCCGACAACATGCCCCGAAGATACCGACCCTTGCTTCTCTCCCTGCTGTTCGCTGGCTCAACAGGTTGCACAGAGTTTCCTGCACGGGACACAAGACTGTTTCCGGATGACAGGACTGTCTTTTTTGAAGGCGAGCTTGAAACAGAAACAGTGAACAGCTTTCTGGAAAGGGTTGCAGAGCTGAACCCCGGAGACCTTGAACGGATCGTGATCCGTTCGGGTGGCGGAGAAACCCGTTCGGCGCGAACCCTGGGCAGATGGGTTCACCGGATGGGACTGGATGTCGAGGTGGAAAAGCTGTGTTTTTCATCCTGCGCCAATTACATCTTTCCGGCAGGCAACGCCAAAATCATCCGGGCGGACGCCTTTGTCGGATGGCACGGGTCTGAAACACAGTTTGATGTTATTGCCCTGAGCGATCCTGATCGAAGCGGTGCGGATCTGGAACGGCAGGAACTGTCTGAAGTCCTGCAGGAAAGCACAGAGCTCCTGCGCAGAAACGGCCTGTCCAAAGCTGATTTCCCCCGCTTGCTGGAGGAAGGACTGGAAACATCCCGGAACTCCCGTCAGGACGAAGCCGCCTTTTTTGACGAACTGGGCATTGACAAGGAGTTCACTCTTCACGGAATGCGCCCGCTCTATCTTCACGAACTGAAATCCAGCGGCAAAAAGGGCTGGACCTTCAGTCTGGCAGATATGAAACGTCTGGGACTGTCAAATGTATCCTATCAGGGAACGACCCCCTACACACAATCGGCTCCGGTTCAGGCAAACCTGATCGTGATCAGATACATCCCGCAGGAGAAAAGCCGTACCGGAACAGCTACAGGAGCTGCCCCGGCACAATAGGCTTCATCAGCGATCAAACGGCGAAAACAGCCTCGATCTCCACAAGCAGGTCCGGTGAAAACAGGCCCGCAACCATCACCATCGAACTGGCGGGAATGTCCTGACCGTACTGAACGAAGAGAGCCTCTCTGAGTTCAGGAACCACCGACAGGTCCGGAATAAAGACAGTCACCTTGACCAGATTGTTCAACCCCGTTCCATGGGCTGAGGCAATCAGGGCCAGTTGCCGGAAAATCTCTTCAACCTGTTTTTGGACAGAAGCCTGTTGTGCCTCTGAACCAAATGCTGTCAGACCGGACGTAAAGAGTGTGCTTCCATACAATACTGCATGGCTGTAGGGGCCTGCCGGAGGCCCAAGTTCCGGCAGGCTGGATCGTTTCAGTTCCATTGTCTTCTCCTCAGGAAAGCAAACGGGATGTTATTCGGGACACAAAAGGCGTACACAAAAACGCCATCCCCGCAGAAACTGGCCAGGCCATGGCAAAGGCCTTGAACCAGCTTTCAACAAAACCCGGACCGGGGCCCAGATTGATGAAGCTGACCCAGCAGGACAGAGCCAGCGACAACAGAAAGGACATCAGCAGGGATGAAACCAGTCGCTGTTTGAACGATGGCATCAAACCTGTCTCTCCGTTGAACCAAGATCACCGCCAAGGCGATCAATGTACTCAATTGTGGTCAGGTTCCTGTCCAGATAGGCCCGCGTATGCTCTGCCTCGAAATGGGCTTTCAGTGCATCCTCTCCGGTCCAGCACTCCCAGAGCGTAAAGCGTTCGGTGTCCTCAATATTCTGATGAATCTCGAACAGGAGGCACCCCTCCTCTCCCCTTGTCTGCCCGACCAGCAGGGACAGCCCTTCGCGGGCTTCTGCCACATCGGCTCCTTCAGCCAGACGAATACCGGCACTAATCCAGAGTTTTTTCATTTCTTGCTCCGATAAAAGGATTTTTCAAATTAACTCCGGAAGACTAGTAATTTTCATATATGAAGAATATAACCTTAAAAGAGAACATTAATTTCAAATAAGAAATCATGTACGACGACATTGCACTCTTCATCACCATCGCAAGGCTCAAAAGCCTCTCGGCAGCGGCAGAGCAGATGAAGCTCTCTTCTGCAACGGTCACACGCCGTCTCAGAAAGCTGGAAGAAGATCTGGGCTGCAAGCTCATCCACCGTTCAGCCCAGAAATTCATTCTGACACCGGAAGGGGAAAGCTATTATCACAACTATGCCGATCTGATCCGCCAGTTTGACGAGGCCGCCAGTACACTGGGACAGGAAATTCACGCCCTCAAAGGCAGACTGACCGTTCTGGCCCCCACCAATATCTCCGTTGGCATTCTGCAGCCGATGTGGTCAGCCTTTGTCCGGAAATATCCCGAGATCACCCTGGACCTGCAGCTCACCAACTCTGTTGCCGATCTCCTCAGGACACGCGCAGATATCGCCTTGCGTGTCGGGCCGCAGGCTGACTCGCTGTTCACCCAGAAAAAACTGGGGCAAACCCGAAGCATTCTCGTCGCATCAAAAAACTATCTGCAAAAGGCAGGTTCTCCCAGAAACCCGAAAGAACTCGAACAGCACAGGGTTATTGCAGTGAAGTATTTCCCCGACTGGCAGCTTGACAGAACTCAATCCTCTCAACAGGAGGTTCTGCGGCCATCGGCGCAGGTGCTGGTGGATGATATCGGACTGGCCGCACAGCTTGCCAGTGACGGACACGGCATTGCCCTGCTGCCCGCCAGTGAACTGCTCACCTTGCTGGAAAGGGAAAAGCTTGAGCACATCCTGCCACAATGGTGTGGCCCCGTCCGTGAGATCCATGCCGTCTGGCCCAGCGAGAGACTTTTGAGCGCACGCGCGAAATGCCTGCGGGATTTTATGCAGGACTACATCGCAGCCATTCCTGTTCTGCAGGGGGCCTTGCCTGGACACACAGTTTGAAACAGTCCCTACACCCGTTCCCGGGACTGTCCGAACAGATGCTTTCTTTCCCGGAGGAAATCGACAAAAACACGCAGCTTGGTGCTTTGCTGGGCCCGCCTCGGGAAGTAGAGGCCCAGCCCCTGCTCCGGAACAGAGCACTCCCTGAGGACCTCAACCAGCTGCCCGCTTTCAAAATAGCGGATGGAACCGAAATTCAGCAGATAGATAATCCCGAGCCCGTCCAGTCCTGCCCGCAGCATCAAATCGGTTGAGTTCACGATCAGATTTCCGTTTGTCGCAAGCTGTATTTCCTTCTCCCCATCCATGAAATGCCAGCGATAGGGTTGTCCTGTCGAGGGCAAGCGGAACTGGATGCAGTTGTGATTTGCCAGATCTTCCAGCGTCTGCGGGGTTCCATACTGTTCCAGATAGGCAGGCGAAGCCCCAAGCATGGAACGGATCGTACCCATCAAGAGCACCCAGACCATATCGGGCTGCACCATTTCACCAAGCCTGATCCCCGCATCAAAGCCCTCCTCCACAATGTCGATGGTTCGGTTTTCCATCACAATATCCAGCGTGATGTCCGGGTACTTTTTGCAAAAATCAATGGTGACATGCTCCAGAACAGACCGGATAGCAATGCTGGGCACATTGATCCTCAACAGCCCCTTGGGAACAGGCGAGAGAGAATGCACATGCTCGAAAGCCTGTTTCAGTTCCTGCGCGGCTGGTGCAACACGGGCAAAAAGCTCCTGTCCGGCCTCGGTCAGCGCAACGCTCCGGGTCGTCCGGTAAAAAAGAGGAACACCGATACGCCCTTCGATCTGCCGGATTGTCTGGCTCACAGCCGACGCAGAAATCCCGATCGTTTTTCCTGCACGGCTGAAACTCTTTTGCCGCGCCACTTCCAGAAAAACAGGCAAACCATCCAGAAAATCCTTTTCCACAGCAATATCCCTTGAAAGAGCCACCAGACCTTTCGGATATTTATGAAGCCAGACTTAAAAGTCTATACCGATTTTAAAGCATTATAAAAAAATATTCCGCGCCTACATTAAGCTCACAACAAAAACAATATCTTTTACCAAAGCCATTAACGTTCAGGAACATGTCATGACAACGCTCAGGATCAACGGTCAAACCGTTCAGGTCGACGCTACGCCCGACACGCCCTTGCTATGGGTGATCAGGGATCACTTGAACCTCACAGGAACCAAATTCGGCTGTGGTGTTGCCTCTTGCGGGGCTTGCACCATTCACGTCGACGGCGAACCAACACGCTCCTGCCAGTTCCGCCTTGAAGATGCCGAAGGTGTCGAGATCACAACCATCGAAGGCCAGTCAGACAAGGCGTTCACGGCTGTTCAAACAGCCTGGCGCGAGCTGGATGTCGTTCAGTGCGGCTATTGCCAGTCCGGTCAGATCATGGCCGCAACCGCCCTGTTGCGCGAGAATTCCAAGCCATCCGATGAAGACATTGACGATGCACTGGAAGGCAACCTGTGCCGCTGTGGAACCTATCAGCGCATCCGTGCCGCCATCCACCTCGCTTCAGAGAAAATGGAGGCCTGATCATGTTCAAATATCTCGACCCGACACAACCACAGGTCAAAGCCGCAGCAGAACAGATCAAGCCAACCCGCCGCCAGTTTCTGCTTTCTCTGGCTGCCGGTGCCCTGACAGTCTCTGTCGCACCTGTGCTTGCGAACAAAAAAGCCGTTGCCGCAGCAGAGCAATATGCACAGGACTTCCTGAGCATTGATGCAGACGGCACCATCACTGTGATTGCCAAACACTTCGAAATGGGACAGGGCACCACAACCGGTCTGTCCACGATCGTCGCCGAGGAGCTGGGTGCCGACTGGAGCAAGGTTTTCGTCAAGTGGGCGCCTGCAGATGCAACCCGCTACAACAATCTGCTCTGGGGACCGATGCAGGGAACAGGCGGAAGCACAGCCACAGCCAATTCCTACATGCAGCTTCGTCAGGCTGGTGCAGTTGCACGCGAAGCCCTGCTGCAGGCAGCAGCAAAGCGCTGGTCGGTTCCCGTCTCCGAACTTGCCGTTTCCAATTCGGTCGTCTCCCATGCAGGCAGCGGAAAATCCGCGACCTTTGGCGAACTGACCGCTGAAGCCGCCCGGGTCGAAATCACAGGCGAGCCACAGCTGAAAGACAGCAAGGACTTCGCTCTCTTTGGCCGCCACATCCCGCGCAAGGACAGCCCGGCCAAGACAGACGGCACAGCGATCTTTGCCATGGATGTACGGCTGCCGGGAATGGTCACAGCCGTTCTGGCACGCAGTCCGCGCTTTGGCGGCAAGCTGAAGAGCTTTGATGCAACAGCCGCTCTGGCTGTTCCGGGCGTTCTGAAGGTTCTGGAAACATCCCGTGGTGTGGCCGTTCTCGCACGGGACACCTGGGCTGCGAAAGAAGGCCGCGACCTGCTGGACATCGAATGGGATGACACAGCAGCAGAAAAACGCTCCAGCTCACAGATCTTCGAAGACTATGCAAAGCTGGCAGAGACACCCGGCGCACCTTACAAAAAAGAAGGCGATGCCGAAGCCATTCTCGCTGCAGGCGATGCAGATTTCGAGGCCACCTTCCAGTTCCCCTATCTGGCCCATGCGCCCATGGAGCCCCTCAACGCTGTTGCACATATTCACGACGGCATGTGCGAGGTCTGGGCGGGTTCCCAGTTCCCGACCATTGAGCAATCCACAGCCGCAGCCATCACAGGCCTGAAGCCGGAGAATGTTCATATCCACACGGTCTATGCCGGGGGCAGCTTCGGCCGTCGCGCAACACCGGATGCCGACTATATTGCCGAAGCTGTCGAGATCGCACACAGACTGGGCGATGGCACTCCTGTACATCTGGTCTGGACGCGCGAGGACGACATCCAGGGCGGACGTTACCGTCCCCTGAACCTGCACAGGGTCAAGGCCAGACTGGGCGACAACGGCCTGCCGGAAGCCTGGCATCACCGCATTGTCGGGCAGTCCATCCTGACAGGCACTCCCTTCGAGCCTTTCCTTGTAAAGGACGGCATTGACCTGACCTCCGTCGAGGGGTTGTCCGACTCACCCTATCCTGTTGCGAACATCACCGGCGAACTGCACAGCCCGGCTTCCGTTGTTCCTGCTCTGTGGTGGCGCTCTGTTGGGCACACACATACAGCCTTTGCAGCAGAAGTGACAATCGATGCACTGGCCCGCAAGGCTGGTCGGGATGCACTTGATTACCGTATTGAACTGCTCAAGGACCACAAGCGTCACAGCGACGTCCTGCAAAAGCTCAGGGAATCCTCCCGCTGGGGTCAGCCTCTGGGCAAGAACCAGGGGCGTGGTGTTGCCGTCCATGAGTCCTTTGGTTCTGTTGTCGGACACGTGGTTGATATCACCCTTGATGAAGATGGCGGTTTGAGCGTGGATCACATCACCTCTGCCGTGGACTGTGGTCTTGCAATCAACCCGGATGTCATCCGTGCACAGGTTGAAAGTGCGATTGTCTATGGTCTCGGTGCCATGATGCAGCTGGCTGTCACACTTGATGAAGGTTATCCGCAGGAAGACAATTTCCCCACGTACGATCCCCTTCGCATGCCGCAGATGCCTGCCGTCGAGGTTCATATCGTGGACAGTTCCCTCGATACCCCGACAGGTATTGGTGAGCCGGGTCTGCCACCGATTGCACCGGCTGTGATCAATGCGATTGCCAGCATCACGGGAGAGTACAAAACCCGTATGCCTCTGTCAGAGGAAGGGTTCTATTTCGCCTGATCATCCGGCGGATCAATCCCTTCTTTCCGAGCCGGCCCCGTTTGCTCTCCAATTCCGGGGCCGGACATCGGGAAAAGCCTTTGCCTTTACCCGGCAGAATGCACAAAGACAGGAAAAGCGTTATGTCATCAGCCACCACCACCTGCTTTACAGATCATCTGGCCAGTCTGATCCGGACGGTCCGTGGTCGGGGCCTTGCCCCTCTGGTTGTCTCCACCTCTGTTGGTCTGGTTGGAAACTCTCCGCGACCGGTCGGCTCGCAGATCGTCAGTCGCTCATCAGATCACACAGCCGGCATGATCAGTGGTGGCTGTGTGGATCCGGCCATTGCACTGGACGGGCTGCAGCTGCTGGAAACCCGGGAGAGCGGCAGCAGACTTCAGACCTATGGTGAAGGCAGCCACTACATTGACCTGCGCCTGCCTTGCGGCAGCAGTATTCTTGTGCTGCACGATCCTGTCTGGCCCGAAGAAATCCTGTTGAAAATTCTGGAAGCTTCAGCAAGACGTCAGGCCATTACCCTGCATTATGACCACAAAAGCCGGCAAAAGCGGATCGAACCTGCTCCGGAATCAGGACAGACCGATCACTTTGAAGCACACTGGAAAAACGGTGAGATCGCCGCAGAAAACTTTCTGGGATACAGCAAGACACTGGTCCCGCAAACGCGTCTGGTCCTGGCCGGAGAAAACAACGCAATTTCCCCCTATCTGGAACTCTTTGCCCGCAGCCACGGTTTTGAGACCCTGTTGAGTGATCGCATCTCGGCTGTTTCAGGACTGGACCGCTGGACCGCCTACGTCACCCTCCTCCATGATCATGAACAGGAGATACCGCTGCTGCAAAAGGCACTGGGCAGTCCGGCCTTTTACATTGGCGCTCTGGGGTCCAGAAAGACTCATTCCAACCGTATCAGGCTCTTCAAGGCTCTCGGCATGAATGATCAGACCATCGAGCGGATCGAAGGCCCCATCGGTCTGGACATTGGCGCTTCCACCCCTGCAGAGATTGCGACCTCGATCATGGGTTCCATTATTTCCTGCTTCAGGCAACCCCATCTTTCGCGTATGACTCTTCAGGCAAGACGCAGGGAAAACAGCCCGACAACAGGTTAGGACTACCATGCAACCGCAGGTCACGGCCATCATTCTGGCAGCCGGAGCCAGTCGCAGACTGGGCCAGCCCAAACAACTGGTTCAACTGGATGGCAAACCCCTGATCCTGCGGCTCTGTGAACAGATCCTCCCCCTGACCGCCTCTGTGAAGGTTGTCACAGGTGCAATCCACCAGGAGATCACGGAACTCCTTTGTCATCTTCCTGTCGGGATCACACACTGCCCGGACTGGAACGAAGGCATGAGCGCCAGCCTCAAGGCAGGCCTGGACGTCTTGCCCGAAGCGACTACGCACATCCTGCTCTGTCTCAGTGATCAACCTCTGATCCCGGCCTCTCATTACGAGGAACTGGTGCGACGACAAGGCCTGCATCCCCAAAAGGTTGTCGCCACAGCACACAGCACGATCACTGCCGGAGTGCCCGCTCTCTTCCCTCTGCGCTACAGATCACAACTCCAGCAGATCAAAGGCGACAAGGGCGCACGTGTTTTGCTGAAGCAGCTATCCGCTGAAGAACTGGTGACCGTACCCTGTGAGGAAGCAGCATTCGATGTGGACAGGAACGAACATCTGGCCCGCCTGCATCCGGACCGCCTGTAAGCTCTACCATCCGGTTCCTGTGTCTATCGCATGCCTACAATGATCCTGCGCATCAGATCAAGGAACAGTTCCTGTTCCTCCTGCTTCAGTCCGGAAAGCGCAGCAGTGTTGACCTGAAAGGCTGCCTGATAGGCCTCCTCCCTGATCGCCGCTGCCTTGTCCGTCAGCCAGATCTGCTGCGCCCTGGCGTCCAGCGGATGCTTGGTCCTGATGATCAAACCATCTCTCTGCATTCGGGTCAGAGTATTGGCCAGTGTTGCCTGCTCGATATCAAGCTTTTCCAGAAGTTGCCGCTGGGTCACCCCGTCTTCCTCCCACAACTCGAGAAGGATCGGGAACTGACCGGTCACAATACCCAGTGGCTGGATACGCTGCTGCAACGCACTGGCAAAGAGTCGTGCCAGATGGTTGATGAGGAAACCTGCAGATTGTTCTTTCAAAAAAGTCATGATTATTTTCTAACTTTACATAGCAAGCTATTCAATGATATATAGCATGCTATGTAAAATATTTCAGGAGACCGGAAATGAAGAAAATGATCCTGGCAATTGCCGCAATGCTGCCGTTAACCCTCAATCCTGCTCACGCTTCTGAGGACAGCTCCGGCGCTGTCACTCTTATCAACGCCTTCAGCGTTCCCGAAGGCAAGGAGCAGGAGGCCATCCGGTTCTGGGAAAAAGCGGCAGCCTTTATGCGGACACAACCGGGCTATATCTCCACTGCCCTGCACAAATCCATTGCACCGGATGCGCAGTTCGAACTGATCAACATCGCAAGGTGGGAAAGCATCGAGGCTTTCAGGGAAGCCAGTCATGCCCTGCGCACCCAAAGCGGGATCAAGCCTCTTGAAGGACTGGTTGCAAACCCCGCTCTCTATACGGTTATCAGGACAGACCGGGGAGACTGACAATGCCCGCAAAAAGCAACAGGTCACAGTATGGCAATGTCGCGGTTGCTATCCACTGGCTCAGCGCCTTTCTGATCATCGCCCTGCTGGGCTCCGGATTCAGAGCAGATGGCACAATTGATCCCGGGATCAAAACGCTGATTCTCCGCTTTCATGTTTTGGCAGGAGTTGCCCTTTTGCTGCTGACACTGGCCCGGATCTTCTGGTGGTGCTTTGTCGACAGGAAACCTGACTCTGTCCCAGGTGCCTCGAAACTCCAGAGCTTCAGTGCCAGTCTTGTGCACCTTCTCTTCTATCCTGTGATCCTCGGCATGATTGCAAGCGGGATTGGCATGCTCATTCTTTCAGGCGCCGGAAGCATCATTTTTGCAGGCGCTCCCGGACAGCTGCCCGATTTTCAGAACTATCTGCCAAGGATTCCACACGGTATTGGCGCACGCGCCTTCATGGTTTTAATCCTGCTCCATGCCGGTGCAGCCCTTTATCACCAGTTCCTCAAAAGAGATGGCACCCTGAAACGCATGTGGTTCACAAAATAGCAACGCAGTTTCAGGCCCCGAACACCCTGAATTGTTCGGGGCCCGAAACTTCTGCTCATGAAAAATCAGCCTGTAAATGAATATGACCGGGAGCCATACTTCTGATCAACAGACACGCGTTCTTGCGCGCTATTCCTTATCCGGATCAGAAACAGTCAATGTTTCAAAAAGGTTCTCACAGTGTCTGAGACCCTCTTCCTGTTTTACGAAACACGCCTGCAGACGCGCTCAGCAGTCCCAGCACAAACCAGAAGATACGCTGATAGGCCATTTCGTGAACCATTGAAAAGGCTCCGAAAATCACGAGACAGAAAAACAGGGCCTGAACGGTCGGTTCTTTCAGACTCATTTTCTGCCTGAAAAACTGTACCAGCAAAAGAAACAGGGGCGCAAAAAAGAGCACAAAACCCAACAGGCCAAACTCTGCCAGCACCCACAGGAAGGTATTGTGAATCACCATTAAAGCCTGACGGTCACCGACAGGAAGCTGCATATTGCGTCCCAATCCGGCCCCCCATAGCGGATTTTCTGTAAAGAGCTGCCAGCCTTGCCGAAATGTTGCCAGCCGTTCATGATCACTTGACTGTGGTCGGCTCCCCTCCAAACCAGCAACAATCCCCTGTTTTTGTATCGACAAGGTTTCAAACAGCTCTGACAGAGCACCGATCATCTGCAACTGGGCAAGCAGCCAATGAGTCAGGTGATAAAGAACCAGAGCTGCCAAAAAGGAAACCAGAACAACCCTGAATTTCCTGAAATCAAGCAACAGCAGCACGACAAAGCAGATGACCAGACTCAACTGCGCTGTTCTGGAAGACGTCGCATAGGCACCCAGCAAGGCCAGTCCCACAAAGGGATTGAACCTCACATCGCTGTTCACTCCAATCCAGGAAAAGCTCACAATCAGCAGGAAGAACCCCCAGGCATTCCGGTTCAGCAAAAAGCCGGAGTACTGGTGATACTCCCACTCCAGCAGCTTCATAAAATCAGGCGGTGCCACAAAGCGCGTTACAAACTCCAGCAATACAACAATGGCTGAGACAAACAACAGAACATCCAGCATCTTGCGAATAGTCCAGCTGCCGTTCATCTGCACCAGAAAGGCTCCGGACAGGAACACACACAATAGAACACCAAAGCCAATCAGCCTGTTGAAAAGCGCCCACTCGATCAGCCCGTAGCGCCAGTAACCAATAACAAAGGCGATCAGGATACTCCCGCCAGTCAGCAACAATGACAGCGAAAAACCGCGAAAAACCCAGTTGGCAGGAACCAACAGGTTCTTGTGGGCAAAGAGCAGGACAGACAACCCGACAACAATCGCAAGAGGGTCAGCCAAATTCAGGGAAATCGCAACATCGGCAGAATGAACCCGAAACTGAAAGGCCAGCAGGATCCCGACCACAAGGGGCGCCATCCAGGACAAAGTGGCCAGACTGAACAGACTCGCACGTGAAGCAGCTGTCTGTGGTACAGGAATGCCCTCAGGACCTTCGCCATATTCTGCCTTAGCAGTAAAGTGCCCCCACCCGATCCACAGAACATGGATGGCAAGCGCTGCCATCGCTGTAATCCCGACACCCAGACCAACAGCAACGCCCCTCACAACATCAAACCCTGCCTGTGAAAAGGCAAAGGCCGCACTGGCTTCACGTACCCCCCAGCCCCCCGGAACAACAGGAAGAGAGGCAGATGTCATGGTAAAAAGCGACGCCAGAAGCGTCTTGCTGTCCAGCAAAAGTCCGTAACTTTCAGAAACAAGCAGCAGATAACAGAACAGGGTCAGTAAATGCATGACCAGTGTCACAGCCAGTGACATCCCCAGCGCTCTGAGCGTCGAACGCGCCGCAAGCGCTACAACCAGTCGCCGTGCCCGGCTGTGCAGCCGGAAAAGAAAAACAAGCAGAAGAAGGACAACAATCACAGGAAAGTAGACCAGAACAGCCAGATTGTCCTGAAGCAGGCTTTGGACATTTCCTGTGATCCACAGAGTCAGGAGCACCGTCAGAATGATCAGTATGCCAATGCCGCAGGCCCGCTCAACGGATGTGACAAGCACCGAAACAGACCGACTGCCGGAAGATGTCCCCGTCAGGGCAGCGCGTGCAAAAACCTGCCCAAAAAAGTTAAAGAAAACCTGACTGACAACAATGGATTTGATGTTGATTCTGTGCGCCTCTTTCAGGGTCAATTCCGAAACAAAATCCCTCATGATAATCCAGTATCTCAGGCTGCTGAGAAGCTGCATCATAAACATCAGGGCGACGACAAGAATTGTCTTGAAAATCAAATCCATTTTACATCAGTACAAAAGCGGAAAAACTGCTGAGCAAAACGTCTGGAAAGCTTAATCATTTCAATATTTCCAAGCATTTCCGCATACTTTTGCAATTTCGGAAAAACTATTCAAAAACATTCCATTATGTATGTATAACCATGTTGAGAACAAAAGCTCCGAAGACTGGCAGCAAAAAGCCTCCTCAAAACCTCTCACGTCTTCAGATAAACCGAGCTGCCCCAAACGATCTCTTGCCCGAGCAATATTCTCCTCTGTGTTGAGTGTCAAAAATCTGGAAACAGAGGAAGTCACAGCCAATCATTTTCTTCCTGTTCTCCTGTTTTTATCAACAAGGTCAAAGCCCTGCCCTTCCTATATCTTCATAGAGAAATTCCTAGAAGAAAAGGCGGGCATATTTATATAGAACGTCTGAAAAACGCGTTTATTTCAAAAGCTTAAAAATATAAAAAAACACTTTACTTCAATCCCTTAGCGACCAATCATAACGCTGTCAAAGTGGTCCATTCAGGGACCTGGACGCTCCTTTGACAGGAGACCGGGAGAAGGCTCCCACTCTATCAACCTGCTCCCGGTTTCCACAGGTGAGTCTCTCGTCTTCAACCCTCTCTTGGCCGCTCTGAAAACAGGGCCGCGTTCATCCGGATTTGAACTTGCGATCAAAGTCTTCCAGCGGTTCTTCAAGTTTCTCGTAATAGATCCTTCGAAACAGGGACTGCGCTTCTTCAACAAAGTGCATACTCACAGCACAGAACAGCTCTTCCCCGGCCTGCTGATCAGCAATTTTGCGCACCTGCCGGTTGATCCGGGAAATGGAGCGTCGGTTTTTTTCATCATGTTCCAGAGCCCCCTCAAGGAAACGGCCCGCCTTCATCGTCCGGTTGAAAAGATGTCTTTGCTTTCTGAGCTTTCTCCTTGCCCGGAATCGTCTCAGCAACGCCAGCATCAGCCCCCCCCTATCAAAATCCTGAAATCCCGATAAATCTACGTATTCATAACAAAATTATTTCATGCTTACTGAGACAACAGCCCTTTTCAAGGATGCCAGAGGATCATCAAGCCTCTTTTTCAATCGTGGGCCTCAACGACAGGCAAGCGGGATTCAGATAATAACAACAGCAGGATAACAGAAATAAAGAATCTCGGATCAACCCCAGGAACGTGACTTCCCTGCCCTCCTCAATAAATTGATCATTCGCACATATAGAGATTTCATAATATTTTTACAAATAACACCTAAGCTCGTGTGAATCAGTGCATAAAAACAAGACAGGTCGAGTAGTTTTATGTGAGGGATTTCTTTCATGAACGGTTCTTTTATTCAAAAGAATTCCGGTTTTTTCAAGAAACACAATCAAAGACTTGGTCTCAAGATCGCCTTGATATTTTTTGCGCTTTGTCTGAGCGTTGGTGGTCTTGTCTGCTGGTATATGGGGCAAAGCCTGACCAGAATGACACTTCAGGAACAACAGGCAAAACTTCAGATAAAAGCAGAACTGGCATCCTATGCCGCATCAGTTGCCCTGTGGAATTATGACAAAGCATCCGTTCAATCACTGGTCACTGCCCTGACTGCAGATCCTGCAATACAATCTGCCACAATCCTCAACGAAAAAAACGAGCCTGTTGCCTGGGGAACAGCACAAGCAACACCTCTCCACGAACAATCCTTTTTTGACGCGATCATCAGAAGGACCATTGTCTCTCTGGTTTATGAAAATCTGGCCCCGATCTCTCTGGATCTGTTTTACAAAGTCTCCGAAGGGAAGGACTTTTCAGGAGAACCCGTCGGAACACTTGTGATCAACGGGTCTGTTGACTACCAGATAAAAGACAGCTCCGTCCTTGTTGCCTCCCTGACACAGTCAATCTTTACGATCAGTGCGATCATCTTTTTCACAAGCCTTCTGGTAACGCACCTCTTTGTCACCAGCCCCCTGTCACAGATCAGCAGGAACATTGATACCCTCGATCCCGACAATCCCCTGCAGTTCAAACCTGTCAGGACAAGCCGTCTGAACAGCAAGGACGAGATCGCACACATCACTGAAACGCTTGAGATGTTTGTTCAGCGACTGATCAGCAGCAACAGGGAAATCCGCTCCTCCGAACAGCGTTTCAAGGCTCTGCTGGAAAACTCGCTCCAGGGCTTTGTGGTCACGGATGAAGACAACACAATCCTCTATTCCAATACGGCAGCCGCAAAGATTTTCGGATTTGAGACTGCGGAGGACTTCATCAAAACCAGGGACTATTCAAAGACCTTTGCTGATCAGGCCAATCTCGTCGCCCAAAGCAAAATTCCCACAGAAGGTTTCGTGCACTTCGCAGCAGAAAAACGCTTGCGCCGGGATGGAGAAACCATTTTCCTGGACAACAACATTCACACCATTGAATGGCATGGTTCCCTGAAAAAGCAGGCCGTTCTCATTGATGTAACCTGTCAGGTCCAGGCTGAGAGGGAACTCAGGTCTCTAGCAACACGTGACAGTCTGACAGGCTTGCCCAACAGAACGCTTGTTCTCGAGCACCTTGAACACAAGGCCAGAACCTCCGATCAGGATCAGTTCTATATTCTCTATTTTGATATTTCCTCCTTCCACAAAATCAATGAACTTCTCAGTCGGGAAGCGGGCGATCAAATCCTGATCGAAATCAGTCAGAGATTGCAGGAATCACTCGGATCTGCCTGGACAATCGGCCATTTGGGAAGCGGGCATTTCATTCTTCTGTCTCCTCCGGATCTGTCCCATCAGCAACTGAGCCATCTGCGCAAGGAAATCCTCAAAGTTCTCAGGTTCAGACACAGGGACACACATCTTTGCAACTCCGAAGATGAAACAGCCTACCCCCTCGATCTTCAAGCCACCTTCTCGGCCTGTGTCTATCCCAGAGACGGACAGGATTCAGAAACCCTCCTCAACAAATGCGAACAGCTCAACAAATACGCCAAGCAGGAAAACCTGCCGGGCATAGAGGTCTTCGACCCAGAACTGGACCAAAAGCTTTTCGAAAACATTCAAATGGAGAAAAGGATCGTATCCGGGATTGAGAACAACGAGTTCTTCCTGCTCTATCAACCCAAACTGGATGCGCGCACAGAACGACCTGTCGGCTGCGAGGCACTGGTTCGGTGGCAAACCCGGCAAGGTCCGATTTTTCCGGATCGCTTCATTCCCATAGCAGAAGAGAGCAAGCAGATTGTGCCTCTTGGACGAAAGATCATGCATCTGGCCGGGCAACAGCTTGCGACCTGGAGGAAAAACCACCTCAATGCAGGGCACATTGCCATCAATGTTTCTGCCATTCAGTTGCTGCACAGTGATCTCTATGCCGACTATCTGTCTGTCGTCGAGCGCTATGGTCTCAGCCCCAGTGACCTGCAGATAGAAATCACGGAAAGCACGACCATGCAACAGCTTGAACTCATCATTCCCAAGCTTGTCCAGCTCAGGGAACTGGGTGCAGCAATTGCGATTGATGATTTCGGGACCGGTTATTCCTCTCTGAGCTACCTCAAGGATTTGCCTGTCACTCACCTCAAGCTGGACCGGTCCTTCGTCAAGGACCTGCCGGAAAGCGGAGCCCTGGCCATCGCCAAGGCCATTTCCGGGTTGGGCCATGCCCTCAATCTGACGATTATTGCAGAAGGTGTAGAAACCAGCGAGCAGGCCAGTTACCTCAAATCGCTGGAATACGATCAGTTCCAGGGATATCTCTACGCCAAACCCCTGTCCCCTGAAGATTACGAAAGTTTTCTGAACTCCACGGATGAAAACGACAACCCGACGAAACTCGCCTGGCGACCTGCCTTTTGAGAACGTCCCGCAGGAAAGCACAACAATCTTTTGTCTGACAGGCCGGTCCCTGATTTCAAAAACAGACAAAAGAAAAGCCTCTTAAAACTGCTATGCTGGGCGCAGGCACCCGGACCTCAATTGAATGGGAATTGAGGGAAAGGACAACCCTGCCAGATAAACGCAATCGGAAGGAAGCTTCACAGCCTGGCTTGTCATGGCTCCCTCACCGTGATAGGTTGCGGCGCACTTGAAACAGACGTTCTCATTCAATGGAGATTTTTTGCAAGAGTCCCGGCCAATCGCACGTTCCTGATCCAGACCGGATAGCGGGAACACCTGAACCCAAAGACCCTCACGCGTAGAGCTGAGTGGTCTGGTTTTGCGATTCCTGAAGACGAGACTCTCCATTGAACATATCAAAGCATGAACAGCGCGTTCTGCACGAACTCGCTCTTGGTGGCGAAATTCGCTATCTCCGCAACGAAAACAGCAAAATCCGTGAAGTCACTTGCCACACACGGGATGGCCATGTGCTGTCTGATTGTACGCTCGCTGTTTTCAAAAGCCTGAAAAGCAAGAAATTTGTCAGCTCGAAAAAGGGTCAACCCTATCGCATCACGCGACTGGGGGTCCGTTCTGTGCGCTCACAAATGAACCAAAGATAATCCAACCCTGAACCAGCCCGGACCGACAGTCCTGCATCCCGGTCAAAGAGCTATTCCAAAAGGAAAACAAACATGACGAGCAAAGAACAACGCATCCGAAATCTCCATCTCGAAGCATTCGGTGATACTGAAGGCCCAATCGTCTCAGAGTTGGCTGGTGCGTTTTTGTCCCTCCCCGACAGCATTTCAATCTGTGTTGAACGCGGTGACAAAGAGATCGGCAACATAATCTTCACGCCCTTTCACCTGATCGATCATCCCGACAAGGTCTGCTTTCTGCTCGCTCCACTGGGTGTCCTGCCCGAATTCCAGCGGCAGGGTGTGGGAGCAGAGTTGATTGCAAAAGGCATCGCACACCTGAAATCACTGGATGCAGATGCCATCTTTGTTCTGGGTCACCCCCGATACTACGCGTTGAGAGGCTTTGAACCAGCCCGGGTTCTTTCGCCGTATCACGAGGTCATGACACATCACGAAGCATGGAAAATGCTGGAAATCAAACCCGGCTCAATGTCTGGAGCGGGCGGCACATCAATGGCTGCCAAACCCATTATGAAGCGGGAGTTCTGGGACACCTCCGGCAGACCGTCCTGAAAAACACGAGGGGGAGCCCGGCTCCCCGTCATCTCTTCTGAAGCAATGCAACAGGATTTTGCACGAGCTTTCTGATCATCATCTCAGCCACAGGGCAGACGCTGCTGCAGAGTACCCGAAGACAAAATAAATACCATTCGGGAACTCTGGAACTGCATTCCCTTTTCCTCTTTCCGGAGGCAGTCATGATACGGATCACAGGACGATTTGAATGCACAAAGCCGCAGAAAGGCTCGCCCTCTTTTTCCGGGAAAGCCGTGAATGACCTCACTCTTCTTCCGGAACAAAGAAAAGATCAAAATCAATCGGCGTACAGGGATCGTTTCCATAGAGTACCCGGAAAATGATATTTATCTCATGCAGATACAGTATCTCTTTCTGGTTTAACTGCCCCGTCTCCTTCCAGGATCGAAAAAGTCGCAAAACGTCTTTGAGGACGGGAACAATCTCCCGAAGAACCTCCAAATCATCCTCAAAGAACGTCATCAAGTAGCGCCCGGCCAGCACATTTTGATAAATCAGTATTCTCTGCTGTTGCTGAATCAGTTCCAATCGCATCTGTCACCTCAACACCCCATGGGCTGACAGATGAATCTACGTATAAAAAACAATATTATTTCATCTCTTTTGAGATCATGTCCCGTCCAAAAGACAGCCAGAAGAGTGCCCGGCCCCTGTCACAGCGACACTCAAGCCAAGGTAATGATGGAATATTGCTTCACAGAAATATCCTGTTTCAAGGAACAGAAAGCCCTGTTTTACACACAGCAGCCGATCTTTCAAACAGCACATTTCTCCTTCCTGAAATATTTACTCATTCAAAATTAAACGTTTGAAAAACAGCATTATTTCAGAACTCAAAAAATATAATTATCCTTCTTTACTTCACTGTTTTTACCCTCAATGATCTTCCAGTCAGAAGGGTCAAACAGCCCACTCATTGACCTTTCTCAAAACAGGAAACCGGAGGATATCGCCGCCTCCGACCATCCTCCGGTTTCCACAATCAGCCCCCTCATCATCTTGAACAGAGGTGGTCCAGAACAAATCCTTTATCCCTTCACAAATGATGCAAAGTTGCCATCAAAACCCAAAAGGGGTAGGGTTCAATCCAGATTAGAACAAGTGACTGTTTTTCAATAAAAATAAATACTCCTCAAGGACATCTCACGCCCCCAATACAGTCTGACGAGCAACTGTTGGCAAACCTGTTAAAGGACCACCAATTCGCTGAAGGTCCATACAAAATCACTCCCTACTGGCAAACCTACAACAACCGTATTGTCCGGGAGATCACCCGGAACGGAATTGGGAGTCTCCTAAGCAATTACAAGCTCTTGAAAGGTTTCGCAGAAGGTGGAAAACCCCGGGTGATTCCCCCTGAGAACGCTCTTAAAAGATTTATCTTTGAAACCTTCCCCAAACTGCCGGTTTTCAACAGAATTGTTGCCGAACATCAGCACCTGCTGGAAAAGTATTATGAGAACTACAGAAAGCTCAAAATAGAAAACGCGAAAACACGCTTGCAGTATCTGGAGAAACAGTTCGGAGAAATTCCCCTCAGTTTTGATCTGGATGCCGGCAATGCAGATGATGTTTTTGAATGGAACGACTTCAAAGTCATTGCAAAGATTGTCCCCTATCTGGAAAGAACCTGTTATTTCTACAGCACAACAGGAGAAGACAAACCAGAATCCTTGCTTGAAATTGGACCCGGACTTGGCCTTTCAACGCTGTGCCATGTTATCCTGAATGACAAGCTGAAACGGGTGACAAATATTGACATCCCTGCCACTCTCTACCTTGCAACACAGTTCCTGAGCACATTCGATGTGCTTGACGTTCAGAATTACACTGACTTCAAGCAAAATGGCGAAAGAGAAACCAGTAGCACCAAAGTTACATGTTGCTGCCTTCCGCCCTGGGCCATTGAGGACATTTCCCAAAAACACGACTGGTTACACAACGCCTACTCATTTCAGGAGATGGAACCCGATGTTGTCAGAAATTACCTGAGCATCTCCTCAAAACTGATTCAAAAAGGGTATTGGCTCATGTCCACAATTGGAGAGAATACAGTCAAGACAGGTGGACAAATCGACCTCGTTACCCTGAAATTGATCGAAAACCTTATCTCAAAAGAGTTCGAAAAGATAAATCTACCAGTTTCAAACCTTGTGGAAATGTCAGACAAAACCGAAGAGACACTTGACCTGCCCCCATGTGGTGATCCAACCTTTAAGTTAGATTTTGACACCATGAGCCGTCCAGCTGTGGCGGCTGGAGCGTAGCGTAAGCCAGAACAGCTGGACGGGGCAAGATTGTTGTTGGTGCAG
>NZ_JBBUTJ010000006.1:0-185853 GCF_039592655.1 Carbonatibacter coralli | reverse complement strand
TTCTGTCTCCATTAAAGAAAACAGACACATGTGTGTGTACACGTATGATGCATAAACCGACAGTTTTACTGATACAAACAGCAAACCGCCGCCTACGCATCCCTTCCAAAAAACTATGTCAAACAGCTGATCCCAAAAGGATCCTTAATCTCGTCCAACCGGGCCGCACTCAACCGCGCCGCCCCGTCGGTGAAGGCCCTTTTAAGGAACTCGATCAACACACGCAACCCCTTTTTTTGCATTTTTGTAAAATAATTCGGACCTGCACCCCCAAAGGCCGCAAACCCTTAGAAAGAATCACTTTTCAAATACAAATGTGAACCAAATGCACCAGCACAACAAAACCACACCCGATAGAAACAGGAGCCTGATCACATCACCGTTAGAAAGACTCGACCTTTGGGCAAAATCTGTCACTCTGCTTGGCAAAGATGAATTGAATATCCCTTTGGAGGTTATCAGGAATGGCAATCGCTACCTTTGCCGCAGGTTGTTTTTGGGGCGTTGAATATCACTTCCAGCAAATCCCGGGTGTCACCGACACGCGTGTGGGCTACATCGGCGGGCACACCAACGATCCGGACTACAAGAAAGTCTGTGCGGGTGACACCAATCATGCCGAAGCCATCGAAATCACTTACGACGGGAACGTCATCAGCTATGACGATCTGCTTCAGGCCTTCTGGGAATGCCATGACCCGACCCAGAAGAACCGTCAGGGGCCGGATGTCGGCACCCAGTACCGCTCTGCCATTTTCACACACAGTGAAGAGCAGGCCTCGGCAGCACGGATATCCCTGACCCGTCACGATGCTGCCGGTGTTTTTTCCTCTCCGATTGCAACAGAGATTGTGCCCGCGACAACATTCTATGAAGCCGAGGACTATCATCAAAGCTACGTCAAAAAAAAACGGGCCAAGATGGGTATGAGCGAGGCCTGAGCGGCTTTTTCAGAAAACTGTTCGGATTGTAAAAAAGGCCCGGAAATGATCCGGGCCTTTTTTACATTTACTCATTCAAATCGTAATAGCCGACGATCCGAGCAGCTTCTTCATCAGTAAAGGCCTTCACCTTGATTGCATCACAGAAATAACCGTCAAAGAAATTGTTTACGCCGGCATTGCTACCCCTTCTCCCCTTGGCAGAATTGCGTCTGAACCAGACACACTCAGCCTTGCCATCAGGCATTTTGGAATCAGCCAGAGGCACCGAGAAACAGCTGAAGCCATCACAACTCAGCTCCTTGATGTCAGCAAGATCAACATCCTTGAAAGCATTCCAGCGGAAAATATCCTTTTTGTTGGGATTGGGATCATTTTTCCAGATGCCAAACCCTCCGATTTCCTGAAAGTAAACTTGTGAAAAAGCAGGAACACCTTCCCAAGACGCAACATGATAATAGGAGAGATTGTCCTGCACCAGATTGCGATAGCAGTCATTGCTGTTAAAGGAATAGTGTTCACTGTTCCCGATTTTGACAGGACATTGCTCATCAGGCAGATATTCAGGCGCACGATTGCTTTCTGCTGTTGTCTGACATCCGGCCAGTGCAAATGCCGCGAAGGCAACACACAATAATTTTTTCATTTGCTTCCCCCTTGAAAGACTAGGCATAACTTTTAAACGGGTTCTCGCAAAGAGATCAAGATATTGTTACCACCCTTGATAATAAAAAGGATTTTTCATTTATGTCGCAACATGTCGCTATTGGTTTGAATGCAGTGATTGTTGCCGCAAATGAAGGACAACCCAAAGTTCTGGTTGTCAAACACACAACCGAAACGCTTCTGGTTCAGCAGGGTGCCGTATCGCAACGCACCCTGCCCAGCAATTCCCTGCCGGGAGAACGGGACAGCAACAACGATCTGAAGAGTCGCGAAGCCCTGCCCTTCGGCCCTTTCTATCCCGAGCGGCACCGCACCCTCGAAGAGGGACTGCGCAGCTGGGTGGCCGAACAGACGCAGCAGGAGCTCGGGTACGTCGAACAGCTCTACACCTTTGGTGATCAGGGGCGCGTACCGGGAGAAGAGCTGGGAGGCCCCCGGGTTATCTCTGTCGGCTATCTGGGGCTGGTCAACGAAACAACCATTCCCCAGTCCCTGCAGGGCCATGCTGTCTGGCACGACTGGTATGACTATTTTCCCTGGGAAGACTGGAGAAGCGGTGAGCCTGCGATTCTGCAATGGCTGAAAGGGCGGATTACCGAATGGGCCAGTGCGGCTGAAATCGGCAAAAGCGAACAGACCTCCCGCCTGGAACGCGCTTCCATTGTCTTTGGCCTGGATGACACCCCCTGGAACGGACGGATGGTTCTGGAACGCTACGAACTGCTCTATGAAGCCGGACTGGTCGCAGAAAGCCCGGCTTGCACAGACGCATCACAGGCCATACAGACAGGCCGCGCCATGACGCTTGATCACAGACGTATCCTTGCAACAGCCATGGGACGGCTGCGCGGCAAGATCAAGTACCGCCCCGTTGTCTTTGAACTGATGCCGGAAAGCTTTACCCTTCTGCAGTTGCAGCGATGTGTTGAGGGCCTGTCCGGAGAAGAACTCCACAAACAGAACTTCAGAAGACTGGTTGAGTCAAAGGGCCTCGTCGAAACAACCGGGCGCACCCTGAGCCAGACAGGCGGACGACCGGCAGCGGAATTCCGATTCAGGAGAGAGGTCCTGCGCGAACGGCAAGCTCTGGGTTTCTAGTCAAACCTCTCACATTGTTTGCTTTTTTCAGGCTCCATCTTCCATGGTACAGCCGGTTTGTCAAAGTCTCTTGACAAGATTAATACTCATTTCTAGCATAAGGTCCAAACGGTGCAAATCCTGCGCCCTTCTTTTAGAACAATAATATGCTCAAAAAGAGAATAAGAGATGGTACAAGCACAAGAAACCACCGCTTCCGTCCAGAACTGGCTTGAAGAGCCGGAGTTCACTCCGGAGGTCGAAGCCCGGATGGCACCTGTCTTCGAACGGGTCAGGGATGCCATCTCTGCCGAGGAATGGCCGGTCCTCGCTCCCTGGATTGACGAAATTCTCCGCCTCAAGAAAGAACGCAACGCCGTCATTCTGGCGCACAACTACATGACCCGCGATATCTATCACTGCGTCTCCGATATCGTCGGGGATTCACTCGCACTCGCGCAAAAGGCAATGGATGTGGAAGCCGACGTCATCGTTTCAGCAGGTGTCCACTTCATGGCCGAGACAGCCAAGCTGATGAACCCCTCCAAGACGGTCCTGATCCCCGATCCAGAGGCCGGATGTTCCCTCGCAGAATCGATCACCGGCGATGATGTCCGCATGCTGAAGCGAACCTATCCCGGTGTTCCTGTCGTGACCTATGTAAACACCTCTGTCGAGGTCAAGGCGGAAACAGACGTCTGCTGCACATCGGCCAATGCCGTGGAGGTTGTAAACTCGCTGGGAGCAGACCGCGTCCTGCTGATTCCGGATCGTTATCTTGCCGCCAATGTCGGAGCAGAAACAGATGTGGAAATCCTGACCTGGGAACAGGGGCGCTGTGAAGTCCACGAACGCTTCACGCCGGAGCAGATTGACCGTCTGCGCAAGGTCTATCCGAATGTCACCATTCTCGCACATCCGGAGTGTCCGAGAGAGGTTGTCGAGAAGTCGGATTTTTCCGGCTCAACAACAGCTCTGGCAAACTATGTCACAGAGAAAAAGCCTGAAGAGGTCGTCCTGATCACCGAATGCTCCATGAGTGACAACATTGCCTCCCAAAACCCGGCGACCCGCTTCATTCGCTCCTGCAATCTCTGTCCTCACATGCAAAAGATCACGCTGATGAACATCCGTGACTGCCTGCTTCACATGCGCAATGAGGTCACCATCAATCCCGAACACGAAGCACCCGCCCGTCAGGCCATTCAGAAAATGCTGGATCTGAAAAAGGCATGAACCGGACACCGCCCCCTCCTGCAGAGGTCCTGATTCTCGGAGCAGGCCTCGCCGCTGTCAGCACGGCCCTGCATCTGGCAGAGCAGAAACCGGAAGCCCGTATCATCATGGTGACAAGCGGTCGTTTTGCCGTTGATGCCTCTTCGGCATGGGCCCAGGGCGGTATTGCCTCTGCTCTCGGAGCCGACGACACTCCCGGTGATCATGCCAGAGACACCATCGCTGTCGGTGGAGGATTGTGCAACGAGGCAATCGTCAAACTGGTTACAGACGCAGGCCCGGATGCAATTGAGTGGCTTGAAAAGCAGGGGGTTGTCTTTGACAGGGAAGACGGAACCTACAGCCTGAGCAGGGAAGCTGCTCATCAGCACAATCGCGTCGCCCATTCCGGCAGGGACAGCACAGGGGCCAGCGTGATGGCCGCGCTCAAAACCGCTGTCGGGAACTGCCCGTCCATTGAACTCCGCGAAGAAACGGAGGTCATCAGTCTTCTCAAGAGTGAAACCGGCCGGATCTGCGGTGCACTTCTGAGGCAGGAAAATCAGGACAGGCCCTATTCCCAGTCTGCGCAGGCAACAGTTCTCGCCACCGGTGGCGTTGGTCAGCTTTTCAGCCGCTCCACAAACCCGGCGGCCATTCGCGGAAGCAGCCTTGCCCTTGCTGCAAGGGCCGGTGCACAGCTGACAGACCTTGAGTTCGTTCAGTTTCACCCGACATCTATCGATGGTGGTCCCCGCTTCAAACAGGGCGTTCCCCAACCCCTCGCAACAGAGGCCCTGCGCGGTCAGGGCGCTGTGTTGCTCAACAACAGGGGGGAACGCTTTATGGCACAACACCCGCAGCAGGAGCTGGCGCCCCGTGACGAGGTGGCCCGTGCCATTTTCAGGGAATGGAGCGAGGGCCGCGAGCCCAAACTGGATTGTACAACCGCAATCGGGCCGCGTTTTGCCAAGGATTTCCCGACTGTTTTCAGACTCTGCCAGGAAATCGGCATTGACCCTTCAAGAGAAGCCATTCCCGTTGTCCCTGCCGTGCATTACCACATGGGCGGAATCAGGGTAAATGCCCGGGGACGCAGCTCCCTCGAGGGTCTCTGGGCCTGTGGAGAAGCCGCCTGCACCGGACTGCACGGCGCAAACCGCCTGGCCAGCAACTCCCTGCTTGAAGCGCTGGTTTTTGGCAGACAGGTTGCAACCGATCTGGTCGACAGTCCGCCAACAGATTCCGGTCTGGAAACAGATGACACAGAAAACAGCGCTGTTGCCCCTCTGACAACAGAACAGACAGAACTGATCGGCAGGATACAACGCGAAAGCTTCAAAGCCCTGGGAGTTGTCAGAAATGCGACGGCACTCAACAGCTATCTGACGTTCCTCGACCAAACGGCCCTGAGCCCACCGGCAAAGCACCACCGAATCAGTGAACTTCTGATCAGCGGACGCCTGATCGCCCTCTGCGCACTGGCCCGGCAGGAAAGCCGTGGCGCTCACTTCCGCGAAGATGCCAGAGGCACAGACGCGCGGTATCAAAAGCCCCTGACAATCACTTTTGGCTGCATGCCCAGCTTTAGCGAGACCCCGAAATGCACAGACCACAACTGAACAGGTTCCTTGTAGAAGACGCGGTTCGCTCTGCCCTGAAAGAAGATCTCGGCATGGCTGGCGATCTCACAACCGAAGCCATTATCCCCCGGGATGCAAAGCTTGAAGCAACAGTTATCGCCCGGAAGGACGGCTGTCTGGCCGGACAGGACTTTGTTCTGACAGCCATGGCGATGATGGACAGCAGCGTCACTGCAGAGGTTCTCGTCACGGATGGATCAAAATGCACTGCAGGTGAAGAGCTCACGAGGCTCTCCGGCCCGGCCAGATCCATTCTGTCAGCAGAACGCGTCGGCCTGAATTTTATGGGCCGGCTGAGCGGCATTGCCACGACAACACAGCAGATCATTGATGCCGTTGGGAATTTACCTGTACGTGTAACCTGTACGCGCAAGACAACGCCCGGCCTGAGAGCCTTTGAAAAATATGCCGTCCGCTGCGGTGGGGGGCACAATCACCGCTTCGGCCTTTTTGATGCCGTCATGATCAAGGACAACCATGTCGCCGCCGTTGGCGGGAAGATCGGAGATGCCATCAAAGCGGCCCGTGAAGCCGTGGGTCACCTGGTTAAAATCGAGCTGGAAGTCGACACGCTGGAGCAGCTGGAACAGGCCCTCCCTTTCGGGCCGGATGTCGTGTTGCTGGACAACATGACACCCGAAACCCTGAAAGAAGCCGTTCGCCTTGTCAAAGGACGGGCCATCACCGAAGCCTCCGGCTCCATCACACCCCAAACGGCACGCGCCTACGCTGAAAGCGGTGTCGATGTTCTTTCTCTCGGCTGGCTGACCCACTCGGCACCGAACTTTGATGTCGGTCTGGACATCGCTTTCTGAGCAGAGGACTTTTTCCGGCCCCGTTTGCCGGCAAAGCGATCTCCCAGAAAAAACTCAAGGGCATGCAGGGTTCTCTGGACAATTTCACTTCGATTCAGCGTATAGAAGTGTAAGGCAGGAACCTCCTCTGCAATCAGCTCCAGACAAAGTGACAGGCATTTTTCAACAGCCACAGCCTCACGCTGGTAGGGATTGACCTTCTCCAGAAAGGCCTCCCGCAAATCCAGTGGAATGGAAGCACCACAACGCTGTGCAAAGGCCGTTACCCGCGAAAGATCATGGACGGGGAGGATTCCCGGCACGAGATCAAGTGTGACCCCTGCAGCGACAGCCTTGTCCCGGAAGGAGAGAAACTTGCCGGGATCATAGAAAAACTGGCTGATCGCACGCGTTGCGCCGAGATCCTGTTTGCGTTTCAGATAATCGAGATCAGCTTCAATCGAGCGGCTGTCAGCATGACCCTCCGGATAGAAGGCAACAGAGGTATCAAAGCCCCCTGTCCGCTGCACCAGCCCGAGGAGCTCCAGACTGCTTTCCATCGTCTCTCCGGAAGCTCTCTGATCACCTCTGAGCACCAGCAGATTGCGAATTCCCAGATCCTTCCAGTGTTCCAGAAGCCGCTCTGCCTGCCCTGATGTCAATCCACCAGCAGTAATGTGCGGGCGAAGGGTCTCTTGGTCACTCCAGCTTTCTGCAAGCCGGGTCACAGCTTCTGTGGATTTTTCCTGATCCGCATTCTGCGCACCAAAGGTCACAGACCAGTAAGCCGGTTTGAATTCACGCAGCATCATCCGGACAGTCTCAAGCTTTTGAAAGCCAAGCTCCGTGGATGGCGGAAACACTTCAAAAGAAAGATCAGGCAGTCCGGACATCGGATATCTCCATCTACATAAGGATATGTTTATGTCTTTATGTTTAATGTATTTCCTTATGTTGTCAACAGCAAAAAGAACACAAACCGACTTTATTTTTTCAGAAAACGACACGTGCGAAGATGAAGATGCGACAGCGTTAGATCAGGCTCACAAAAAAAAGCTGCTGGCCTCCAACGACCGGCAGCTTCTTCCCAAACAGATCCTGTGTTTTGTCTGTCTGCCACGGCAGACCCGGCAGGCAGCCCTAGTGGCGGAAGTGACGCATCCCTGTAAAGACCATCGCCAGACCAGCCTCGTCCGCAGCCGCAATCACTTCGTCATCACGCATGGAGCCCCCCGGCTGGATCACAGCAGTTGCTCCGGCCGCAGCCGCAGCCAGCAGCCCGTCGGAGAAGGGGAAAAAGGCATCCGAAGATACAACAGAGCCCTTCGTTGCAGGTTCCTGCAGACCTGCGGCCTCTGATGCCTCGGCAGACTTCCAGGCTGCGATCCGCGAGGAATCAACCCGGCTCATCTGCCCTGCCCCGATACCGACTGTTGCACCGTCCTTCACATAGACAATGGCATTGGACTTGACGTGCTTGCCCACGCGAAAGGCAAAGAGCAGATCTCTCATCTCCTGCTCTGTCGGCGCACGCTTGGTCACCACCTTGAGATCACTTTCCCGGATACAGCCGGAATCCCGGCTCTGCAGCAGGAAACCGCCCGCGATTGTCTTCATCGTCATCCCGCCGGCCGCAGGATCAGCCATACCACCCGTGGTCAACACACGCAGGTTCTTCTTGCCAGCCAGGACAGCCTTTGCTGCATCGTCCAGTTCCGGAGCAATAATCACCTCTGCAAAGAGCCTGGAAATCTCTTCGGCCGTTGCCGCATCCAGCGAACGGTTGACCGCAATAATACCGCCAAAGGCAGAAACAGGGTCACAGGACAGTGCCTTTGCATAGGCTTCGGAGAGCGTTGCAGCAGATGCGACACCGCAAGGGTTTGCATGCTTGATAATCGCCACAGCCGGCTCGGAAAACTCGGACACCAGCTCAAAGGCAGCATCCGTATCATTCAGATTGTTGTAGCTCAGGGCCTTGCCCTGATGCTGGATCGCAGAAGCAACCCCCGGACGCTTTTCCATGGACTGATAGACCGCAGCTTCCTGATGCGGGTTCTCGCCGTAACGCAGGACATCCTGCAACTTGCCACCCAGTGTGATTTCCGGCGGGAAAGCATTCCCCAGCTCTTTCTCCAGCCAGCCCGCAATCATGGAATCATAGCGCGCTGTGTGACCATAGGCACGTGCAGCCAGCTTCTGACGCAGGGCAAAGCTGGTGGAACCACCGCTTGCCTTCAGTTCCGCGATAACATCGGCATAGTCTGCGGGATTTGTCACAATCGTGACAGAGGCATGGTTCTTGGCCGAGGCACGCACCATCGCCGGACCGCCGATGTCAATGTTCTCGACACAGGCCTGATAGTCCGCACCGGAGGTCACTGTCGCCTCGAAGGGATAGAGGTTCACAACGACCATATCAATCGGTGCAATCCCGTGCTCGTCCATCGCCTGAAGATGTGTTTCCAGATCACGGCGTGCCAGAATACCGCCATGAATTGTCGGGTGCAGGGTCTTGACCCGGCCATCCATGATCTCCGGAAACCCGGTGTGAGAAGAGACTTCCTTCACGGCAACGCCGGCGTCTTTCAGAGCCTTTGCCGAACCGCCTGTGGAGAGGATTTCAACACCCAGATCGGCAAGCCCCTGCCCCAGTTCGATCAGGCCGGTTTTATCGGATACCGACACCAGGGCGCGCCGGATTTTGGAAGATGTCTCAGTCATGGTTTGCGTCACACTCTCTTTTTTCGAGTAGATGGTTTATCATCAGGTCCGGACAGGGATATTATTTTTGTATCCCCGTCTTTTCTGCAGTTTCTGCTGCACGAATTCTTTTCACGGTATCGGTTGTGGAATGGCCATCCTCGAGCTTCGCCAGGAAAACCCGTCCGCCAGCTGCCTTGACTTCGGCCCCGCCAACAACCTGCTCTTCGGTATAGTCGGCCCCCTTTACCAGAACATCCGGAAGGATCGCACGGATCAGATCCAGCGGCGTGTCCTCATCAAACAGAACAACATGGTCAACGGACTCATTGGCGGCAACCACTGCGGCACGCGCTTCTTCGGACTGGATCGGACGACTTTCACCCTTCAGGCGTCTGACCGAGGCATCGGTGTTCAGGCCAACCACAAGCCGGTCGCACTGTGAGCGCGCCTGATGGAGGATGGACACATGGCCGGGGTGAAAAATGTCGAAACAGCCATTGGTAAAGCCGACAACAAGGCCTTGCTCGCGCCAGCCCCTGATCCGTTCCAGCGTTTTGTCCAGATCGCTGACCTGCCCCACAGAACCCAGAAGATTGCTCCGGTCCCTGAGGGCCTGGCGAATTTCAGAAGGCGTGGCAACAGCAGTACCGGTCTTGCCCACAACAAGGCCCGCAGCAACATTGGCCAGATAAACACTGTCGATCATCGGCAGGCCCGCAGCAAGACCAGCGGCAACAACGGCAACAACGGTGTCACCCGCACCGGATACATCAAAAACCTCACGGGCTTCTGCTGCGAAGTGGGTTACGGATCCCTCCGCAGTGACAAGGGTCATCCCCTCCTCGCTGCGTGTTGCCAGAACAGCACCGACACCGCAGTTTTCAATGAGCTGCTGACAGGCACGGACAATATTCTCGTCCCCGAGAACCGGCAGGCCTGTCGCCTCCTGCAGCTCCTTGCGGTTCGGAGTGATCAGGGAAACCCCGCGATAGATACTGTAATCGCGCCCTTTCGGGTCTGCCAAAATCCAGCAACCCCTGGCCTGCGCCAGTGTGATCGCCTGCTGGAGAACATCTGCTTCCAGAACACCCTTGCCATAGTCGGAAAGAATGAGCGCACCCGCCTGATCCAGATGATTGGCGATGGATTTCAGCAGGACAGCCCTGACCTCGTCGGAAAGGGGGCCTGCCTCTTCCATATCTGCACGAAGGAGCTGCTGGTTGCTGGCAATAAAGCGCTCCTTGATCGTTGTGGGCCGTTCGGAAACGGCAATCAGACCCTCGGCCGCCCCCTGTTCCTCGTCCTCGACCAGTCTAGAAACCTCAAAGCCGACACTGTCATCGCCAATCACGGCGATCAGGCCCGTTGAAACAGAAAGGGAGGTCAGATTGCGCAGGACATTGCCTGCCCCGCCCAGCATGGATGTTCGCCGGGAGATTTTCAGAACCGGTATCGGCGCCTCGGGAGAAATGCGCTCTACAGCACCGTAAATAAAACGGTCCAGCATAACATCCCCCAGGGTAATGACCCGTCCCCCTGCAAGATTTGAGACAGCCTGAATCAGATCAACAGGGTTGAGGTCGTTGCGATCACCGGAAAGACGAGAAGAATCGGACATGCCAAAGCCAGAAAATGTAAAAGCATCAATCGTTCATTTGAGGCATCCGGCGCCTTGGAAAAAACGCAGGGCCTGCGAATGATTTAAACGAACAGGAGCAAAAAAGCAAAAAGCCATTACCGCAGATCAAAAAGCAGCCCGGATGATAGTCTTTTGACACAAAAGCAGGGGACTTTTTAACTTTTCTGTGTCATTTACTGTAGGATGGATTGTGGGAAAAGCAGCATTTTTATAAGATTCGCGACCCATAAAGAGTAACCCCCCACTTCAGAGCAGCTTCATGGTCCAGAATTCACGTCTTTCAGAAACCAGCGGGCAGGAAAATATCCTTCTGGATTTCATAACGCGCATTTCAAGAGCCGCCGAGGGTCGGATTGCCAACGTTGTCCACCTGTCCAAACTACATCAGGACAATCAGAAAGACTATCATATCCGGATTATCAAAAATATTCTGGAAGACCTTGCAACCCGTTTTGAAGGGGCGATATTCACCCTGTCCGACAAGGACCTGGTCCTGATCACAAAGAATGCGACTGTCAATGACATCGAAGAGGTCATTGCCCGTGTTCGCGGCCTCTTTTCCGACGATCCCTTCTTTGCCGGAAATCCGGAACTGGCCGCAGACGCCTTCTGTTCCTGGTACGATCTCGTCACACAGATCGACGAATTCCACACCATGGCCGAGGAAAAGGCAACAGAAGCCGCACGCGCAAAGGCACGCGAGCGCTCTGAGCTGCTCGGCGCCAAGGCTCTGGATGGCCAGAACAAGAAGACAACGCCGATCAGACCGGAACAGCTGGAAAGCCTGTCAAAGGCCATCAAGCAGGCTGACCTGACCGCCATGATGAAACGCCAGAATGTCTATCTGGTTTCCAACGGAGGCAAACCGGAGCCCCTGTTCAAGGAGCTTTTCTTTTCCATCGAGACCCTTCAGACATCGCTGACGCCCAATCACGACCTGCTGGCGAACCGCTGGCTCTTTCAGGAACTGACGCGTCATCTTGACCGCCGCATGCTGGCCATTCTCGCCCAGAACGATGATTCCAGCCTCAAGCGCGCCTACAGCATGAACATCAACGTCGACAGCATCCTGTCCGACTCTTTTCTGAAGTTCGATGAAACACTGCGCGAAGAGGTTCGCAAATCCATCATCATCGAGTTGCAGGCCACAGATATTTTCAGCGATCTGGGCAACTTCTTCTTTGCCCGCGACTTCCTGCACGAACGCGGCTACAAGCTTTGCCTTGACGGCATGTGCCATCGCTCACTGGCCCTGATCGATCGCCAGAAAATCGGCGTTGATCTGGTCAAGATGAAATGGGATCCGGACCTGTCGCGTCTTGTTCGCACAAAACGCGGGGATGACCTGCGCCAAACCATCCAGGATACAAATCCCGAGCGTGTGATCCTCTGTCGCTGCGGGTCCCAGGAAGCGCTTGAAGTGGGCCAAAGCTTCGGGATCAAGCTCTTCCAGGGCTATTATCTGGACAAGCTCGGACGCTCCTGAATTCAGTCAGTCTCTTCCTGAATAACAGACAGGAAAGCCGGGCCGTACCGCTCAAGCTTGCGCTTGCCAACCCCGTAGAGATCTTCCATGGCCTCAAGTGTCGAGGGGCGTACCGTTGCCATTTCGAAAAGCGTTTTGTCGTTGAAAATGACATAGGGCGGCAGGGACTGCTCCTTTGCCAGCTCCAGCCTCAGAGCCTTCAGACGATCGAAAAGAGCCTGATCCCGACTGCTTTCAATGGCAAGTGCAGGACCAAAACTCCGTTTCGTCCGGCTTTTCAATCCTCCTCTTCCTCTGGAGGAAGGATCACGCCTGAAATCGACATCCTGTTCCCCTCGCAGAACAGGACGACATTCCGGCGTCAGCTTCAAAGCCCCGTACTCTTCGTTGTCGACCGTCAGATAGCCCAGGGCAATCAGTTGCCTGAAAATAGAGCGCCATTCGTTTTTCGTGAATTCTGTCCCAATGCCAAAGGTGCTCAGCTGGTCATGCCCGAAGCGCGTGCATTTTTCCGACGAAATTCCAAGAAGCAGATCAATCACATGGGCAGAGCCAAAGGACTGTCCACTCCGATAGACGCAGGATAACGCCTTGCGTGCAGCTTCGGTGCCTTCAAAGGTCTCGACCGGCTCCAGACAGGTGTCACAGTTGCCACAGGGCGTGGCTCCCTTCTCCCCGAAATACTCCAGCACCACCTGACGGCGGCAGCGCGCGGTTTCACAAAAGCCCAGCAGGGCGTCCAGCTTTCGCTTTTCAACACGCTTCTGCTCCTGCGAAGCCTCGGACTGGGCAGCCATCTGGTGCAAACGCGCCAGATCATTGGTGCCGTAAATCATCCAGGCTTCTGCCGGCAGGCCATCCCGCCCGGCGCGCCCGGTTTCCTGATAGTAGGCTTCCAGGGATTTCGGCAAATCGAGGTGCACCACAAAGCGGACGTCGGGCTTGTTGATTCCCATCCCGAAAGCCACCGTGGCCACCATGATCACAGCATCATCGCGGATAAAGCTGTCCTGACTTCGTGCACGCTCCTCCTTGCTCATCCCGGCGTGGTAGGCCAGCGCATTGTAGCCCGAAGCCCGAAGCATCTGTGCCGTGTCCTCGACCTTGTTGCGGGACATGCAGTAGATAATGCCCGCTTCCCCCTCATGGTCCTGCAGGAAACTTTCAAGCTGCCGCTTGGGAGCCGTCTTCAGGCCCACACGGTAGCGGATATTCGGGCGGTCAAACCCCGCCACATACTGCTCTGCGCTCTGCAGGTGCAGCCGCTCGACAATATCCTTCCGCGTCGGTCCGTCTGCCGTGGCCGTCAGGGCAATGCGCGGAATTCCGGGGAAGCGGTTCTTGAGAACAGCAAGCTGAAGGTACTCGGGCCTGAAATCGTGTCCCCACTGGGACACGCAGTGTGCCTCGTCAATTGCAAAAAGAGACAGCCTGCACCGCTCCAGCAGATCCAGAAAAGGCTCTGTCATCAGCTTTTCCGGGGCCACATAAAGCAGATCCAGCTCTCCGGAACGCATGACCCCCTCGATGGAACGGACTTCACTGAAATCCAGGGAGGAGTTGAGAGAGGCCGCACGAACACCGGCTTCACGCAAAGCCGTCACCTGATCCTGCATCAGGGCAATCAGCGGCGAGATAACAACAGCCAGCCCCTCCCGACACAAAGCCGGGATCTGATAGCACAGGGATTTCCCCCCGCCTGTCGGCATGAGAACCAGTGCATCTCCGCCTGAAACCACATGCCGGATAATGGCCTCCTGATCCCCGCGAAAGGAACCATAGCCGAAAACCCTCTGCAGAATGTCTGCAGGGCGTTCGTCAGCCGTCACAAAGGGAGTACCGGCTGATGGAGCCAGTCTCTCTGCTTCCATAGTCATGCGGGAAAAAACCTGAAGAACCTGTTCATCGTCATAAAGGGTTATAGCCCTGCTGCTGACTCAGCGTCAAAACCCTTTTGAGGGCTTTTTCCAAGTTCCCTGTCGACAAGGGCACTTTCAAGAAGTTAATCTCATAGCAATAAAAAGACTTTTTTATAATTCTTTGAACAGGATAAATGCGTTGCCCGATCAGAAACCGCTCTCGCCGGAAGAACTGAAAACACTCTACCGCAGTGGAGCACAGGACGATATTTCCGCACTTCAGAAGCTGATCTCCGGTCTTGCAGATCAGAAGCAGGAAGCACGTGCGGATGTCATCTCGGAAATGGCAGCCATTCTCCACAACGTCAAAGGCCAGGGAGCGAGCTTTGGCTACCCTGCCATCACCCTTCTGGGCAGCAATGCCCATCTGATGATCAGGTTTCTTCAGGACACCACCCCTGAAACAGGAGAGCTTGCGAACATCCAGGCTGTGATCAAGGCCCATCTGGACATGATCGAACTGCTCCTCAAAGAAGACATTCAGGACACAAAGAGCGCTCCGCTGAACAACGCGATCGCCGCACTGACAGAACACTGCGCCCGGAACCTGCCGCAAGACCTGCAGGACAAGGTCCTCCGAAGCTGACTGGCACAGTAAAATCGAGTTTGGCGAAACAGCACAACAAAAAACCCCGCCTTTTCAGACGGGGTTTTTCCTTGGAAGGCTCACACTGCCTACTCGCGGTTGCCCAGCAGTTGCAGCAGCATGATGAAGAGGTTGATAAAGTCCAGATAGAGACGCAGCGCACCAAAGATCGCCATGCGCTCACCGTCTTCCGCAGACATCGCTTCGGAATAGGACAGTTTGATCTGCTGCGTGTCATAGGCCGTCAGACCGGCAAAGACAACAACACCAACAAGGGAAATGATCAGGTGCATGACAGAGGAGGCAACAAAGATGTTCACCACCATTGCAATGACCAGCCCGATCAGGACCATGCCCAGCGCTGCACCAAGAGGGCCGAGGTTACGCTTGGTTGTGTAGCCGTAAAGGCTCAGACCAGCGAAGGAACCGGCTGTGATGAAGAAAACGCGGGCAACAGAAGCGCCGGTGTAGACCATGAAGATGTACGACAGGGAAATTCCCATCAGAACAGCGTAAACCCAGAAAACCATCTGGGCCGTGGCCGGCTTCATGCTGTGAATCTTTGCAGAGAGGAAGAAAACAAAACCAAGTGGCGCGAGCATCACAACCCACTGCAGCGGTGTGCCATAGATCGCCTGCATCATCGCAGGGCTCTGGGACACGCCAAAAGCTGTCAGTCCGGTCATGACCAAAGCCAGTGCCATGTAGTTGTATACCTTCAGCATGTACTTGCGAAGGCCTTCGTCATAAGCGGCCATGGTGGCCTGCTGACGTGTCATTCCATCAAACTGAGGACGTTCCATCATCTCTTTCTCACTCTGATCCCTAAAGTTTCAGTGTACCCGGGATAACCCCGTATAGCTCCGGTTAAAGTTCGGGAAGTTCAACACACCTGAACAGGCGAATCAGACTTCACGGATTTCTGATACCCATATTGGGACTTTCCGGAAGAAAATCAATGGGACAATCCGTCAAAAGAGACAGAAACCGATCTTTTTTGTCGGATATTCTGCCTCTTTTTCAACAGGAAAACCCAAAACCCCGTGCAGGCCTAGTCACTTTGCAGCTCGGGGAGGTTCCTGAAGAACTCCAGAGCTTCCGGATTTGCCAGTGCTTCCACATTCTCCACAGTTCGCCCGTTGACGACATCGCGCACCGCCAGCTCAGTGATCTTGCCGGAGCGGGTTCTCGGGATATCCTGAACAGCAAGCACCTTGGCCGGCACATGTCGGGGCGTACAGCCTGTCCGGATCTGTGTCCGGATGGTCTTGACCAGCGCCTCATCCAGCTCCGGACAGTCATCCTGCAGGACAACAAAGAGGACGACACGCACATCGCCATCCCAGTCCTGCCCGACCACAATCGCTTCGCGGATCTGCGGAAGGATCTCGACCTGGCGGTAGATTTCCGCTGTTCCGATCCGGACACCTCCGGGATTGAGCGTTGCATCGGAACGTCCGTGAATCACAAAGCCGCCCTGTGCGGTCTGCTCCAGAAAATCTCCATGGGTCCAGATGTTGTCAAAGCGGGCAAAGTAAGCCTTGTGATAGCGCGCACCATCCTCGTCACCCCAGAACATCAGGGGCATGGAGGGGAAAGCGCTCCGGCAAACCAGTTCACCCTTTTCACCCTGTGCCACCCTGTTGCCGTCACCATCCAGTGCACAGACGTCACAGCCCAGAGCCGGAGTCTGCAACTGTCCTTTCCACACAGGAGCGGTCGGTTCACCGAGCAGGAAACAGCCGACAATATCCGTTCCGCCGGAGATCGAAGCAATCTGCAAATCCTGCTTGATTGCGGCATAAATGAAATCATAGGCCTCCGGCAGCAATGGCGAACCCGTCGAATAGAGGGTTCTCAGCGCCTCAAGCCTGAAATCATCAGCCGGGCGCAGGCCCATTTTGTTGAGGGTATCCAGATACTTGGGTGATGTTCCGAAGTGGGTGACCCCTTCCTCGTCAGCCAGACGCCACAGAATATCGGGCGTCCCCGCAAAGGGCGAACCGTCAAAACAGATCACCCTGGCACCGGCCACAAGACCGGATACCAGCCAGTTCCACATCATCCAGCCACAGGTCGTGAAAAAGAACAGGCTGTCATCCTCTTTCAAATCACCATGCAACAAATGCTCGCTGACATGCTTGAGCAAAACGCCACCGGCCCGGTGCACAATGCATTTCGGCACACCCGTCGTGCCCGAGGAAAACATGATGAAAAGCGGCTGGTCATAGCCGGAACGGACAAATTCCAGCTCGTGATCCTGCGATCCGCCACCCAGCGCTTCCCAGGCCGAAGCCTTTTCAATCGAATGGCTTCGCAGTGCACCGGCACCCTCCCACGGGATCATCACGACAGCAGCCAGTGAATCAATCTGCGCAGCCAGAGCCTCGGCCTTTTCTGTTACAGAATGGCGCTTGTTGTTGTAATCGTAGGCATCAACCGAAATCAGAACCTTCGGGGAAATCTGGCCGAAGCGGTCCATCAGCCCCTGCACTCCGAAATCGGGAGAGGCAGAGGACCAGACAGCCCCCAGCGAAACAGTCGCCAGCATGCCAATGATGGCCTGCGGCATATTCGGAACAACCGCAGCAACGCGGTCACCCGGCTCAACACCCAGATCCTTCAAGCCCCTGGCAACGCGCGCGACTTCCGCACGCAGTTCGTCGCGGCTCAGGGCAGCCTTGCGACCTTCTTCACCCCAGAAAACCAGTGCTTCCTGGCTTCCCTCGTGTTTGAGGAGGTTTTCCGCAAAGTTGATCCTCGCTTCCGGGAACCAGATGCTTTTGCGTGGATCAGCATCCTGTTTCAGAAAGGGAGCCGCACCCTTCTCCCCGACAAGACCTGACCAGTCCCAAAGGGCTGACCAAAAGTCTTCAGGCTGTTCCACAGACCAGCTGTGCAGATCGGAAAAGGATGAAAATCCGGAAGGCATCCCGTGGCTTTCGGATACCCGTTTCATGAAGTCTGTGACGTTCGCGTTTTCAATGCGTTCGGCAGACGGACTCCACAAAGGAGCCTGGGACTGTTGCAGGTCTGTCATGTCTCTTGTTTCCCTGATTTTTTATCGTTGCGTTTACCGCTTGGGCAGCAAGGTAATAGACAAGGCCTTTAACGGGCAAGACTGATCTCTTCAAAGCGCTTTATTAATTCCCGGCACACTTCAACAGGCAGGATACAAACTCTTCATTTCCAAAGAGTTCTGCCTTTTCTGCAGCTACATTTTTCCGAATCCGGCAGGTTTCACTCCTGCCCGGATCACCCCGCTCGGACAGGCGGGAGCCATGGTTTCGTAACAACAGGGAAACCATTTGAAATCGTTTCCGAAATCATAAGGCAACAGCGACAGATGCACTTGGTGGAAACAGTTGAGGGCAATGCCTGTCAAACCAACAGAAACCATCCCGAAGAGACGAGGCCTGTGATTTCACGGAAATCTGTCTTCCGTGAATCCGCCTGAACATTCAGTGGAGAAAATCTCCCCTGAAACCCGTGGGAAAGCGCTGTTCTCTCGAATGATACCGCGCAAGGAGAAGAGTTGAGTCACAGTCCCCGATTTATCACCGGCCTCCTGTTCGCACTTCTTGCCGCTCTCGCGATTTTACAACCGCAGCAGGGTTTGGCACAGTCAGATGCGCCAATTGCACAGGACCTGGAACCCCTGCTTCAAAGTGCAAAAGACAAGGGACTGAGCGTCATTATCGTCTCCCCGGAGACGGAAGACAGTGCTGTCCGGAACACAGGACCCGGCTGGGGTGAACAGGCGCTGAAAATACGCTCCGAGTTTTTCAGAATCATTTCGAAAGCCCCACAGCTTGGCACAAGCATCATCAAAACACTTGGGGATGTCAGTCCCGATGGCACCTTCAACTGGCTTGGCATTGCCCTTCTGACAGCAGCCGGTGGCACTGCTGGCGGAACCGCCTGTACCCTGGTCACCCGGAGCTGGAGCCGGCAATACTTCAAAGACCTCTTCAATCCGGCCCCCCGGAACCGGGCCGAGAAAATCTCCTATCTGATGTTCCGGGCCCTGATCATTCTGGTGAATGTTTCGATTATGGCCCTCTTTGCAACTGTCGTGGCGGTGGTCTTCGATTCCGGACACAAGGAAAGCCGTGAAACCATCGGGGTTATCATTGTCGCCTACACATCCTACAGAATTTTCAGACACGTGATTTTCTTTAATCTGATTGCCCCCGATACGCCCTCGCACCGCATGATCAATCTCGATGACAGGGACGCCGACATGATGCAGAGCGACTGGCGTACAATCGCGCCGGTTGTCATCGTCATCTGCGCATTTTTTGTCTGGCTCAAACTGCTGGGTCTGACACCGGATGCCCTGAAGCTTCTGGTAACAGGCTCGCTTCTCCTTTGCGCCCTGATAATCGGTTATGGCCTGCTGAAACACAAAAAGCAGTTCCACGGAATCATTCTGGGTGTGGGCGAACCATCAGCCAAATCACTCTGGCGACGTTTTCTGGCATCCCAATGGCATGTGATCAGCCTCGCCTATCTTGCAACAGCCCTGCTTGTCAGCACCTACAAAATACTGCTGAGCCTGCCAAGCGCCCTTGCCGTTATCGCCGCTCCAATCGTTGCAGTCATTGGCTGTATTGCCCTCTATGCCTTCGCACTGATTTTCATCGATCGTTTCTATACCGCGCGCCAACGCCGGTTTGAAGAACGTGTGCAACTGGCCCATGATCAGAAGAAACGGGAGCTGGAAGCGGAACAGAAGAGCGCTGCAGAAGCCCGGAAAGGCCGGACAGACGATGATGATGACGATGAAGAGATGATCATCAACAAAATGATGTCTGCCAGACAGCTCGAAGACATGCCCGTGTTCAAGCCGGTCTTCAAAACGGTTCTGGAAGAAGGCGTCGGCGTGCTGGTCACCCTTCTGGGCATCGGTTTCGTCATGACAACCTGGGACATCAGTGTCGGAACCGAGGAGCATCACCCGATCACTGCATTTTTCGACACGCTGATGATTATATTTCTGGGATGGATGATGTACCGCTGTGTCGCGGTCTACATTGATCACCAGCTTGAACAGGAAAACAGTGACAACCCCGCAGAAGAAGGCGAACCCGGTGAGGAAATGACCGGAAAAAGTGCCAGTCGTCTGGCAACGCTTCTTCCGCTGGTTCGGAATGTGCTGGTCGTCTCGATCATCGTCCTGTCCCTCATGATCATCCTGTCAAACCTCGGCATTGACGTCGCCCCCCTGTTCGCCGGGGCCGGCGTCATCGGTCTGGCTGTGGGATTCGGCGCACAAACCCTGATCCGGGATATCTTCTCCGGGGGCTTCTTCCTCTTTGATGATGCCTTCCGCAAGGGCGAGTACATCGAGATGGAAAATATCCGCGGCACGGTGGAAAAAATCTCCCTGCGCTCTTTCCAGCTGCGTCATCACAATGGCCCGCTCCACACGGTTCCCTTCGGTGAAATCAAGCAGCTGACCAACTACTCGCGCGACTGGGTCATGATGAAGCTCCCCTTGCGCCTGACCTATGACACGGATGTCGAGCGGGTCCGCAAGCTGATCAAGAAACTGGGGCAGCGATTGCTTGACCATCCGGATGTCGGCGACCTCTTTCTGCAGCCGCTGAAATCCCAGGGCGTCTACCGGATGGAAGACTCTGCCATGATCATCCGCGTGAAGTTCATGACAAAGCCGGGGGACCAGTTCATGACGCGCAAGGTTGTCTATGCCGCGATCCGTGAACTCTTTGAACAGGAAGGCATTCGCTTTGCAAGCAAGGAAGTCACGGTCCGCCTTGCCGATGAATCCGCAAGCGATCTGAGCACGCAGCAAAAACACTCCATCGCAGCCTCCGCCGCACGTTCAGCAGCAGACGACGAAGCAGCCACTGCAACGGAGCGACCCTCTGATGATGGTCCCTGACAGCAGCAGACCACACTGAAAATGCAGCCCGGGAAAATGCAAGCCGGTTCAGAAGACCAAAAGATCTCTGGCAGTCTTTTCCAGCAGAACTGAAATCATACTGTAACAGCCAAATAAAAAAATAAGCCTGCTGTTTAATTCCGGCAGCACAAAAATTCCTGAATAATCAATACCTTGCGCACAGCCTCCCTTGCCCGGCGCAAAGGCAATCCGAATGAGGAGAAAACCAGTGAAAAAACTGTTCGCGCTTTTCAGTATGACTGCCCTTTTGTCACTTGTTCAGCTTTCATCGGCTCATGCAGAGGACAAGCTGGACGAAACCCTTGATGATTTTATTGAGGCAATTGTCGCTTTGGACAACGAGGCCTTCTATGACGTCTTTCTCGAATCTTTCACCACTGATCCAAGGTTAACCCCTGAGGATATCGAGAAAGCCGATATGAGAGCGCAGCTTGATAACATCATGAGTCAGAGAGAGTTCTACGGAAACATTCTCTCTCAAGGAATTATCAGAAAGAAGCAGTGCAAAGACAAGATCGCCAGCGTGATCTGGCTGGCCTTTGCAGATCAGGGTCAATTTTTCTTTTCATTCAACTTCTTCAATGTGGACGGGGACTGGTCCATTGCAACAATCGACATTGAAGGACGAGGCGGTTTCGAAGACCTCCTGAACGCGCTGGAAGAAAACAGTCGGGATTTTTGCTGAGAGCCCTCAGGCTCCCAGCTTGCGAACCGCTTCCTCGGCGGCCAGGGCTGTCCGGGCCTTGTCTTTCTCCGCTCCGTCTGTCACTGCAGGCAGAGAGCTCGCCGGTGCCACATCCTTTTCCGTGGGCACAGGCGCAGACACAGGAACCGCTGCCCTGATTTCCGGATCCTGCGAAGGTTGTTCCTTCCCGTGGAAGTCCACCGCGCCCGGTTCAGCCTGGGTTTGCCAGGCCGGACGGGACCAGCTGAGACCGTCAAGCTGGTTACAATGTCCACAGTGAGCGGTCCAGTGATCGGCCGCACCACCACAGTTGCTGCACACCCAGGCCATGGGAACCTGCGCGGTTTCAGAACGCTGCAGCCATTCTGCAGCCCTGGCTGTATTCCCGTGTTCTCCCTGTTCAAGCTGGGCCATCAACTGACACACAGTCCGGCTTGGTTTTTCTTCGGCAATGGCGTCCAGATGACGGCGTGCTGCACCCCAAAGGCGGGCCTTGAGGTTCGCGCGGGCCATGACAATATGGCTTTCACGGTGATCTGCCTTGCTGTCGACCAGCAGGGCCAGTTCCCTGACCTGCCTGACAGGGTCCTGCTCGTCACAGGACAGCAGGAAAGCTGTCGCCAGATCCCTGTGAGGTTCTGAAGCCCAGGCCTTTTTGAGGACCTTTCTTGCATCGCGCTTGTTACCGGCCTGAATCAGGGCTTCAACATAGACTGTGACCACAGGAACGAGCGACGGCACCAGCTTGTAGGCCGCTTTTGCAGCTGCAAGAGCTTCGCCCACCTTGCCTTCTTCCAGCAGCTTGACCGCCTGTTCACGCTTGAGGATTGCCCGTTTTCGTTCGGCATCACTGCGTGGCACAGCCCCGCTTTTTGTCGCGCGCAGCAGGGCCGTCTCGGCAGTGGAGAGGTCCCCAACCTGCTCGGACAGGGCAAAGAGTGTTTCAGAAACCCAGGGTGTTTTGGGGCTGATGGCCTGGGCCTGACGTGCCAGAGCCAGAGCCGTGTCAACATCGCCGCGCTTCTGTGCCTGATTCATCAGACCCCGGATACCCAGCAGGGCCATTTCCGGAACCGCCATCATCTCTTCATAGGCTCTGGTTGCTGTCGCTTCATCATTTGACAACTGTGCAGACTGCGCTGTCAGCAAGAGTGTCAGGGACGCTTCATCACTCAGCAGGTTTCTGGCCTTGTCAGCCTGACGGCGCGCCAGTGCGGCATCCCCTGCTGCAACCGCTGTCATTCCCTGCATCAGGGCATGATAGCCTGCACTGCGCTTGCGTTCCCTGCGCGAGCGCCCCCAAAGGCCGGGCAAGCCCAGAACGGAGCGCCAGAAGCGATAGAGCAGGGCGACCACCACCAGCAGGGCAAGAACCATCAGAATGACGATTCCAACAGATGTTTCAATACGATACCCCAACCATTCAACAGAAACGATACCGGGCCGGTTCGCAATCCAGACAGCCGTGATCACCACCACGGCCAGCTTCAGGAAATAAAGGAAGGACTTGTGAATCATTGTGCAGTCCCCCCACTTTCAAGAACGGCCCCTTGCTCGGTCACACCCGCCAGCAGCGATGTCAGCTGTCTCAGGGTTTCCGCCGCCTGCAAGCGCTGATCGGCGCGAACCAGCCACTCATCTGCGGCAGAAAGCGTCGGTCCCTGCAGTTGTCTCAGCTCGCGGACTGCACCGGCCAGATCATCTTCGCTCAACAGTTCCTCTGCACGCCAGAGCACAGCAGAAACCTGCTGTCCGTCCTGAGGCCCGGTTTCACGAACGGACACCAGATTTGTCACCCGTCCAACCGCCTTTTCAATCCAGCCCTCTGCAGCATCAATCTTGTCGGCAGAAACAACAGCGCGCGCCACGGCCGGAAAATCCGTCTTCAAGCCGGTCAGGGACGGCAATCCCGTTGATGCGATCCCGTTCAGAGGCTCAAGGGTCATCAGAACCGTATCACGCCCCTGTGCAACATTCCGCACCAGATCCAGCTCCCTGACGAAGGGAGCAGAACCTCTCAGCGCATCACGCAGTTGCAGAATGGAAAGAGCCAGATAAACATCCTGACCACCCGGTGCTGTCACCGGAGATGCTGTCCCCACGGGCTGGTTGGCCACCTGATCCCGCAGGGAGGAGATCTCGCCCTGCAGACGGCCAATCTCGCTTTCAAGACCTGTCACATCTGCCGAAACAGCCGGGGCGGAAGCCGTGCCATCACCAGCCGGGCGTCTTTCCAGACGATCCAGCCGCCGCGCCTGATTGCGAAGCTGCGTTTCAAGCGAGGACAGATCTGTCGAACCGCCCGACGACGGAGAGGATGAACCGGAAGCCCCGAGATCGCGAAGCTGTGCAAACAGACGATTGTAATCCTGCCTGAGGGTGCGCACATCACTTTCCAGCTTCCCGGAGTTTGCAGCAGAGGATTGCTGTCCGTAAACAACGTCTTCAAGACTGCTCAGGCGCTGATCAACATCGCTCAGCGCAAGCTGTGACACACCGCCCGCAGCAATGGGAAGCTTTTCAACCAGCGGCAACCAGTGACCACGGAAATAGACGACAGCCCCCAGGGCCACAACGGTCAGACCAGCCCCCAGAAGCGCACTTCTGAACAGACTGCTTCCCTTTTTGACCGGTTTTGCCTCCACGGCGACCTTGTCCTTGTCGGAAACAGCTTCCTGCCTTTCATCCTTTTTCACAGGTTCCGTCTTTTTGTCAGTCTGACTTTGGACAACCTTGTCCTTGCTGCCTGCTGTCGGGATCGCGCTTTTCCCCGAAGGAGCTGCCTTGTCATCCTCTTTTTGAGGGTCCTGCGTTCCTTCGCCCTGCAGGCTGTCACTGGCGCGAACTCTGGCAACGTCAAGAGTGATGGACTTGTCTGCCGCAGCTTTCAGGATTTCCTCGTGCCGGGCAGCCGGAATGGAATCCCGCTCCTTCCAGCCCTGCACCGTACTGACCGCAACTCCCAGTGCCTTGGCCAATGGCCTCAGGCCACCAAAGGCATTGATGATTTCCTGAGTTGGGCTTTCAGAGTTCTGAGAATTGTCCCGGGACGGTGTTTCTTTTTTCCTATCGGTCACGTTTGTGCCCTTCATTCCCTGTCAGTGTTTCGGCAAACAAGACAATTTAAACTGAAAATTGCTGTTATCTCTGTTCACTATGCGCCAGATAACCATCAAAATCCAGTCACGAAAGCGCAAACGTACGTACAGCAGTACAGATAGGGGCAAACCCGGCTTTATAAAGGGGAAAGACGCTTTTTCATCAAAGACAGGAGCGACAGGCGTTCAGGCTTTTCCGACGTGAGCACCTGCAAGGCAGGGTTTTCCCCCAGTGCTTCACATACAGCAGGGCTCAGACAAAAGGCAGGCAACCCCTCCAGATGGTCTTCAAGCCCGGCTCGCGCGACAAGCTCCATAAAGGTTCGTGCCGATCTGGGAGAAAAGAATGAAAGAGACCCGATTTTGCCGTCTTTCAGCAACTGGCCTGTCCCGGGCTTCAGGGTATCAGCCTTGCGGGCCTCGTAAAGAACCTCTTTCCGGTAATCAAAACCACGTTCTTCGAGTTCCTGTCCCAGCTCACCTGCCAGAACAGAGGCCGCAGGATGGAAAAGGACACCATCTCCGGTCCTGATCCTGTCCTGAACAAGACGAACAAGGCTGCCAATATCACCGCTTGCGGAGAAAACCTGCGCAAAACCGGCAAGCTCTGCCTGACGGGCCGTTGAATCACCGACAGCCAGAACGGTCAGGTCCCGTCGGCTGCTGCTCTGCGCAAAGGCCCTGACACCATTTGCAGAGGTCATCAGAAGCGCCTGCACATCATCCAGCCGCAGAGCCGCCTCCGGCTTCAGAAACACCAGATTGAAAACAGGATCGTGTTGCGTTTGCAGGCCAAGTGCTTCCACCTCGGAACGAAAGGGTTCCAGATCGGCATCAGGACGTGTGATCAAATGATACAAACGCTTCTCCCAGTCAGCGGGCACGGTCAGTGTCCGGCCTGTTCCTGAATCATTCTGAAGAAATCCTCACCGGCCTGGGCTTTCAGGTCGCGGCCAGCGTCCTGCCCCATCAACACAGCCTCCTGAACAGAACCCTTGCGCTCTGTTCTGAAAATTTCACTGCCATCGGGCGCAGCAAGCAGACAACGCAGGTGCAACTGCTCCCCGTCCAGCTCGGCCAGTGCCGCAATCGGTGTGCGGCAGGAGCCATCAAGCTCGGCAAGGCAGGCACGTTCTGCAGAAATCCGCTGGGCCGTCGGGCGATGATCAATCGCATCGACAAGCGCTCTGACACGGTCATTGTCACTCCGGATTTCCAGCCCGACAGCCCCCTGAGCCGGGGCCGGCAGCATTTCCTCTGTGCTCAGAGCCGCCGTGATCAGATCACTCTTGCCAAGGCGGTTCAGCCCTGCAACAGCCAGAAGCGTTGCATCCACCTGACCTTCTTCCAGCTTGCGCAGTCTTGTCTGTACAGAACCGCGGAAGGTGATGACCTCCAGATCGGGACGGAACGCCTTGATCTGGGCCTGTCTGCGCAGGGAGGCAGAACCAACAACAGCCCCCCGGGGCAGGTCGGCAAGCGAGGTTGCCCTGTTTGAAAAGAAAGCATCCCGCGGATCTTCCCGCTCCAGAACGGTGCTGATTTCCAGACCGTCCGGCAACCAGGTCGGAACATCCTTCATCGAGTGAACAGCGATATCAATCGAGCCATCCTGCAGACCGTCCTCGATCTCCTTGGTAAAGAGGCCCTTGCCACCAATTGCAGACAGCGCCCGGTCCTGAATCATGTCGCCTGTTGTCTGAATCACAACAACCTCTATTGCACCTTCACCGGAAAGCTCCGGATGTGCTTCTGCCAGAAGGCGACGCGTTTCATACGCCTGTGCCAGAGCCAGCGGGCTGCCACGTGTTCCAAGGCGAAGAAGGGGGGTATCTGCCATGTAATCCTCAGTCTCTTTTCAGGACCTTGCTCCAGACGCAAAAGCCCCGTTTTGTTGCTTGCCTGCACCATACTCCGGCCTGCCGGACAGGGCAAGGCGACAGAAACGCACAAGAACAGGGCTAGATACTGAGAATACCTGCAATCCCGGCCGCCATGACAAGCGATGCCAGAAAACGCCTCAGAATGGCACCTTCCCTGAAGTACAGCCCCCCGATCAGGACCGAGACAGGAATGGAAGCCTGTCGCAGGGTTGAAACCAGCGCCACATCCGCTCCCTGTGCAAAGGTGTAGAGAATCATCTGGTAGGACCCGAACCCGAGAGCACCGATCAGCAGGGCAAAGGGCAGATGATGCCTGAGAATCTTGCTGACATTCCGGGTCGTCTGGAAGGATCTGTCAATAAAGGTGAAAAAGACCAGCATCAGGACCGCGTTGATTCCGTCCACCCAGGCCATGGTCACTGAAGCCGGAATGCGCTGGACCATCTCTGCATCAGCCAGGGAATAGAAGCCGGTGCCGAAAAGCGCCAGAATGGCCATTCCCAGAATGCGTGGATTTTCCAGAAGATTCTTGCCCCTGCGGTACTGCAGAATCACGCCACCCAACAGAACCATGCCGATAAAGAGCAGGCTCATCAGACTGTAGGACGCAGAAAAGAACAGAACAGACGCCAGAACAACAACCAGAGGTGTCGAACGCACAATGGGATAAAAGGCCGACAGATCACCGTGCCGCAGGACGTAGATCAAACCGATTCCATAAAAGAACTGCCCACAGAGGGACCACAGGGCATAGGGCCAGACATCAAGGATCTGCATGAAATCATGCCCGTGCCAGAGCGCTGTCAGAAAGGCAAAGAAGCTCAGGCCCATGGTAAAGACAATGTAATAGGAGCGCTGATTGTCCCGCCCCTTGATCAGGGCATTCCAAAGCGGGTGCAAAACAGCAGAAGTCAGCACGATAAGAGCCAGCGTCGTATCCATCAGGCCTCCAAACACTCACAGCCTGATTCAAGCCGGTCACAGGCTTTGCTTCTCAGCGCATTCAAGAGTCGGTTTTCAATAAAATGCAGCGGTTTTTTACAATTTTGTTGCACTTTTGTTTCAACAAAAACTGATACAGTCCTCTGTCTTTTTATCAAGCTGAATCTTTGCCTTTTGCACAGGAAGGGCTATATCGGTATCAATACTGTCATTTGTTGCATCAAACCGGATGAAAAGACCGCCCCGGAACCTGCCCTCTTCATGGAATCCGGAGTCTCAAGGAAACCTCATGATCGTTCTAGGCATCGAGACAAGCTGTGATGAAACTGCTGCGGCTGTTGTCGACAGCGAACACAGAATTCTGGCCAACAAGGTCCTGTCACAGCTCGACGAACACCGCCCCTATGGCGGCGTGGTTCCCGAGATCGCTGCCAGAAGCCACATGGAACATCTGGATCGCCTGATCCGTGAAGCACTGGAAGAGGCCGAACTGACCTTTGCCGATCTTGACGGAATTGCCGCAACATCCGGACCGGGGCTGATCGGTGGTGTTTTCGTGGGCATGATGACAGCCAAATCCATTGCTGCGGCGCGCAAACTGCCCTTTATCGCCGTCAACCATCTTGAAGGTCATGCGCTCACAGCACGACTGACCGAAGGCGCAGAAGCAGCAGCCTTCCCCTACCTTCTGCTCCTGGTGTCCGGCGGACACTGCCAGCTGCTCTCGGTCGAGGGCGTTGGTCGCTACAAAAAGCTGGGCAGCACCATCGACGATGCCGTTGGGGAAGCCTTCGACAAAACAGCCAAGATGATGGGACTGCCCTACCCCGGCGGCCCTCATCTGGAGCGCTGTGCCCGCAATGGAGATCCCAAACGCTTTGATCTGCCCCGCCCCATGAAGGGTCGGCCGGGATGCGATTTTTCCTTCTCCGGCCTTAAAACAGCGGTCCGCAACAAGATCGAAGGTCTGATTGGCAGGGATGCCGACCCAGCCCTGCTGAGCGATCAGGATCGCTCAGATCTCGCGGCATCCTTTCAGGCAGCCGTTGGTGATGTTCTTCTGGATCGCTGCAAAAAGGCAATGGATCTTTTTGAAAGCGAGTTTGGGCAGTGTGGCCCGCTGGTCGTTGCTGGCGGTGTTGCCGCCAATATCGCCCTGAGAGAAAAGCTGACAGCCCTCTGCACAAGCCGGAAAACCGAACTGCTCGCCCCACCTGTTGCACTCTGTACAGACAATGGTGCCATGATTGCCTGGGCTGGCCTCGAGCGTCTGCGTCTGGGCCTGAGTGATGACTTCGCAACGCCGGCCCGACCACGCTGGCCTCTTGACCAGCTCAAGGGCGCCACCGAAAGCGACAGGGCATCATGACCATGCAGAACCCGCCTTTCAAAATCGCTGTGCTGGGTGCCGGTGCCTGGGGAACGGCTCTGGCCATCCAGTCTGCACGCCAGGGCAACGAGACACTGCTGTGGTGCCGAAAGCCGGAACAGGCCGAAGCCATGGCCCGCGAAAGGGAAAACACCCGCTATCTCAAAGGCGTTGCCTTTCCCGAAAAACTGAAAGCCACCTGCGAGCTGTCTGATCTGTCCGGTTGCAACAGCCTGATCCTCGCTGTTCCGGCACAGCACCTGCGGTCCATATTGCTTCAGGCCCTGCCTCTTCTCCCGAAAGCTGTGCCACTGGTGCTTTGTACCAAGGGTGTGGAGATCAGCAGCGGCCTGCTGATGACGGAAATGATCCGGGAGATTGCACCCTCCCACCCTGTCTGTGTGCTTTCGGGACCAACCTTTGCAATCGAAGTGGCAAAAGGCCTGCCGACCGCCGTCACCTTTGCTGCGGATGACCGGGAATGGGCCGGACGCTTTATTGACACTTTCTCCTCAAAATCCTTCAGAATGTATTATACAGATGACATTCAGGGATCAGAGATCGGAGGAGCCGTCAAAAATGTTATCGCCATTGCCTGCGGCATTGTCGAGGGACGGCAGCTTGGCGACAATGCCAGGGCAGCTTTGATTTCCCGTGGACTTTCAGAGATGATCCGTCTCGGTCTGGCCTGTGGAGGCCGCGCAGAGACCCTGATGGGCCTGTCCGGTCTTGGCGATCTGACGCTGACCTGTACGGCCAGACAGTCACGGAACTACGCGCTGGGATTTGCCCTGGGGCAGGGGCAGTCCCTTCAGGAACACCTCAACAGCCGCAACACTGTTGCCGAAGGCGTCTCCTCCGCAGAGTCAGTCACGGCCCTTGCGCAAAAGCTGCAGCTGGACATGCCGATCTGCCAGGCCGTTCATAAAGTCTTGCATCGGAACGAACCGCTGGACACAGTGATCAGCGAATTGCTCAACCGCCCGCAACGGGCAGAACCCTTTCTTGCTTCAACAGCATAAACAGACAGGATCTTTTCTATGAAGTTTGCTTTCTATTGCGTCGATAAACCGGGTCACACCCATGTTCGCGCTGAAAACCGCGAGGCACACCTGGAATACGCCAAAGGCGTCAATGACAGAATGCTCTGTGGCGGCCCGCTGCTGTCCGATGACGGGGAACAGATGGTCGGCTCACTGCTCGTAATCGACTTTGACAGTCTGGAAGCTGCGCAGGAATGGGCCAAAAACGATCCCTATGCCAAGGCTGGCCTGTTCGAGTCCGTCCGCATCAGCCCGTGGAAACACGTTTTGCCGCTGCAGGGCTGACAGTTTCTGCAAGACCTGACAGAAAAGCCCTGCTCCGATCTTTCGAAGCAGGGCTTTTTCCGTCACAGGCCTTCAGGTCTCATGCAACCTCTTCCAGACGGGCCGGATGACCCAGTCTTGTCAGAATGTCTTGCAATTTCTCTTCATTCATCTCGAACTGATCCACGGCAAAGCCCTTGTCATCCAGACGGATCACAGCACCTTGCAGCTCGCAGCCTTCCATAAAGCGGAAAGTCACGTATTCCCCGATGCTGAGCTTCTCATGCAGACACTGACCATCAGCACAGCGGACAACAATCCGCGCACCACTTTTCGAGAGGTCCATCAACTCGACAGAGTATTCCGAACCCTCATGAATCACAGTGATGTTCATACCATTGGCAGGATAGCGATCATCGGCTCTCCTGTTGCCAGCCTTCGACTGACGCAGGGTTTGCAGATACTCGCGCACCTTGGTTTGCAGTTCCTTGCTGGAAGCCGCCAGTTCCTGAACACATCCCAGCGAGCTGCGTGTCATGGTTCCCGCCTTCTGGGACGAGTTCGAGATATCCAGGATTTCCTCTGACATCGAGTTTGAATCAGATGCGACTTCCTGAACGTTCGAGGCAATCTCCCGCGTGGCAGAATCCTGCTGTTCAACGGATTGCGTGATGGCTTCCGTCACTTCCCCGACAGAGGAAACCGCTGTGGAAATCTTTGTGATCGCCTTGCTGGCCTGGGTTGTGGCCTCCCGGATTTCGCCAATCTGGCTGGAAATCTGCTCGGTCGCCTTCGCCGTCTGGTTCGCCAGTGCCTTTACTTCACTGGCAACAACAGCGAAGCCCTTGCCGGCCTCACCCGCACGCGCAGCCTCAATGGTGGCATTGAGCGCCAGCAGGTTCGTCTGTGCTGCAATGTTTTCAATCAGACTGATGATTTCACCAATCTGGTCTGCCGCTTCCAGCAGGCCTTCAACCTGCTGGGACGACTCATTCGCTTCGCTTACAGCCTCGGCCGTGACCTTGGACGCCTGAACAGCCTGATTGTTGATTTCCTGAATGGAAGCCGCCAGCTCTTCAGTTGCAGAAGCAATGGTCTGCATCTTGCCATTCACTTCCTCGGAGCGGCCCCGCGCTGTTTGTGACAGGCGGTTCGACTGCTCGGCATCATCCGCGAGCTCTGCCAGACTGTCATTCACAGTGCTGGTCTGTCCCTGAACACCTTCAACAACGCTCAGGACAGAGCTTTCCAGAAGGTCAGCCATCTCGAGCGACTGTTTGCGCTGCTGCTCCAGTGAAAGCTTCTGTTCTTCTGCACGTTCAGCAGCCACCCGGACATTTTCTGCGATGTTCTCCTTGAAGACCTGGGCGGCCTGCGCCATTTCGCCAACCTCGTCGCGACGATCCAGCCCCTCGATATTCGTTTCCAGTTTGCCTTCTGCCAGAGACGTCAGAGCACTGGTCATCCTGGTGATCGGCACGGTCAGGGTTCTCGAGGCCAGGTAGGTGATCACAAGGCTCAGGATCAGCATGACCACAACCAGCATGGCAATGTCCCGAATCACTGTGTTCAGAGGTTCAAAAACCTCGTGAGATGCCAGTTCCACAACCAGGACCCAACGCGTTCCCAGAAAATCAACGGGCATGAACCCTGCAACAGTTTCATAGCCGGTGTAGCTCTGGTTGGTGATAATGCTTTCCTCACCGGCCAGTCCTCTTTCAACAGAATCTGTTTCAATCACCTGGGTCAGAATGGAGTTCTCATCAAAGCGTGATGCACTGCGCATCAGATGGTCTGTGCCCACCAGATAGCTCTCACCCAGTTCTCCCATGCCCGCATACTGAGCCAGATGCTTGTTGATCCGGGCAATAGGCATCTGGAAAGCCAGAACACCAAGGTTCTTGCCGTTTGCATCGACAATCTTGCGTGCCACAAAGGCAGCCGGAGCCCCGTTGCTGGGCGCATAGGGCCTGTAATCATCAAAGGTCAGCTTGTCGGGATCGTTCACAACCGATGCGCCGGTGAAAACAGCTGCAAGCCCGCTGTCCTTGTAGGGACCCGTCACAAAATTCTGGGCGTAATCCAGCTCCTTGAAAACGGAATAGACAAGATCACCATTCGGATTGAAGAAGAAAATATCGTAATAGCCCCGCTTGACGAGCAGCTCCCGGAACCAGGGGTGATACTGGGCATGAACCGCGTTGTACATCAGATCACCTGGTGCCTGGTTCAACTTGTCCTTTTCACCCGTCGGGTTCGGATTGTCCTCGATATAAAGCTTGTGGAGCGTCTCAATCCTGTTGCCCGGAACATATTCCCACGCTTCGTCAAAAGCCTCGAAGGCCGCAATGGTGTTGGGATTGTCTGCGACAAGGATCAATTCCTGCTTGATTGTATCCAGGTCTGTGTGAAGGGCATCATATCGGCTCTCAAGAATTGCTTCCAGCTCGTGCTTTACTTCGTACTCCAAAGAAATCTTTGTTTCGTAGTAAGACAGGATGCCTTCTGTAACCGCCACAAATGCAATCATTAAGCCGACAAAGATATTGAGTTTAAGACCAATCTTCATGTTCTTGATCATGTCAATTCCGCCTGCAAAATTAATTAAACTATCACAACTATAAATTTATTCGCCTTAAGCAATAGTTAATCAAGAGTTCAGACCAAAAGGGCAATAAAATTACTGAAGATATTCGAATACAAAGGCACTCGGACCACAAAAGGAAAACCGGCAACTTTACCGGAATTGACGGCACTTGTATTTCATCTGAAAAGGGGGGAGGTTTTACAACAAACAAGGGATTGATCTTGTTTCACCGGGGGAGCGGTGAATGAAAGCTCCCGGAAAGATCATGCCCTTGCAGAAAACGGACAGGTTTTGCTGACCCGGCGTGAAATTCGCCTCTTGCAGCAGGAGAAACAGAAACCGGATGCCTTGTGCTGACCGCATACGCCACGATCATGTCATATCCCGGTTTTTGAACTGCCTTCGCCTTTTTCGCCCTTGATTTGCGAGACGGGGCAGAGGAAATACACTTCAGACAAAACGGGGCAAGGTACTGAGGGGCTGTCATTCGGTCATCAAACCATCAGACAGGACAAGTTGCAGTGACCCGGTTTTCTGAAGCAGAATGCTTCAAAATGTCTGTTCCGATAAGAGCCTGCCGGAGATCCAGTTCCGGCAACCCGGCAAATCGCAGGAAGGAACCTGCTTCTGCTTCAGCCTTTATCAGGGAACAAGCTGAAGCACTCAGCTGGAAGACACACCTTCAAAAGCAACAATTGACAAAATCAGGGCTGTGCCCCAGCTCAGGAAGGCTTCAAACGTGCTTGCGTTTTCACCGGAGAACAGAATTTCGAACATTTCCATAACATTAATCCTTCATGATTTTCAAAGAGTTAATCAGATCGGCGACCTGATGACTTCATCATGGATGTTCGAAAAAACAGTCTCAACGTTTATCGTTTCAATATTATCTAAAATCCGGTTTTCATTTTAATTTCCTGTTAATTAAAATAGAATCAATTTTGTTTTTATTTGTATATTTCAGTTACAACAAATTTTATCTTTATAAAAAAATTTTTGTTTTGTTCTTGTCACGTCAAAAGAATCCGGAAATTCCCGTAAAAACAGATCTCAAATCATCCGTTTTACAGAGAAAACCCACCTGTCAAATGCCCGTCAAAGACACTCGAACATGTTTTTTTCAGAGCGATTCAGGCCCTGGACAGAAAGATCACCCAGAAAGCCGATCAGCGATCCTCGAGGATCATATCCGCGGCTTTCTCCCCTATCATGATGGTTGGCGCATTGGTGTTTCCGGAAACGAGGGCCGGCATGATGGACGCATCCACAACACGCAGTCCGTCCACTCCATAGACACGCAAACGCTCATCCACAACGGCTTCCGGGTCTTCCGCAGGCCCCATCTTGCAGGTTCCGGCAGGGTGATAGATTGACTGCGCCAGCGCCTTTCCCGCATCCAGCAGCTGCTCGTCGGTTGCAGCCTGCGGGCCGGGGCGCAGCTCTTCGGCAATCAGGGGAGCAAGGGTCGCACTTTCAGCAAAGCGCCGGGACCATTTCATTCCGGCCACAACAGATTCCTGATCTGCTGCTGCTGAAAGGTAGTTCGCGTGAATCGCAGGGTGATCCAGCGGATCAGGCGATCTCAGGCGAATCTCCCCCCTGCTTTCGGGGCGCAGCTGACAGGTTGAAGAGGTAAAGGCGGAAAAGGGATGGAATCCCTCACCGGGGGAATCTGCACTTAAAGGCTGCATATGGAACTGCAGATCGGGGATTTTCAGTGCTTCATCGGAACGGCAGAAAACGCAGACCTGACTGGCGGCCAGCGTCAGGGGTCCCTTGCGCCGCAACATATAATCCAGACCGGCCATCATCTTGCTCCAGGGCGAAGCCAGATGATCGTTCAGGGAAATGGGCTGGTTGATTCTGAAAATCATGCGGATCTGCAAGTGATCCTGCAGATTTTTCCCCACTCCCTTCAAGGCGTGGACAAGGGGAATACCCTTGTCCTGCAGCTCGTCGGCAGCTCCGATCCCAGAGAGCATCATCAACTGTGGCGAATTGATCGCTCCGGCAGAGAGGATCACTTCCCCAGCAGCCCTGAAAAAACGTTCCTGCCCCTGGACCGTGGCATGAAGACCGGTCACTTTCCTGTCTTCAAAGAGAATTCTCTGAACCTGCGCTCCTGTCAGAACTGTCAGGTTCCGGCGCTGTTTGACCGATTTCAGGTAAGCAACTGCAGCAGAACAGCGCCGCCCGTTTCGGGTCGTAAGCTGGAAATAGCCCGCCCCCTCCTGATCGGCTCCGTTGAAGTCCGATTTGACCGGCAGTCCCAACTCGTCGGCGGCCTTGATAAAACGGTCACTCAGATCCGTCTTGAACACCGCGTCCTCCACATTGAGAGGCCCGCCCTGGCCATGGAAGTCATCCGCACCGTGCTGCTGGTTTTCCGAGCGCATGAAATAGGGCAGCACCTCCTCATAGGACCATCCCCTGTTGCCCAGTGCATACCAGTTGTCATAGTCAAAGCGGTTGCCACGGATATACAGCAGCCCGTTAATGGAACTGCTCCCCCCGAGCGTCTTGCCTCTCGGCCACTTGATCGAACGGCCGTTCAGCCCCGGATCACTCTCCGTCTGATAACACCAGTCCCATTTCGGGTTGTTGATCGTTTTGAAATAGCCGACCGGAATGTGAATCCAGGGATACCAGTCCCGGTCTCCTGCTTCCAGAAGCAGCACGCGAATACCGGGATCAGCCGAAAGCCGATTGGCCAGAACACACCCCGCCGAACCCGCTCCCACGATAATATAATCGAAGGTTTCTGCGTCCCTGAGCTGTTCCGGTTGACTGTCCCTGTTCGACATCTGCTTTGTTCCTGCCCCCTGAGGGTCTGCTTGCTGCTACCACAGGGCCGTATCATGGAAGGTCGGCTTCCTGTGGAAAGACCGAGCAGCCAAAGGCCCTTAAAATAGGCTTAATTGATAAATAATGAGATTTCAAGTCTCATTATTTATCTTGCAAAAAGATTGCTTTTGTATTTAATGAGACGATAAGTATCAATAAAATAAAATCGGTTAATGGGAGGCATACAATGAAGATATCCAACAAGATCAACAACATATCACGCAGGGATCTGTTCAGACTCGCAGGTCAGTTTGGCATGTCATCAACATTGATGGCTGCAGCAACAATGGGCGGAGCAGCCACTTTGCCCTCTCTGGCCAACGCAGCTGAAAGCACCTATCAGAAACGATTCAAGAAACCGGCGAAGCACACACTCAAGTTTGGAGCCGCCGGATTCAATGCACGAAACCTGCTGATCGAACGGGCCGGTGCCCTGTTCTTTGCGCAGGACCTTGAAGAACGGACCGATGGTGAAATCCGCATCGAGTTTATCGGCGACAACCAGATTTGCGGGCAGCTGTCCTGCGTGAAAAAAACCCAGCAGGGTATTGTGGATATCTATGCGGCCTCCACACAGAACTCCGCCGGTGGCGCTCCCTATCTGAACGTTCTCGATTACGCCTACATGTTCCCGGGCAGGGCATCACAGTACCACTTCCTCTACAGCCCGGAGAGCCAGAAAATTCTTCGCGATCCCCTGGAAAAACGGCACGGCCTGAAGTTCCTGTTCAGCCACTGCGAGCTCCGCGGCATCCAGCTGGGACAGAAATGGGCAGACAAGCCCACAGTGAACAAGCTGGAAACACTCTTCGGCACCAAGAACCGCGTTACGGGAACACAGCTGGGCCGCATTGCCATGCAGCAGCTCAACCTGAACCCTGTTCCCGTTGCCTGGGAAGAGACACTGGACGGCCTGAAACAGGGCCTGATCGACGGGGCGGAAACATGGGCCTCTGCTGTGGCCTACGCCAACATGTCCCCCGTTGTCTCCCAGTCTGTCGATCTGAAATTCTTCTGCGGTACAGAGCACACCTCCATGTCTTCAAAGGTCTTCGACAGCCTGTCGCCCGAGCTTCAGGAAGCCGTTCTGGAATCAGCCTACACAGCGCAGGTGCACGTTCAGGCCGCCAACGAGGCTGCACTGGTCAAAACCGTTGGTTTCTCGGACCCGCAGCTTCCCGGTACACTCTTCGACCAGCACAATGTTCGTCCGGCCTTCCTGCCTGATTCAGAGATCAGAATGGCCGAGGAGATGTGTTCGCCCGAATTCAATCCGGAACCCTGGGCCGAATGGCGTGAGCGCCTGAACAAATGGGCCGGCGGGATTGACACCTACAGCGAGATTCACCGCATTGCCCGTGAAGTTCCTGCTGACATGCTTCCGGAAAACGTTGAACCGCGCCGCTGGTGGAAAGAAGCCTGATCCCTGTCAGGATTTGTGCTTAACTGTTCTGGCCAGTGCGTCGTGAGATCCGCGCGCTGGCCAGACTCCTGATTCAATGGACAGGGAAAAGACTGCATGGCCTCCTTACTTGAAGGGCTTGGAACGATCTTTCAGGCCCTAGCCTCCATGGACTCCTTTGAAATATCGGATGCACTGAACAGCCCGTCAGCCTACCTCTTCGGTCTGATTCTGGTGCTTCCAGGCAGCTGGCTGCTGATGCTCGTTCTGCAAAAGACACCCTTTTTGGACAAATACCTTGAACGCAGCCTGCTGGTTTCAACCTATCTGGCCATCGCAGCCATCATCTTTATTGAAGTGATCCGCCGCTTTGTCTTTCAGGTACAGGCGCCCTGGTCGACAACCCTGCCGCCCTATCTTTTCCTGATCATGGCCTGGGTTGGCTGCGCCTATAACACCAAGCTGCGCACCCATCTTTCCTTTTCAGAGTTCAGGCAGAAATTCCCGCCCTTCGGCCAGTTTCTCTGTCTGTCACTTGATGCGGTCCTCTGGCTTGTCTTTGCCCTGATTGTCGTGGTGACATCGCTCAAGCAAACGGCCAACTCTGCTGCAAACTTCCAGATTCTGCTGGGCACGGACAACGTGATGCAATGGTGGTTCTACGCTGTCGTTCCCTTCAGCTGGCTGATCCTGTCCGCCCGCGTGATGGAAAACTGGCTGGAAGATCTTCACAACTACAAGTCGGGGAAACCACTGATCACCCTGAACGCGATTACCGGCGAATAGGGAGTGGCTCCATGTCTGACGGTTCCTTGATCACACTCATCTCCGCAGGGGTCACCATCCTCTTCATGCTTGGTGTTCCCATTTTTCTCATCATCGGTTTCTGGGTTGTTCTCTGCAGCTTTGTACTGGGACTGACTCTCGACAATGTCGGCGTCGCCCTGGCAGATGTCTTTACGGACGGTTTTGCCCTGCTGGCCATGCCCCTCTTTATTCTGACCGGGGATCTGATCGCCCAGTCCGGAATCGCCCGGCGCCTTTCCGACTTTGCCTATGCCTGTCTGGGCTGGCTGAGAGGAGGACTGGCCATGGCAAGCCTCGGGGCCTGCGGCCTCTTTGCTGCGATTTCCGGCTCCAACTCGGCCACGACGGCAACGATCGGTGCCATGATGCATCCGGAAATGGTCAAGGGAGGCTATGACGAGCGCTTTGCTGCAGCCACGGCTGCATCGGGCGGAACCGTCGGGATTATCATTCCGCCTTCCATTATCTTCATCGTTTACGGCTTCCTGATGAATCTGCCCATTTCAGATCTCTTTGTCGGTGGCATTATCCCCGGAGCCATGATGGTTGTCGGCATGCAGTTCGCCTGCTGGCTTGTTTGCCGACGCAACGGCTGGGGGCATCTGATCCCGCTGAACATGAACAGGATTCTGAAAACGGCCTTTGGAGCCTGGCTGGGCTTCTTTGCCATCGGGCTTGTCCTGTGGGGCATTTACACCGGCAAGTTCTCTCCGACCGAGGCCGCCGGAGTGACCGTCGGTTTCTGCATGCTGGCCGGTCTGATCTCGCTGCCGCTCTATCGCCTTACAAAACGGGACAGGAACCCCTCTGCTGACATCAATGACAAAAGCTATGGTGACATGTTGCTGGTCGAGGGTTTCAGGGTCCGCGACATTCCCGGCATTGTTCTGCGCTCTGCCCAGATTTCCGGCATTCTGGCTCCGATGATCGCCATTTCAGTCGTCATGCAGCAAATCCTCTCCCTTCTGGGCGCAAAGGAAACCATTGAGGTCTTTGTCACCGGCATGGGCGGGTACTACGCTGTCCTCTTTACGGCCATGACTCTGGTTTTCATTGCCGGCATGGTGCTGGAAAGCCTTCCCAACACGATCATCATGGCCCCGATCCTCGCACCCATCGCCCACTCGATCGGCATAGATCCTGTGCATTTTGCCGTGATTTTCCTGGTTGGAGGATCAATCGGCTTCATCACACCGCCCTATGGTCTCAACCTCTATGTCGCAAGCGGTGTAACAGGTGTTCCCTATTTCAGGCTTTTGAAGTATACGGTTCCCTATCTTATCTCACTGCTTGCAGTCTGGATTGTCGTCGCACTCCTTCCCGAGCTTTCCACAATCCTGCTGCCCAACAGGAACTAGTATCAGGGTGAATTGCCGATGACCTCCGGGGCACATGATCAAAGTGAAATCTCCTCCAGAAGCCTGCGTTTTTTGCTGATTCTGGAAGAGGTTTCCCGGATTGGTGTCCCTGTCACCCCAACGGAAATCAGCAAAAATCTGGGACTGGCAAAACAGACTGTTCACCGCATTTTTGTCACGCTGGAAGAAACCGGTTTCCTGCAACGCGAAACAGACGGAAAACACTATTCCGCCGGGCCGCGCATGCGCACACTCTCGCTGGGGATCATGTCGTCCGTACGCTCCAGAACAGCCCGCCTTTCGGTGATGCAGGCCCTTTCGGACGAAATTGGCGAAACCGTCAACCTCGTAATCCCTGATCGTCACAACATGACCTATCTGGACAGGGTCGAGACAAACTGGCCCCTGAGAATTGAGCTTTCAATCGGAACCCAGGTTCCCTTTCACTGTACAGCAAGCGGAAAACTCTATCTCAGCTCCCTGCCCAAATCCCGCCTGACTCCGATCCTTGAAACCCGGAAACTGGAACGCTGTACAGACAATACTCTCTGTGATCCCGATCTTCTGGGCCGGGAACTCGACGAAATCCGAAAGCGCGGCTATTCAACCGACAATGAAGAGTTTGTCGCCGGGATGGTTGCCGTTGCGACGCCCATTCTGGATGCCAACAACCGGATGGTGGCCAGTCTGGCCTTTCACGCCCCAACCCCCCGGATGTCCCTTGAAGATGCCGTCAAGCATCTCGAGAGCCTTCAAACCGCAGCGCAAAAGCTCTCGAACATTCTGCGCGAAGAAGCCTGAGAATTCAGCCACCACACGTTCCCGGAGCAGCAGCAGCTCCAGTGAAGTGATACAGGTTTTCTGCAGAAGAAAGCCCCTTCCCGGTTTGCGAACAGAAAAGGGGCCGGAAGCACATAATTTCAAGGCGCTCTACAGGGCAGCAACGAGCTTTTTGAACTTTTTCTTGCTTCTGCCATAGGCTTTGGCCTTTGCCACAGCATCAAGGTTCGATGTGTCATCACCAACAACCACCAGACCAATCATGCCCATGCCCTTGTGTGGCGTGCACCAGTAGTAATAGACGCCTGGCGTGTCAAATGTGAGTGCCGCTTCCTTGCCCAGCTTTGACTTGAAGGTCATGTTGTTGGGTGATGCAACCATTTCCACGTTGTGCCCCTTGTCTGTTGGAACCCATGTCACAGTATCACCAACATTAACGCGAACGATTTCCTCGCTGAAAATCATACGATTGCCATCGGCGTCCTTGTTCAGCATTTCGATTATCATATCGGCAGCATAGGCAGGAGCAGCGAAAAAAAGGACAAGGGAAAGAAGCAACTGTTTCATCGTAACGAACTCTGTCTGGTTTCTACATCAACAGATCCAGACTTGTTGAGAATCATTCACAACTCAATTGTCCTTTTTGTCACATACACACTCTGTCGCACCCTCCTGCCCTGAAGCAGACAGGATCAGGCAGCCAACAAACAACCTGCCAGACAGACCTGCTATTTCAGAAGAACCTTCACGGTTTCATCCGCCCAGCCTGTCGTGTTGTCACTCAGCCTGACGAAAACCTCGGTCGTGCCTGCAGGAATCTGTACACCGGACAGACTGCGCGTAAAGGGCTGTTCGTTTTCATGAGGGTGATGAAGTTTACGATATCCCAGAACATCCCCTTGCGCATTTTCCACACGCCAGCCATCCGCATAGTGATCCCAACCCGTATCCCCGTGCCTGACGGTTACATTGAAGCGCCAGCTCCCGGCTGTTTCTGCAGCTTCAACCTTTACAATCTCTCCCGGATCAGCCCAGGCAACAGCTGCAGACAAAAGGGAGCAAGAGAAAACAAGCAATTTCAGGACAGTACGCATTTCCGGCCTCGGTTGATAATTGGGGTCATTCAGGATCATAAGACCATTCTGCCTCCGAAGTCCGCAGGAAAATCACCACAGACAGGAAAAGCGGGCGCCCACAGGACGCCCGCTTCAAAACCGAGTTCTCAGAAGTCAGAAACTGAAGATTACTCTTCGCCGCCTTCTTCCTTGCCTTCCAGGTCCTCACCGGTTTCCTGATCAACGCGCTTCATGGACAGCTTGACCTTGCCACGCTCGATACCGATACACTTGACCTTGACTTCGTCCCCTTCGTTCACAACGTCAGTGACCTTGGCAACACGGCGGTTTTCCAGTTCGGAAATGTGAACCAGACCGTCGCGCGCACCCATGAAGTTCACAAAGGCACCGAAGTCAACAACGCGAACAACCTTGCCGGTGTAAACCACACCAACCTCGGGTTCCGCCACGATGGACTTGATCCAGTTGACAGCAGCTTCGGACTGCTCGGAATCAACGGCTGCAACCTTGATTGTGCCGTCGTCCTCGATGTCAATCTTCGCACCGGTTGTTTCGGTGATTTCACGGATCACCTTGCCACCTGTACCGATCACTTCACGGATTTTGTCCGCAGGGATGGAGAAGGTGGTGATACGCGGAGCATTGCCGGAAACCTCTTCGCGGCTGCCTGTCAGGGCCTTGCCCATCTCGCCGAGGATGTGCAGACGGCCATCGCGCGCCTGACCCAGAGCAATCTCCATGATTTCCTTGGTGATGGAAGTAATCTTGATGTCCATCTGCAGGGCTGTGATACCGGCTTCGGTACCGGCAACCTTGAAGTCCATGTCACCCAGATGATCTTCATCACCCAGAATGTCGGACAGGACAGCAAAGCGATCCCCTTCCTTGATCAGACCCATCGCAATACCTGCAACAGGGCGCTCAAGCGGAACACCCGCATCCATCAGAGCCAGGGAAGTACCGCAGACTGTCGCCATGGAAGACGAACCATTGGACTCGGTCACTTCGGAAACAACACGGACTGTGTAAGGGAAGTTGTCGGAACCCGGCATCTTCGGGTGAACAGCACGCCATGCCAGCTTGCCGTGGCCAATTTCACGGCGACCCGGAGAACCCATGCGGCCAGCTTCACCCACAGAATAGGGAGGGAAGTTGTAGTGCAGCATGAAGCGCTCGCGATAGCTGCCTTCCAGCTGGTCAATGATCTGTTCATCCTGACCGGTCCCCAAGGTGGTTGTCACCAGAGCCTGTGTCTCGCCCCGTGTAAAGAGAGCAGAGCCGTGTGTCAGGGGCAGCATGCCAACCTGGCAGTCAATCGCGCGCACCTGCTTGGTGTCACGACCGTCAATACGCTCGCCCGTGTCCAGAATCTGGCCACGGACCACTTCGGCCTCCAGCTTCTTGAACAGACCACCTGCAATCGCAGCGTCCTCTTCCTCGAAACCTTCCACAATCGCTTCCTTCACAGCAGCGATCTTCGCCTGACGCTCCTGCTTGACGCGCTCCTTGTAGGCTTCAGACAGCTTTTCAAGGATACCGGCAGCCACCAGCTTGTCCTTGACGACAGCAACCTGCGGATCGGCTTCAGCCAGATCACGTGGCTCTTTCGCACACTGTTCTGCCAGATCGATGATGGCATTGATCACGGCTTCGCCCTGCTGGTGACCAAAGCTTACAGCACCCAGCATCACATCTTCAGACAGTTCGCTTGCTTCTGATTCAACCATCAGAACGCCTTCGCTGGTACCGGCAACGATCAGATCCAGATCCATGTCTGCATAGTCTGTCATACGCGGGTTCAGGATGTACTCGCCATCCTTGTAGCCAACGCGGCAGCCTGCGATCGGGCCGAGGAACGGCAGACCGGAGATGGTCAGCGCCGCAGAGGCACCAATCATGGCAACAACATCCGGATCGTTTTCCAGATCGTGGCTGACAACGGTACAGATCACCTGTGTTTCACAGAGGTAGCCATCCGCAAAAAGCGGGCGGATCGGACGGTCAATCAGACGGGAAACCAGTGTTTCCTTTTCGGAAGGACGTCCTTCACGCTTGAAGAAACCACCCGGGATCTTGCCCGCAGCGTAAGCCTTTTCCTGATAGTTCACAGTCAGGGGGAAGAAATCCTGACCGGGCTTTGCAGCTTTTGCACCAACGACGGTACAGAGAACAGATGTATCACCGTAAGACGCCAGAACGGCGCCATCAGCCTGACGCGCAATGCGGCCTGTTTCCAGTTTCAGGGTGCGACCACCCCATTCAATTTCCTTGGTATAGATGTCGAACATCTTTTGCCTTTCAAACAATAAAAGGGCCGATCTTCTCTGCCGGACCTACGGAAACTGTCCTCTCAAACGAGCAAAACAGACAGCTTTCGCAGGACCGGCCTTACCTGATGTCACTCCAGCCCTTTCAAGTAACACCAATTAAAACAGTACTTTGACTCAACCTTCTTTCTCATGTGCAGAAAGCAGAGCCGTGAAAACGCTCGCATAGTCTCACAAAGCACTGTCCGGCTAAATGACAAAATGCAAAAAACAGCAGAAATCTTTGATTTTTCCGACCCTGCTGTGCGTCAAAGACAAAACGCCCGATGTTTTCACACCGAGCGTTTCGAATCTCAAGCAACCGAGAAGCTTAGCGACGCAGGCCAAGACGCTCGATCAGGGTCTGGTAACGAGCCTGATTTTTGCTTTTCAGATAGTCCAGCAGACGGCGACGCTGACCAACCATAATCAGAAGACCACGACGGGAGTGGAAATCTTTCTTGTGGGTTTTCAGGTGCTCGGTCAGGTTGGAGATACGCTCGCTCAGTACAGCAACCTGTACTTCAGGAGAACCTGTATCGCCTTCTTTGGTTGCGAACTCGGTGATGAGCTCGGCTTTACGCTCAGCCGTGATCGACATCGCATTTTCCCTTCAAAAGAATGATGCCTGTGGCATCAGAGGTTTAAAACACGAACGGGACTCAGGATCAGATCGTCCAGCTGACAAAGCGCGACGGGTGTCACGCCTTCCTCTGCCAGAATGGTCTGGTCAGATCGTCCGGACAGATCCTCTGCGAGCTCTCGGGCACGTGTGTGATCCAGGACCACCTTGCGACCGAAACGCAGATCTGCAGCCTCCGTTTCAGATAAAGCCAGCACCGAGATGTCGTCCAGTGCGGCTCTGATCGGGAGCAATTGCTGATGCAATTCCTCTCCAGCGGCGGGACTATGCCCCATCGCGTCCAAAGATTCCAGTGAAATCGCATGTTCAAGCCCGAAGGGGCCGACTCGGAGTCTTCGCAGCATGACAATGTGCCCCAGGGTTCCGAGCTTTCCAGCAATATCCCGTGCGAGGGAGCGCACATAGGTTCCCTTGCCGCAGTCCACCTCGAAGGTTGCCTGATCGGGACCATCCACGGACAGAAGTTCCAGCCTGAAGATCTCGACCCTTCTGGCTTCCAGTTCGAATTCCTGATTGCTGCGCGCAAGATCGTAGGCGCGTTTGCCATCCACCTTCAGCGCGGAAAAGCGCGGGGGAATCTGCTGAATGGGCCCCAGAAACTCCGGCAAAACAGCACGAATGGCCTCTTCATCCGGACGGTGATCACTCTCCTGCGTGATCTGCCCGTCACTGTCGCAGGAATCTGTCTCCTGTCCCCACTGCACGGAGAAGGCGTAGGTCTTCCGCCCGTCCATGGCATAGGAAACAGTCTTGGTCGCTTCCCCGAAAGCAAGCGGAAGAATGCCCGTTGCCAGAGGATCAAGCGTGCCGCCATGTCCGGCTTTCTGTGCATTCAGCAAGCGGCGGGCCCTGCCCACCATCTGCGTGGAGGTCACTCCAGTCGGCTTGTCCAGAACCAGCCAGCCGTGCACCGGGTTGCCCTTCTTCTTTCGCCCCATGAGCCTCGCTCCTGCCCGGATGACCTAGCGGTCGTCGTCCTCGTCATCATCGGCATTGGCCAGCGCTTCAAAATCAATGCTGTTCGACGCCTCGTCACGATTCAGATCCTGCGCCACATGTGCAGAGTGGAGCAGTTGATTGATCTTGTCGGCTTCGTCAAAGGACAGGTCTTCCTCGAAACCGATACGCGGCACAGAACGAAGGTTCATCATACCGGAAATCTCGCGCCGGAAATAGGCACTGGCCTTGTTCAGGGCCCGCACAACCCCGGGCAGATCTGCCCCGCCGAGAGGAACGACGAAAGCCGTCGCGTTCTTGAGATCGGGGCTGACACGAACCTCTGTCACAGTAATGGACAGATCGTAAAGCACCGGATCATTCAAGGTGTGACGCGGCAGGATTTCCGCAAGGGCGTGACGCAGCTCTTCACCCACACGCAACTGACGTTGGGAGCGCGGCTGACCACTTCTGTTGTCCGATTGTCTGGACATGACACTGACCTCATACAGAGAGACGCTTTGCTCGCGTCTTCACAAAACAAGCGGGGGCTGATACCGGACCAGCCCCCACGATCTTCAGATGAAACAGCAGCAGGCTTAAAGCTCGCGCGCAATTTCCTCAATGATGTAACACTCGATCTGGTCGCCAGGCTGGATGTCGGAGTAGTTTTCAAATGCCATACCGCACTCGTAACCCTCGCGCACTTCCTTCACCTCGTCCTTGAAGCGACGCAGCGTTTTCAGTGTGCCATCGTGAATGACAACGTTGTCACGCAGCAGGCGAACCTTCGCGCCACGCTGAACGATACCATCCGTAACCATACAACCGGCAACCTTGCCAACCTTGGAGTTCTTGAAGATTTCGCGGATTTCCGCGTAACCCAGGAACTTCTCGCGCTGTTCTGGCTCCAGCAGACCGGACATCGCCGCTTTCACATCGTCCACAACATTGTAGATGATGGAATAGTAACGGATGTCGACCTTTTCCTGACGGGCAAGATCACGCGCCTGCGGGTTCGCACGAACGTTGAAGGCAATAACCAGCGCACCGGTCGAGTTCGCCAGTGTGATATCGGACTCGTTCAGGGCACCAACGCCGGAGTGAAGAATATTGACCTTCACCTCGTCTGTTCCCAGCTTGTTCAGGCTGGTTGCGATGGCTTCCATGGAACCGTGAACATCCGCCTTGATGATCACAGGCAGCTCTTCTACAGAACCCTCTTTCAGGCGTGCCAGCATCTGCTCCAGAGTACCGCGGCTGGATTTCGCAATGTCCAGTTCCTTCGCACGCTGGGAGCGGAACTCCGAAATGTTGCGCGCCTTGGCTTCACCCTCTTCAACGACGATGAAATCCTCACCGGCATTCGGGACACCGTTCAGACCCAGAACCTCGACAGGTTGGGACGGGCCAGCCTGCTTGACCTTCTGGCCACGCTCGTTGACCATGGCACGGACACGGCCCCACTCGGTACCGGTCACGAACACATCACCAACATTGAGCGTGCCTTTCTGGATCAGGATGGATGCCAGCGCACCACGGCCCTTGTCCAGCCTGGACTCAACGACAGTACCAACGGCAGAACGATCCGGGTTTGCTTTCAGCTCCAGAAGTTCGGACTGCAGCAGAATGGCTTCTTCCAGCTTGTCCAGCCCCTGGCGTGTCTTGGCAGAAACCTCGATGGCCAGAATGTCACCGCCCATGTCTTCCACGATCAGTTCGTGTTGCAGCAGTTCCTGCTTCACACGATCCGGGTTGGCTTCGGGCTTGTCACACTTGTTGATCGCGACAATGATCGGAACCTCGGCAGCCTTCGCGTGGCTGATCGCCTCGACAGTCTGCTCCATGATACCGTCATCGGCAGCAACAACCAGAACGACCACATCCGTGACGTTGGCACCGCGCAGACGCATTTCCGTAAAGGCTGCGTGACCCGGTGTATCCAGGAAGGTGATCGGCTCGCCGGTGCTCAAACGGACCTGATAGGCACCGATGTGCTGGGTGATACCACCCGCCTCGCCGGAAACAACATCCGCAGAGCGGATTGCATCCAGCAGGGATGTCTTGCCGTGGTCAACGTGACCCATGACCGTCACAACAGGCGCACGCGCCTGAAGCTGCTCTTCCGTATCTTCTGCAGAGATCAGAACATCCTCGATATCCGCATCTGTGACACGTTTCACAGTGTGACCGAATTCCTCGATCACCAGCTCTGCGGTATCCGCATCAATAATCTGGTTGATGGTCGCCATAACGCCCATCTTCATCAGCTTCTTGATGACCTCGGTCCCGCGCTCGGCCATACGGTTCGCAAGTTCCTGAACCGTGATTGTCTCGGGCAGTGTCACTTCGCGAACAACACGACCACCATCACGACCACCACCGACATTCCCGCCGCGTTCCTGGGCCTTCTGCTTCTCGCGCTGACGCTTTACAGAGGCAAGGGAACGCTGACGTCCACCGCGATCCTCATCCAGCGCCTCGGCGATGGAGAGCTTGCCACGACGGCGCTCCGGCTCGGCAGACGGCTTGGCTGTCTGTTTGATGTTGAAGGTGTTTTTCTTCTGCTTGACGCGACCACCCAGGCTGTTTGCCAGCATTTCCTCAACAGAAGCAGGCTCGGACTTGCCTTTTTTCTCTTTGGCATCCTTGGCCACGGCAACAGGGTCCTCGCCATTTTCACGACGCTTGCGTGCATCGGCAGCAGCGCGCGCCGCATCCTTGGCTTCGCGCTCGCCCTTTTCGCGATCTGTCTGGGCAGCAGCGATCCGCTTTTCTTCCTCTTCCATCTCGCGACGCTCGCGTTCCTCGCGCTCGCGCTCCTTGGTCGCTTCAGCTTCGCGACGGGCACGATCCTCGGCTTCGCGAGCGGCACGTTCCTGCTCTTCGATACGGCGCTGCTCTTCGAGGATTTTCTTTTCCTCGTCCGCTTTTTTCGCCGCTTCAAGAACGCGCAAACGCTTTTCGCGCTCTGCATCTGTCAGGACATCCTGCTTGGAAGCCGGTGCAGGGGAACGATTGCCACCGCGATCATTGTTACCGCCGGAACGCTTCGGACGGGAAGCGCCGGGTTTTTCAGCCTTTGGCGCAGGCTTCTCCGCAGGCTTCTCTGCCGCCGGAGCCGCAGATCCTGCAGGAACAGCCTTCATACGACCCGCTTCATTGCGCTCGAAAGTACGGCTGCGTTTGACTTCAACAGTCACAGCTTTGGATCGACCATGACTGAAGCTCTGCTGAACCTGACCCGTCTCCACTGTCTTCTTGAGTTCCAGTGTGTTCGGGCGTTTCAGTTTCAGTGGCTTTTTGCCATCAGTTTTATCATTACTCGACGTCATGTCTTAAGGCGTCCACTCTCTGTCTTAGCGGGAATCCCGCGGTTCTGTGCGTAAGGCCGACAATCGCGCAACATCAGCAGCGAAAGCATCGGCAATGCCACCGGGGCGCAGTGCAACGTGTACCCACGCATCACGCCCCAAAGCCTGGCCCAGCTGTCTTGCGCTAAAAAGCTCGACAGGTGCCGGAACTGTTCCAATCGCCCGGCCAAGGCCCTGTAATTTTTCCTTACCGTCCTGCGCAGCATCACTGGCTTGCAGCATGAGGCCAACCTTGCCGGATGTCAGCCAGGCCTTGACCTTTTCAAAGCCAGCTGTGAGCTGTCCGGCACGTCTGGCAAGACCCAGCGCATCAAGACAACGCTGCTCCAGAACGGTTTCAATCTGTTCAACCAGCCCCTCGGGAACACGGGCCGATTGCTTTGCAGCACGTGCAAAGAAATTCTTTTGACAGGCTTTCTCTAACACATTTCGGCTTGGAGACAACCAAATTCCACGCCCCGGCAGCTTTCCGGCAAAGTCAGGTACGACCACCTGATCCGGTCCGATGACAAAACGCATCAGCTCCGTTTTTGGCAAAACCTGACCTGTCACAGCACAGCGACGCAGCGGCCCTCTTGCCTCTTCGTCCCTTGAAGGAAAGACCGGATCTTCCCCTTCAACTGTCTTGGTCTGATCCTTGGCAACCATTGTCACACGCCCAACCCGGAAAAACTGCCTTGCAGCAGAATGTGTCAGAAGAGGTTGTCGACCCTGTCAACAACCCCGCCTTTTCAAAGACTTATTCCTCGTCCTCAAACCAGTGAGCACGGGCAGCCATGATGATGGTGTTTGCCTCTTCCTCGGTCGGAGCAAGATCGGCACCCAGCATTTCGATCAGTTCATCTGCAGCAAGATCAGCAAGATCATCCAGTGTCTTGATGTTCTGCTCACCCAGCTTCACACCGCGCTCGGTTGTGATGCCTTCGATGGCCAGCATTGCGTCATCAAGACCCAGTTCCTGACGGGCTTCTTCCAGCTCGGCAGCCTTGCGATCCAGATAGTCACGGGCACGGTTGCGCAGTTCCTCGGCAACCTCGTCATCAAAGCCTTCGATTGTCGCCAGCTCATCAACCGGAACAAAACCGACCTGCTCGATGGACACGAAACCTTCGGCAACAAGCAGGTGTGCAATCACATCATCAACATCAAGCGCATTCATGAAGAGTTCGGAACGCTGACGGATTTCATCCTGACGACGACGGCTTTCCTCTTCCTCGGTCAGGATATCGATATCCCAGCCTGTCAGGATGGAAGCCAGACGGACGTTCTGTCCACGGCGACCAATCGCCAGAGACAGCTGTTCGTCAGGAACAACAACTTCAATACGACCCGCATCCTCGTCCAGAACAACCTTGCTCACCTCGGCAGGAGCCAGCGCATTCACGATGTAGGTCGCGGTATCTTCCGACCACGGAATGATATCGATCTTTTCACCCTGCAGTTCGGTCACGATCGCCTGAACGCGGCTTCCGCGCAGGCCCACACAGGCACCGACAGGATCGATGGAGGAATCGTTGGACAGAACAGCAATTTTGGCACGGGAACCCGGATCGCGGGCAACAGACTTGATCTCGATCACGCCGTCGTAGATTTCAGGAACTTCCTGGGCAAAAAGCTTCGCCATGAACTGCGGGTGGGAACGGGAAACAAAGATCTGCGGACCACGCTGTTCCTCGCGAACATCATAGATGTAGGCACGGACACGATCACCATTGCGGTAGTTTTCACGCGGCAGGGTTTCGTCGCGGCGCATGATGGCCTCGGCACGCCCCAGATCAACAGTGACATTGCCAAACTCATTCCGTTTGACAACACCGTTGATCACTTCACCAACACGATCCTTGAACTCGTCGAACTGACGGCCACGCTCGGCTTCACGGACCTTCTGGACAATAACCTGCTTGGCAGACTGGGCTGCAATACGACCCAGATCAATCGGTGGCAGCTCTTCCATCTTGAAGTCGCCAATCTGCAGGCTGTCGTCACTCCAGCGAACACGGGCATCCTTCACCAGCATCTGGGTGAATTCATTTTCAATCAGGTCAACAACTTCGGTGTAGCGGTGAAGCTTCACTTCGCCTGTCTTGCGGTCAATAGTGGCACGGATGTCATGTTCCTGACCATACTTCGCACGACCCGCGCGGGAGATGGCCTGTTCCATGGCCTCCAGCACTTCGTCACGATTGATGCCTTTTTCACGCGCAACGGCCTCTGCCACCTGCAGCAGTTCGGTCCGGTAAAGAGCACTTGTGTCCATCTGTACACGTTCCTCAGTAAAGTTGGTGGAATCCTGTCGGACAGGCTCTTCCACAATATGCCGAAGTCAAATCCGGCCCTTAAAAGTTCAAACCAGCGTTCTAGCTCAGGGGTTCCTGATCAGAAGGACGCATGGCCTCCATCAATTCATCTGTCAGCAACAGCTTCGCCTTGACCACATCACCAAAGGCCAGTCGTGCTTCTGTTTCCTCGTCCAGTTCGAGGCAAATCGCTTCGCCTTCAACCCCCAGAATGCGCCCCTTGAAACGGCGGCGCCCTTCAACGGCAACCGACATCTCGACACGGGCATGAAAGCCTGCAAAGCGATGAAAGTCGCGCAGGCGGGTCAGGGGACGATCAACCCCGGCAGAACTGACTTCCAGTGCGTACTGACCGGAAATCGGGTCTTCCACATCAAGAATTGCCTCTGCAGCACGGCTGATATCAGCGCAATCCTCAACAGACATACCGCCGTCCGTCAGACGCTCTGCCATGATCTGGAGAACCTTGCGATCCTCCTGACCGGAAATGCTGACCCGGACGATCTGATACCCCATCGCAGCCAGTGTCGGCGCAATCAGGCGTTCCACCTCTGCAGCCTGTCCCTCACTGGTGCTGGACAGATCAGGAATATTGTCGATGTTCGTTTCCACGCCTCTGTCTCCGAAAGGTTTGCCTGCAACAGCCGATCAGGCTTTGCCAGGCTCCAGATACAAAAAATGGGCCTCATGGCCCACCCTTGTCACCGGATTGTTCCTGTTCAGTCTGAAAACAAGCTGAACTTGCGCGCAAACTACTCCTGAAACCTGCGAAAGGCAAGTCCTTTCTTGCCCTGTCCCGCCCCGCAATTCCATCACAGTATTCACGCTTTGCGAAGGAAACGCAAATACCCCGGCTTTCTGCCTTTTTCGACGCCCTTCTCCTCGTAGCGGGTCTGCGGCCAGTCCGGAGTCCTCCGGTCCCAGTCAGACGGCCCCGAAGCCTGCCATTCAAAGGCCGGGTGCGGCACCGCACGTTCCAGCATCCAGCGCAGATACCCCATATCGTCTGTCGCCATGCGCAGCTCCCCGCCGGGTTTCAGCAACCGGGCAAAGTGATCCAGGGTTTCGACCTGCAGCAGGCGCCGCTTGTTGTGGCGTGTCTTGTGCCACGGGTCCGGGAAAAGCAGGAAAACACGCTCCAGAGATCCTTTGGTCATGGCCGGCAGAACCTGTCGCACGTCAGCCTGGTGGATCCGGACATTCCGTGCCCCGTTGGCATCCAGATGCTTGAGCAGGGAAGCCACCCCGTTGATAAAGGGTTCAACGCCGATGATATTCACATCCGGATTGTGCTCTGCCTGATAGGCCAGATGTTCACCCCCGCCAAACCCGATCTCGAGCCAGACCGGGTTTCCATTGCCGAACTGTTCCGCCGGATTGAAAGGCGCATAGCTGTTTTTTTCTTCCCCCAGTTCAAGCAACAGGGTCAAAGACGGCAAAAGGTTTTCCATCAGGTCCGTAGCCTGCTTGCGCAGGGGACGACCCTGACGGCGACCATAAAATGTTCTGCTTTTGCGTTCCTGTTCCACGGGGGCTTCTCCCAACAGATGACTATCCTGGGCCCTTCTCTAATGCAGAGGCTTTCAAATAGCAAGACGGGCACAGAAAAAGGGCCGCAAGCTTTCGCGCGGCCCTGATTCCTCTATCCCGGTCCGGCAAATCCGGACAGCGGGCATTCCTAAAGATTGAAAGCAGATTTGAGCTGATCCACCAGATCCAGACGCTCCCAGGAGAAGGAACCGTCTTCGCGTGCGTCACGGCCAAAGTGGCCATAAGCAGCAGAATCAGTGTAGATCGGACGGTTCAGCTTGAGGTGCTCACGGATACCGCGTGGAGACAGATCCATCAGATCGCGGAGAATTGCCGGAATGGCGTTCTCGTCAACCTCGTTTGTACCGTGCGTGTTCACATAGAGCGAAAGCGGCTTGGAAACCCCAATCGCATAGGACACCTGGATCGTGCAGCGCTCGGCAAGGCCGGCACCGACAATGTTTTTCGCCAGATAACGCGCAGCGTAGGCCGCAGAACGGTCAACCTTGGTTGGATCCTTGCCGGAGAAGGCACCACCACCGTGAGGTGCGGCGCCACCATAGGTGTCGACAATGATCTTGCGGCCTGTCAGGCCAGCGTCACCATCAGGACCGCCAATGACAAAGCGGCCTGTCGGGTTCACATAGAACTCCTCTTCCGGGCACATCCAGCCTTCAGGCAGGTTCTTTTGAACGTGCTGGCGCACAACTTCGCGGATTTCCTCGTTGCTCATGGCCTCGCTGTGCTGCGTGGACACAACAACAGAAGTCGCGCGCTGCGGAACACCGCCGCGATAGTCCAGGGTGATCTGGCTCTTTGCATCCGGGCCCAGACCGGCAACTTCACCGGAGTGGCGAACCTCGGCCAGAGAGCGCAGGATATTGTGTGCATAATAGATGGGTGCAGGCATGAAAGCCGGGGTCTCACGGCAGGCATAACCGAACATGATGCCCTGGTCGCCAGCGCCTTCATCCTTGTTTTCTGCAGAGTCCACACCCTGGGCAATATCAACGGACTGCTCGTGAATGTAGTTCTGAACAGTCATGTTTTCCCAGTGGAAACCATCCTGCTCGTAACCGATCGCCTTAACAGCCTCACGCGCTGCATTCTCGATCATGTCCGGCGTTACGGATCTGGGACCACGAACCTCGCCAGCCAGAACAACACGGTTTGTTGTCGCCATGGTTTCAACGGCAATACGGGCTTCGGGATCATGGGAAAGATAGAGATCAACGATCGTATCAGAAATGCGGTCACAGACTTTGTCCGGGTGTCCTTCAGAGACGGACTCACTGGTGAATTGGTAGCTGCCAGGTCTCATGACAACGGCCTCACTTTCAATAGTGTTACAAGTAAAGGAAGGTCTGTCCCCACGGACAGCCTCCAACCTCGTGTCCGCTTGTGATGCTCTACGTCACAGGCGGGCGTTTAAGGGTTCTGCACAGTCACACCCGAAAGGTCGTTCCAGGTCCGACTGTAACACGGAGGTACGCTCTTTGCGCTCTACCCTAACTGAGCTTCGCGATATTCGCTTACCAGGCTTTCTCTCTGTTGTCCCGGAGCAAGACAAGGCTCTGAAACAAAACAAATAACAACATGCAGATGTCTTTATATAGATCGAAAACGCCTAAGACATGACGCAAAACACCAGAAGATGCAAATGATTTTTCACGTCAGCGCCCTGTTCCCGGGATCCCTCATAGTCAGCCAGAAACATTAAGAACTCTTAAATTCCAGCCTCCAAAACGGCCTCCCGGATCCCTTTTCAACGGCAAGCCTCTAAAGAGCGAAGACAGCCTTGACTCCGTCAACCACCATTTCAACGGCAATAGCCAGCAGAATCATCCCCATCAGCCGGGTCATGATGACACGCATGGTCTGGGTCAGGGCCTTTTCAAAGAGGGAGGAGAAAAAGAACACAAGGAACAGAAGCAGCAGAACAACGCCGACGATGGCGGCAGTTTCGGCAAAGGCAAGAGTGCTTTGGGCATGCCCGGCATAGATGATGAGCGTTGCAAGCGTTCCCGGCCCGACGATCATCGGGAAGGTCATGGGATAAAACGCAAGACCCGACAGGTTTTCAACCTGCTGACCATCAGTCGAATGGTGGGAGGAAACCTCCTTGCCGTTCAGCATCGAGAAGGAAATCTGGGCGAGCACGATACCGCCGGCAATCCGGAACTCGTCAATGGTGATGCCGAAAAAGGCAATGATCTTCTGCCCCAGAAAGAGGATGACACCACACATGATTGCCGAAAAGAGCGTCACCTTTGCCGCAAGCAGTCGCTGCTGGGCAACGGTGAACCCGGAGGTCAGCGCCAGAAAAATGGGCAGATTCACGAAGGGGTTCATGATCGCAAAGACCCCTCCAAAGATTTTCACCAGTTCTGCCTGATCCATAATCCCCTCCTCAAAAGCACGACACAGACATCAGAAAGTCTTGAGAACACTCAACAAAAACAGCTCCAGCCTTTCAGATAACGATTTCATAAGACAGGAATTCAAAATTTTGTGATCCGGAAAGTGTCGAAAATATGACATTTCACTTGCAACTGATAATGATTCTCACTACTCATAGTCAGGAATTGCTGATTACAAACCGTCACAGTTCAGGAGTTTGCTGTGGATAAAACCCTCTGCGACAACAGGGATCGCTCCCTTTTGCTGGCCAACAACTGTTTGCAAAGCGCAGATATTTTCAAGGACAGCAAGGAAATCCGTATTGAACACCAGGGCGCGTTCTACACGCTCCGGCTGACGGCCAACGGCAAATTGATTCTGACAAAATAAGGCTTCAGCCAGCCACCAAGCCGAGCATTCCCGCTTTAGCCAGGCAGCCCGTCACGAGCCTCTCTCAATTCTGACTATTGGAGACCCCCCTATGCGCAGAGCACAGTTTCTGGCGTGGACGGGGCCCTTTGTGACCTTGACGATGCTGTCTGCAACGGCCCATGCACAAAGCGCCACACCGCCTGAAGACACTGAACCCAAAATCGAACAGCTTGATCCGATCACCATCTATGCAACCCGCACGGAAAGGTCCACCTTCGAGGTTCCGGCCCTGGTGACTCAAATCGATACCGAAGCGCCGGGTAACGCAACGGCTGGAGATGTAGAAGATCTGCTTCAGTTCTCACCGGGCGTGGACATCACAGACAGCCCGCGACGCAACGGGCAAACTGTCAGTATTCGCGGCTTTGACGATGAATCAATCATCACACTGCTTGACGGACGTCGCCAGAATTTCGAATCAGGTCACGATGGTCGCGCCTTTATCGACCCCGCTCTCCTGAAATCTGTGGAAGTGGTCCGCGGATCGTCGTCTTCAATTTATGGCGGCGGTGGCATCGGTGGCGTTATCGCCTTTGAAACCAAGGATGCGCAGGACCTTCTGAAAGAAGGGGAAGAATTCGGTGTTCTGACCAACATAGGTTTCAGATCTGCCACAGATGAATTTGTCTCGACAGCCTCGGGTTTCGGTCTGGTCGGAAACTTCGACTATCTCGGCTCTGTCAGCTACAGAAATTCGGGCGACATTGAACAGGGCGGCAACAACAGGCTTGATAATGACAGTGAACTGATCAACGGCCTCTTCAAGCTCGGAGGAACGTTCGAACATCACAGAATTGAAGCTTCTGCCCAGCTTTACAATGATGATGCAACAGAACCGAACAACCCTTCTGATGTGTCCAACAACACAGACAACCCCTTTGTTGAAAAGGATGTCACAGACAACCAGTTCAGCATTGGTTATACGTACGAAAATCCGGAAAATACCTGGCTCAAGCCAAGCCTCCTGATTTACTACAATCAGACAGAAGTTGAAGAGACAAACTTCACCGGAAGCAACACCGGACGCGTTCAATCGCGCGAATACGAAACACTTGGTCTGAATCTGGACAACCAGAGCAGCTTCAAGATCAGCGACAACCAGACCCATACCTTCAGCTACGGTTTTGAACTCTACAGAGACAAACAGAACGGCAGCAATTCTGCCGATCTCGATGATGTCCGTGGCGGTGTCCCGAATGCCAAGGCCCTTAATTTCGGTGCTTATATCCAGGATGAAATATCACTGGAGAGTTCTATCGGTGAGTTTCTGATCATTCCTGCCGTTCGTTTTGACAGCTACGACAGCGAAGACGATATCGGCAACTCCCAAAACGAAACCGAATTTTCCCCGAAGATCGCCCTGAGCTATCTGCCAACCGACAATGTCGTTCTGTTCGGCAGTATCTCCCGGGCTTTCCGTGCCCCGAACCTCACAGAAATCTACTCCAGAGGCCAGCACTTCCCGGGACTGACAATTGATCCTCCAGGCCCTCCTCCTCCCGTTGTTATCTTCCCGGACAACTTCTTCGTTCCCAACCCGGACCTGAGACCGGAAACAGTCACAACATTTGAAATCGGTGCCGGTGTGGATTTCGATGACGTCTTTGCAGCCGATGACACCTTGAAAATCAAGGGTGCCTATCACTACAACGATGGTGAGGATTTCATCTCTTCAACAGTCAACACAGCTGCTGGTACCACCACAATCGACAATGTTCCCAATGCACGCATCTTCGGTTTCGAAATCGAAGGTAAATACGACCTTGGAAACTGGAACACCAAACTTGGCCTGAGCTATGTCGAGGCAGAAAACGACGACACAGGTGAATATCTGTCAAACAATGTTCCTCTGACTTTCTATTCCGACGTCAGTTACAACTTCACCCGGATCGACAGTACCGTGGGCTGGCGGGGACGCTTTGCTACAGACAATGACAAGGTTCCAAACCCTGCTTCAGATGACGATGAAGTCATCAGAGCCGATGGTTACGGTGTTCACGATCTCTACTTCAGCTGGCGTCCAACCAGTGGCGACTTCGAAAACGCTTCCTTTGATGTCGCTGTCACAAACCTGTTTGACACAGAATACCGCAAAGGCATTACCCCTCTGCTTCAGGAAGGTCGCAGCCTGAATGCCCGACTGACCTACAGATGGTAATTCATCAAACCGGGTTTAAGAGTTCAAAACCCGGTTTGAAAAGCTGTTCAAAGGCCTTTTGTAAAAAGGCCTTTGAGTGCGTTCCGGCCTCCGGGAATCCGGGGGCCTTCCGTGCACAATTGATAACAGAGAAACCAACCTCCAAAGCACACCTTTCAGAGTTTGCAACGAAGAGAACATCAATGACGTCAACACACAAATCAGCAGAAAACATCAGATCCCGACACGCAGACCTGCTCAGGGAAAAACCCGGCACAAGAATTCGCGACGCCGCCGCAGAGTTGAACCTGAGCGAGGCAGACCTGATCGCCAGCCGTGTTGGTCATGACGTTATCCTGCTCAAAAGCAGTGCAGAGGAGATCATCAAATCTGTCAAACAGCTCGGAAAAGTGATGGCCCTGACGCGCAACGAGTCCTGTGTTCATGAACGCAAAGGCGTTTACGACAACGCGCAGTTTTTCCTTCACGGCCCAATGCAACACGGTCTGCTTGTCAATGACGACATTGATCTCAGGCTCTTCATGCACCACTGGAAACACATCTTTGCCGTGCTGGAGCAAACAGAAAAGGGTCTGCGCAAAAGTCTGCAGTTCTTTGACAAGGCCGGCATGGCTGTTCACAAGATCTATCTGACAGAGACCTCCGATGAAGCGGCCTTTGACTCTCTTGTCCGGGACTTTACAGCCGAAGAACAGATCGATGTTCTCGCACTTGAAGACTACAAGCCCAAAGCAACCGACCTGCCGGATCAGGACATTGACTGGAGCGCCCTTCGAACAGACTGGGAAAACCTGAAAGACACCCACGACTTCCATTCCATGCTGAGAAAGCACAAGGCAGGCCGGGTGCAGGCCTTTCGCAATATCGGGTCTGACTTTGCCTACGAGGTTGCACCGGGCGCCATCAGGGCCGTTCTCGAAAAAGCACGGGACACACAGTGCAAAATCATGGTTTTTGTCGGGAATCACGGCTGCATCCAGATTCACGGCGGCCACGTTGAAACCCTCAGGGATTACGGTCCCTGGTTCAACGTCCTGGACCCGGACTTCAACCTGCACCTGCGCACGGACCATATCGCTTCGTGCTGGGTGTCGCACAAGCCGACAACAGACGGCCATGTCACCGCGCTGGAACTTTTTGATTCAGACAACGGGATCATTGCAACGCTCTTTGGCTGGCGACGCCCGGGCATTCCCGAGCTGCCTCTCTGGCGGGAGATCATTGATGCCTTGCCCCCAAAGGATCAGAGCAGCGCAGCCTGATTCATCAGATCATCCCGCATTCTTCCTGCATCAGAGTCACAAAAATGATTAAAACAGCCACCTCGCTCATCCAGGGATTCTTGCTGACAGCAGCCCTTCTCGCTACAGGCCCAGCCAACGCCGGAGACGTTCCGGAACGCATCCTGTCTGTTGGCGGCGCCCTGACAGAAACAGTCTATGCCCTTGAAGCCGGCGAAAAGCTGGTTGGCAACGATACAACCAGCACCTTCCCTGATGCTGCCAGAGCACTCCCGAAAGTCGGATATCAACGGGCCCTGTCCTCGGAAGGCATTCTGTCCCTTGCTCCTGACCATCTCTTCATGACAGATGAAGCTGGTCCTCCGCCCGTTCTTGCGCAACTGAAGGCCCTGAAGCTTCCCATGACTGTTATTCCGGCAGGCCGGAGCCTTGAAGATGTCAAGAGCACAGTCCGGACCATCGCAAAAGTCATCGACAAAGAGCAAACTGCTGAAGAACTCATCCACTCCATTGCCCGGGATGAAAGGAAGCTCGCAGAGAAGAATCAGGCCGTGACAAAACCCAAGCGGGTCCTGTTCATTCTCCAGCACGCTGGTGGAGCTCCAATGGCAGCAGGGCTTTCCTCTGCGGCCAGCAGCATTATCGAACTGGCAGGTGCGCAAAATGCCGTACAAAACTATCACGGCTACAAACCCCTCACACCCGAAGCTCTGGTGGAAATCCAGCCGGATGCCCTTCTGCTCACATCGGAAGGTCTGGCGCATACCGGCGGTCTGGAGAGTCTGCTGCAAACACCGGGTCTGGCCCTGACACCTGCCGTTCAGAACGAGCAGATTATCGATATGAACGCGCTTCTCCTGCTGGGCTTCGGACCACGGACAGCACAGGCCGCCCTGCAACTCCATGATGCACTTTATGCAGCGGATAGTGCGCAATGAGGTTCAAGGCAATCACCAGTCTGTTTTCCCGCTCGAACGGCTGGCTGATTTTGATGATCCTCACCCTGTTTCTGGTGGCCGGCACAGCCAGTCTGATCGGCGCCATCAACATTCTCCCGGGGGACATTCTCACCAGCGGCTTCACGCCGCAACAGGAAGCCATTCTGACAACAATCCGCCTGCCAAGGGTTTTTCTGGCTGCGATCACAGGTGCCGCACTGGCTGTTTCGGGAGCCGCCATGCAGGGCCTCTTTCGCAATCCGCTGGCTGATCCCGGACTGATCGGCATTGCAGGCGGCGCGGCGCTTGCCGTCGGACTGGTCATCGTTATCCTTGGCCCGATTGGCGGATTAGCGGGGCTTTACAGCCTGGGCATCGCAGCCTTTGCCGGAGGCCTCTCCACGTCGCTTCTGATCTTCTATCTGGTTCGCAAGGCAGGCGGCTTTTCTGTCACCACCATGCTGCTGGCCGGCATTGCGATCAATGCCATAACTGCCGCAGCGACAGGCTTTCTGACATTTCTGAGCAATGACCAGCAACTGCGTGCCCTGACCTTCTGGACCATGGGCAATCTGGGAGGCGCACTCTGGCCTGCCGTTCTGGTGGCCCTGTCCGTTGTGCTGCCCGCAACAGTGCTGCTTGCTCGATCCGCACAGCAGCTCAACATTCTGATGCTGGGTGAAGCCGAGGCTGAACATCTGGGCGTCAACACAAAGGCGTTGAAATACCGCATTGTTTTCTGCACAGCCCTCGCCGTGGGCATCGCTGTTGCCGTCAGCGGCATTATCGGTTTTGTCGGGTTGATTGTGCCTCACCTGATTCGCCTGCTTTTCGGCCCGGACCATCGCTTTCTGATACCTGCATCTGCTCTCGGAGGGGCTATCCTTCTGGTGATTGCCGACACACTTGCACGTACGGTGGTGATTCCCGCCGAGATCCCCGTCGGAATCCTGACCAGCCTGATTGGCGGCCCCTTCTTTCTCTTTCTTTTGATCAGGCAATTCAGAGGGATGATCTCGCTGTGATTGAAGCGCACAATCTGATTGTCCAAAAGGGGAGAAGCACGCTTCTGGACGATGTTTCACTGAAACTGCAGCCGGGACAGCTCACCGCCATTGTCGGCCCGAACGGTGCAGGAAAATCCACCCTGCTCAAATGCCTGAGCGGTTCGGTTTCACCATCATCAGGTACGGTTTTCTGGAATGAAAAACCCCTGAACACCTTCACGCCGGAAGAGTTGGCCAGAAAACGCGCTGTCCTTTCCCAAAACAGTTCTGTTCAGTTCCCGTTCAAGGTTCGCGACATTGTTGAAATGGGCCTCAACCCGCATCTCTCGACGGGCCTGGGGCAAAAATCCGCCGAAGCAGACGCGCTCATCCGTCAGTCCCTTGAACTGGCAGAGATATCAGCGTTGCGCGACCGCACAATTACATCCCTTTCAGGAGGAGAACAGCAAAGGGCCCATCTCGCCCGAACGCTCTGCCAGATCCTGCACAGGCAAAATACAGCTCTTTTTCTGGATGAACCGACCTCTGCCCTGGACCTCAAGCATCAACACGGCACCCTGCAGCTGGCTCGGGACTTTGCGCAGGAACACAATGCAATTGTGGTGATTGTTCTCCACGAGCTGCGTATGACCCTGCAATACTGTGACCAGGCTGTCTGTCTGCAGCAAGGCAGGCTGGTTGAAGCAGGTCCCGCAAAAGAAGTCCTGAACAGTTCACGTCTCGCGGAGCTGTTTGATATTCCGGAGCGGATTGCAAAAGACCTCACCCGCTCCTTTGCGTAGGCAAACAAAAAGCAGCTCTGCAAGGGAGCTGCTTTTCAAACCCTGCCTGAACAGGCAAGTCTTCATGAAAGGCCTAGAGAGCCTCTTCTGTCTCCGCAGAAGCATCAGCCGCCGAACCCAGCGCCTTGGTCATTTCAAACAACCGCTTGCGCAGCTGCGGGTCTGTGATCTTGTAATAGGCCCGAACCAGCTCAAGCGTTTCACGCTTGGCCATGGGATTGATCTCCTGCGTGATGCTCTCTGCAGGCTTTTCTTCCAGCTCACGATGACGGACCGGAGACTGATCTGCAATTTCCTGCGGCATGTCAGAGAAGAAATAGCCGACGGGAACATCGAGAACACGTGCCAGGTCATACAAGCGACTGGCGCCCACACGGTTCATCCCGCGCTCGTACTTTTGAACCTGCTGAAAAGTCAGCCCGATGGAATCACCCAGTTTTTCCTGGCTCATGCCAAGCAGAGTCCTGCGCTGACGGATCTTGCTTCCGACGTGCACATCAATTGGATTAGGTTTACCTTTACCCTTCATTTGTCAGCCCCAGTCTCTTTCACCATCGGCTTTCAGGCGTTCCTGTGCCACAGCATAACCAAGAAAACCGCTCAACCATGTTTAGCTATAGCAGAACAACATACTATCTTATGTTGAGTTCTGAGTACAACTTTAATTGTGGTTTTACAATCAAAATCCTAAATTCTCGTTCCAATTTTTCTAATGAGAAAAACAGAAAGAGACAAAAGGAAAACAATAAGAAAAACAGACATATTCCCAATCAGAGAAAAGAAAGTCCTCTTTTCCAGTTCTTTTGGAAGTTTTTGATCCAGATACCCTTTTTCACCCAAGGGATAACTTTGCAACAGGCGCCCATAGCCATCAATCACTGCAGAAATACCCGTATTGGCTGCTCTGAGAACCGGCAACCCTTCCTCAACGGCACGCAACTGCGCGATGGACAAATGCTGATAGGGACCTGATGAGCTTCCAAACCAGGCATCATTTGTAATGTTGAGCAGCCAGTCCGGGCGATTGTCAGGATCCACAACAGCTCCGGGGAAAATAATCTCGTAACAGATCAGTGGACTGAAGGCTGGCAGATTCGGCCCAGAGAGCGTTTGCGGCCCCGGCCCTGCAGAGAATCCGCCCTGCCCGAAAGAGGTCAGCTTGCCCAGTCCCAGCGGTGTGTATTCACCAAAGGGCACCAGATGCGCCTTGTCATAGGTTCTGACGATATCGCCCCTGCGGTTGAGAACATGAAGGGAATTGTAGAACTCTTCCAGATTGACCTGACCTGTTCCTGCGCTGACTTCATAGCGGGGCGCGCCTGTGATCAGATAACCGGCCTCCGGCGCGGCGCGTGCCACAAGCTGCTGTAACTCGCTGTTGCTGTTCAAAACGTAAGGCACAGCTGTTTCCGGCCAGATCACCAGATCAGGTTTGCGCCCTTCTGCTGTCGGTGCCTCGGTCGAGAGAACGATCTGGTTGAAGATATGCCCCCGTCGCAATTCCGGGACCCACTTTTCCTTTTGCGCGATGTTCGGCTGAACAAGACGCACGACTGTTTCGTGAAACGCAGCATCACCGGAAGGTGCATCCTGCAATCGCCCTGCTCCCCAGAAACAGGCTGCCCCGGGAAGAGCCCAGAAAAGAACCAGAATCAAAACGGGTCTTCTGAGAGTCTGGCGGGTCACAATATGTCTGATCCGGACAGCCAGCGGAACAGCTGTCCCGCTGGAGGCACGAAGAAGGGGAACAAGCTTCTCAATCGCAAGGTACGGCCCCAAAAAGACCAGCAAGGCCAACAGGGACAACCCCCAGACACCAAGCACGGAACCGAACTGAAGCAGTTCAGGCACAGAAACCCAGACCTGACCCAGCAGGTTCCACGGAAAACCCGTAAAGAGCCAGGATCGCAACCATTCCACCAGAACCCAGCTTGCCATAAAAGCAAGCAGAAGCGCAGAGCCCTCCAGCTTGAAACGGCGTTTCAAGCCATGAGTCATCGCTGCGGTTCCTGCAAAGAACAGTGCCATTCCACCTGCAAGGGCAGACACCGCAAAGGGCATGAGCCAGCCATGCCGGGCAATATCGACAAGAAAGGCTTCCCCGACCCAGTAAAGGCTGAGCGCATAAAAACCCAGACCATAAAACCAGCCGGACCAGCAGGCCTGCTTCAGGGTTTCAGCCTTGCTGACAAACCAGAAAAGCAGCATCAGTGAAGGAAACAACAGAACCAGCAGGCCAAAAGGCGGGAAAGCAAGGGCAGAGAAGACGCCGCCTGCAATCAGCAAAGCTGCCTTCCTGCGGCCCTTCGGCAGGGCGTTTACAGGACTGTATTCCTCTGCATCCCCGGACTGCCTCAGAACCTCGGGCTCACGGCCGGAACCCCTGAACAGGCGCAGCACCGCGCGAAAAGCCTGCATCCGCTTCAGCCCCTGTCTTCTGATGAAGAAGAGGAAGCCCGAGCGTCCTCGCTGTCATCCTGTTGCGCAGTTGTCAGGGGCTTGAGGCCCGCCTGGGCCAGAGTCATCAGACTCGGACTCTGCGGAGGTACATTCCAGACGCGCAGCTTCTTGATCCGCCGGGCATCTGCATCAAGAACCTCGAAACAGAGATCCGAGTGATCATGACGGATAATTTCCCCGCTTTCGGGAACGCGATCTGCAAGCCAGAAGACAAGACCGCCCAGCGTGTCGATATCTTCGTGCTTTTCCTCTTCACTCAGGATCGAACCGATCTGATCCTCGAGTTCCTCGATTTCACAGCGGGCATCCGCGATAAAGGAGCCGTCCGGACGCAGGTAGAGGCCCGGACCGTCATTGGTGTCATGCTCGTCCTCGATCTCGCCGACAATCTCTTCCACCAGATCCTCAATGGTTACGAGACCGTCAATGCCCCCGAATTCATCAACGATAAGGGCCATGTGAACACGCGACAAACGCATCTCCAGCAGGAGATCCATCGCCCGCATGGACGGCGCGACAATCAGGACACGGCGAACGAGAGACTGCAGGGAGCCAGCCAGACCGGAATCACCCAGCGACTTGCCTTCGGCATCCTGCTGGCGTGCAAACTGGAGAACGTCCTTGATGTGGACCATGCCCACAGCATCATCCAGCGTTTCCCGGTAGACAGGCATCCGCGAATGCCCGGCCTCGGTCATACGATCCATCAACTCGGACAGAGGCGTTTCAATATCCACGGCGATGATGTCTGCGCGCGGCACCATGACATCACTGCAGGACAGATAGCGCAGCTGCAGGATATTGCTGAGCATCAGGCGTTCATCGGCACTGATCGGCGTTATATCCTCTTCGGATTCGCCCTGCTCTTCAATTTCATCAATAATCTCGCCAATTGTCTCACGCAGATGCGATTCACCTCCCCTGAAACCGAAAAAGCGTTTCAGGGAAGACCACCAGCCTGAAGCGGCCTCGGGTCTGGAGGCATTCTGGGGAGAAAGGACACGATTGTCCGTCACGGATACACCCGGACTGCCCGGCTCAGGCTCCGGATCGGTTTGTGAAGAGGAAAGCATCTCTTTGTTGCCTTGATAATCACGAAAAGAAACTGAGGAAGAGTCCATTACTGTGCCTCATCCATCAACCATTCTGAACCCTCAGCATAAGGGTTTGCAACACCCAAACGGGCCAGGATTAACACTTCCAGTTGCTCCATTTCCTCGGCTTCCTCATCGGAAATATGGTCATAACCCAGCAAATGCAAGGTCCCATGCACCAAAAGATGAAGAAAATGGGCTTCCAGAGACTTGCCCTGTTCCGCGGCTTCCCGCTGCAGTGTCTCACGGGCAAGCACAATATCACCCAGCGACAGATACCCGGTCTGTTCTGCCCTGACGGCTTCATCCGGATCATCCAGCATGGCGAAGGACAGAACATTGGTCGGCTTGTCCTTCTGGCGGTGATCCCGGTTCAGAACCCGGACTTTGTCATCACTGCTCAGAGCCACAGACAGCTCGGCAACAGAACACAACAGCCCTGCATCAGGCCCGACAGCAGGGGAAAGCCCCATGGCATAAGCCAGAACGACAGCCCTGTGAATCAGGGCTTTGGCATCAGGCAGGACGTCCAGCCAGAGCTCATCCTCGACAGAACTGTACAGCTGCAAGCCCAGAAGCGACCCGGTCGTCTCCTGCTCTTCCAGTGGTGATTCCATTTCGGCAATCATCGCACTCATTGAGGTCCCTCGAAGAAATCGCGTTCCTCATGGAGGCCCTGTTCACTTTTCCTGAGACGGTTGTCATAAGCGCGAACAATCTTGGTCACCAAGGAGTGGCGCACAATATCCGACGATGTGAACTGAACAAAACCGACCTCATCCATGTGAGCCAGTGTTTCGGAAGCATCCTTCAATCCCGAGAGTTGCCCCTTTGGCAAATCAATCTGGGACAGATCGCCTGTGACAACCATGCGGCTGTTTTCCCCCAGACGGGTCAGGAACATCTTCATCTGAACAGAAGTCGTATTCTGGGCCTCGTCAAGAATGACAAAGGCATTGGACAGGGTCCGCCCTCTCATGAAGGCAAGCGGTGCAATTTCAATCTCGCCTGAATCAAGGCGGCTGTTCACCTGTTCTGCGGGGAGCATGTCGTAAAGCGCATCATAAAGCGGGCGCAGGTAGGGATCGACCTTGTCCTTCATATCACCGGGCAGGAATCCCAGACGCTCCCCGGCTTCCACGGCGGGACGGGAGAGGATGATCCGCTCGATCTTCCCCTGGATCATCAGGGACACCCCATAGGCAACAGCCAGATAGGTCTTGCCTGTACCGGCCGGGCCAATTCCGAAAACCAGCTCGTGTTTGTCCAGTGCTTTCAGATAGGCCGCCTGCCCGGGAGACCGCGGGTTCAAACGGCGTTTGCGCGTGACAATGGCGACATCTTCGCTGTGGGTTGCCTCGGCAGCCTGTTCCTTCTCGAAAAAGGCGGAATCCGGTTCTGCGCTTGTCATGCGGAGCACGGCATCAACATCGGCGATCGTGACATCCAGACCCTTTTCGAGACGTTCGTAAAGCGCCTTGAGTGAAATGCTTGCAGTTGTGACGTTGTCCCTGGACGTCCCTGTAATGGAAACCTGATTGCCTCTGGAGGCCAGCCTGACATTGAGCTGCTGTTCCAGCCGGGCCAAATTCTGATCGTGCTCTCCATAGAGCATCGGGAGGAGATTGTTGTCGTCAAATTCCAGAAACTTGTTGAAACCATCCTTGCCTGTGGCCGAATGCCCGTTCCGTGTGCGTCCGTTCAAAAGGACACCTCCCTTTCCATAAGCTTCAATCGATTCATCCAAACGGATATCTGAACTGCAAACAAATTACCCCTTACAAAGAACAATAGCATAAGAAAGCTATGTTAAAAAATGATGTTAGCATTCCTGATCGTGAATTTTGTACACAGATTTCACCTCCGCATCAGGCTTCCCTGCCTTTTCGCTCCAGCATGACATCCTGAAAGACATCAATGAAAACAGAAGCCGCATAGCGTTTCAGAACGGATTTCCGGCTGACCAGACTGAATTCCGATGCCCAGACAAGATCGGGATGCTTCAGCTCCCTCATCTGTCCCTTCCTGACCCAGTCACGTGCATAGTGCACAGGCAGGGCTCCCAGAAAACGACCACTCAGAATCAGAATGGCCTGGGCTTCCATGTTCGAGACCAGCGCCGGACTCTCCCCCAGTTCAACAGAGCCTCCGCTCTCCGATTTCCAGTAGGTCCGGCTGGACATGGGATAGTTTTCGACAAGAGAGGGTTCAACCTCGCCTTCCGCAACCGTAAAAAGCGGATGCTTCATACCGCAGTAAAGCCTGTGTTCCTCGGCAAAGAGGGGAACGTAGTCCAGCTCTTCCAGCCGCTGGGAAAAGGGAGCGATGGCCAGTTGGATCCGGTTGTTGAGCAAATCCGTTTCCAGCTCGTTCGGCGCAGCCATTTTCAATTCGAGCTGAACCTCGTTGTCATCCGCATAAAACCGTTCAATCACCTCACTCAGGGGAAAGTCTGAATTGGTCAGCACATTGTCAACCAGGCCGATACGAAGCGTGCCTTTCAGTTTCTCCTTCAGATCAATCAGCTCGGCTTCATAATCCTCAATGATATTGAGCAGCTGGCAGCATTTCTCATAAGCACTTCTGCCACGCTCTGTCAGATAGAACCCGCTGCGTCCCCGCTGACACAGCACATAACCCAGCGTTTCTTCCAGCATGTTGATATGTGCACTGATCGCTGGCTGGCTGAGGCCCAGCAGTTGCTGTGCACCGACAAACCCCCCGCCCTCGACAACGGCACAGAAGGTCCTTAACAGCTTTTTAGAGTACAGCTCCATTTCCACACTCCCAACCACTGGATGTCATGCTCTAAAAACATCATAAATCATAATATATACATTTTATATTTTTATTTTTTTTATGAAAAAAACTGTGCTCCTATGAATGAAAGACAACAAGAAGCGTGCCGCCTCCGAAGGGGTCAACACGCACAGGTACTTTCCGATCCAACGCAATAGGGAGCTACACAATGAAACGCGTAAAGTCCTTTCTGGGAGTTCTGGGACTCTCGACATCTCTGATCGCTCTTCCGCTGAGTGCCATGGCTGAAGAGTGGAAATTTGCCATTGAAGAAATTTCCGGCTCCATCATGGATGCCTATGCGCAGGAATTCAAAAAGCGCATCGAAACGGCAACCAACAACGAGGTAACGGTCACAGTCTATCCGATGGGCACGCTCGGCACGCCGACCGAAACCGTTGAGCAGACAGCAGACGGCATCATCAACTTCACCAACGTATCCATCGGCAACCTGGGCACGATCGTTCCGGAAAGCCAGGTCTTCCTGCTTCCCTACATCCTGCCGTCCGATGCCGAAAAGACCTCGGAAGTTCTAAGCTCCTCCGATTTCATTTATCAGGACCTCAACCAGGATTTCCAGAGCAAGGGTCTGGAAATCGTCACCATGTATTCAGAGGGCGCACAGGTCTGGACGACAAACCGGGAAATCCGCAAGCCGGAGGATCTGGACAACTTCAAGATGCGTGTGATGGTCTCTCCGATCCTGCTGAAAACCTATGAGGATCTCGGTGCCAATCCGACCCCGCTTCCCTTTGGTGAAGTTTACGGCGCCCTTCAGCTCAAAGCCGTCGATGGCCAGATCAACCCTGCGGCAACCATCGAGGAAATGAAGTTCTACGAAGTGACGGACTATCTGATCTGGGCGGGCGAACAGGAACTGATCACAACTGTGGTTGCAGGATCCGACTGGTTCGAAACCCTGTCCCCGGACCGTCAGCAGCTTGTCAGGGAAACCATGGCTGGCATGGCTGATTTCATCAACGAGACAACGAGAAAATTCAACGATGAAAAGCTTGAGAAAATCAAGCAGGCCAAGCCGGAAATCAAGCTGATTGTTCTGACTGAAGAAGAGCGTGCAGCCTTCCGCGCGCGCAGTGAGAACACCCACGAAGCCTATACGGAAATCACTGGCGATCGCGGTGCAGAGCTTCTCAAGGCCCTGAACGCAGCCGTCCAGTCAGTCCAGTAAGGCCCAAGGAAAGCTGTGTGCAGAACACGCCCGCCTGATCTGTTCCGGGCACAGCTTTTCCAACAGGGAATTTGAAAAATGTCCAGCAGCACTGAAAGACTCGTGAAAAGCTTTACTCTCCTGGATCAGTATATCGAAAAGACGGAAAAATTTATCCTGTGTTGGAGCATCATTATTATGGCGACCAACACAATTGCAAATGTTCTGGGACGTTATGTCTTTGGACAGTCAATCTATTTTTCCGAGGAACTGAACGAGTTCCTGATGGTGATCATCACCTTTATGGGGCTGGGGTATGCAACGCGGCGCGGTATTCACATCCGCATGTCGGCCATTTATGACACGCTGCCGTGGAAAGCCAAAAAGCTCATCATGATTCTCATCGCGCTCACAACAGCCATCATGATGGCAGTTCTTGCGTGGTACGCCTTTGAATATGTTGAAAAAGTCGCACGCCGGGGACGTGTCACACCTGCGCTGCAGCTTCCGCTTTACCTCACCTATATCTGGGTTGTTGCCGGTCTTGCCATCACCTCCATCCAGTATTTTCTGACCGCCCTGCGCAACACCGACTTTTCGGATCAGGACGTCTATGTCTCCTTTTCCGAAATTGACAGCTATGAAGACCCCGAAACCCTGTCTGCACTGAAAAACATCAAGGTGCAGGACACAACCGCTTCCGACACAGACAGGAAGGGAGATCAGCAATGACCGAACTGATGCTCACAGTCATGATCATCCTGCTCCTCATGGGTTTCCCCATGAAGATGCCGCTCCTCTCCGCAGCGGTTCTGGGTTTCCTGATCTATCTGCCCAACCTGAGCCTCCAGACTGTCATCCAGCAGATGATTGGTGGTGTCAAACCAAGCGCCCTGGTTGCCATCCCCATGTTCATTCTTGCCGCTGACATCATTACCCGTGGCCTTTCTGCCGACCGGCTCATTGATGTCGTGATGCGCTTCATGGGACACATCCGGGGTGGACTGGCGATTTCCGTTACCGCCGCCTGTGCACTCTTCGGAGCTGTCTGCGGTTCGACACAGGCCACTGTTGTGGCAATCGGTGGTGCCATGCGGCCACGCATGCTCAAGGATGGCTACAAGGACAGCTTTACCATTGGCCTGATCGTCAACGCAGCAGATCTGGCCTACCTGATTCCGCCCTCCATCGGGATGATCATTTACGGCGTGATTTCCGGCACCTCGATTTCCGAACTCTTCATCGCCGGCATTGGTCCCGGTCTTCTGATTGTCGCCCTCTTCTCGCTCTATTCCATGTGGTACGCCCACAAACACCAGATTCCGGTTCACGCCCGTGCAAGCTGGACAGAGCGACTGACCGCCCTGCGCCGGGCTCTCTGGCCCGCGGGCTTCCCGGTGATCATCATGGGCGGCATCTACGGAGGTGTCTTCAGCCCGACGGAAGCTGCGGCAATCTGTGTGCTCTATGCTGTTGTTCTGGAAGTGTTTGTTTTCCGCTCCATCAGCCTCAGGGATATTCCCGACATCGCGCTGTCCACAGGCGCCATCACATCGGTTGTCTTTATCCTGATCGCAGCAGGTGCCGCTTTCTCCTGGACACTGTCCTATGCACAGGTTCCCCAGGCCATCATTGAAGCAATCGGACTGGATGGATCAAGCCCGCTGACCATTCTGCTGGCCATCAACATCGCCTTCTTCCTGGGCTGCATGTTCGTGGACTCCATTGTCGTGATCCTCATTCTGGTTCCGATCTTTGCTCCGCTGATTCAACAGACAGGGCTGGACCCGGTTCTCGTCGGGGTTCTCATCACGCTTCAGGTCGCCATTGGTGCTGCAACACCGCCCTTTGGCTGCAACCTCTTTACTGCCATTGCCGTTTTCAGGCGACCCTTCATGGATGTTGTCCGCGGGGTTCCGCCCTTCCTGCTGATCCTGCTGGCTGTCACGGCACTGCTGGTTTTCTTCCCTCCACTGGCTTTGTTCCTCAGAGACCTTGCCTTTCGCTAACACTTTGAATTTCGGAGTAAGTTATGGCTGATCATGGTTATGAATCAGGACGTTTAAACCTGCCTTTTGTTGGCATTGCCACCTTTGCCAAAAAGGAACATGCGGCAGACTGGGATGCCATTGATGCCGATGTTGCCATCATGGGTGCACCCTTTGACTTCGGAACCCAGTTCCGTTCCGGAGCGCGCTTTGGCCCCCGTTCGGTGCGCGAGGCCTCCACGCTTTTCTCTTTCGGCCACGCAGGCGCCTATGATCATGAAGATGACTGTGTCTATCTGGGCGAAGACGTGAAAATGGTTGATATCGGCGATGCTGACATCATCCACACCGACACCGTCAAAAGTCACCAGAACATCGAACACGGCGTCAAAAAGATCCTCGAAGCCAATGCCATCCCTGTTGTTATTGGTGGCGATCACTCCGTAAACATTCCCTGTATCAATGCTTTCAGGGAAGACGCAGAGAAGAACGGCCCGATCCACGTGATCCAGATTGACGCCCACCTCGATTTTGTCGATGAGCGCCACGGCGTGCGCTATGGTCACGGCAACCCGATGCGCCGCGCCATTGAGAAGGATTACGTTTCCGGAATGACCCAACTGGGTATCCGCAATGTCTCCTCGACAGCACGCGAAGGCTATGAAGATGCCAGAAACCGCGGTTCGGATATCCTCTCGGTCCGGCAGGTTCGCAAGGTCGGTCTGGAACAGCTGCTTGAGCGTATTCCCAAAGGCGTCCGCTACTATGTCACGATTGATATCGATGCCTTCTGCCCGTCCATTGCACCCGGCACCGGCACCCCGAGCCATGGCGGTTTCCAGTACTACGAAGTGCTCGAAATCCTGCAGGGACTGACCAGGCAGGGACAGGTTGCAGGCATTGATCTGGTGGAAGTTGCACCCGACTATGATCCGACCAACGGCACCTCCATTCTAGCGGCACAGCTGCTGATGAACTTCATCGGCTTTATCTTTCACGAGAAAAACAAGGCTTGAATTATCTCCACAGTGAAGTCTTCCCGTGAAACTGAAAGCGCGCCAGGCACAGCCTGACGCGCTTTTTCTTGTTCTGCGGGATCTGAAATCCTTCAGGCCGATGCTGCAGCCGGGCTTTCAATCCCTGTCGTCACAACAGTCCCGGCCAGAGAATTTGCCAGAGCCCGGTCAATCCGGACATCAATGGAATTCCCGAGCAAACGGTCCGGGGCCTCCGCAAAAACCGACTGCATGAAAGGACTGCGACCGATCAGCTGGCCTTCGTGCTTGCCCTTGCGGTCAAAGAGAATGTTGAAGGTCTTGCCGACACAGGACTGGTTAAACGCAACCTGCTGTGCATTCAGCAGTTCCTGCAGCATGGCCAGACGCTGCGATTTGACCTCTTCCGGGATCTGGTCTGCGATACCCGCTGCCGGAGTGCCCGGACGCGGGCTGTACTTGAAGGAATAGGCCTGTGCATAGTTCACATCTGTCACCAGACGGATTGTATCGGCAAAATCCCGGTCGCTTTCCCCCGGGAAGCCAACAATAAAATCACCGGAAAGCGCCAGATCAGGACGCGCTTCACGCAGCTTGTCGATCACACGGCGATAGTCATCAGCCGTGTGTTTCCGGTTCATCATCTCCAGAATGCGATCGGAACCGGCCTGCACAGGAAGATGAAGATAGGGCATCACCTTCTCCGCCTTGTGCGCCTGAATCAGTTCATCTTCCATGTCGCGCGGATGGGATGTCGTATAGCGCAGACGCTCCAGACCGTCGATTTCTGCCAGCTCCAGCAAAAGACGTCCCAGACCCCAGGTTTTCCCGTTCGACGTTTCTCCGTGATAGGCGTTTACATTCTGGCCCAGAAGGGTGATTTCACGCGTTCCGGATGCAGCCAGCGTTCTGGCTTCACGGATGATGTCCTCAACCGGGCGGGAAAACTCCGCGCCACGGGTATAGGGCACCACACAGAAGGTGCAGAACTTGTCACAGCCTTCCTGAACCGAGAGAAAGGCCGTTGGCCCCTGGGAACCGCTCTCTTCCGGCAGGAAATCAAACTTTGATTCAACGGGGAAGTCCGTATCGATCACACCGCCACGGTTTTCATCACCCAGAGCCCTGGAAACCATCTCCGGCAGACGGTGATAGGTCTGGGGACCAAAGACCAGATCCACAGACGGAGCCCGGCGAACGATCTCCTCGCCCTCGGCCTGTGCGACACAGCCCGCAACACCGATCAGCATCTCCCCGCCCTGCTGTTCACGGCTCTCCTTGAGCTTGCGCAGCTTGCCCAGTTCGGAAAAGACCTTTTCAGAGGCCTTCTCGCGAATGTGGCAGGTGTTGAGAATAATCATGTCAGCGCCTTCCGGCGTCTCAACGGGCTCATAACCCATTGGTGCAAGCGCGTCTGTCATGCGGACACTGTCATAGACATTCATCTGACAGCCGTAAGTCTTGATGTAGAGCTTCTTCGCCACGGCGAACCCATCCTCTCCGGGTCAGACAACGAATTTCCGCAGGACGAGAAAGAATAAGGGAAATTCGGCAGCTGACGGCACTGACAATATTTATCGTTATAGCGCCAATGGATTCCCGGTCATATCGTGAAGGGAGAAATCAAAACCGGCCTCACAGCGATGCGCCATGGCCCGGGAGACTCCCACTGCAACCTTCTTCTGGCAATAGCTTGCCAATTCCTTGCGATCGGAAAAGTTCTCAAAGAGAACAGGCTCGTGACATTCAACCTGAACCGTCAGAACCCCCATTGACAAGGCATGCCACAGATGCCCCGCCAGTTCCATATCGCCATACCAGGCATAAAACGGGCGGAAACAGCGCTCCAGAGGCATACCATCCAATCGCGTGTATGTAATGGAGATTGGCTGAACCAGCAAGGGCTGATCTGCCTTTTTCACCGGAGTTTTGTTCTTTTGTTCGTCTGAAAGGTCCTGCTCGCCGACTGCAAAGAGGGAGGAGCGGAAAGGCAGAACACGTGTTCCGTCACTGGATGTGCCTTCGGGAAAGAGGATCAGGCTGCGCCCGGTGGAAAGGCGTTTGGCCAGATCATCCCTGCCCTTTGCAGCCCTGGAGCGGCGGCGTTCCACAAAAACGGTGTTTCCCAGTCTGGCCAGAAAACCGAAGAAAGGCCACTTGCTGACTTCAGCCTTGGCAACAAAGGCCGCATTCAGGCTTGAACCCAGGACCATGATATCCAGATAGGACACATGATTGGAGACAAAGAGCGTGGAGCGGTCCTGCTTGAAGTCACCCTTGATTTCAACCTTGATCCCGGTGATGAAACAGCAGGCCTGATGATAGAAGCGGATGAAGCGTTCGAGCGTGTGCTCCCCTCTCAGGGAAGCAGGCGTGATCGAGATCAGCAGATGCACCGGCAGACAGGACAGCGTAAAGACCAGATAACAGAAAAGCCTGAAACTGGCCCGAACCGGGGAACCGAAACCTGATGCAACTGCACTCTCGATCATCTCACCAATCCCGAATTACTCCGCGGCCACGTCAGACTGCGCATCAATCTGGCCTGCCTTGCGGGTGTAATGTTTAAAATACTTGTCGGTCACACGTTGCGTTTCCACAACAACGCAAACATCTGTCGTGCCGAACTGCTCGTCGACAACAGCACCTTCCCCGATCGTCCCGCCAAGACGCAGATAACCCTTGATCAAAGGCGGCACCGAACGCAGCGCAGAACGGTCATCAATCTCGTCACGCGCCAGGCGTTTCATGTCCACATAACGGTTGGGCAGCGCCTCCGGGCAAATGGAAGCATCCGCCGCATGATTGTAAGCCAGATAGGACAGCGGAAGGGCCAACTCGTCCGGATCTGTACCCTCGATTGAAGCACAGCCGAACATGTACTGGATATCGTGGTTGAAAACGTACTGGGCAATCCCCTGCCACAGGAGTTGCATTGTGGAGCCACGTCTGTAATCCGCATGGATACAGGAACGCCCCAGTTCCAGCAGTCCGTTGGAACGCTTCAGCAGGCGGGAGACATCAAATTCATCAGCTGTGTAGAAACCACCGGAATTCTCGGCAACGCTGCGACGCAACAGACGATAGGTTCCGACGATGGCATCCGCGCCCTGCCCCAGGGAATCATCCAGAACGATCAGATGATCGCAAATGTCATCATAGCGGTCAAAATCGCGTTCTTCACGGGCCGTCGCATCATCCGGACGGGCAGACATTTCCCGATAGAAAACGTCATATCTCAACCGTTGGGAGGCACGAATGTCCTTTTCGTCACGCGCCAGACAGATTGTCAGAGGGCCGACAGTGACAGGAACGAATTCCTGCGGCCTCTCTCCAAACTCCGGACTGTCATTATGCTCAGTTGAATTGCTCATCACCGATCAGGCCTCCAGCCTTTTTTATTTCTGCTTTTGTTTTGTTCTCGTTTCAGAGGACAGTAATCCCCTGTTGTTGAGTTTTTGTTTCCATTGCATGACAGCAGGATCAAAAGTACGGGTCAATCCTGTGACTCTTTTTTCAATCTGCAGGTTATCTCACTGACACAAAAACAAAAACCTGCAACATATGCTGTTGCAGGTTTATCGCACAATCTTCACCCTTTTGTCACAGAGGGGAGATCAGAGACTTTCATTGGCCATATCGCCAATAGCCTTGCAGCCTTCACGCACAGCATAAAGCTCCAAACGATGGTCCACCAGACGGTAACCAAGTTTGAGTGCCATTTCTTCCAGCATAACATGAATTGAATCATCACTGAATTCCAGAACTTCACCTGAGTTCACATCAATCAGGTGGTCATGGTCTTCCGGCGTTGCTTCCTCATAACGCGCACGACCATCCCCAAAGTCGTGACGCTCAAGAATATTCGCTTCTTCAAAGAGCTTTACTGTCCGGTAAACAGTGGCAATGGAAATACGGTCATCACGCGCTGAGGCACGCTGATAGACCTGCTCGACATCAGGGTGATCTGAAGCCTCTGAAAGAACACGCGCAATAACCCGGCGCTGCTCTGTCATTTTGAGCCCTTTTTCCACACATAACTGTTCAAGACGTGAAGGCGTTGTCATTTTCAATCAGTTTCCCAAAAGTAGTCCGGCTTCAGAATAACAGGAAAATCCCACATGCAGCATCAAAAGTTACAGTGAGTCCCGGAAGCTTTTTGTAGAATGATTCTAAACTACACCATTTACAGCTTTTTGCAAATGCCTTTAAACGCGGGAAGAAAAGCTTTCACAGATCAGAAAGCAAAAAAGCCCGGATCCAAAATCCGGGCTTTCAACAAAAGGCTGTATCAGGTCAGCCTGAACCTTACTTCTGACCACGGCTGCTGCGTGTACCCAGACCAATCTGCTTGGCCAGAGAGCTGCGCTGCTTTGCATAGTTCGGTGCAACCATTGGATAGTCCTGAGGCAGGTTCCAGCGATCACGGTATTCTTCCGGAGTCATATTGTAAGCTGTTTTCAGGTGACGCTTGAGCATTTTCAGCTTCTTGCCATCTTCCAGACAAACGATGAATTCCGGCGTAACAGACTTCTTGATAGGCACAGCCGGAACAGGGCGCTCAGGCTCCTGGGGTGCTTCAACACCCAGCTGGCTCAAGGTAGAATAGACATCACGGATCAGCTGTGGCAAATCAGCAATGGCGACAGAGTTATTTGAAACGTGTGCAGCAACCAGATCAGTTGTCAGCACCAGCAAATCGCCATTGTCTTGCTCTTTGGACATGATGAACCTCATTGACTTGGTAAATATTAAACGAATTTTTTCAACGCTGTTCTATCACAAATAAAACGCAGGGAAAGAACTTTCTAACACTTTTGACAAAGAAAATGTCAAAAAGACGAGTTTTCCTATAAACAAGGCATCAACAAAAATAACTTCAGCCTCAGAAGCCAATACTGAAGCAGTTCTCGCTCAATTCGATAAAATCCAAGCTAGTTTCTAAAACTGAAATCATGATACATCAAAAATATATCTTTATAAATATAAAATCATACACAGAAATAATCTTTTATTTTGCGACAATTATTTCCATAATATCCGCATCACAGGGTTGTCCGTTTTTTGAATAATAGCCCTTTCTTGTGGAAATCGACCTGAAACCAAAATCTTTATAAAGCGCTTTTGCCGCCCTGTTCTCTACATCAACCTCCAAAAGAATGCGACAAATTGACTTCCCCCGAAGAAAATCCGCCATAGCCTCCAGCAGTTTTCGCCCCAGTCCCCGCCTCCGGAATTGAGGATGGATACAGAAGGTCAGAATTTCTGCCTCGTCCGCAACCGTCTGTAGCAGCAAAAAGCCAGCCGGTTCATTTTCTTGACTTTCGACAGTCATCAACACCACACCGCTCATCGCAAAAAGCTCTCTGAACGACTTTGCCGACCAGGACAATCCATCCGGAAAACCTGATGCATGAAGAGCGGCACACAACCCGGCTAGTGCCTCACCGTTCAGGGAAAGGTCCTCGAAAAACCTGATGCTGTGTGCGGGGGAGCTGCCCATTTCCCTCTCGTCCTACTTCGGATTTTCTTCTCTGGGAGGTTGCTTCTTTGCGGGCAACGATACATCCGGCGGACGCAGATACAGCGGCTGAAGTGCTGCGCTCCCGACCGGTTTCCCGAACAGGCCCTGTTCCTGAACACAGGCCAGGATCATCTCGCCGGAAATCCGCTCTCCCTGCTCCAGAACCGAACAGCTGCAGGACGCATCTTCCAGATCGTCAAGCACCTGATCCAGAGCATTGCCGGCCACAAAAAGGCTCTGACCCTCAAGGATCCTGGCAAGCTTCGACGGATTCACAGCCATCGGGTCCGCCAGAGCCCTTCCATCAAGATCAAAGGATTGTGCAAAAAGATCGTCCCGCTTGGCATCCAGAACAATCAGCAACCGGCTTTCCCTGCTGTCAGATGAGGACAAGGCATCCGCTCCGCTCAACGCATGTGCAAGAACATCAAAGGCCGAAACCCCGACAACGGGAATATCCAGAGCCAGAGCCATACCCCGTGCCGCAGCCAGGCCAATTCTGACTCCGGTAAAGCCCCCCGGCCCCGTGGTCACAGCGAGCCCTTCAAGATCACTGTACTCCAGCCCCGCTTCCTTCATAACCTCTTCAACAAGCGGGATCAGACGTTCAGACTGCCCCCGGCTCATGGCTTCAAACCGGCTCGCCATCACCTTGCCATCACAGGCCAGGGCAACGGCACAGGATGCGCCTGTCGTATCAAAAGCCAGATAAGCACCTTTCATGGAGCCTTTACCTTCTTCAAAAACACCCGGCCCTTTCGAATGGAGCCAGAAAAGCGGGAGGCCCTCCGTTCAGGAGAGCCATCCTTTATCAACCAACGTTTTGTATCCGCAGGAATTCAGAAAAAACGGTCAGGCGACAGCACGCACCTCTGTCACTTCCGGAATGTAGTGACGCAGCATGTTCTCGATGCCCATCTTCAGGGTCATGGTCGAGGACGGGCAGCCCTGACAGGCCCCCATCATTGTCAGATAGACCACACCATTTTCAAAGCCCTGGAAAACAATGTCACCACCATCCTGCGCAACAGCAGGGCGGACACGTGTATCAAGCAGTTCCTTGATCTGGGAAACGACCTCGTTGTCTTCTTCGCCTTCAGTTTCGGCGTGGCCAGTGCTGACTTCAGAAGGATTCAGCAAAACCGGACGGCCAGCCGTGAAGTGCTCCATAATCGCACCCAGGATGGACGGCTTCAGAATATACCATTCCTTTTCGTCTTCCTTCGTGATGGTGACAAAGTCAGCACCGAAGAAGACGCCGCGGATCCCTTCAACCTCGAACAGGCGCTGCGCCAGCGGGGAGTTGGTTGCAACATCGGCGGACTCGAAAAAGGCCGTCCCTTCTTCCATGACAGTACAGCCTGGCAGGAACTTCAAAGTCGCCGGATTTGGTGTCTGTTCGGTTTGAATAAACATGGATGACCTCTTTTGACTCTACAGATAAAGGCGTTTGATCTGCTGATCCTTATATGGAAACAAAGCCCGGCCTTTCAAGCAGGAACTCACATTTCGGGGAGAATTCCTGCTTCCCCGAGGCCTGTCAGCCTTTCCTAGCTGATCATGTCAATTTCCTCAATTGTCAGATTGTCGGGAACCAGCGTGATCGGAACGTGGATTTTCCCGACAAACTTGCCGGTCAGAGCCGAAACCAGCGGCCCCGGGCCACCAGAACCGGCACGCGCAGCCAGAACCAGAATGGAAATCTGCTCTTCCTCGTCAATCAGCTTGAGCAGCTCATCCCGGCGATCCCCCTCGCGGATGTAAACCACCGGCATCTTGCCGGACATCTCCTGGACATTTTCCAGCAAGTCATCCAGAACCTTTTCAGCCTGCTCACGGGCTTCTTCCTGAATCAGGTCACCAACAGACATCCAGTGGGTGAATTCCGTCGACTCAATAACATAGAGGAGCGCCACGCGTCCGCCTGTGTGCTCGGCACGGCGGCAGGCAAAGCGCAGAGCAATCTGCATTTCCTCGGAATCATCAACAACAACCAGAAAAATACGCTCGGGCTCTACGGCCTCCGGCGTTCGAACCTCATCAGATGACAGCTCCTGCTGATCATCGCTCTTTGGTGTTGTGTCATTCATAACACGCCTCCCGGGCAAGTCTTCCTGCTGTAGTTCTTTTTTACTGTGCAGGAAAAAACGGCTTTTGCCTAGCGTCGGAAGACAATGTGTCCCAACCATCCCGCGATCAGTGCAATGATAACTGCAACGACACCATAATACGCAGACTGGTTATAGGCAAAGTCATATATCTCGGCTTCAAGGCCGACCTTTGCCACGGAAAGCGGGACCGTCCGGGCATCGACAACCCGGCCAGCCTGCAAGTGATAGATTGTGACATCATAGCTGCCAATCGGCACATTTGACGGCAGCGAGAATTCCGTCCTGAAGAGGCTGTCCCCCAGAAAACGGATCTTTCCATGCTGCAGCTGATAGGTTTCCAGATCTGTCAGATTGCGCAGCAGGCCCTGCTTCCAGGCCTCGGCCACCGGTCCGGAGGCCTTGGTTGAAGGGAGGTCAAGGCCGATATAGTCGACCCCGATGCCGTTCAGGGCGCGAATGGCACTGTTCGTGATGTCATCGAGAGGCGCGGAAGAGGCAATCGCATAGAAACTCGGCACATCCTCGAAAACCATGGAGCTGGTGTTGATCCAGATTCCACCGACATTGCTCTTGCGGTGCATCTTGAAGTCCGTCGAGGGCCCCCGGACCACGACAATCACATCCCCTTCATCAGGAATGGTACCGAAAAGCGTGATGCTGTCCCCGAAGAAATCGGCCTTGATCGCCACAAGGTTGTTGGTCAGATCCGCCTCGAGCACAGCCAGCGCCGGACGCGCAAACGACAGGGTCAGCACAACAGAGAACACGACAGCCAGCGCAGAGGTCAGGGGCTTGAACTTTCTCATCCCAGCACCTCCAGCGAATAGATATCAGCAGGCGGAATCAGCAGATCGAGGAAGAGCTTGATACAGACAGACAGCACCAGCAGCCCCAGCAGGAGACGGAGCCACTCCGCACGCAGCCCGGCACCGGCGCGCGTTCCGATCTGTGCGCCGATGACAGAACCCAGCAGGAGAATCATCGCCAGCACGACATCAACCGTCTGGGTTTCAATGGACTGCAGGATCGTGATGTTGATCGCAACAAAGATCACCTGAAACAGGGAGGTTCCGATCACAACAGCCGTCGGCATCCCCAGAACATAGATCATGGCCGGCACAAGAACAAAGCCGCCGCCAACCCCCATGATCGCAGAGAGCACCCCGATCATCGCGCCAATACCGAAAGGCAGCAGAGCGGAGATATAGAGCCGTGATTTGCGGAAACGCATGCGCAGCGGCAGACCGTGGAACCAGTGGTGTTCATGGAGCTTCTTGCGAGGCCCGCCCGGACGCGACTGCTTGGTCACAGCACGGATGCCCTCGACAGACATCAGAATACCAAGCGTGCCCAGCAAAATCACATAGGACAGGTTAATCACAAGATCGATCTGGCCCAGTTCACGCAAAAGCTTGAAGAGCAGGACACCGAGGAACGACCCCAGAAAACCGCCAAGAGTGAGGATCCCCCCCATCAGGAAGTCGACGTTGCCGCGTTGCATGTGCGCCAGCACGCCGGACACCGAGGAGGCAATAATGTTGTTGGACTGGGTCGCCACGGCCACGGCCGGAGGAATACCGATAAAGATCAGCAGGGGCGTCATCAGAAAGCCACCGCCAACGCCAAAGATGCCAGACAAAAATCCGACGCCACCCCCCATCAGAAACAGGAGGAAAACATCAATCGAAATCTCAGCTATCGGCAGATAGATTTGCATCGCCGTAAATCAGACCCACAAGAGAACAAAGCTTCGGGATATTCCGTTATTTTTAGATAGCAGAGAAATCGTAAAGACTTTGTTGTATTCCGTTCATTAAAGACTAGCGTTTTGCTGGCTCACAGAAAAGCCATTCTCTTTCACAATGCAATAAAAAAAGGGAGACCGACGCTCCCTTTTTTCCAAAAGATGAAATTTTTTCGGATTATCTGAGGAAACCCACGGCATCATAGACCTCATCCAGAACCGGTTTTGCAAGAGCCGCAGCGCGCTCTCCCCCGTCCTTGAGAATTCCGTCCAGATAGCTCCGGTCATCGACCATCAGGCGCTTCATTTCCGCACCGATCGGTCCCAGCTTCTCGACAGCCAGATCGGTCAGATCCTTCTTGAAATCAGCAAAACCCTTGCCTTCGTAGCGCCCCAGCACATCACCGAGCGTCTCGTCATTCAGCGCCGCATAGATGTTCAGCAGGTTCAGGGCTTCCGGGCGTTCCTGCCGGAATTCACTGTCAATCTCGCCATTGTCACCGAGAATCCCGGCACCCGGCAGCGGGTTCGGATCACTAACAGCCTTGCGAATCTTCTTCGCGACTGTGTCGGCATCATCCAGCATGGTGATGCGGCTCAGATCGGACGGATCGGACTTGCTCATCTTCTTCGAACCGTCACGCAGGGACATCACCCGAGTCGCAGCACCCATGATCAGCGGTTCGGTGATCGGAAAGACCTCCCTGCCGAAATCGGTGTTGAACTTCATTGCAATGTCACGGGTCAGTTCAAGATGCTGTTTCTGGTCTTCACCCACAGGAACATGCGTGGCCTTGTAGGCCAGAATATCGGCCGCCATCAGGTTCGGATAGACATAGAGGCCTGTTGAAACCTTCTCGCGATTCTTGCCCGCCTTGTCCTTGAACTGGGTCATGCGGTTCAGCCAGCCGATCCGCGCCACACAGTTGAAGATCCAGCCCAGTTCGGCATGCGCAGAAACACGCGACTGGTTGAAAATGATGTGCTTCTTCGGATCAACCCCGGCCGCAATGTAGGACGCCGCCACTTCACGCGTGTTGTGAATCAGTTCCTTCGGGTCTTGCCAGACTGTAATCGCATGCATGTCGACAACACAGAAAATACATTCATAGTCGTCCTGCAGGCGCACGAAATTGCGAATGGCGCCCAGATAGTTGCCCAGATGCAGATTGCCTGTCGGCTGGACCCCTGAAAAAATGCGATTTTGTACAGTCTCGCTCATGATCTTTCCATCACACGCTCTTGCTCAGCCAGCGGATTCCGGCCTTTTTGCGTTCAGGCGCTTTATCCTCTTTCCGGCCCTGCGGGTCAAGGCAGAAGGCGTTCCGAACGACAGTCCTTTTCCCTGAAGCGACGTCAGGTCACAGCAAAGGCTCCGGATTGTGAAAAAACAGAACAGGGCGCTCAGCGCTTCAAGGCTGCGGCTGCTCCTCTTCCAGAAGACGAGCCTGCCCTTCGCTGTTGACCTCCACTGTCACCTCATAGCGTCTTCCGGGATCACCATAATGATCAAAACCGAAGACCAGACAATCCGGACAGGCCGGAGTTCCAATGCGGACGAGCCGCAGGGAATGGCCATCCTGCTGAAAGATTTCTGTCTGCCCGACAAGTGCTCCGGCAATGTCATGCCGCATCGCGCCGGACAGTAAAGGCTCTCCGAGACCGGATATTTCATAATAAGCACGGAAAAAACCCGCTCTCGAAAAGAGATCAAGAACCCGGTCTTCTGCCAAAACGGGGAACAGCAGGTTCAACCAGTCCCCGCTCTGCCTGATCCTGATGGGGAAACGCTTGTCTTCAACAGCATGGAACTCCGCAAGAAAAGCGGTCAGTTCAGGCAAACCCGGTGTCAAACCGTCCTCGCCTTTCAGAATCAGATCAATTTCCCGCCAGGCCATCTGCCTGTCCTGATCCTGATAGAAGCCCGCCGGACTGTATCCACGATCCGGCGTACAGTCTTCACAGACAGCATCTCCCTGCAACCATTCTCCCGTGGAAGGCCGAAAGGCAATCCCCTCGTCATTGCCGTTACTGCTACCGCTATAATGGTAAACCGCAGCAAGAAAACCCAGAGCGCTTGCAGCGAAGACAATACCTTTCATGACGCCTCTCCTTACGAACGGCGAAGCAGCCCCTTGAGATCACGGAGCTGCACAGCCCCGATCAGCGTGGCCAGCAGGCCATAGATCACAAGACCACCCGCCACAAGAACAGCCAGGGCCAGAGCCTTTTCCAGCAGGGGACCATTGAGGAACGGCAGAAGCCAGCGCTTTCCGGCCCAAAGGGCAGAAGCCATCACCAGTGAAGCGGCTATGATCTTGGGCAAACGCCAGATCAGACGGGCATCCACGCGGTAATGTCCGCGGTTGCGCAGCACGATATAGAGCGCCAGCACATTCACCCAGGAGGAAACCGTGGTCGCCAGCGCGATTCCGATGTGTCCCAGCTTCTGGAAGAGAATAAAGCTCAACACAATGTTCAGCACAATCGACAACAGGGCCATGCGAAACGGCGTCACGGTGTCATGGCGCGCAAAGAAAGCGGGTTGCAGCAGCTTCATCAGCACAAAGGCAGGCAAGCCGGCCGAATAGGCCATCAGCGCTGCGGCGGTGGCATCAGAAGCCTCACGGGAAAACTGGCCGTGCTCGAAAAGCACCACCACAATCGCCCAAGGCATGGCGATCAGCGCTGCTGTGGCCGGAAGGGTCAGGGCCATCGCCATTTCAATGCCGCGGTTGAGCGTGGTGTTGGCTCCCGTCTCGTCCGAAGCCGCCAGACGGCGCGACAGTTCCGGCAGCAACACAATTCCGAAGGCCACACCGATCAGGCCCAGAGGCAGCTGATAGACGCGATCTGCATAGTAAAGGTAAGATACGGCCGAGGCCTGCAAAGAGGCAATCAGGGTGCCGATCTGTACATTGATCTGCATGGCCCCTGCCGAGAGCACACCGGGCCCCATGCGTTTGAGCAGAGTTCGCATGTCCTTCGAAAAGCTTGGACGGCTCGGCAGCACAAGGAATTTCGCACGATGGCAGGCCACAACCAGCAAGGCCAGCTGCGCGACACCTGCAACGACAACAGTCCAGCTCATCACCAGCCCCTTGTCCTCAAAGAAGGGCATGACACCGGCCAGAGCCACGATAAAACAGAGGTTCAGAACCACTGGCGCTGCTGCGGCTGCCGCAAAGCGGCGCAGGGCATTGAGCACTCCGGACAGCAGGGCAACCAGAGACATGAAAAAGAGATAGGGAAAGGTGATCACACCCAGTGACACGGCAAGGTCAAACTTTTCGGACACCCCTGTCGGATCAGACAGATGGCGGACAATCAAATCACCCAGTTCCGCATAGCTGGCAGAGGCGCCTTCTTCCAGCAGGAAACCCGGTGCCAGCACAAGCGTCACCCAGGGCATAAAGGCCATCGCCAGGATCGAGAGAACCACCAGCACAACCGCCAGCGTGGCAAAGACCTGCCGGGCAAAGGTCTGCGCCTCGTCCTCCCCGTCCTGCTCCAGCTTCCGGGAGAAGATCGGGACAAAGGCTGCGTTAAAGGCTCCTTCGGCAAAGATGCGGCGAAACAGGTTCGGCAGTTTGAAGGCCACAAAAAAGGCATCGGCCACAGGCCCGGCCCCGATCACCGCCGCGATCAAAATATCGCGAACAAAGCCCAGAATCCGGCTGATTCCCGTAAAGCCCCCCACCGTGAGCATCGAACGCCCCAGTGCCATGCCCAAAACCCTTCCCTGCGAATGACCCTGGCTATTCTTTTACGGGATTGCGGCAGGAATGTAACCCTGAATACCCTTTTAATTGCTCTGATATTCTTTTCTCATATCAATACAATGTCTTTGAGCTTTCCAATCATTACTAAATATCTCAAAATCATGTGTATATATTGCATCTACTTGAGTTAAATCTCTCAAAACGTTTGCATTCATCTGATCTTTAAAATGCGAATTGTTGTCGATTTTATCCAGAAATTTTCTATAATAAACGCAAAATTGATCCGATCTAAAATCATTATCTGGAAATTCAGATTTAAATCTTGCGAATTTATAAAGCGAAGAATTTAAAAAATACAACTTGTGAATATCTAAAAATAAATCAAATTCAGAATTATAAAACCTATCATCTTCAAAGTACGATTTTAATCTAGAATTTTGAATTTGGTATTCTTGTATTAACTCAGATACTCGATTTAAAACCAAACCATCAAACAATTCCAATGATTTATTAATTTGCTCCAAGGTATAAATCGATAATTTCGGCACTCCTAATTCTCTATCTATACGCCTATCACAATCACTATTATTTATAACTTTTATACATTTATCGATGTATTCACTAATTTCCGAAAGATTAATAACAAATAATACTCGAGCCCCTTTTAATCGCATTTTTTTATTATTTTTAATTTTTAGAACTGCTGTCAAATAAGCTAATCCACCAGCTAATAATGTTGCAAAAGGACCAAATGCCTGAATAAATTCAAGCCACTTAGTTTCTCTCAATGATTCATTTAAAATAATTCCACCTACATTAATCATGCTCCAAAAAACCAAAAGCACTACAAAAACACCTAGAACAAAATGAATCAATCTCATTAAAATCAACTTTTTGTTAAAAATTAAATTCTCAATACAACTTCGTTTAAAAAACTTCCCAAATCAATAAAAAAGCCCGCCGAACTGGCAGGCTTTTTTGGTACAGAGCATCAAGGCTCTAGTCTGTCAGATCGTCCCAGAATTCCCTGACGCGGTCAAAGAAGCCACGGGATTGCGGGCTGTTGCTGTGATCGTCACCGGCTTCGGCGGCAAACTCCTCGAGCAACTCGCGCTGACGTTTGGTGAGGTTCACCGGTGTCTCCACAGCCACCTCGACAAACATGTCGCCACGGTGATCGCTGCGCAGGATGGACATGCCCTTGCCGCGCAGGCGGAACTGCTGTTTGGACTGGGTGCCCTCCGGAATGGTCAGACGCGCGCGTCCGCCATCAATGGTTGGCACTTCCAGTGTTCCACCGAGGGACGCCTTCACCATGGAAAGCGGCACACGACAGAAGATGTTGGCATCCTCACGCTGGAAAATCTTGTGCGGTTCGATGGTGATGAAGATGTAGAGATCACCCGGACCACCGCCCTGCTGACCCAGTTCACCCTCGCCGGACAGGCGAATGCGGTTGCCCTCGTCAACACCGGCCGGAATCTTGACCTGAAGGGTCTTTTCCTTTTCGACCTGGCCCGAACCATGACAAGTGCCACAAGGCGACTTGATCACCTTGCCCTTGCCACCACAAGTGCTGCAGGCCCGCTCCATGGTAAAGAAGCCCTGCTGGACACGCACGCGACCATGGCCCTTACAGGTGCCACAGGTTTCGGGCTGGGTGCCCTTTTGCGCGCCGCTCCCGTCACAGGAATCACACTTTACAGCGGAAGGGATCTTGATTTCCGTGGACTTGCCGTGGAAGGCCTCTTCCAGCGAAATCTGCATGTTGTAGCGCAGATCGGAACCGCGTTGCGGACCGCCGGAACGACGACCACCGCCGCCAAAGCCACCGAACATCTCCTCGAAGATATCGGCAAAACCGCCACCGCCGAAATCGAAACCGCCAGCACCCGCGCCCGGTCCGCCACCATTTTCAAAGGCTGCGTGACCATACTGGTCATAGGCCGCACGCTGCTGGTCATCCTTGAGGATGTTGTAGGCCTCGTTGACTTCCTTGAAGGACTTTTCGGCTTCTTCATCACCCGGATTGCGGTCCGGGTGGTACTGCATGGCCAGCTTGCGATAGGCAGACTTCAGTTCCTTGGCATCCGCAGTGCGGCTGACCCCCAGAACCTCGTAAAAATCCCGTTTCGACATGCTGTCTGTATCCTTGAATAAGAGGAAAGCTGATCGTGATGTTTCTGTTGCGAAACGAACATCACCGCTGGACCAATGAAGGGGCTGCAAGCAGCCCCTTCAAGCGTCGGATCAGACTGGGATCAGTCTTTCTTCTTGTCGTCGTTGACTTCTTCGAAGTCTGCATCGACAACACCGTCATCGGCAGTACCGGAAGCCTGCTCACCGCCTTCGGCACCTTCTGCGCCTTCAGCGTTTGCATAGAGCGCTTCACCCAGCTTCATGGAAGCCTGTGCCAACTCCTGGGACTTCGACTGGATCTCCTCGAGATTGTCGCCTTCCAGTGCAGTGCGCAGTGCAGCAATTGCCGCTTCGATTGCAGCCTTGTCTTCGGCAGACACCTTGCCTTCCTCGACTTCACCGAGGGTCTTCTCGCTCTGGTGGATCAGGGCTTCACCCTGGTTTCTGGCCTCTGCCAGTTCACGACGCTGCTTGTCAGCATCCGCGTTGGCTTCGGCATCCTTCACCATTTGCTCGATATCGGAATCGCTCAGACCGCCGGACGATTCGATACGGATCTGGGTTTCCTTGCCGGTACCCTTGTCCTTTGCAGAGACATTCACAATGCCGTTCGCATCAATGTCGAAGGTCACTTCGATCTGTGGAACGCCACGTGGAGCAGAAGGAATACCTTCGAGGTTGAACTGACCCAGCATCTTGTTGTCAGCCGCCATTTCACGCTCACCCTGGAAGACACGGATGGTCACAGCGGACTGGTTGTCTTCGGCAGTGGAGAAAGTCTGGCTCTTCTTCGTCGGGATTGTGGTGTTGCGATCGATCAGCTTGGTCATCACGCCACCCAGGGTTTCGATCCCCAGAGACAGCGGTGTTACGTCCAGAAGCAGAACGTCTTTCACATCACCCTTGAGAACACCCGCCTGAATGGCCGCGCCGGTTGCAACAACCTCATCAGGGTTCACACCGCGGTGCGGGTCCTTGCCGAAGAAGCCTTTCACCTCTTCCTGGACCTTTGGCATACGGGTCATACCACCGACCATGATCACATCGTCGATCTCGCCCGGGGAAACACCGGCGTCTTTCAGCGCAGCTTTCACAGGCTCCATGGTGCGTGCGATCAGATCACCGACCAGGCTTTCCAGCTTCGCACGGGACAGTTTCAGCGTCAGGTGCTTCGGACCGGAGGCATCAGCCGTGATGAACGGCAGGTTAACTTCGGTCTGGGTGGAGGAAGACAGCTCGATCTTCGCCTTTTCGGACGCTTCCTTCAGACGTTGCAGCGCCAGCGCATCGTTGCGCAGGTCAATGGAGTTCTCTTTTTTGAACTCGTCCGCAAGATAGTCGATGATGCGGTTGTCAAAGTCTTCACCGCCGAGGAAGGTGTCACCGTTGGTGGACTTCACTTCGAAAACGCCATCACCGATTTCCAGAACGGACACGTCGAAGGTACCGCCACCAAGGTCATAGACCACAATGGTGCCGCTTTCGCTCTTGTCCATACCGTAGGCCAGCGCCGCAGCGGTCGGCTCGTTGATGATCCGCAGAACTTCCAGCCCCGCAATCTTGCCGGCGTCTTTTGTTGCCTGACGCTGAGAGTCATTGAAGTAGGCAGGAACAGTGATCACAGCCTGTGTGACAGACTCACCGAGGTAGGTTTCCGCAGTTTCTTTCATCTTTTGCAGGATGAAAGCGGAAATCTGGGACGGGCTGTATTTCTCTTCACGGGCGGAAACCCATGCATCACCGTTGTCCGCCTTGACGATGTCGTAGGGAACGATGTCCATGTCCTTCTTGGTCAGCGGATCGTCGAAACGACGGCCGATCAGACGCTTGATCGCAAAAAGGGTGTCTTTCGGGTTTGTCACAGACTGGCGTTTCGCTGGCAGACCCACCAGGCGTTCATCGTCTGTAAAACCAACCATGGAAGGCGTGGTACGTGCACCTTCCGCGTTTTCAATCACGCGAACATCCTTGCCGTCCATGACAGCAACACAGGAGTTCGTAGTACCAAGGTCAATTCCGATAACTTTGCTCATTTTTATTCCTCACACAGTTAGCAACCGAATTTGGCGGCCTTTCCTTGAAGCACCGCCGACTGGGTCCCTTATGGGTGCTTGTTGTACCCCTGACGGGTACGGTGGATATATATGCAGCCTCTTCATGCTCTGCAAGAATGAAAAAGGGAAAAAAGCACCAAAAATCGGCTTAAAGAACGCCTTTTGCTATGCCATGAGCCGCTTTAAAACCTCATAGATGCGCGGATCGGAAGACTGGGTCACATTGAAGCGCAGAAATCCGCTGGCAGAGCTGGACTGACTGAAAACATTCCCCGGTGCCAGAACGATGTTCTCGCTCAGGGCCTTGCGGGCCAGATCGGCGGCATCAGCACCGTCCGGAAGCTGGCACCAGAGATACATTCCCCCCTTTGGCATGATCCAGGGTCTGATCCCGACAGCTCCGAGTCTTTGCCTTGTCTCTCCCATGGAGCGGGCCAGCCGGGTGCGCAGACTTTCCATGTGCCTGCGATAGCTTCCATCCTTCAAAACAGTGTGAATCAGTCCGGCCGAGAGATTCCCCGCACCAAAGGTCGTCGCGATTTTCAGATCAACAAGCCCCTCGACCCAGTCCGGCCGGGCCACGATGTAGCCGCACCGGACAGAAGCTGAAAGACGCTTGGAAAAGGAGCCGATGTGAATCACGCGTTCCAGCCCGTCAAAGGCCGCCAGCCGCGGCGCGGTTTCATGCTCGAAATCCGCAAAGGTGTCATCCTCGACCACAATCATCCCGGAATCCTCGATCAGCTTGAGGATTTTGTGGGCGATCACGGGTGACAGAGTTGCTCCAGTGGGGTTCTGCAGAGCGGTGTTGGTGATATAAAGCCTGGGTCGTTCTTCTTTCAGCACCTGGGCAAAGGCATCCGGGTCCGGTCCTGCCGGGGTAAAGGGAACCGAGACAACCCTTGCCCTGTGTGCCCTGAGAATCGCGTGAAAATTGAAATAGCAGGGGTCATCCACCAGAACCGTCGCGCCCGGCTCAATCAGGAAACGGCACAGGAGATCAATGGCCTGTGTTCCTGAATCCGTCAAAAGAATCTGATCCGGGACAACATCCAGCCCGGAATTGATCAGCCGCTGTGCCAACAGCCCCCTCAGAGGCAGCGACCCCAGAGGTGTTGCATAGTCGACCAGCAGGCTTTCATCCCCCCTCGAGATCGTCCGCAAGGCCTTGCGAATGGAAGCCTCCGGCATCCAGCCCGGTGGCATCCAGCCACAACCGGGCTTCAGAAAACCCTCATCCGCCTCCAGCGACTGCCTTGACACCCAGAGCGGATCAACAGCACGGTCCAGCCGTGGCGCCAGATCGGCAAGCGAAAGGGGCGGAAGATGCCCGGCAACATAAAAGCCCGACCCGCGCCTGGACAGAATCACACCCTCCGCTGACAGACGATCGTAGGCCTCAACCACTGTTGAATTGGAAAAACCCAGTGTTCCGGCCAGACTTCGAATGGACGGAAGCCGGGCTCCCGGTGCCAGTGATCGTGAGGAGATTCTCTGTTGAATCAGGGAGACAACCTGCTCGACACGCGTTCCTTCCTGCCTGTGAATCTCTGCTTTGTGTTCCATCTGTATTGCCATTTGAATCAGTACAGTTTTGCAAAATTGTACTGAACTGTAACTGGTACATCGCGCAACCGCAAGCTATGCCGACAGGGAACGGAGGACAAGAAATGAACACAACAACACAAGGCTGGCTCAACGGATTTATCGGCGTTCTGATCTTCAGTGGCTCCCTGCCGGCAACCCGCGTTGCCGTCGGGGACTTCGACCCTGTCTTCCTCACCCTTGCCCGTGCAGCAACGCCAGCGCTGATTTCCTGTGTTCTCCTCCTGCTCTTTTCAAAAGCCAAACCCGCCCGGGAAGACCTTCCAGCGCTGATGGTCACATCCTTTTGTGTCGTGATCGGCTTTCCTCTTCTGACAGCCCATGCCCTGCAGCACATTACCTCGGCCCACTCCCTTGTCTTCATAGGGCTGCTTCCCCTTGCGACAGCCCTGTTCGGGGTCTTGCGCAATCAGGAGAAACCCCATCCCGCTTTCTGGATTTTTTCCCTGTCAGGGAGCGCACTTGTGGTGGGATTTGCCCTGTCGCAGGATCAGGCTGTCTCTCTCATCGGTGACAGCCTGATGATCATCGCAATTCTGCTGTGTGGTCTGGGCTATGCCGAAGGAGCGCGCCTGTCACACAAGCTTGGCGGATGGCAGGTCATTTCCTGGTCACTGGTCATTGCTCTGCCCGTAATTGCGCCACTTCTGCTGTGGTTCTGGCCAGCGAGCTTCTCACATGTTCAGATGCCGGCCTGGCTTGGCCTCGCCTATGTGTCCCTTTTCAGCATGCTGATCGGCTTTGTGTTCTGGTATCGCGGATTGATGCAGGGCGGCATTGTTTCCGTTGGACAGCTCCAGCTGCTGCAACCCTTCATGGGCCTGATGCTGGCTGCCCTGCTGCTGAACGAGACCATCAGCTGGGCCATGATTCTGGTCACAGGCGCTGTTCTCCTCTGTGTCAGAACGGCCAAACGCTACAGCTGACAATAAACCCCAAGTAAAAGCATCTGTAAAAGCCTGTGGTTTTTCTGTGTCAGAACGATCACAACTGAAACCCGGTTCTTCACAGAGACGTTATGTAAAGTATTTGTGTCCGAATGTGTTGGGTTCTGCCCTATTTCCGCTGCTTTTGAGCCTCCATATCCTTACCTGTAACTTCACTGAAAGGTTTGGATATGAAACGCATTCACTCTTTTGTTTTTGCCCTGATTGCTTTCACGCCTCTGATGCTCTTGCCACAGGCGGGTCACGCCGGTCAGTACAACCACAACAATGCCTACGAAAATGTTGTGGAAGACGTTATCGTCTACACAGCCAAACGCATTTACAGGGAATCACGCCATCAGGATCCCCATTACGGTGACCGGGACTATTCCCGCAAAACGCATCACAGCTATAAGAAGCCATACTACAAAAAGCACCACAGTCACGGCCGCAAGCTTTCAAAGAAACAGCGCCACAAACTGAAAAAACTAAGGCACGAGCACAGCTACAACGTACACCTTCTGCAAAAGGGACTGGAACACGACCTCCACAAACTGCGGATCCGGTACGGCATTGGTGATCACGGCTACAAAAGCAGACACCACTCCAAAAAGAAGCACAAATACTACAGAAAGTATGAAAAACGTGCAGACCACCGGATCTCGGCCTACTATAAGGATCTGCACAGGGAAAAGCGCTACTTTGAGAAAAAGCGCCGACATATCCTGAACAAACGATACTGAATCCCGGCCTTTCGGAGGTCCATTGAAACAAAACAGCTTTCCAGAAGGTTTCCGCTTTCTGCCCGGCTATCTGGACAGGGAAGCACAGGAAAATCTGCTCGATGAAATCAGGGAGGGTCTCAGGGACTCTCCCCTTTTTCAACCTGTCATGCCCGGAACGGGCAAACCCATGTCTGTGAAAATGAGCAGCTTTGGATCCTTCGGCTGGTACACAGATCAAAAGGGCGGCTACCGTTACGAACCACGGCACCCCCGGACCGGCAGGGACTGGCCCGCGATCCCCGGATCCCTTCTGAAACTCTGGGATGATCTGGCAGGCTACCCTGCGCCACCCGAAAGCTGTTTGATCAATTTCTATGAACCCGACGCCAGAATGGGTCTGCATCAGGATGCCGATGAACAGGACAAAAACGCCCCCGTTCTTTCCATTTCCCTTGGCGATACGGCACTGTTCAGGATCGGTGGTCCCAACCGCAGGGATCGCACGCAATCCATCAGACTTGAATCAGGCGATATCGTGATACTGGACGGGACAGCCCGTCACTGCTTTCACGGCATTGATAAAATCTATCCCGACACAAACACTCTTCTGAAGACAAGCGGACGTGTGAACATTACAATGCGGCGCGTACAAAAGCCTGCCTGATCAAACCACGGCAGGAAAAGCCAACTGGAATCAGGACTCAAACCCGTATGCTCTCTGCCCGAAGGTTCTTCCGGCTGTTTCTCAAGGCAACCCTGATTGCAGGAATCACGGGTTTTGCTACCCTGATGATCGGTCGCCATATCATGATCTCCAAAGCCGGAGAAAAGGCAGACCAGATCATTCAGGCTCTGGAACTCGAAAACGCAGATGATCTGTCCGATCAGGATTTCACACACCTGACCCGTCTGGTTTTTGACAACTTTGAACAAACCACCCACTCAAACTATCCCGAAATCATTGCCGCACGTTTTGTCACCAATCACCGCCTCCCGGACTGGATCAGACTGCCCAATGGTGTCATGGAGATGCTCTTCAACAGGGGTGAATGCAACAATGCTGCAAGCCAGCTGACCTTTGTTCTCAAGCAACTGGGATACAAAAGCCGTCAGTGGGACATGGTGGCTGAAGGAGGCGGGCACTCCGCCCTGATCCTTGAAAGGGACAATGGCGATCAGCTTTTTCTTGATCCCTTCTTCGGTCTTGTTGCAGTTGACACAGAAGCAGGACAGCTGATTTCACCGGCTCACGCGCAGCAACTGATCCGGAAGGGACAGCACCCCGACGAGGTCTTCCGGCTTCTTTCCGACGGGAGCGATGCCTCTTTCTATCAGAGCTTTGCGTCCGTCAAGATGGCCGCCCAGGGAGATAACCTGATTCTGGATTACAGCCTGCCTGCACTCCACGGACAAACCATCACAATTGGCCAGCTTGATTCCAGCATTGCAGACATCATGTCCGGTGGTTCAAACAACAACATATCCGCCTACTGGCACTATGTCGGGCACCGTTACAGCCGCGAATGGGTCAGGAAGCTGAAGGCACAGGATGACCTGATTCTGGAAATTTCCCTGATTCAGGATGCTACAGACAATATTCTGACAGCCTCACCTGCTCCTTCAGTTGAGGGGAAGACACTGAGCTGGAGTCTCAAGAAGGGTGAGGAAATCACCTTTACCGACGGAGAGGCAAAGCTGTCGCTTTCCCGTTTGAACAGCTATCTGGATGTTGACAGGATTGTCATCAGCCCGCGTTAAGCTGGGCCTCGATTGCATCCCAGATATCCGCTTCCAGTGTGACGCCATTGTAGCGGTTGATTTCCTGAATACCGGTTGGTGATGTGACATTGATTTCCGTCATGACATCCCCGATCACATCAATCCCGACAAAGATCAGCCCCCGCTCTTTCAGGGTCGGCCCGATCCGGGCGCAGATTTCACGGTCACGCTCGGTCAGTCCACTGGCATCCGCACGTCCACCCACATGCATGTTGGATCGCGCCTCACCTTCGGCCGGCACGCGATTGATCGCTCCGGCGGGCTCCCCGTCAATCAGGATGATACGCTTGTCACCCTGACGCACAGCAGGCAGATAGGCCTGCGCAATAATCGGTTCACGATAGAGATTGTCAAACAGCTCCAGTACGGAATTCAGGTTCTCGTCATCCGGCTTGATATGGAAAACGCCTGCGCCTCCATTGCCATAAAGCGGTTTGACAATGATATCCCTGTGCTCTGCACGGAAATCGTGAATCGCCCGGGGATCGGAGGAAATCAGAGTGGGGGGCATCAGTTCGGGAAACTCTGTGATGAAAAGCTTCTCCGGGCAGTTTCTCACCCAGGACGGATCATTCACAACCAGTGTCCGGGGATGCACGTGATCCAGCAGATGGGTTGCCGTGATGTAGGACATATCGAAAGGTGGGTCCTGACGCATCAGAATCACATCGATATCCTCGGCCAGATCAACGATCTCCGGCTCACCCAGAATGGCCGGATTGTCTGCCACTCTCTGGAAGGTCACCGGTCTGGCCCGCGCAACAACCTGCGTCCCGTGCATCGACAGGTCCCGGGGAAGATAGTGATAGACCTGATAGCCACGTTTCTGGGCTTCCAGCCCCAGGACAAAAGAACTGTCTCCATCAATCTGGATTGTGCTGACAGGATCCATCTGAATGGCAACGCGAAGGGTCATGGTCTCTGATCTTTCCTCGGACAACCGGGAACAGAACAAGCTGTCCGGTCTACTTATCGATAGGTTCTCATCCGGAGTATTGTGCCTGACAGGGCCGTCTTCAAGACCTTAATGCAGCTGCCTGGAAAGATTCTGCAAAACGGTTGCTGCTTCCATGACAGCTGTCGGGTCTTCAGAAAGCGTCATAAAGGTCTGCAGGGATTGCCGCGCCGCAAAGACATTGCCCTGTTCCGACTGCAGGTTAGCAGCCTCCCTCCACAATACAGCTTCTGTGGGCGCCATGCGAATCATGGTGTTGAGGATGGACAGTGCCGCATCAACACGCTCTGCTTCCAGCAACCGGATCTTGATGTTGTTCTGAAGCCGGAGAAGAATCATCCGGTCACTGATGGAACGGGTGTATTCGGAAGACAGGGGCTGTTCCGGACCAAGTGTATGCTTGAGCATGGCCCTCTGCCATGACAGGGGACGTCTTTCCCCTCCGTGGAAGGGATCCACAACGACCTTCTGCCCTCCGGCAGAAACAGACAGCAGAAAGTGACCCGGGAAATTCAGACCCTCGGCAGACCCTCCCAGGGCCCGAATCAGGTGAATGTAGAGAATGCCCAGGGAAATCGGCAAGCCACGGCGGCGGTCAATCACCGAGAGCAGGGAGGAGTTGTCCAGCGAGTCATAATTCTCCGTATCGCCCTGATAGCTGAACTGGTCATAGAGAACCGCATTGACCACGCTCAGGAGGTCATCCAGCTCCGGCGATCCTGCCACCTCCTGCTGCAAAAGATCCCTTGCCGCTTCGACAAGCTCTTCACCATGCTGGATATAGGGTGTCAGATCAACAGTCTGCGCCTGTTCAATATCCTCACTCGTCTCTGCAAGATCAGGCCTGTGTGCTCCCAGCACCAGGGCTGTTGCCAGCAGTTCGACAGCCTCATCCCCATGCTGCCCGACGGCATCCAGATGGTTTGCAAAGGAGGTAGCTTCTTCAGACATGGGCTCTGTCCCTGATGAAAAGGTGTGCAATGACGGACTATTGCAGACGGGAAGGATCATCCTTCAGGACGACATAGCTTACAACACGACGCACATAGGGAACATCCCGGGCATGGGCAATAACCCTGTTGACCTCTTCCTGATTCTGCCCAATCCCCAGCAGGTAGACATTCGCATTGGTCGTATTGACAGCATAGTTGACCGAAGTGACCTCGCCATCAAACAGAAGCTTGCTGCGCAACTGGGTTGAAATCCAGACATCGTTCGCCGAATCAAGCAGGTCTCCGCTGGTGTTGACTTCCAGTTCGTTGATCACTTCGCGCACCCCGGCCACCTGCCAGCTCAGCCTGACAGCCTGACCACGCGCCTCTTCCGTTTTGACAACACCGTTCAAAAGCACGCGCCCTTCATGGGAGGTCACGGAAACCTTGCGGAATGTTTCAATGTCATACTGGAACAGGCTCTCATTGATCCCCAGCACAATCTGGCTGTCTGAAATGGCCTTTTCCGTCGAGCGTTCCTGTGCAGCAACGGTTCCCGCTGTTGCTGCCGCACCAACAGCCGCGCCAATCGGCGTGCAGGCCGCTGTTCCAAGCGCTATCAAAACAAGAGTTCCAATCATCCGGAAAGGTCGCATCATTCTCTTTACTTTCGGTCTTTCATTTCCTGTTTCAGAAGATAGGGAAAACCCTATCTCTATTCTCTCCATGCATCGACAATATGGCGAGGCCATGACAAACCCCACCAGCCCCTGTCTGAAAAGGTCACAACATCATAGCGTTGTGCAAGAGCTTCCTTTCCCGCAGAAAGAAGAGCTTTCTCGGCCGCAAAGGCCTGTGCCGCTCTCATGATACGCTGCTGTTGTCCGGTTCCGATCGACTGCAGGGCCTCTTCATGCGTGGTTCTGGCCTTGACTTCAACAAAAACAAGCACCTGACCCTTTTGCATGACAAGGTCAATCTCGCCAACCCGCGTTTTGTAGCGTTTTCCCAAAAGGCGATAACCTTTCAACACAAGATAGAGGGCCGCAAGGGTTTCCGCCCGCAGACCACGCTTCCAGCGTTCCTGCCTTGTACCGGTGTCTCCCTGATTCCGTCCCTGTCTCACAGCCTTTACCCGCCATCCCCCTTGATCAGCGCCAGCGCTCTCTTGTAAACCTGCTTGCGGGGCAAGCCCAGCGCACCGGAAACGGAGGCAACAGCATCCTTGAGACTCGCGCCTTCAAGGGCCTTTTTGAGCTCCGCATCCAGTTCTTCCTCGCTGAGCCCTTCATCCCGCACCAGGGGAGCCCCGACAACCACAACGATCTCTCCTTTGGGATTCCCGCCGGCCCTGTAATGGTCTGCAAGTTCCTCCAGGGGACCGCGCCTGACCTCTTCAAATTTCTTGGTCAACTCCCGCGCTACAGCAGCAGGGCGATTTCCCAGCACAGCCGCCATATCGGCCAGGGAATCAGCCAGACGGCTGGGTCCTTCGAAAAAGATCAGCGTCGAAGGAACGGTTTTGATTTCATCCAGTGCGTTCTTTCTGGCGCCTGATTTGTTCGGGAGAAAGCCATGAAAGAAATAGCGGTCTGATGGCAAGCCGGACAGGAGCAGGGCCGTTGTCGGCGCCGAGGCACCCGGGAGTGCTGTGACCTCCAGCCCTTCCTCGATTACCGTCTGCACAAGCTTGTAGCCCGGATCTGAAACCAGCGGAGTGCCGGCATCCGACACAAGGGCCACAACCTCGCCTTTTTTGATCCGTTCAATGATCTGGGGACGCACCCTGGCGGCAGAATGTTCGTGATAGGCAATCATCGGAGCCTTCAGGTTCCAGGCCTGACACAGCTTTCCAGTGACGCGTGTGTCTTCGCAGGCTATAACATCAGCCTGCTGCAACAGCTTTTTTGCGCGATCTGTTATATCACCCAGGTTGCCGATCGGTGTTGCAACAAGGTAGAGTGCTGGTTCAGGTCCGGGTGGACTGTACTCACCGTCCTGATCAAGGCCGGGGGAAATCAGTCGATTTTTGTCTGTCATACTCTACTCATGAACAATCTGGTCGTTTGATCAGCTGGTGCACTTTGTTTGAAAGCGGAACAGGAACCTTGCAGGCTCTTCTGAACACTCTTCATATCCTTCGGGCTGTCTCGACAAAAGGCCGTCTTCCAGTCCTTTTTGCCACAGCAACCCTGATTCTTGCCGCCTGTGCGCCAACACCGCGCCCAGAGCCTACTGAAACCACCACGCCCCCGCAAGAAGAGACCACAGCCGCCGAGGAAACGCTGCCCGACACGGCTCCTTCCGAAGAGCTTCCGGACGCTTTCCCAGAAACAACAGACTCTGAGGAACAGCCCCTTGTTTCCGGTCCCCGGAAGACCAGGGTCGCCCTGTTGCTGCCCCTGTCAGGCCGTGCTTCCGCTGCGGGGCAGGCCCTGATGAATGCCGCACAGCTGTCACTTTTTGATCACGCCACTGAAAATTTCGAGCTGATCATTCGCGATACGGCAGGCAGTGCACTGCGCGCCCGACGCGCCGCAGAGGAAGTCGTCAGTGAAGGCGCGGAACTCATCATTGGCCCCCTGTTCGGGCAGTCCGTCACTGCAGTTGCTCCCGTTGCCCGCCAGGCCGGTGTCTCTGTTATGGCCTTTTCCAACGACATCGCTGTCGCCGGTGATGATGTCTACCTGCTCGGCCTCACCCCGGAGCAGCAGATCGACCGCGTCGTCAGCTATGCCCGTGAACAGGGCCTGAGCCGCTTTGCCCTTCTGGCACCGTCCAATGCCTTCGGAAACAGAATCTCCAGTGCAATGTCACAGTCTGTGAACAAATCCGGAGGCTTTCTTGTCAGGAACACCTTCTATCTTCCCGGTGCCCAGGATCAGCGCGAGACTATCAAGGCCCTTGCAAACTTTGACCAGCGCAATGCTGAACTCAAGGCGCGCCGCAGGGCACTGAACGCAGAAGGCACAGCCGCCGCAAAACGTGCTCTGAACCGTCTGAAAGGCCGTGATACTCTCAATCCACCGGACTTCGAGGCCATTCTGGTTGCCGCTTCCGGTCGTGATCTGCTCACTCTGGCTCCGCTGCTCAACTTCTATGATGTTGATCCCCGGGTTGTCCGCTATCTCGGCACGGCACAATGGGACAACCCGCGTCTGGGACGTGAGCCAACGCTGACAGGCAGCTGGTTTGCCGGCTATTCCCCGAAGAACTGGACGACTTTCTCCGAGCGCTATCGTCTTGTCTACGGCGACAATGCACCCCGACTGGCAGCGCTTGCCTATGATGCCATGGCTATGGCTGCCATTATGGCGCGCTCGGCAGAAAGCCGGGCAGTGCCTGTCGATTTCAGCAGGCAAATGCTCACCCGTTCTGCAGGCTTTACAGGCATCAACGGCTATTTCCGCCTCAACACAGACGGTCAGGTGGAACGTGCATTGCCTGTCCTGACACTGCAGCGCGATGCCGTTGAAGTGGTTGAGGAAGCACCTGCAAGCCTGCCAGTGGCCGAACAGTTCCCGGCAGGCTCCGGGACAACATCCGAAGCTCCGGTGACAAACGGGGAAACAGTTCCCCAATAGGCCCCGGCGACACTCCCGTAAAATACGGTTATGAAAATTTGGAAGGCTGCCCTGCAAAACGCGGGGTTTCGGCTGCTGTCCAAATCTGTTACACAGCGCGTCAAAGTGCCCCCTTGGCAGAAGACAACACAGCTGAACGGGTCGGCGCAAAATTTCGATCCCAGACAAAAGACGGGATATAAGTCTGATGAAAAACTACTCCTTTCTGGATAAGAGAAACCTCAAGGCCGACGTCCTCTCAGGCCTGACCGTTGCTCTGGCCCTTGTGCCGGAAGCCGTTGCCTTTGCCTTCGTTGCAAATGTTCATCCGCTGGTCGGCCTCTATGCTGCCTTCATCGTGGGGCTGGTCACGTCATTGCTGGGTGGGCGCCCGGGCATGATCTCCGGTGCGACCGGTGCCCTTGCCGTCGTGATCGCCTCCCTCGTCATTCAGCACGGTCCCGAATACCTTTTTGCGGCTGTCGTGGTGATGGGGATCATCCAGATCCTCGCGGGCGTTTTCCGCCTCGGCAAGTTCATTCGCATCGTCCCCCATCCGGTCATGCTGGGTTTTGTGAACGGACTGGCCATTGTGATCTTCCTGGCCCAGCTCACACAGTTCAAGGATTCCAGCGGCTCATGGCTGGAAGGTGAAGTGCTTTATCTGATGCTCGGTCTGGTTGCCGTGACCATGGGTATCATTCACTTCCTGCCAAAGTTCACCAAGGCCATCCCCTCTGCACTGGCTGCAATCATCGTGATCTCTGCACTGGTGATCGGTCTGGATCTGAACACTCCGACTGTTGGCGATCTTGCCTCCATCGCAGGCGGGCTTCCCGAATTCCACATTCCGGCTGTTCCCCTTACACTCGAAACACTCTGGATTGTCCTGCCCTACTCCGTCATTCTGGCCGCTGTCGGCCTGATTGAATCCCTGCTGACCCTGACGCTGATTGACGACATCACCGAAACCAAGGGAAGCACTGCACAGGAGTGTGTGGGCCAGGGTGTTGCCAACCTGATCACCGGCTTCTTTCAGGGGATGGGTGGCTGTGCCATGATCGGGCAATCCATGATCAACATCCGCTCGGGCGGCCGCAACCGCCTTTCCGGTACCGTTGCAGCCGTCTTTCTGCTGATCTTCATCCTCTTTGCTTCCAGCTACATTGAACTGATTCCGCTGGCTGCGCTGGTGGGTGTGATGTTCATGGTCGTGATCGGCACCTTTGCGTGGCCAAGCCTGAAAATCCTGCACCGCATTCCCAAGGCCGATGCCCTTGTCATCGTTCTGGTGACCTCGGTCACAGTCGCAACAGACCTTGCCATCGCGGTTGTTGTAGGTGTGATCGTTTCCAGCCTCGTCTTTGCCTGGAACGCAGCCAAGCAGGTCTCTGCCCGGATTGAAACCACAGGGGACGGCCAGCACACAACCTATACCCTCTCTGGTCCGCTGTTTTTTGGCTCGGTGGCAAACTTCAGCGAGCTTTTCGATCCGCGCAACGATGCAGACGATGTCATTATTGACTTCCGGAACTCCCGTGTCTGGGATCACTCCGGTCTGGAAGCCATCGACGCCCTTGCCGAACGCTATCGCCGCTATGGCAAGACCGTTCATCTGGTCCATCTCAGCCAGGACTGTCACCACCTGCTCAACAAGTCTGCCGATCTGGTTGAAGTCAATGTCATCGAAGACCCGCAATACGGTGTCGCAACAGACTACTTCCGCCACTATCACGATGACCTGCCCGGCGCAGTAGAAGCCAACAAGGCGTCAAAGGCCTGATACAGAAGGGGAAAGCGGATGGACATTTCATCCGCTTTCCTGCTTCCGCAGCAGATTGTCACAAGACAATACTTCCGTGGATCAGAATGTCTTTTGCAGATAAGCTCTGCCCATTGTTTGAAGAATGGAGTCTGAAACCGTGAGCTGGGAAACTGTTCTCACCCTGTCGATTGCCTGCATCATCGCCATGGCCACCCCCGGTCCCGGTGTTTTTGCAGTGATCAGTCGTGCGCTGGCTCTGGGCTTCAAACGCAACCTGCCCTTCATCATCGGAATGGTCTGTGGTGATCTGACACTTGTTGCGATCGCTGTCTCCGGCCTCGCGACACTGGCTGCAACAATGGGCGAGTTCTTCGCTGTTCTGAAGTTTCTTGCGGCAGGCTATCTGGTCTATATCGGCTACAAGGCCTTGCGCAGCAAGGCACAGACACTGGATGACATGGCTGTCAGCGACAAGGGAGCATGGCGCGCCATGAGCACCGGCTGGCTCCTGACGGCATCCAATCCCAAGGCCATTCTGTTCTATATGGCTTTTCTGCCCGTTTTTGTGGACATCCCGACACTGGGTCTGACCGGCATTCTGGAGGTCTGTGCCATCGTCACGGTCTGTCTGAGTTCCGTCATGGTCGGTTACGCCGTCCTGTCCAGCTCTGTGCGCACCCTGTTTCGCAAGCCAAAGGCCGTAAGGATGCTCAACCGCTTCACCGGAACAGCCATGATCGGCACTGCCGTCGCGATCGCCAGCCGCTAGACTGCATCAGGCCTTTTCTTTCCCCAGCTGCACCAGTTCCTCCGGTATGGATTCAATGTGTCCATACTTGGCAAACTGTTTGAGGATCAAGTTCAAACGCTCCTGTGGTGCAGGAGGTCGGGCAGGGTCAAACAGCGGTTCACAGAGGGGATCAAGCGCCCCGTTCTGGAACTCAAGGGACAGCGACAACCGCGGAGCTTTTGCTCTGGGACCGGATGCACCGCCCCAATGCCACAGATCCTGTCGCCATCCCATCAGGGCACCCGGCCCGGCAGGCAGCGCCACAACAGACTGATGGGGCAGTTGCGAAGCATCCGGGAAGGGCCCCCCGGCAGCCCGTTCGCGATCCAGTGGCAGCACGGACATACATCCGTTGTGCGGTGTCGCTTCTGTCAAAGGCAGCCAGAGTGTCAGCGAAACCAGCATTTCAAGCCCGGCAATGTCCACGACAGACTGATCGGCTGAATCACGGTGCGGCGGCCAGCCCCGCCCCTTTCCCGGTGCAATATACCACGCCCAGAAATGGGGAAGGACGCGATAGCGCTCCCCCAGAAAGCGCGACAGCAAGGGCTGCGCTCTCAAAAAAAGCGTCCAGACTTCATCATAGAGATAGACAAAGACCTGCGGCAGCCCTGCCTGATACAGTCTCTCCATCACAACCCGGACAGGCGCCAGCTCGCTTTCATCATAGAGCGGAGGCAGAGCAAGATAGCCCTCATCCCAGAGACCCTCCGACACAGCATCAAGGTCTTCCTCCGACAGGGCAAGCTCCCTGACAGACAGACGCTGAGCGGAACAGGTCAGTTCCGGCGCAAAGTCCCGCCAGAAATCCACAGATTTGATTTGCTCTGTCGTAAAGGGCAGCGACATACCGGCTATCCGAGTCTTGAACGGATGGCCGTGTGCATCATGGCCCGCGCCATGTTCTGCGCCGTCTCGGTCAACAGGAGGCCTTCATCGCCTTTCGGACCTTCCAGCTTCTCCAGCCTGTAACTCTCCGGCAATCCTTTGATTCCGGCGGCCTGAACCACCGGATGGTTCTCCAGCGCCTCGATCAGCTCAATGCAGCCTTTCCACTTGAAGGTCAGCGTGCGCACCATCCGCTCGATATCCTCGTTCAGGCGTGGGCGGAGACTCTCGAAATCGGCCTGGGCCAGTTCATCGCGGGACAGTCTGGCCTGTGCGAGAATCACTCCTGCCGCCCGATCAAAATCCACCTTGCCCAGATTCATGTTCAACATTGTTTTCTTTTCCTGTTTCAGAACGCTTTTCTATCCGTCACCCAGCAGATGGGCCAGAATGGCGTCCAGTCGTTCACGCCCCTCTTCACTGGCCCGGATACCCTGATCATCCCTGCTCAGATAACCTGCAGCAACAAGCTGTTCCAGAGGCTTCTGTTGGATCCAGTCCTCCAGCGCCCTGCCGGTTTCCCCGACAATGGCCTCCAGTGCAACTCCCTCCTGAAGACGCAGCCCCATCATCAGCATCTCTTCAAAACGCTGCTGATCGCCCAGCCATTCATTGCCGCGGCTGGCATCGCCTTCTTGCTCGACAGATTCCAGCCACGCTTCCGGCGCACGATGCTGGCGCGTTGCCAGCTTTCGTCCGGTCTGTCCCGGTCCTCCCAGAAGAGTCAGACGACCATGGGCGCCCGGACCGATCCCCAGATAGTCACCATACCGCCAGTAAACCAGATTGTGGCGGCTTTCCTCTCCCGGTCTGGCGAAGTTCGAGACTTCATAGGCCGGAAGCCCCCGCCCTGTCATGGTTTCACAGGTCAGTTCATAGAGGCTGGCCGCCCGATCCGGATCCAGCTCGATCAGTTCACCACGTCTGCGCGCCGCATGGAAGGGGGTATTCTCCTCGACAGTGAGCTGATAGAGGGAGAGATGGGCGCCTCCCAGATCCAGAACAAAATCCAGCGCTTCATTCAGCTCTTTCTGCCACGAGGTCTTCTCCTGACCGGGACGGGCATAGATCAGATCAAAGGAAAAGCGCTCAAAATGCTTTCCGGCCAGCGCCACAGCCTTCTGCGCATCCTCCACAGAGTGCTGCCGCCCCAAAAATCCCAGATCTTCGGACCGAAAAGACTGTACACCCAGCGAAACGCGATTGATGCCGGCATCCCGAAAAGCCGCAAAGCGATCTGATTCAACCGAGGTCGGGTTGGCTTCAAGGGTGATTTCCAGATCATTCCTTGCCGGCCAGTGCTGCCGGATGCGATCAATCACAGCGGCCACCGTGTCCGGCTCCATCAGGGACGGCGTTCCTCCCCCGAAGAAAACGGACCCGAGAACACGCCCTGTCCCGCCCTGTGCGGACAAACGTTCCGCTTCTGAATCAATCTGCCTGACCAGAGCGTCCTTCCACCTGCTGTGATCAACAGTTTCCCGGACATGGCTGTTGAAATCGCAATAGGGGCACTTGCTTTTGCAGAAGGGCCAGTGGACATAAACGCCGAACCCTCTCTGCACGGCAGAAAATGGCTCGGACTGTTTGTGCGCCTCTGCTCCCTGTCCACTCATTTGACACTTATCCGAACAGCTTTTGAACCATCTGTTCAAAGGCACGGCCCCGGTGACTCATGGACTGCTTGTCCTCTGACGGCATTTCACCAAAGGTTCTGCTTTCACCCTCCGGCTGGAAGACCGGATCATAGCCAAACCCGCCTTCACCGCGCAGAGGCCAGACGATTTCGCCCTCAACCCGCCCCTCGAAAAACCGGACAGCTCCATCAGGCATAGCCAGACAAAGCGAACAGACAAAGGCCGCAGAACGATCCTCATTGCCTTTTCGGGCAGCCTGTTCCAGCGCGTCCTGCACCTTGCTCATCGCCAGCCCGAAATCCTTTTGCGGACCAGCCCAGCGCGCCGAGTAAATTCCGGGCGCTCCATCCAGCGCGGCAACCGCCAGCCCGGAATCATCGGCAAGAGCAGGAAGGCCGGAAGCCTTCGTAGCAGCTACCGCCTTGATTTCAGCATTGGCCGCAAAGGTCAGACCTGTTTCCTCCGGTTCCGGGAGATCAAGCTCACCAGCGGAGACAACTGCAATGCCATGAGGCTGCATCAAGGCCTGAATCTCGCGAAGCTTTCCGGCATTGTGTGTGGCAATAACAAGCTTTTCACCAATTGGGCGGGTCATGGGATCACTGCCTCTGGATTAAAGGCCCAAGGCCTGATTCTGCTTTTCAACGAGGACTTTGATCGCGCCTTCGGCCAGATCAAGCAGTTCATTGAACTCTGCACGTGTGAAAGGCTTGTCTTCGGCCGTGCCCTGAATCTCGACAACGCCCAGCCCTCCGGTCAGAACGAAGTTGGCGTCCGCTCCGGCATTGGAATCCTCGTCATAGTCCAGATCGGCAACGGCTTTGCCTTCAAAGAGACCGCAGGAGATCGCAGCAACATTGTCAATCAGCGGAACTGTTTCAATGACACCCTGTGCCACAAGTTTTTGAAAGGCCAGATGCAACGCAACAAAACCGCCCGTGATGGATGCTGTCCGTGTTCCACCATCAGCCTGCAGAACATCGCAGTCAATCTTGATCTGCCGCTCGCCAAAGCCTGTCATGTCTGTCACGGCACGAAGGGAACGGCCAATCAAACGCTGGATTTCCTGGGTCCGGCCAGACTGTTTTCCCCTTGCAGCTTCGCGATTCATGCGTCCGTGAGTGGAACGTGGCAGCATTCCGTATTCAGCAGTCACCCATCCCTTGCCGGAATTGCGCAGCCAGGGCGGCGTTGAATCATCAATGGTCGCAGTACAGAGAACATGGGTATCCCCGAACCTGATCAAACAGGAGCCCTCGGCATGTTTGTTGACACGGGTTTCGATAGACACTTCACGAATCTGGTCGAGGGAACGGCCTGAAGGGCGGCCACTGGTATTCGCGGTCTCGTTTGACATTTCTTGTCCTGACTATAGCTGCAACTGGGCGATCTCCGGTTCCTGCGAGGGAACACTGCTGAGTGCGGAAGCTACAGCACGGCCCCCCTGTCGTCCAGAGACATTGCCGGATCGGGACTGTCCTTGCGGATAATTCCGACCAGCCCCTTTCCGAACCCTGAATGGCACAAGGTTTGCTTATAAAGACGGGAGGCATTGGGCCTCAGGAACAACTCAACAAACCCGAGACAGGATGTCTTCCGTGACCGAGCTTGTATCACCGTCGCAAAAGCCTTTGTTTTACAATGGAAATCAGTCTGCACCCAATCTGGCGGCTCCCCTGAATTCCAGCGCCTTGTCTGTTGCGTCCCGGACACAGGGTCAGGCACCAAAGAGCGACTCCCTACAGGATGTTCCCATCTCTGCACCCTTTATTGCCCAGTTGCAGGAAGCAGCGCGGCAGGAGGCTGCCTTGAGCAAAGAGCTGAAGAACGGGAACCCGAAAGCTCCGGCACCTGAATCAGCCAACCCAACAGCAGTCCAGACAGCGGCTGATCAGGACGAAAACAACGAGTTCGGCTTTTTCGACTTTCTGGACATCATCAATCCCCTTCAGCACATTCCTGTTGTTTCAACCATTTACAGAGAAATAACAGGGGACGAGCTTCACCCGACGAGCCGGATTTTTGGTGGTGCTCTTTACGGCGGAGTCCCCGGCGCTGTTTCCTCGATCATCAATGCCATTACAGAAGACACAACCGGCAAGGATATCGGTGAACACATTACCAGCGCGCTGTTTGGCGATGACGAGCCTGAAAACGGTCCCCTGCTTGCTCGAAACAATGCAGTCACCGGTCAGGAAACAGCAAGGGCAGCTCCGACAAACAGCCTTCCGGCGGAAGATCTCGTAGCAGCGGTTCCGCCTGCCCCGCAACAGGCATCCACACCGCCAACGGCAACAGCCTCTGCATCGGGCTCTCCGTCAGACAGTTCCTCCTTTGCCTACGAAGGGCAGGATGCACTGGCGGCACTTTACCGTGATCTTCAGACAACACGGCAACAACCTGCGACAGTCGCTCCGGGCGGGCAGACAGAAGCTGCTCCTGGCGTCAGTCCTGCAAGCACAACGGCAACAGAACCCCGGCTTGCGCCAACTCTGGCCGCTTTCACACAGCCTCACGAGCAGGGAACAGCAACGGCCCGAAATGCGAACTACTTCGTCGATAACGGTCAAAAGTGGTTTAATCTGAGGCAACCCGGCAGCAACAGCCTGGTCAACACAGTCCAGGTGCAATCCCCTTCCTTTCAGTCCACCCGTCCCCTCCTGAAAGACTCAGTCAGTGACTCTGTCCGGCAAACCGTCGCACCAGCGACTGCAAGCGATCCGGCGATCAGGGACAACACGGCTTCACAGGCGGCCAGCAAACACTATCAAAAGGCAGCCAATCAGATCAGACTCTCTGCGCCGGATGACATCGCGACAGAAATGCTGCGAAATCTTGATCAGTACGAAGCTCTCAAGGTCAACAGCTCAACACTGACCAATTCACTGTAGGACGGATCATATCTTGCCAGTCCGTGGTCAGGGAGGCATAAACCTCCTGACACTCTCAAGGCACGCTCTGCGCAGGAACTGTTTTTACAATGGACATTTTTATCAGACCTCTCCAATCCGAAGACAAAACTGAAAGCCCTACCGGATGGGTTGCCGTTTGCGGTCAGGATATCTGGCCCTGCTCCATTGGAAAAAACGGCGTTGTTGCAGCCGGTGACAAGGAAGAGGGTGACGGAAAAACACCGCTTGGCACATGGCCGCTCCGCAACATTCTTTTCCGTCCTGATCGCATTGCACCCGAAAACCGGGATTTCCTGCCGGATGGTTTGCGCTGCTCTCCGCTCTGCCAGCGCGATGGCTGGTGTGACGACCCTGCTGATCCCTCCTACAACAAGCCGGTTGCCATCCCCTGCCAGTCAGGCCACGAAAAGCTCTGGCGTGAAGATGCCACCTACGACATCATCGGCATTCTGGGGCACAACGACGATCCGGTCGTCCCCGGAAAAGGCTCGGCAATTTTCCTGCATCTTGCCAGAGCAGACTTTTCCGGAACAGAAGGCTGCATTGCCCTTCAAAAGGATGATCTGGTTTCGCTCCTTGGCAAAATTGGCAATCAGGCTCATTTTACCATTGAGGAATAATCCGCATCCTCACAGACTTTTGTGTGGTGAAATCCAGCAACCATAACCATCTCGAAACCTGAAAAGCGTTTCAAAGGGATAGCATTATGAAAATGTCCAAGCTTCTGCCTCTGCTTGCTGTATCAGGCGCCCTCGCGGCCTGCAGCTCTGTCAGCACGCTCAATCCTGTGTCCTATTCCGGTGGTTACTCGGCTTCCGAAGCCCAGAATGCTGCCCTGAGTGGCACAGTGAATGTTGAAGTGCTGGTTCAGGACGAGACCACACAGCAAGCCACAGAACAGGCCGTCACCGCTGCGCTGAACAAACATGGCCCGAAGTGGATCGTCACCCGTTTCGAAAGCTCTTCAAAAAGCCATTCCAGATACAAGCTGCGCTACATTATTGATGCACCTGTGAACCTGAATCCCATACAGATCTGCTCTCTGGAAGAAGAGGAACTGGATTTCAGCAAGGCCTCTTCAAACGGTGATGTTGTCATTGGTGCAGCTCTGTGCAGGGACACACACGCCCTGTCCTATTTGCGGGGCCGCCTTCTGCCGGCAGACAAACCGGGAACCGAAGCCTTCACCCGTGTGATCGGTGAAACCGGACGTACCCTGATGAGAAACATCAACCCGAACCGGGATGATTGCAGCTACATTGACTGCGACTGATCACATTCAGAATCAGGAACCCCATTCCACAAAAAAGCCCGGCCTGAGCCGGGCTTTTGCCTGTCAGAGCCTGTCGAGAGGAATCAGGCGCTTGTGTCGACTTTCTCGGGAGCCGGCTGTGACGGACCGCCCTTGGCAATACCGACACGCGCCGGACGCAACAGACGATCATGCAGCTTGAAGCCGGGTTGCATGACCTGAACAACGGTGCCTTCCGGCGTGTTGGGGTCCGGAACCTCGAAAAGAGCCTCATGCTGGTGCGGATCAAGACGAAGCCCCAGTGCCTCGACTTCCTTGATGCCGTGCTTTTCAAAAGCCTGAATCATGGAGCGACTGGTCATGGTGACGCCATCCAGCAGGGTCTTGAGCTGTTCTGATTCGGCAACGGCATCGGCAGGAACGGACTGGACTGCACGCTGCAGGTTGTCCATGACTTCCAGGAGGTCAACAACCAGCTTCTGCGGAGCATAGCGGGCCGCATCCTCCTTTTCGCGTTTGGTGCGGGCGCGAAGGTTTTCCATTTCTGCCATGGTCCGCAGCATCTGGTCCTTCATATCCGCCTTTTCAGCTTCCAGCGCAGCAATCACCGCCGTAATGTCAGCGGCAGCTTCACCGCCTTCTTCAAGCTGCTCTTCCTCTGCGACCAGATCCTCGAGAACCTCTTCCTGCTCGTTCAGAGTTTCGTTCTCTTGTTCTGCAGTTTGCTTTTCCGTGTCTGACATTCGTTTTCTACTCAATCCATAAGAAGTTTTGACTCTGCTGTCCCGTTCGGAACCGGAGAGCTATCCGATCATCCGTCCGAGAACCTTGGCCGTGTAATCCACCATGGGGATGATGCGGGCATAGTCAATCCGCGTAGGACCAATCACACCAATTGCACCGACAACCTGTTCCCGGGCATTCTTATAAGGGGCCATTACTACAGAACACCCGGCCTGGGCAAACAGTTCGTTTTCCGATCCGATAAAGATCTGAACGCCATCTGCAGCTTTGGTCATATCAAGCAACTTGATCAATGATTCCTTTTTTTCAAGGGCTGTGAAGAGATGACGGACCCTTTCCAGATCTTCCAGAGCCGTAATATCCCCCAGAAGCCGGGACTGCCCCTTTACAATCAGGGCGCCTCTGGGATCCCCCATTTCATCATTGGCCCAGGTCACGATGCCGAGTTCCACAACCTTTGCAGCCAGATGGTCCAGCTGCGCCCGATCCCTTTGAAGTTCAAGTCTGATCGCCTCGATGGCCTCTTCAAGCGTTCGACCGATCAGTCTGGCAGACAGATAGTTTCCGGCCTCAATCAGCGCCGAGGGCGGCAATCCCAGCGGCAGCTCGATCACCCGGTTTTCCACCTCCCCATTGGCTGTCACCAGCACAACAAGTGCCCGCCCCGGCCCCAGGGATACAAACTCGAGATGCTTGAGGGGTTCCTGCATTTTCGGGGCAACAACAACACCGGCACAGCTCGAAAGGCCGGAAATAAGGCCGGAAGCTGTCTCCAGAACTTCCGACATGGACCGGCCACCGGAGTTGCAGCGATCTTCGATATCCTCGCGCTCCTGCGGGCTCAGGCTTCCATATTCCATGAAACCGTTCACATACATGCGCAGCCCCAGGTCGGTCGGCAGTCGCCCTGCAGAGGTGTGGCGGGAAAACAGCAGCCCCATGTCTTCCAGATCAGCCATGACATTGCGGATTGTGGCCGCAGAGACATTCAGCCCGGCCATTTTGGAAAGAGTTCTGGAGCCCACAGGTTCACCGGTTCCGACATAGGCATCAACGACCTTGCGAAAGATCTCCCGCGATCTGTCGTTCATGTCTTCCAGAACGCTGTTCAAAACCTGCTTGTGCGTGGAATCCGTCACCGTGATGCTCTTTGCTTGTCTTGTTCCTGCTTTCTGAATCTAGGGCGCGCAAAAGCGCGGGTCAATAGAGACAGCCCCTGACAGATGGACTAACAGGTGGACAGACGAAAACCGGCCCCGGAAACAAAACCCTCAGATCATGTGACCGAAGCGTTCAACCTTGGTCTTGAGGTAGAACTCGTTGTGACCGTTGGAGGGGAAGAAGTGTTCAACCCTCTCGACCACATTCACACCCCACTGTTTAAGCTCGGCAACCTTGTCAGGATTATTGGTCATCAGGCGAACGGCATCGAAACCGAGCTGACGCAGAATCTCGGCAGCCGGAATATAGATCCGTTCATCCGGATCGAAACCCACAAGCTCGTTGGCTTCCATGGTATCAGAGCCGCGATCCTGGAGTTCATAGGCCCGCAGCTTGTTCATCAGACCGATTCCCCGGCCTTCCTGTGACAGATAAAGGAGAACTCCGGCCCCGGCCTGGTCCATCGCTGCAATTGCACCGCGAAGCTGATCCCCGCAGTCACACCGCAGACTTCCCAGCAGGTCTCCTGTAAAGCACTCCGAATGCAGACGTGCCAGAACGGGTTCACCCGGCTTGGGATCACCAACCAGAAGAGCCATGTGCTCGACACCTCCACCCGTTGGGCGGAAGGCAACAACGGTAACCTTTTCAGCAATTTCCAGCGGCACCCGCGCCGTGGCAACGCGTTTCAGGGCATAGGCAGACGCAGCCCTGTAACGCGCGATCTCGGAGGCAGAAACGAAAAGCAGGTCATGCTTTCTTGCAAAGGCTTCAAGTCCCGGCCCGTCCAGTGACAGGGAAGAAAGATCTGCAAACAGCACGGAAGGCAAAAGGCTGGCCAGCTTGACCAGCTGTACAGCATTGCGGGCCACCTTCTCGGGCAGCGGAATACTCAGCAGTTCCTCGTGAATCAGATTGCGTCCGGCAGGATCGTGCAGGGGATCAACCAGACAGGAAATCTGCTCAACCGGCATCTGGGCCAGATCAAAACCGATCACATCCCCGGTTGCCTCACGGCCATGAATCATGGATTTGGCTTCATCGATTCCGATTGCGGCAGCCCGCCGTGCTGTCAGAACCAGCGAAGGCTCATTGCCCCCGGCAAGGGCTTTCATATGATCCAGAGCCTGATCACTCGCGGTCTCGGCAGCCTGAATCAGCGCGCACCCCTGATCTTCCTCATAAACAAGAACAGGGACTCCGCGTCGCATCTCTGCCATGGCGCGTTCCACGGCATTGAGAAGTTGCGGTGATGCTTCATCACGTTGTGCTGATTCTTGAACCACAGGCGGCACTTTCATAGCTTGGAGGGGAACAGACTGCCCCGGGGATTCAGTCTGCGCTGCCATCATTTAAGAAGCTCTTACCAAAAAGACAAGTCTCAATGGACTGTCGGGCTGGCTCCGATTGATCCGGAAGGATCACGCGACAAGCCCTTTTCCTCCAGAGATGCCAGATAATCGGACCAGAGTTGTTCCTGATCCCGACCCAGTTTGTACAGATACTGCCACGAGTAGAGGCCGGTATCGTGCAAATCGTCAAAAACAATCTTTACCGCATAGTTGCCAACAGGCTCGATATTGATGATTCCGACGTGCATTCTGCCAGCGATTGTTTTCTTTTCACCGGAAGAATGCCCCTGAACCTCTGCCGAGGGGCTTTCAACCCGCAACAGCTCTGCGGTAATCAAAAAGACTTCACCGGTATTGAAGCTGACCTTCAGAATCTTTTCTGCAGAAAGATAGGCCAGATCAGTCACCCGGATCTGTGAATCAGCGTCATGGCTGTTTTCTTCAGCAATCGCCATCCCTCAGGACTCCAGAGAACGCGCTTCATCCACAAGCATGATCGGAATCCCCTCGCGGATCGGATAGGCCAGACTGGCCTGACGGGAGATCAGCTCCTGCGCATCCGCATCATAATCAAGCGGAGCCTTGGTCAGAGGACAAACCAGAACTTCCAGCAATCTGGGATCGAGGCGGGTTTGATCATTCATTGGTTTCATTCCATTCAGTTCCTGCCGGATCGGGCGGATTTCTTCTTAGTACAGACTAGGAGCTTTTACCAGATCCCTGATGCAGAGCCATCTCCATGATGACTTCCATGACATCGGCACGCATGTTCAGATTGGGTGCTTCCAGAATGGCCTGTTTTTCCACAGGTGAAAAGGGGCAGATCATCGCAAGGGAGTTTACCAGACGGTGTGTTTCCGTCTGTTTGATCGCATCCCAGTCAGCCTGGATATTCTGGGCTTCAAAATAGCCGGACAAAACAGACAGGAGACGATCGCGGTCCAGATTTTTATCGTCCTCCCCCTCTTCCAGCATGTCAGCCCTGAAGGAGGAAAAATCGGCTTCAATCACCCGAAAGCCCTCTTCGGTCAGTTTTTCACTGCTCACTTCAAACCGGACAAGCCCCTTGAGGGAGATGACATAGCGGCCATCATCCGTTTCACCAAAGGTCGTGATTCGACCGGCACAGCCAACGGAATAAAGCGGGGCGGCTCCATCATCAATACTTTCGTGCTCGTGGCCTTCCTTGCCGGCATGAGCAGGTTGAATCATCCCGATGATCCTGTCATGGGACAAAGCGTGATCAATCATGGACAGATAACGCGGCTCAAAGATATTCAGGGGCATCTGCCCTCCTGGCAGGAGAAGGGCTCCGGTCAGAGGGAACACGGGAATTCTTGCCGGAAGATCTTCATAACGGGGGTCAAATACGCCACGGGACATAACTGTTGTTCTTTCTGCTGCTGATCACGAAAAGGCCGGGCAGCTGTCACAGTCTAACAGATGACCGGCTCTTTCCGAAATTTACGCCTGTCCCGAACCTTTGGATTGGAACAGGATTCCCGGATCAGGAGAACAGCAGGGAAGAAAGACGGCTGCGCATCTTGATGGTCAAAGGATCTGTAAAACCCCAGGCTTCAAAGAATTCCAGCAATTTCCTGCGGGAAGCCTGTTCGTTCCAGTCCCGGTCCTTGCGGAAGATTTCCAGCAGCAGCTCGGCAGCTTCCTCCCGATGGCCTTCAGCCTGCAGGGCAACGGCCAGATCAAAACGGGCCTGGTGATTGTCTGCATCGGCCTCCACGGCCTGACGCAGGGCCAGAACCTCGCTGGAATCCTTGCGTTCCCTGGACAGCTCAAGACGGGTCACAATCGCTGCCAGCTCGGGTGCTTTTTTCTGTTCTTCAGGCAGCTCTTCAAGGAATTCACCGGCTTCGGCTTCAAAACCCAGTTCCAGCTGGCAGTTCAGAATGCCCTGCACTGCTGCAATGTTTGAGGGATCGTGCTGATAGATCTGGCCATAGATGGAAAGTGCGGCCTCGAACTGACCGTCCTCGAAGGCCTGTTTCGCCTGTTCGACAGCCTGTGCCAGCGGATCATCGGAAGCCGCGCCGGTTGTCTCGATCAAACGCGTGACAAAGGCTTCCACCTCACTTGGTGGCTGAGCTCCGGCAAAGCCGTCGACAGGACGTCCCTGGAAGAAGGCATAGACCGTCGGCACAGACTGGATACGAAGCTGTCCGGCCAGCATCTGGTTTTCATCAATGTTGACCTTGACCATGCGAACAGCGCCACCAGCTTTCTCAACCGCAGCTTCCAGCGCAGGCATCAGCTGTTTGCAGGGACCACACCACGGGGCCCAGAAATCAACGATAACAGGCTTTTGCATGGAGGCTTCCAGCACATCACGCTGGAAATCCTGCTGGTTGGTCTCCTTGATCAGTGTGCCGTCATCTGCCGCAGCAGCTGTTTCCTGATCGCCCCCCTGTGCATAAGGGCCTGTTGCTGTAATGCCTTGCATTGTGATCTCTCCCATTTCCGGGCCTCGTTACGCCCGAAGTTTGATCCGGTTTCGTCCTCTGAAATGATGGTTTTACCCGCCAAGTGCAAGGGGCTTTTACGCCCCCCTGATTCACAGAGGCTATTCCTGTGGCAAAAGAGCCTCGAGATTCCCGAGATCCAGCAGGCTTGCCGGATGACCGACAGCCTCAAGAAAAGCCAGCAAATCCTTCGGTGCAATAGCACTGGTCATGGTGTTGACAAGCGGGTGGAAATTGGCGCGGTCAAAATCCAGAAAACCACTGTCCAGAACAACCTGGACAGCATTGTTCTCGTCATTGATCGCAGCGAAAGGGGTCACAGAGCCGGGAATCACACCCAGAAACTCCATCAGACGATCAGGACTGCCAAAGGAAACCTTGCCCGCACCGATCACCTTGCCCAGCGTCTTGAGATCAATCTGGCGGCTCTCAATGGAAACGACCAGCCACATCTGCCCCTTCTTGTTTCTCAGGAAAAGGTTCTTGCTGTGGGCACCGGGGAGTTCCCCGCGCAGTTCCTGTGATTCCTCCACGGTAAAAACAGCGGGGTGCTCGACGGTCTCGACAGAAATGCCGAGCGACTCCAGCTTGGCAAAAAGGGACTCCGGGCCATGAAGAGGCTGTGTCATGTTAGGCTCCTGTTCATTGATCTTTGACAAACCGCTTATCAGCACTGGAAAGCAAGGGCAAGGCAGGAGCCCGGACTGCTTTGAAAATCTTTTGCTTTAAAAAAAGCATCATAAAGCCAAAAAGGGGGTTGCATGGCCCGCCCCGCTGGAGTAAATACCCGTTCACCGACAGGGTAAACCTGTTGATGCACTGGTCCATGCGGGCGTAGCTCAGGGGTAGAGCGTCACCTTGCCAAGGTGAATGTCGTGAGTTCGAATCTCATCGCCCGCTCCAGTGATCCGGCTTCCAAGCTGAACAAACCTGGCAACGAGCCGGGTTTTTTATTGAAAAATGGCGTATGCGGGCGTAGCTCAGGGGTAGAGCGTCACCTTGCCAAGGTGAATGTCGTGAGTTCGAATCTCATCGCCCGCTCCATTTTTCCCGAAAAGAGGCCACTGGCCTTCCCCAGGAGAATTGAAACCGGGACAGACCGTGATCCGTCACAAGCTGCTCTCTGTCAGAGCAGACAGCACCACGTCTCTGTACAGTGTTCCCTTTGTCGACCAGACGAATTTACGGTCTTCCCTGCCTCCATCTATTTGAAGTCCATGGACAAAGCACCATCGGACGAGGCATCAAATTTCGGAAGCGCATCATCCAGCACACAGAAATCCGCCTTTTCCGCCACAAAGATGTGCCCGATGGTTTCAAGCCCTGTTTCCCCGTCCAGTGATCCGGCCAGAATCCCCGTTGCATCAAGCTCGTAAGGGTCCCAGAAAAGGCTGGAGCCACAGTTCCGGCAAAACCCGCGCCGGGCCACATCGGATGTCCTGTACCAGGCCAGGCCCTGATCTTCAGTGATTCGAATATCGGACTTGAGTGCCTTGCTGTGGGCTCCGAAACTCCCGTGAAGCTTCTGACACATGGTGCAGTGGCAATTGACGACACCGCGCAAGGGACCCGTCACTTCATATCTCACCTGACCACAAAGACATCCACCAGTGGAAATCGTTTTATCACTGGTCATTTTACGCTCCATTTCCTTGTCCCCCCGTCGTAATTCGTTTGCGATCCGGAATGATCTGGACAACAGGTTCCGAGCAACACGGTACCACTGTCATCAAAGCTCGATCGACGGATCATAACCTTCTGTCGAGAAGTGATTCTGCAAGAGTTTCATCAGGCGCCTGTGTGCTGTCCTGTGCCGATTGCGCAAGTGAACCGCGCCATAGACAGATTGCTGGATCAGCGGGGCACGCCTGACCTCTCGACACTGCCCGCTTTCGATCATCTTCTGCGCCATGTCATCCAGCAGATAGGCTGTCCCGCCCATGGAGTGCAGCAAGCCTGCAACCAGCACATTCTTTCCACTGGAGATGTTGGCCCGGGACAGTTCGGGATGATGAACTTCATGCGTTGCCGCAAAGGCGGGGGACAGGTTCGAGAAAATGTAGCTCTCCTGCCGGATTTCATCAAAATTATCAGTCTCGGTTGAAACCATCCGGCAGGTTATTTCCCCAAGGCTTTCAAAATGCAGGTCCGGGTGCGGCTTGGGCGTGAAAATAATGGCCAGATCCAGCAAACCGTGAATCAGGTCCCGGCACATCTGTTCGGAATAGTCTCCTTCAATGTAAAGGGTCGAGTCGGGGAAAAGCTCCCGGAATTCCTGGACCCAGTCTCCGATCTGCGATGTCGCCAGATCATGCTGCAAACCGATTTTCAGAGTCGTCACAACCGAGGGATTGACCTGGGTCACCCGCAGGGCCTCGAACCAGTTGCGCTGGAGTCTGCGGGCATGAGCTTCAAACTTCAGGCCGTGGATCGTCAGTTCGGTGCCCGAGCGATTGCGCTGGAACAGTTTAACACCCAACACTTTTTCGAGAGCCTGTATCCGGGAGGACACTGTGGACTGGGTGATGCCGATGTTCTCTGCAGTCCTGTTGAAAGACTGGGTTTCGCAGAGATCAAGGAAGGTTATGACCCAGTCAATCTGCATGAAAAGAAGCCCCCGTTTGCCATCGGAAAACACAAGCTAATCGAAAAAGGCGATCAATGGCAATAGGCCGAACGAATTGAAAGAAGAATCAGCGCGGTAAATACTCATCCCATTGCAATTTTCATGACCTTTTCGAGCTCGGGAGAACAGTATGTCAGCGTTACCGACATCTGCACGTGTGGTTATTATTGGAGGGGGCGTCGTCGGCTGCTCCGCCCTCTATCATCTGGCCAAGGCTGGCTGGACAGATTGTGTGCTACTGGAAAAGAACGAACTTACAGCCGGTTCCACCTGGCACGCAGCAGGAAATGTTCCAACCTTTTCAACATCCTGGTCCGTCATGAACATGCAACGGTACTCGACCGAGCTGTACCGTCGCCTGGGCGAGGAAGTTGACTATCCGATGAACTACCACGTGACCGGTTCCATCAGACTGGCACACTCCAAAGAACGCATGCAGGAGTTCGAACGCGCCAAGGGCATGGGCCTGCATCAGGGAATGGATCTGGAAATCCTGTCTCCCGAAGACATCACGGAACGCTATCCCTTTATCGAGACACACGATCTGGAAGGTGCGCTTTATGATCCGGCCGATGGCGACATCGACCCCGCACAGGTCACACAGGCTCTCGCCAAGGGCGCACGCGATCTGGGGGCAAAGATTGTCCGCTTCTGTCCGGCAACAGGTGTCAGCCGCGATGACGATGACTGGATTGTCCACACAGAGCAGGGCGACATCCGCTGCACCTATGTTGTCAACGCAGCAGGCTATTACGCGCAGCGCGTGGGTGAATGGTTCAAGCCCCATGGTGGCCGCTCTGTGCCCATGATGGTGATGAGCCACCAGTATCTGGTTTTCGAGGAAGTTGAAGCCGTCAAAAACTGGGCGCAGGAAAATGGCAGGAAACTCCCGCTGTTGCGCGATGTGGACACCTCCTATTACCTGCGCCAGGAAGGAACCGGCTTTAACCTTGGCCCCTACGAACGCAACTGCAAGGCCCACTGGACAACCACCGATGATCCCATGCCGGAAGACTTCAGCTTCCAGCTCTATCCCGATGATCTGGAACGGCTGGAGTTCTATATCGAGGATGCCATGGCACGCGTGCCGCTGCTGGCAGAGGCAGGGCTTGCCAAGGTGATCAATGGTCCGATCCCCTATGCACCGGATGGCAATCCTCTCGTCGGTCCGATGCCTGGTGTGCCCAATGCTTTCGAGGCCTGTGTCTTTACCTTTGGCATTGCACAGGGTGGCGGTGCCGGGAAGGTCCTCGCAGAATGGATCACCCAGGGTTACACCGAATGGGATATGTGGTCCTGTGATCCCCGCCGCTTTACAGACTACACGGATCAGGACTACTGCATTGCCAAGGGCATGGAGGTCTATGGACACGAATATGCCATGCACTTCCCCTGGCACCGCTGGCCCGCCGGAGCGGACCGCAAGCAGTCTCCCGTTCACCCGAAGATTCTGGAACAGGGCGGACAGATGGGCGCCTACAATGGCTGGGAACGGGCCAACTGGTTTGCAAAACCCGGCGATGACACCTCCGAGGAAGCCACCCAGACCTGGAATCGTTCCGGCCCCTGGGAAGCACGCATCCGCGAAGAATGCGAAGCAGTTCGCGATGCTGTCGGGATCCTCGACCTCCCGGGGTTCTCCCGCTTCAATCTGGAAGGCGAAGGGGCTGCTGTCTGGCTGTCCGGACTGATCTCCGGTGCCCTGCCCAGGACTGGCAAGATGAATCTGGGCTACTTCCCGGATGAACGCGGCCGCATTCTGACAGAAATGTCCCTGATCCGTCACGGCGATGATCACTTCACCCTGATCACGGCCGGAGCTGCCCAATGGCACGATTTCGAATATTTGAAGTCCCGCCTGCCCGTCGGCCTTGAACTGACAGATCACACTAGGGATTTCTCGACCTTTATTGTGACAGGCCCCCAATCCCGCGATCTGCTGTCGCGCCTGACAGATGCCGATCTCTTCCTGCCCTGGCTTTCACACCAGAGTGCTGTTGTTGATGGCTGTGAGGCTTTTCTCGCCCGGGTTTCCTTTGCCGGTGAACTGGGCTGGGAGGTTCACTGTGCGAATGAACACGCTCTGAAGATCTATGAAACCATTGTCTCCGAGGGGGCCAAACCCTTCGGCATGTGGGCGCTCAACAGCCTGCGGCTTGAAAAGGGATACCGCGCGTGGAAGGGCGATCTTTCAACAGACTACAGTCTGCTCGAAGGCGGACTGGAACGCTTTGTCAAGCTGGACAAGGAACAGCACTTCCCCGGGAAAGCTGCTCTTCAGAACGAAAAACAGCAAGGCAGCACCAAGCGTTTTGTCACGCTGCTGGTCGATGCAGGCAAAGCAGATGCCCCCTACATGTCGACCCTCTGGCACGACGGAAAGGTTGTGGGCGAAACAACCAGTGGCGGCTGGGGCTACAGGGTAAACGGCTCGATCGCACTGGGGATGCTGCGCAGTGATCTCTGCAAGACAGGACAGGAAATCGAGGTTGAAATCTATGGCGAGCGCTGCCGTGCGGTCGTTCAGGAAGATCAGCCTCTGTGGGATCCTGCAAATGAACGTTTGCGGGCCTGATCGGCTGTATCAGGCGTGATTCCGGACAATAAGAACAAAGGAACACACAAGTGAGTGACGACAATCTGGTGACCCAAGACTCTGAAAAACCAAGACGTTCCGGCCGTGCTGGTGGCCGGGCCGCGCGTGTTGCACTGCGTGCTGCACCACTGGCCGAGGACCTGCGCCCCGTTCGCGCAGGCCTTCCCGGCGGAAAGTTCAATCCCCTGAGCGAAGCAGACATGAAACGGATTCATGAAGCCGCCCTGCAGGCTCTGGAAGAAATCGGGCTGTCACAGGCTCCGGCATCCGGCATTGAAGCCATGACCAAAGCAGGGGCCATACTGGGGGACGACGGGCGCATCCGTTTTCCGCGGGCCCTGGTGGAGGACATGCTCTCCAAAGCCGCAAAGGACATTACCCTGCATGCACGTGACCCCAAGCACGACCTGCATCTGACAGGAACCAATGTTCACTTCGGAACAGCAGGCGCAGCGGTTCACATTGTCGATATCAAAACCAACGAATACCGTGAATCAACATCCAAGGACCTGCTGGAAGCGGCACGTCTGGCGCAGCATCTGGACAACATTCACTTTCTGCAGCGCCCCATGGTCTGCCGGGACATCATCGACAACTTCGAGATGGACCTGAACACGATCTATGCCTGCTGCAGTGGCACAACAAAACACATCGGAACATCCTTCTCGGACCCGAGTCATGTCGAAGGCTGTTTCGATCTGATTCACATGATTGCCGGTGGAGAGGACAAGTGGCGCGAACGCCCCTTTATCTCGAACTCCAACTGCTTTGTTGTTCCCCCCATGAAGTTTGCAGAGGAAAGCTGCATTGCCATGGAACACTGTATCCGCGGTGGCATGCCGGTTCTGCTGCTTTCCGCAGGACAGGCCGGAGCAACAGCCCCCGCCCCGATTGCCCTGACAATTGTACAGGCTGTTGCCGAGTGCCTTGCAGGCGTTGTCTATGTCAACTCCATCAAACCCGGACACCCGGCAATCTTCGGAACCTGGCCCTTTGTCTCCGACCTGCGGACCGGTGCCATGTCCGGCGGATCGGCAGAACAGGCCCTTCTGACCGCAGGCTGTGCCCAAATGCACCGTTTCTATGGCCTTCCCGGAGGGGCCGCTGCCGGGATCTCCGACAGCAAACTGCCGGACATGCAGGCCGGATGGGAACAGGGCATCACAAATACGCTCGCAGGTCTTTCCGGGCTGAACATGGTCTACGAGTCTGTTGGCATGCATGCATCCCTTCTGGGCTTCTGTCTGGAAAGCATGGTTCTGGGTGATGATATCCTCGGACAGGTTCTGCGCTGCGTCCGCGGCATTGATGTGAACGAGGACAGTGTTTCCATTGAAGCCATGAAAGCCGTATGTATCGATGGTCCGGGTCATTATCTGGGCAGCGAACAGACGCTCAAGCTCATGCAGACAGAGTATATCTATCCCACCCTTGGCAACCGGATGAGTCCGAAGGAATGGGAAGAAGCCGAAAAACCGCAACTGCTGGAAAAGGCCATCGAGAGGAAAAATGAAATCCTCCACAAGGCCGGCAACATGATCGACCCGGAGATCGACCGGGCCATTCGCGCCAAATTCAACATCCACTGCGCCTGAGCATTGCATGGCGTTCAGCAAAAAGGGGAGAGCAAAGGCTTCTCCCCTTTTTGTCTGCTTTCGTCCCCCAAACACAAATCACTTTGTACAAAAGCAGGAAATCACCGACACTGCTGCTCACAAAGACAGTGCAAGCCTCTGACACAAGCTTGTTTCCCGAACAGGCAATCCGGAGATTTTGGAGATGCGAAAAGCAATGGCAATTGCTTTAAAACTGGCCGGATTTTTGGGATTTCTGGCATGGATTGCGGGATATCTCTGGATCACAGGACTGGCCTGTGCATTCAAAACCAGCCAGAGCGACTGTGATATCCCCTTACCCTGGCAACTGAGGAATCAGGAAGATTTCATGCTTCTTGTCCTGATTCCCGGATGCATCGTGGCGGGTTTGTTCCTGGTGGCATGGAAAGTCGGCCGTTCGAAATAAGAGACCCGTCAGTCCGAAGCCTTCCGTGCAACAGGCACAATCATTCATCACAAAACCAGATCCGCAGTCCTTCTTTCCTCAAACCCCGGGAATAATCCGCTGATCCAGCTCCCTGTCCTTCAGACGGTCTGACTCAATCAGTTCTGCAATTTTCGGACGCGCCAGCATCCGGTCACGATAGGCCACCAGATTGCTGTACCCAGATTCATCCAGCCGCGCATTGCGGGACAAGACAAAGAACCAGCTCAGATAGGCATCCGCAGCAGAAAAGCTGTCCCCCACCAGAAACTCCCGGTCGGCGAGATGTCTGTCCAGCAGTTCAAAACGTTGCGGGGCCAGATCACGGACACGATCCTTCACATCATCCGTTGCCTCATTGTAGAAAACAACACGGAAGATCTGCTTGTGCAGCTCCGTTGCACAGAAGGCAATCCAGCGCACCATCTGGAAATAATCCACGTCAGACGGGTCCCGACGGAACCCGGTTTTTTCCGACAGGGACTGCAAATACAGCAACACCGTGGAGGTTTCCGTCAGTGTTGTTCCGTCCTCAAACTGCAAAACCGAAACCTGGCCCAAAGGGTTGATATCATAGAGCGAACCGCCCCTTTCCAGTTCCTTGGTTGCCAGATTCAAAAATGCAATTTCCAGAGGCACATCGCCCTCCGCAGCCACAAAACGGGCCGCCAGAGAACAGGTCAGGGGCGCATGCATCAAGGTTGTGGTCATGTCTCTTGCTCCGTTTTCCACTGCCGTTCTCAGGATGCCAGATAGCTGTCAGCGGTGGTCACAGTTGCATAGGCAAAGGACAGCGCGGACATGTAGGCGGCATGCACATCTTCTGCCGGAACAACGCGGCCCCCGAACTCCTGATCAAAGGTCGCACAGGCATCCTCAATTACAATATTGCTGAAACCGAAGTCGGATGCCGCCCGTGTGGCCGCATCAATACACATGTGGCTCATCATCCCGACAAAGGTAATATTCGTAATTCCCCGCGCATCCAGAAGCTCCTTGAGATTGGTCTCCAGAAAGGCGTTCACCTGATGCTTCAAAACAGTGTCCTCACCGTCCAGGGGCTTTACCCTGTCATGGATAAATGCTCCTTCCGACCCCGGACAGAAGAAAGGGGCATCATCGGACTGGAACTCATGGTGGACATGGACAACATAATCACCCGCCGCCCGCGCTGCTTCCAGAACCTGTGCTGCCTTTTCAACAGCTTCATCCGCCCTGTGCAGTGTACAGAGCCCTCCGGGGAAATAGTCGCGTTGCAGGTCGATCAGAACAAGGGCACGTTTGCTCATCGGAATACTCCATCAGCTGAAATGAATGACTGACAGAACGCTAGCGGCATTGCGGAACAAACAGAATTGTCGGATCTGACATTTTTCGGTTAATATCCGCCAATGAACAACATCACTTCTCTTACCTTTGCCATTCTTGACTATCCCGAAGCCCAAAAAGCGGCCACAGAAGGATTGCGGGATCTCTTCACCACCGCCAGTCAGCTGAGTCAGACCTCCGGTGGACCAGCCATCGAGGTGGAGCTTGTCTCGCCGGACTCACTCACCAGCCAGTCAGGCTTTGCAGCTATTGTTCTGCCTCCAAGCCTTGGAGACTTTGCCAAAACGGGCCAGACAGACGCCATCGAGAACTGGCTTCGTGCCCACTATGGAAAAGGCACACTGATCTGCTCGATTTGCGCAGGCGCCTTTCTGCTGGCCCGGACAGGTCTGCTGAATCACCGTGAAGCCACCACCCACTGGGCGCTGGCAGAGGACTTTGCCACGCATTACCCGGATGTTCTGCTTAGGGTCGACAAACTGGTGATTGAAGCGCCTGACCTTATTACAGCAGGCGGTCTGATGGCCTGGACAGATCTCGGTCTGCGGCTTATTGACCGTTTTGCCGGCAGTTCCATCATGTTGGAAACCGCCCGTTTTTTCCTGATTGATACCGGAGAACGCGAGCAAAGCTACTACAGCCGCTTCACGCCTTCCCTCAAGCATGGAGATCAAAATATCCTGAAGCTTCAGCAATGGCTGCAAACACAAACAAGATCCAGCGTCCCGGTCACGGAAATGGCCCGGAAAGCAGGTCTCAGCGACCGCACCCTGCTTCGTCGTTTGCACAAGGCAACAGGGCACAATCCATCCGAGTATCTTCAACATCTGCGCATGAACGAGGCCCGCGACCTTCTGCTTGAATCAAACAGCAGTGTCGATGACATCTCGTGGTCTGTTGGTTATCAGGACCCCAGTGCCTTTCGCAGAACCTTTCACAGGATTGTAGGACTCACGCCCCGAGAATTCCGGAAACGCTTTGCAACAGGGCGGGGCTCAAACTGATTCGCGCAGGTCCAGCCGATACTTCAGAAAGCTTTCATCCCCGTAAACGACAGAGCCAGCGAACATGGCTCCCAACCGTTTCAAAACACCGGTTTTTGTCCGCGAGGGCGGCAAAAGAAAGGTGATGGCACTCAGGCGCACATGCTTTCGGGCCTCGACAAGAGCGGTGCTGAAAATCCTCAAACCGGAACCAAAGAATTCAGGCCTGAGAACCAGACCAAAATCCCAATCCTCGCCTTCCTTTTGAAAACCACCCCAGCCAGCATAGTCTTCGTCACAGAAAATCCCCCAGTGCCCAAGACCATCCCTGTCCCAGCAGGCTTCCTTGGCCAAAACAAAATCCAGTACAGTCTTGCGATCCCACTTTGAGCGCAGCAGAGGCATGTGCTCTGCAACACGCGGATCGTTCATCTGTCTGACAATCTCTTCGGGTGCGACAGCAGTCAGTCTGCAAAAGGTGATGTTTCGCTGCATGGCCTCTCAATCCGGGCAAAGAACGGCTTTCACTGTGCAGGGACAAATGAACCCGCACAAATCAAGCTGTTGTGAGCCGGGGGACAGAGCTGCGCTCAGATAAACTTGCGTCTCAGCAACATGATAAAGACAAAACCCGCACCGATTGAACTGGTGATGATTCCAATGGGAAGTTCCTGCGGGGCCAGCAGAATACGGGCACCCAGATCACTGCCCATCATCAAGAGGGCACCAAAGAGAGCGGAGAGGATAAAGCTCTTTCCATGCAGGGGGCCGGAAAAGGCCCGCGCCATATGGGGAACCATCAGACCGACAAACCCGATCACACCACTGACAGAAACGAAGACAGCTGTTGCAAAGGCACACACCAGAAAAACCTGCAGCCTGAAACGATTGACATTGAGACCCAGGCTCGCAGCTGTCATTTCACCCCCGAGCAGGGCATCGCACTGCCGATACCGCAAACCGGCAAAGAGAGCCAGCACACCAAATCCCGTCATAACGAGAGGGAGGTTGTCCCACCGGGCCAGTCCCATTCCGCCAAGGCTCCAGAACAGAACGGAATGCGCCGCTCTCTGATCTCCGGAAAAAACGAGGTAGTTGGTAATGGCAGTAAAGAAGAAAGACACAGCCAGACCCGCCAGCACCAGACGCTCCGCACCCTGATAGCCCAGACGCCGGATCAGGACATAAACGGTAAAGGCTGCCAGCATGCCTCCGCAGAAAGCAGCAAGCGGCAAGGTCCAGACTCCCAAGAGGTCACCCGTTACCGTGATCACAAGCACAGCCCCGGCTGCCGCACCGGATGAAAGACCAAAAAGGAAAGGGTCAGCCAGATCGTTTCGCGTCACGGTCTGGAGCAGACATCCGACAATACCCAGCCCGGCACCGACCAGAATGGACAGCAAAACACGCGGCGCGCGGAGATCGACGATAATACGATCAATCGGTGAGCTTTCCTGTTCATCGGACAGGCCGAAAGCCCCTTCCAATGCACCGAGAACATCAACAAGGGCGATCGGGGTTGAACCCCAGGACACAGACAGAAAAGCGAGGATGACCAGAAAGGCCATCCCCACTGAAAGAATTGAAAAGTAACGCATTGAATTACTGGAACTGATCCGGATTCATTGTCTTCGCAATCTTTTCAATCGCTGTAATGTTTGCTGGTCCAGGTGTCAGCTCTTCATAACGCAGCGGAACAAAGCGCCCGTTCTTTACAGCGTCGGTCTGGCTCATGGCCGGATGTTCCTTCAGCCATTCCAGCAGGCCTTCAGCGCCGGTTCCGTTCTGATAGTCCAGAAGAATCAGGAACTCGGGATTGGTTGCCGCAACGGCCTCCCAGGAGGAACGCCCCCAGCTGGTTTCCATGTCAGCAGTCACATTTACACCGCCTGCCGCTTCGATCATTGCATTGACAATGGCGTACTTTCCGGCAGTGAAAGGCTTGTCGTCACCGGAATCAAACAGGAAGACACGCGTACCGCTGGCATCGCCAACCTTTTCCCTGATACCCGCGAGCTGATCTTTCCAGCCATCGACCAGTTTCAGGGCTTCCGCTTCCTTGCCGAAGACCTTGCCCAGACGCAGAACGTCACTGTAAAGCAGATCCATTGTCGCGGCCTTTTCAGCCTTGTGCTGGTGCACACAGCTTTCAGACAGGATCAGGGTTTTGATTCCCTGTGGCTCTAGGGTTTCCGGTGTCACCTCGCCACCCGGACGCATGCCGTAGTACCAGCCCGCAAAGAAGGTATCCGCAGAGGCTGCAACAAGGTTTTCAACGGACGGATATTTTGGTGCAAGCTCCGGAATGTCACCGCGCTTGGTGTCAAATTCAGGGCTGGTTTTGTACCAGCCGGAAATTCCTGTAACACCGACCATTTTGTCCTGCAGACCCAGCGCAAAAGCCATTTCGGACATGTTGATGTCGTGAACAACCAGTCGCTCCGGCACCTTGTCAAAGGTGAGGGTCGAATCGCAGTTATCAACTGTTACCGGCTCGGCAGAAGCAAGGCCTGCCGAAAAAATCAAACCGCCCAGCAAAGCTGATGCATATTTCATAACGCTACTCCATTTTCTTCAGAATCACGGCGAGTAAGAGGAATATCCAGAACCGGTATCTTCCGTTCCTGTTCAGGATGATTGAGATAGAGGAAATCCACGCCAAAAACCCTTTGCACAGTTGATTGGGTCAAAACCTTCTCAACCTGATCAAAAGCGACCATCGAGGTCTTTTCCAGCAAGAGGGCGTGTGTTGCGATCGGGGGAATCAAAGCCAGATCATGCAGAACAGAAATACAGGTCACACCGCTTTCTGCGACCAGGGAAAGCAGAAGCCCCTTGGCCAGCGGATCAAGGTGGTTTGTCGGCTCGTCCAGAAAGAGAATTTCCGGTTCCTGGCAAAAGGCACGCGCCAGCGAGGCACGCTGCATCTCGCCGCCGGAAAGCAGTCCCAGACGGTCTTCGGAACGTTCAAGAAGCCTGACCTTTTCAAGGGCCTGATCGACCTTCTGCCTGTGCTCTTCCGGAGCAAACCCTGTGCTGTGCGGAATACGCCCCAGGGAAACATATTCCCGAATGGACAAACGCGTATCGGGTTTGTCCATCTGTCCCACATAGGCAATGAGCCGTGCCCTCTTTCTGGGATGGATATCCTTCAGGGCCTTGCCCTTGAAGAACACCGCCCCGGCAGACGGCACCAGCAGTCCGGCAAGCAAACGCAGGAGTGTGGTCTTACCAGCCCCGTTGGGACCGGCAATAGCCAGAAAGCTCCCCTTTTGAATCTCAAAGGAAACATCCCGAACAAGCGGTTGGCCCGTCTCTGAAAGACAGGTCAGATCCTCAGCTCTCAAAACAGGCAGCAGATCAGAACCAGTCATCGACATCAGTCCCTCCCTTTCCCGGTCCTTGCAGACACAAAAAAGTGGTCAGGAGCTGAAAAAGCACAAGCAGCCCGGCGTTCTGTCAACACAAACTTCCCCCACATCAGGACAGGATCAGTCTGGGAAAGAGAAGCCTTGACCACTTTTGAGCTGGAATAAAACAGTGCAAAAGGGAAACCACTTGCCCCACCCGGAAAACCCCGTCCGGCTTGGATCACATCAACACCTGGCAGGTCTCCTGGCTCGCGGGTCTCCGGAAACACACAACCTTCCCAACCTCACAAGGGGTCAGTGGCATTGCTGATGTGTTCCTCACCGCTCACAGTTGCGGGGGCAGCCACGGCATCGGTCCCTGATGGGCACGCCTCACCGTGTTCCCTTTTAATCCGTTCTCGCGTCTCGCATAAACGGAACCAAGATGGATGAGAGTATTTTCAACTTTGAAACGCTTTGCAAGCAGAAATACAGATCAAAGTCACAAAGCGACCATCAGGAAACGATGAAAGAATTCGCGCTTTAAGAAATCATCAAAGAGTTCCTGATATGGTTTTTGACAAGAAAACTGAACTCCTCAAAGAACAGTTCAACTAAAAGACGAAAAATTGAGCAAGGCAACAGCCACATGAGCACTCTCGAGACAAACACATCAGACAGTCCCGAAATACCGGAACTCGACGATGACAGCCTTTATTGCAAAACCGACGAAGCTGGATTTATTCATGACGGTAAAGGCGAGACCCACACAATACTCGGGCTTCCAATCAGTCGCTTTATCAATCAGAAACTGCATGACTTTGTTGTCAGCCAGGATCACAGAAGACTGGATGAGCTTCTGAGAACACAGCTGGCTCAAAGTGAAAGCACCCTGAACATTGTGACAGCGGAACAGTGGGAAGAACCCTTCCGGGTTTCCGTCACCAAGCTTGCCCTTGAAGCCACCTTTACAACCTTTTTGCAAAGGCTCCCGCTTGAACAGGGCGGTGGCGCCGTGCTCCAGGCCCATGTTGTCGATGAATATGTCAAGGACCAGAGCACATTCCTGGGTGACCTTGCCGAGGATGACAGCCTCTATGACGATGAGCACAAACCTCTGGAAACACTGGCGGTCTCCATGTTTGAAGTCGCGAACCTCTCCAATCCTGACCTCGTTCAGACTCACGGTGAGGAAACCATCAATCGTCTGAAGACAAAGGTCAAACAGAACATTGTCCGGGATGGAACGCGCCCCGTCACGCAGATTGACGAGGAACGCTATGCGGTTCTGCACGATGGCAGCTACAACAGTGACCACGTCGAAAAGTCGCTGAAGCGCCAGGTTGAGGAATCAGGACTGTCGAAGGATATCTCTGTCGGTCATCTGAATCAGGGTATCAAGGCTGACAACAGGCAGGACCTGCAGAAAAAGCTGCAATCCGGTCTGGAAGGCTTTGCCGATGAAGGCCTTGAAAAGGCTGCTGAAAACCTCACCAAAAGCAGCAAGCCACAGAAGACAGCTCCCCGGGTTGTCGAAACCGCTGAAGAGCCAAGGAAAAAGTCTTTCCTCAAACGGTTCTTCTGACAGGCCCCTCCGGAAACAGGACAAAACCCCGATTGAAGCCGGCCCTTCATCGGGGTTTTCCTGTGAGGCGTCGGAAAAGCTTGATTTTTGAACGCAAAAGGCCTTCATTCTACAAACCTTGGAGTGTCATGCAGGAGTTCGGATCATGCTCAATCTCAACAGTGGCTATTTTATCATGCTGCTGGGTCTGGCCGCTTACATCGTTGTCGCCGTAACGCTTGCCGGTTTTCTGCCTGACCACTGGGCCGTACAGATACTCTATGCTCTCGTCGCAGGGATGGCCTGGATCTATCCGGCTGTTAAGTTCCTGGATTTTTCCTACAGAAAACAGCAGGACAAAAAAGCCACAATTGCCAAAGAGGATCACCCCTCACAGGATTGAGCGAGAAACCAAGCAGATGCGTACAAGCCCCCTTCTACTGTCGCTGTTTATGACAGTCTGGCTGTCTCCCCTGACAGCAAATTCCGCAGAACCTCCCCTTGAAAGAAGCGAGGCCCTCGCGTTCTGCAACAAGGAGCTGGCACGACACATCGGTGCCACGGAAGCCGGAGCCAGAGCGGGGCATTGCACATGCGTTGTTGATTTTGCGCTGGATTCAACACCCAGGGCTCTCAGGGATCCCCTGGCGCGCATCGTGCGCCGTCAGCCGCTGGAACAAAGCCACAGACAGGCACTGGAAAGCGAAGCCGGGAACGCACTTCTCTATCTCGGCCTTGTTGGCAGTCGCTGCCCCATGGTGATTGAGGACCCCCTGATCCAGAGCCTGATCTGGAAGGAACTCCGCAAGAACTAGGATCGCAGGCTCCTGATGTAATCCAGCCAGTTCGCCAGTTCCGATGTCCGCCTTTCCAGAATCAGATCATCCGGATCAGCCTTGATTGCGGCCAGAAGGGCGGAATCCTGTTCCAGCTCTTCCAGCCAGTCTGCCAGTGCTTTTTCCCGACCGGAGAAAAGCCCCTGCTCCCGGTTGATATAGTCTGCAATATCACCGGGTCCCAGCTCCGGGTGATACTGGACACCCCAAAAATCCGGTGATCCCGTTTCCCCTCCACAGGACGGGCCTATTGCAAAGGCCTGAACCGGAGAGTGATCGTTGCCGGCAAGCAACCGGGCGGAAGGGGGAAGCTCCTGCACCTCGTCACGGTGAATACAGGGCACAACCATGCCTTCCTTCCTGCCGTCCATCATTCTGTGACGCTGCCCTTCCCCTGTCAGCCTGAGCGGAAGGGTCAGACCGATTTCCAGCCCCTTCGGACTCGCCCCGACCCGTCCCCCCAGAACGACAGCAGCCAGCTGCATTCCGTTACAGGATCCAAAGCAGGGACGCTTGTGATCAAAAGCCTGCTCCATAACAGTCCAGAGAGGCCGTGAGCGCTCATCGTCCGTCGACCAGGAATTCGCGGATCCGGTAAAGACAACGCCATCCTGCTCTGGCAGCAGATCAGACAGAACAGCAGCATCAAAGCCATCTTCATAGGGAGTCACAGCACTGAACCGTACATCACCTGCAAGCCGGGAGAGCAAGGCGCCATACTGATCCGCAGCCGGATGCCTTTTGCCCTCTGGCAGAACCTCGGGGGCATTGCTTTCAACCACCAGGATTTTCATAACACGTCTCCTTGGACCCGGACCGGAAAAGAACAGAAACCATATTGCAGCCCTTTTTGGAAAAATCAGCCCGGAAAAGACCGACTAACACTTTTTTAATCAGAAAGGCGTTCAATGGAATCCTGTTTTGTTCCCTTGCCTGCACCGTCAGGCCTGTGAATTTGATTCACTTTCAAGTTCCTGAAAGCTCTGAAGGAATCCCGATTTTCTATAGGAAACAACAACAATTAGGGTTAACATGGCGCTACAGGGAAAAGAATTGTCGCTTTGGCCCGCTTCAGCAATCAAGCAGAGACAACAGAAAAAATGCTGATCAACAGCAGAAAAAACAGTCCCGTTCTCAATTGGCTCACAGCTGAGCCAAAGGCTTCCGACAACGAAAACGCAGCTCTCTTCAGCTCCATTGTCCCGTCTTTTCCTGCAATCCCTCTCAAAATTATCCGACCAACAAAGGATCTCATCCAATGAGCAAGTCCAGCAAGCAAAGCATTGCCGACCTGATTTCACGGATCAACGAACACGCTCTGAAAAAACTGCCAAAAGACAAAACAGCACAGGTGCAGGACTTCATTGAGCAGTTCTTCAGCAATGTTCCACTGGATGACATAGAAGACGAAAGCACCGAAAACCTGTTTGGTGCAGCCATGAGTGCCTGGGAAAGCATCCAGTGCAAGAAGGAAGGCGCGCACCTGGTCGAGGTTTTCAATCCCCGTCCCAACGTGCACGGATGGAAGTCCTCGCACACCGTCATCGAGATCCTGAACGACGACATGCCGTTTCTGGTCGATTCCCTGACCAGTGCCCTGCAGAGAATGGAAAAGGAAACACTCCTGATCGTTCACCCGGTCATCCACGTTGAACGGGACAAAAAGGGCAAGCTGATCAAGCTCCTGCCAGTCGATAAGGCTGAAACAGCAGGCAGCAGACATGAATCGCTGATGCAGATCCTGATCACGGAACAGACCGAAGAACAGCGTGAAGCCGTCAAAGCGGATCTCAACAAGGTTTTCCAGGACGTCCGTGATGCCGTCGACGACTGGAAAATCATGCAAAAGCGTCTGGAAAACTGCATCGCGGACATTCGCAAGAGCCCGCCGCCCCTGGACAAGAATCAGGTTGAGGAATCGCTCGCCTTTCTGGAATGGCTGGACAATGACAACTTCACATTCCTCGGTGTCCGGGAATACAGCTTTGAAGGCGAAGGACAGGACAGCATCCTCAAGATCAAGGACGGCTCCATGGGTGTCCTCAAGGATCACTCCATCCACGTTTTTGACGGCCTGCGCAGTTTCGGACGCCTGCCACAGGATGTCAGGGCTTTCATGATTCAGCCCTCCCTGCTGAGAATCACAAAGGCCAACAGGCGCTCGAATGTGCACCGCGCCACCCACATGGACACGATCGCCATCAAGCGTTTTGACAAGAAGGGCAATGTGGTCGGCGAAACGCTCTTTGCCGGCCTCTTTACCTCCTCTGCCTATGCGCGCTCACCCCTGGACATCCCGCTGCTGCGCCAGAAGGTCACCAGCACGATCAATCGCGCGAACTTCAGGCATTCCAGTCACGACGGGAAAGCCCTGTCCCACACGCTGGAAACCTTCCCGCGCGACGAGCTGTTCCAGATCAACGAAGACGAGCTTTTTGAAACAGCCATGCGCATCCTGCACCTGCAGGAGCGTCGCCGGATCGCCCTGTTTGTGCGCAAGGACCCCTTTGAACGCTTTGCCTCCTGTCTGGTTTACATCCCGCGGGATCGCTTTGATACCGCCCTGCGCCGCAAAATCGGGCAGATGATCTGCAACGCCTACAACGGGACGGTCTCCGCATTTTTCACCCACCTTGCAGACACGCCTCTGGCCCGGGTCCACTTCATCATCAAAACCAAACGGGGCGAGGTTCCCGATGTTGATGTGGCAGAGCTTGAAAAGCAGGTTGCCGAGGCAGGACGCAGCTGGGAGGACAAGCTTCGCGAGGCCCTGATTGAAGAACGGGGCGAGGAACAGGGCATCCTGGCCATGACAGAAATGGGCTATGCCTTCCCTCTCTCCTATCAGGAAGACTTCAACGAACACGAGGCTGTTTCCGATCTGACCAAGGCAGAGGAAGCTCTGCGCGGAGACGGTCTGGCCATGAATCTCTATCGCCCGCTTGGCGGAGAGACAAACGAACTGCGCTTCAAGATTTACCTGCGCAACACGGCCGTTCCGCTCTCCGACGTTCTGCCCATGCTGGAAAACATGGGACTGAAGGTCCTGTCAGAGAACCCCTATCACTTCAAAACTCCGGAGCACCGGAAGAATGCAGGCAAGGAAGACAGCGTCTGGATGCACGACTTTGAAATGGTCACCTCTGATGATCAGGAAGTCGACATCTACAAGGTCCGCGATGCTTTCCACGCCGCTTTCGCAGCCATCTGGCACAGAAAGATGGAAAACGACGGCTTTAACAAGCTTGTCCTCTCCTCTGCCCTGACAGTTCGCGAAGTCACGGTTGTTCGCGCCTATTGCAAGTACCTGCTGCAGGCCCGGATCCCCTTCTCCCAGAGCTATATGGAACAGACACTGGCCCGCAATCCGAAGGTAACATCCCTTCTCTTGCAGCTCTTCACAACTCGCTTCCTCGCAGAGGGACAGAAAGAGGATCACCCGGCGCAACAGGACATCGTCGATGCCATCAATGTCGAGCTGGAGCAGGTCAGCAATCTCGATGAGGACCGTATCATCCGCCGTTTCCGCAATGTCATCGTCAATACACTGCGGACAAATGTCGAGCAGCTGGACGAAAACGGTGATCCGAAATCCTATCTCTCCTTCAAGATTGAATCCGGCAAGATCACTGATCTGCCCCTGCCGCGTCCCTATCGCGAGATTTTTGTCTACAGCCCTGAGATCGAAGGTGTTCACCTGCGTTTCGGTCCGGTCGCACGCGGTGGTTTGCGCTGGTCGGATCGCCGGGAAGACTTCCGCACGGAAATCCTCGGACTGGTCAAAGCCCAGCAGGTCAAGAACTCTGTTATCGTGCCCGTTGGCTCCAAGGGCGGCTTTGTCGTCAAGAACCCGCCACCGGCCTCTGCCGGGCGCGAAGCCTTCCAGGACAAGGGCATTGCCTGCTACAAGACCTTTATCCGCGGGCTGCTTGATCTGACAGACAATCTCTCCGGAGGCGATGTTGTTCCTCCGCAGAATGTCATTCGCCACGACGATGATGATCCCTATCTGGTTGTCGCAGCCGACAAGGGAACCGCAACCTTCTCCGACATTGCCAACGGAGTCTCTGCAGACTACGGCTTCTGGCTTGATGACGCCTTTGCGTCGGGAGGTTCAGCCGGTTACGACCACAAGGGCATGGCCATCACAGCCCGGGGAGCCTGGGAATCGGTCAAGCGCCACTTCCGCGAGCTGGGCAAGGACATCCAGAATGAAGACTTCACCGTTATGGGCGTTGGTGACATGGCCGGGGATGTCTTTGGTAACGGAATGCTGCTGTCCAGACACATCCGCTTGCAGGCCGCCTTCAACCACATGCACATCTTTGTTGATCCCGACCCGGATTCAGCAAAGACATGGAAAGAGCGCAAACGGCTCTTTGACCTGCCACGCTCTTCCTGGATGGACTATGATCAGTCCCTGATCTCGAAGGGAGGTGGCATCTTTGAAAGAGCCGCCAAGTCCATTCCGATTTCACCGGAAATGAAAAAAGTCTTCGGAATCAAGGAAGACGAGCTTCCACCCAACCAGCTGATCCGGGCCATCCTCAAATCCCAGGTGGAACTGCTCTGGTTCGGCGGGATCGGGACCTATATCAAATCCACCTCTGAAACCAATGCCGATGCCGGGGATCGCGCCAACGACGCATTGCGTCTGAATGCAAACGAACTGACCTGCAAGGTTGTCGGTGAAGGGGCCAACCTCGGCATGACCCAGCTGGCCCGTGTCGAGTTTGGTCGCCATAGCGGCAAGATCAACACCGACTTCCTTGACAACTCGGCCGGCGTCGACTGTTCTGACCACGAGGTCAACATCAAGATTCTTCTGGGTGCCGTCGAAGGCAACGGTGACATGACACGCAAGCAGCGTGACAAACTTCTTGCCGACATGACCGACGAGGTTGCCGATCTGGTTCTGCGCGACAACTATCTGCAAAGCCAGGCCATTTCTGTCACAGCTGCCATCGGTGGACGCCTGCTCGATCGAACAGCCCGCTACATGCGTGCCCTCGAAAAACAGGGGCTCCTCAACAGGGAGATCGAGTTCCTTCCGGACGATGAACAGATTCTCGAACGCATGAAACAGGGCCTCGGGCTGGAACGGGCAGAACTGGCGACAATGCTCAGCTATGCCAAGATTTCCCTTTATGACGAACTGCTCCAGTCGAACCTTCCGGATGATCCTGCCATGGAGCAGGAACTGGTGAACTACTTCCCGACCCCTCTGCGGAAGAAATATGCCGGCGAGATTGCCCAGCACAGACTGCGTCGTGAAATCATCGCAACAGCCATCACAAACGACATGATCAACCGTGTCGGGATCACCTTTGTGCATGAAGTTCGCGAGAAAACCGGCTTCAATCCTGCCGAAATTGCCCGGGCCTATCGCGTCACGCAGGAGGTTTTTGATATCACGAGCATTTTCAGGGCCATTGAAAGCCTGGACAACAAGGTCCCCGCGACAGTTCAGGCCAGCATGCTGGCCGACTGTGGCCGACTGATTGAGCAGAGCACGGTCTGGTTCCTGCGCAATGCCAATCACCCGATCAGCATTCAGGACGAGGGCAAACGCTTTGTGAAACCTGTCGCATCCCTGACCAGCAATCTGGAAGGCCTGCTGTCGAAGGACAACAAGACCCAGATGAACCAGCGCATCAAGGCACTGATGAAGGATGGTGTTCCGGAAGATCTGGCCAAACGCATCGCCGGTCTCGGCGCTCTGGCCTCTGCCGGGGATATCGCCTGCATTGCCGAAGCTTGCAAACTCAGCGTGGAGGAAGCCGGCAGCACCTACTTCAACATCGGTGCCCTCTATGGCTTTGACTGGCTCCGCAAGGCTGCCCAGGCGCTGCCAAGCGAATCAGCATGGGACAAGCTGGCTGTAACAGCCATGATTGATGACCTCTTCGGTCATCAGGCCGATCTGACCGAGCGCGTTCTGCAATCGGCTGAAAAACTGGGCAAGGTTGACAAGGCCATTGAGGACTGGGCGGCATCCCGCCAGGCTCTGGTCAAGCGCACCGAGCAGATCCTTGCAGAGCTGTCAGCAGCAGGACAACCGGACTATGCCATGCTCGCGGTGGCGAACCGCCAGCTCAAGAACATGGTCACGGTCTGACAGCACCTGATCTTTCTGTCTGCTTCAAAAGCCGGGCCCTGTGCCCGGCTTTTCTGCTTTCCCGGACAGGGCTTCAAGGAAAAATCATAAGAAGCATTCCTTTTAATCATCCTCTCTGAATCCTGACAAACCTTTGATTTCAAACAATTGTTTAATTTGCGAACTGTCCATTGTCGCTATTGCACTTGCCTGCTCTGCCCGGGGAGAAGAAGCTTTCCACATAACAATATAAAAAACCCTGTCGGAGAGGTTCAGGATGACATCCCCATTTTCCATATCCGGATCAAACCGGAAAATAGATCCGACGCGCCGACGCGCGACCGGACTGAAAGCCGACGGTTCGCCGGATGACAATGATCGCGTAGAGATTGGCCCGACACAGCTCGCCTTTGACGAGTGGGCTGCTGCCGGGCTGGAAGCGCCCCACCTGGATACAATGCGCGCATTTCGCCTGAATCGCCTTGTTGCCGAGATCCGCAAACGCGATCTGGGCGGACTGCTGATGTTTGATCCGCTCAACATCCGCTATGCAACAGACACCACCAACATGCAGCTCTGGATCACTCACAACGCTGCGAGAGCCTGCTTTGTCAGTGCAGACGGCTACATTATCCTCTGGGATTTCCACAACTGCGAACACCTTTCCGCGCACCTGCCATTCGTCAGGGAGCTGCGCGGCGGAGCCTCCTTCTTCTATTTTGAAACCGGGGACCGCACAAACGAGCACGCAAAGCACTTTGCATCCGAAATTGCGGACATCATGCAGCAGCATGCCCCCGGCAACAAACGACTGGCCGTGGACAAGATCGAGATTGCCGGGCTGCGCGCACTCGACGATCTGGGCTTCACAGTCACGGACGGTCAGGAAGTCACCGAACTGGCCCGGGCCATCAAGGGACCGGATGAAATCAAGGCCATGCGCTGTGCTGTCCACTCCTGCGAGATGGCAGTCGGTGAAATGCACAGAACCCTGAAATCCGGACTGACTGAAAACGATGTCTGGGCTGTTCTTCACGCCGAAAACATCCGCCGTGGCGGAGAGTGGATCGAGACCCGGATTCTGTCATCCGGTCCCCGCACAAACCCCTGGTTCCAGGAATCGGGACCACGGGTGATTCAGCATGGTGATATTCTGGCCTTTGATACCGACCTGATCGGTGTCTACGGCATGTGCTGCGATATCTCGCGCACCTGGATGACCGACAACGTTGAACCCAATGCAGAGCAGAAACACCTGTACCAGGTGGCCCATGAACACATCCGGTACAACATGGAACTGCTCAAACCCGGCATGTCCTTCAATGAACTGACAGAGAAGGCACACCGCCTGCCCGAAGAGTTCAGGGAACAACGCTACGGCGTCGTCTATCACGGTGTCGGGCTTTGTGATGAATATCCCTCCATCCGCTATCCGGAGGATCTGGAAGGCCACGGCTATGACGGCGTGCTGGAACCCGGCATGATGCTCTGCGTCGAAGCCTATATCGGAGCTGTCGGTGGTCAATACGGGGTCAAGCTGGAAGATCAGGTTCTCATCACGGAAAACGGCTATGAAAACCTGACCCGCTATCCTTTCGAGGAGGCTTTCCTGAAATAGCCTCCTCCCTTCAGCAATTCTGACGAACAGGGCCCGTCAACCATCTGACGGGCCTTTCTCCCGGGAGCAGAACAGTTCGGAACTAGAACAGCTCTGACTGTGCGCCTTTCACCATGTTGGCCTGGGGCAGGTAAACCGTGAAGGTTGATCCGCGGCCGACCTCACTGTCGATCGTCATCACACCGCGGTGGCGATTGAGGATGTGTTTTACAATCGCAAGGCCGAGACCGGTTCCCCCCAGCTCACGCGAACGGGCCGGATCAACACGATAGAAGCGTTCCGTCAGACGCGGGATGTGTTCACGCGGGATACCATCGCCCTGATCCGTCACAGAGATTGCCAGCGACGGACGACCAAGACGGCGCATCCCGTGGCTGCCTTCGCCATAGAGCTTGCTCTTGACGGTCACAGTGGTTCCTTCACGGCCATACTTGACAGCGTTTTCCATCAGGTTCTGGAAAACCTGACGCAGTTCCTCTGCCTCCCCCTCGACGGGAACCATGGAATCAAGCTGGATTGAAATCGCCATGTTCTTCGCTTCAAGCTGGGTGTGCAGCCCGTCTGAAATGTTCTGAACCACACCGTCCAGAAGTGTTGCACTGGTTGGCTTGGTGTGTTCGAGCAACTCGATCTGTGACAGGGACAGAAGATCACCAACCAGATGGGACATCCGCTCGGCCTGATCCTGCATGATATCCAGAAAACGCTCACGCGCGTCCTCATCATCCCTTGCAGGTCCCTTGAGCGTTTCGATGAAGCCGGTCAGGCTGGCGAGCGGTGTTTTCAATTCGTGGCTGGCATTGGCAATGAAGTCGCCCCGCATCTGTTCAACACGCTTGCTGGCTGTCTGATCTGTCAGACTGATCAGAATGCGAATACCGTCCCACGTCGTTTCAGACAGACGAACGACGCGAGCTTCAAAGGAGTACTCAACATTTCCATAGATGGTAAAGCGGACCATCCTCGGGTTGGCACCCGGTTGGGCATCCATTTCATTGACGGCCTCAAGCAGATCCGGGTTGCGCAGAATGCCCGAAAGCTCGCGCCCGTAGATCTGCGATCCGAAAAGCTCTTCCGCAGCAGGGTTTGCCCGCACAATCCTGCGCTTTGAGCCCAGCATCAAAAGCGGATCGGGCAGGGATTTGAGGATTGCCTCGTTGCCCTCGATGGCAAGTTCCAGCTCACGCCTGTATTGCTGGCGTTCCTGGGCCATGCGCAAAAGCGAGGGATTAATCTCCGGGAACAGGATACTGCCTGCGCCAGCCGGTGGAAGCGGGAGGCGATCATGCCCCTTCACATGCCTCAGTGCCGTAATGAAAAGCTTGAGGTCCTCAATATGCTGGAAGTGACTGTAAAGGATGTAGGACAGTCCGGAAAAAATCAGCAACCCGGCACCCAGACCTGCCAGCCAGGGCAGCATTCCCGACAGAACCATCAGGAACAGGACAACAATTGCCGGTGAGCTCAGAACCAGTGTTGTCGCCAGAACTCTTTGAAAGGACACGGGGGGGGATGGAACAATATTCAAATGATTCGTTGCCTTCGGGCTGGCGGAGGAATCGTGCATAGTCTGTATGGAACCCAATCTGATAATCAGCAGTAATCTACAAAAATACCATGACAGTTTTGCGTCACCCCTGCTCAATCAGGCAGAAATCATGGTTTTTTTACCATCATTTCCTCTCTTTTTCCTTAACGGGCCGTCTTTGACAGCCCGCCGGGACAAACCGGCACGATCCCCCTTTATTCCGTTATCGCATCATGCGCACCGATCAGGGCCATCGTGACCAGATCGTTGACACCGGCACCCATCTGGACAATCTGCGCCGGCTTTTCAAGACCAACCAGCATCGGCCCCACGACAGGCTTGTCACCGCCAACCCTGAGCAGCTTGGCAGAGATATTGGCCGACTGCAGCGCGGGCATAACCAGAATGTTGGCAGGACCAGTCAGACGGCTGAAGGAATAGAGTTGCTGCTGCAGGTCAAAATCCAGGGCAACATTGGCCTGCATTTCACCTTCGTACTCAAAGTCACAGTCGCGTTCATCCAGCAGGGCCACGGCATCACGGATACGCTTGGTTACATCCCGAAGCGGATTGCCGAAGTTCGAGAAGCTGAGGAAAGCCACTCGCGGCTGATATCCCATGGAGGCAACCTTGCGGGCCGCTTCCTCGGCAATCTGTGCCAGTTCTCCTGCTGTCGGAACCTCGGAAACAGAGGTATCTGCCATAAAGACACTGCGCCCGCCGATCATCATCATGGACATCCCCATGACACGGTGCCCCTCGTCACAGTCAAAGACCCGGCGGATGTCGTTCAGGGTGGCAGAGTAAGACCGTGTCAGCCCTGTCACCATGGCATCCGCGATCCCGTTGTGCACCAGCAGGGAGGCATAGACATTCCGGTTGTGGTTCACCATCCGCTGGCAATCGCGATAAAGCTTCCCTTCACGCTGCAGGCGGTCATAGATAAAGTCGATATAGCGCTGTCTTTCATCAGACTTGGCAGCGTTGTGAATCTCGATGAACTCGCCGGAGATTCCCATATCCGTCATCTTGCGGCGAATAATCTCCTCGTTGCCCACCAGAAGCGGGGTCCCGTAACCGGCATTGAAGAACGCAACGGCTGCACGGATTGCCGTTTCCTCCTCTCCCTCGGCAAAGACAACACGCCTGGGATTGTGGCGCACCTTCTGGGCAATCCTTGAGAGCGTCGTGGCTGTCGGGTCCAGACGCGCGGACAGTTCCTGCTCATAGGCATCAAGATCCTCGATCTTGCGTCGTGCAACCCCTGTGTCCATCGCAGCCTGCGCAACCGCACGCGGAACAACAGCAACCAGACGGGGATCAAAGGGAGCCGGAATGATATAATCCCGTCCATACTTGAGCTGACGGCCGGAGTAGGCCTTGCCAACCTCGTCGGGAACATCCTCGCGCGCCAGTTCGGCAATGGCCTTTGCCGCTGCGACCTTCATCTCCATATTGATCGAGGTCGCACGAACATCCAGAGCCCCCCGGAAAATGTAGGGGAAACCGAGGACATTGTTCACCTGGTTCGGATAATCCGAGCGCCCGGTTGCCACAATGACATCATCCCGAACAGCCTGGGCCTCTTCCGGTGTAATCTCCGGATCCGGGTTCGCCATGGCAAAGATAATGGGATCAGGCCCCATGGACGCGACCATGTCCGGCGTCAGGGCTCCCTTGACAGACACCCCGAAGAACACATCCGCTCCTTCAAGAGCTTCCTCCAGAGTCCGGGCATCAGTCTTTGCTGCGTGAGCCGATTTCCACTGGTTCATCCCGTCTTCACGCCCCTGGTAAATCACACCGCGGGTGTCACACAGCAGAACATTGTTGTGCGGAACCCCCATCGCCTTGATCAGCTCCGTACAGGCAATCCCTGCAGAACCGGCCCCGTTGACCACCATTTTAATGGTTTTGATATCCTTGCCCGTCAGTTCCAGGGCGTTGAGCAATCCCGCTGCTGCAATGATCGCCGTGCCGTGCTGGTCATCGTGAAAAACGGGAATATCAAGGAGCTCCTGCAAACGCTGCTCGATGACAAAGCAGTCCGGTGCCTTGATGTCCTCAAGATTGATGCCGCCAAAGGACTTGCCCAGATAGCGCACACAGTTGATAAATTCCTCGACATTTTCTGTATCGACTTCCAGATCAATGCCATCGACATCTGCAAAGCGCTTGAACAGAACAGCCTTTCCCTCCATCACGGGTTTGGAACCCAGCGCACCCAGATTTCCAAGCCCCAGAACAGCTGTACCGTTCGAGATCACGGCCACGACATTTCCACGGGCCGTGTAATCATAGGCCTTGTCCGGATCCTGGGCGATTTCAAGACAGGGGGCAGCAACACCCGGAGAGTAAGCAAGCGCCAGATCACGCTGGGTTGTCAGGGGTTTGGTCGCACGGATTTCCAGCTTGCCGGGACGACCGGAAGCGTGCAGTTCAAGGGCTTCCTGATCGATAGAGGACTTGCTTTGACTCATCTTGTTAGAAACTCCACTGTCAGAGACGTCTTTGAGAGGGGACTCTTTTTTTTGAATAGGGGGAAGTTACTCTGCACAGAGTTCCGACAGGAGTAAACATCTCATTAAGAATTTTGTTCTGATGGCGACAACTTTGTTCACTTTTCCTGCTCTTCTGCCTTGTGTTAAGGTCCAGTTTCCTCGCGTTCCATTTGTTTATTGTTTCGTTTAACAGGCTCATCCATCCGTGACAGATTCAGACTACCCGACACCAGAGACACTTGCTGAAGAAGACGTTCAGGAACAAAGTGTTAAGCCAAGAAGAGGCCGACCTTCCAAAAGGCAGGCGGATGATTCAGACACACCACAGGCCAAGGCTGAGTCAAAGGTCACTCCCATGATGGCCCAGTATCTGGAAATCAAGGAGCGAACCACCGACGCCCTGCTCTTCTACAGGATGGGTGATTTTTACGAACTCTTTATGGATGACGCACTGGTTGCCGCAGAAGCCCTGGACATTACGCTAACGAAACGAGGTCATCACAACGGTGATGACATTCCCATGTGTGGTGTCCCCGTCCACGCTGCAGAAACCTATCTGTCCCGCCTCATCAAGAAAGGCTTCAAGGTTGCCATCTGTGAACAGATGGAAGATCCGGCAGAAGCAAAAAAACGCGGTTACAAGGCCGTTGTAAAGCGGGATGTTGTCCGGCTGGTCACCCCCGGAACCATCACGGAAGACAACCTGCTGGATGCCCGCAGCAACAACTATCTTGCCGCGCTGACAGACGCGGCCGGCGAATACGGCCTGTCCTGGCTGGACATGTCCACAGGCGTTTTCCACGCACAGCCCGTCACCGTTCCCGGCGAGGACATCAGCGGCCCCCTGCTTGCAGCGCTGGCACGCCTGTCACCGGGCGAGCTTCTGATTCCGGATCGCCTGCTCGGACGCGAAAATTTCAGAACTGTTTCTACAGAATGGCAGGATCGCCTGACTCCGATGCCCTCGGCACGCTTCGACAGTGAAAACGCCCGTCAACGCCTGCAGGATGTCTTTGATGTCAAGGCTCTGGATGCCTTTGGTGCGTTCAGCCGCGCCGAACTTTCTGCTGCCGGTGCGCTTCTGAACTATGTTGAACTGACCCAGAAAGGCAAGTTTCCGCGCCTTTCACCGCTTCGCCAGCTACGCGAGGGGGCCGTTATGGAGATTGACGCTGCCACGCGCCGCAATCTCGAGCTGACACAGGCTCTTACAGGCGGTCGCAAGGACAGTCTTCTGGGCACCATCGACCGGACCGTCACAGGTCCGGGTGCCCGCATGCTTGGCGAGTGGCTGTCCGCGCCACTGACGGACCCGGACGCCATTGTTTCACGCCATCATGCTGTCGGCTGGCTTCTGGAAGAGGAACTGCTCCGAACCGATCTGCGCGACACTCTGCGCCAGAGCCCGGATATGGAGCGCGCCCTGTCCCGCCTTTCACTGGGACGGGGTGGTCCCCGTGATCTTGCCGCCATTCGTTCAGGCCTTCAGGCTGCAGAAACCCTGCGCCGCATGCTTTCTGCGCGTGGCTCGGAATTTGTTCCCGAGCTGCTCTCCCTGCTGGAACAGAGCCTTGGCGAACATGAAGAACTGGTTGATCGCCTGCAACGCGCTCTGGCAGAGGACCTCCCCCTGCTTGCACGTGACGGGGGGTTCATCGCACAGGGCTATGAGCCCCAGCTGGATGAATTCAAGACACTGCGCGATGAAAGCCGACGCCTGATTGCGGCCCTGCAAAGCCGATACGTCGAGGAAACAGGCGTCAACAGCCTGAAGATCAAACACAACAATGTGCTTGGCTACTTTATCGAGGTCAGCACAGCCAACGCAGGGAAGATCGACACCTCCCCTGACAGTGCCTTCATCCACAGACAAACCCTTGCCTCCGCCATGCGCTTTACCACCGTGGAGCTTTCCGAACTGGAACAGAAAATCTCGGGTGCAGCACAAAAGGCACTGGCAATCGAGCAGGAGCTGTTCAGCGATCTGGTCAGCCGCACCCTTGGGCAGGGCGACACCATCGCCGAGGCCGCACGCAATCTTGCTGCGCTGGATGTCTTCACTGCCCTGTCCCAGATTGCCATGGAACAGCGCTGGACCCGACCTGTCATCGACAGCTCGCTCGACTTTACAGTTGAAGGCGGTCGTCACCCGGTCGTAGAGGCAGCACTGAACAAGGCCGGCGAAGGTCCCTTTGTTGCCAACAACTGCGATCTGGGCAAGGCCCAGCGTCTCTGGCTGATCACCGGCCCGAACATGGCCGGTAAATCCACCTTCCTCCGGCAGAATGCCCTGATTGCCGTGCTCGCACAGATGGGGTCTTTCGTCCCGGCCCGCTCTGCACGCATTGGCACGATTGATCGCCTGTTCTCCCGGGTTGGTGCTGCAGATGATCTTGCGCGCGGTCGCTCCACCTTCATGGTCGAGATGGTTGAAACTGCTGTCATCCTGAATCAGGCCACAGAACGTTCTTTGGTGATTCTGGATGAAATCGGTCGCGGTACAGCAACCTATGACGGCCTGTCCATCGCCTGGGCCTGTGTGGAGCACCTCCATGAAACCAACAAATCACGCGCACTCTTTGCCACGCACTACCACGAGCTGACCAGCCTCACAAGCAGCCTTGCCTCACTCTCCTGCCATTCCATGCAGGTCAAGGAGTGGGAAAACGAGGTCATCTTCCTGCATGAGGTCGGTCAGGGTGCAGCAGATCGCTCCTACGGTATTCACGTTGCACGTCTGGCCGGTCTGCCAACCGTTGCCATCGCACGTGCAGAACAGGTCCTTGAAGCGCTGGAAAAGGATGGGCAGAGCGGGGATCTCACACGCATGGCCGATGATCTTCCGCTCTTTTCCACACTCCGGCAGGAACCTGCCCAGCCTGTCTTCAGCGGCCCCTCTGCCCTCGACAGCAGGATTGCAGAGATCAATCCGGACAGTCTCAGCCCGCGCGAAGCCCTGGATCTTCTCTATGAACTGAAGCAACTGGGCACCACCTAGTATTCTGTAAAATACCTCCCCCTCCACCCCCTACTCCAGGTCAGACCACAATGCTCAAGGAAGCCGTTTCTCACCCTTATGAACAGGATGTCCCCAACCGGGAACGGATCATCGACAGCATTGCTGTTCAGGCACAGATTGAAATGGTGCAGGACAACAGGGATCTGAAGGACAGCCAGCGTCGCGGCGAAATCCTGAAAATCCTCAAGGAGACCCTCAAAGCCGGACGGGAAGAGGTCAAACAGCGCTTTGAGCAGAAGACCTCGGGCACTGTTGTGGTCAAGGCACACTGCTATCTGATGGACCAGATCGTTCTGCTGCTCTATCGCCACGTCAACGAATTTCTCTATCCGGCCAGCCTGACCAAGGGAGAACACCTCAGTCTGGTCGCCGTTGGTGGTTATGGCCGCGGTGAACTGGCCCCTCACTCCGACGTCGATCTGCTCTTTTTGATGCCCTACAAGAAAACGGCCCGAACAGAACAGATCGTTGAAAGCATTCTCTATTTCCTGTGGGACCTGAACATCAAGGTCGGACAGTCCGTACGAACCGTCAACGAATGTATCAAGGCAGCGCAGGGCGATATTACCATTTCCACATCGCTGCTGGAAGGACGCTACCTGATCGGGGATGAACGTCTCTACCGTGCCCTGCACGTCTATTACGAGCGCAACATCCAGTCCCGCATGGAAAACGAGTTCATCGAACAGAAACTGGCAGAGCGCAGAACCCGCCACAGCAAACAGGGGGTTTCGCGCTACACGCTTGAACCGAACATCAAGGATGGCAAGGGCGGTCTGCGCGATCTCCAGACTCTCTTCTGGATTGCCAAGTTCCTTTACAAGGTCAACGACATCCGCGAACTGGTCAGTGCCGGCGTCTTTACAAAAAAGGAAGTCCGCAAGTTCGAGAAGGCCCAGGATTTCCTCTGGTCCCTGCGCTGTGCCCTGCACTATCTGACCAACCGCCCGGACGAACGCCTCAGCTTTGATGTCCAGCGCGAACTGGCCGTTCAGATGCACTACACCGATCACGCCGGAACACGGGGCGTCGAGCGGTTTATGAAACACTACTTCATCGTGGCAAAGGATGTCGGGAACCTGACCCGTATCTTCTGTGCCGCACTGGAGGCTGATCACAACCGCCGTTCCCGTTTCCGCCTGCCGCTGACTTTCCTCAGCAAGAAACGGACAGTCGAGGGCTTCGCGCTGGAGGGTGACCGGGTCAGTTTCCGCGCCAGGCATGATCTGAAGGAAAACCCGCTGGATATCCTCAAGATCTTCCACGTTGCCCAGAAAAACAAGCTGGACATCCATCCGGATGCCCTGCGTTACATCACCCAGTCCCTCAAGCTCCTCAACAAGACATTCCGCGAGAACGAGGATGCCCAGAAACTCTTCCTGGCTATCCTGACCGATCCGAATGAACCGGCCCTGACACTGCGCCGCATGAACGAGGCCGGTGTTCTGGGGCAGTTTATTCCCGACTTTGGCAAGGTCGTGGCCCTGATGCAGTTCAACATGTATCACTCCTATACTGTTGACGAGCATACGATTTTCACCATTGACGTGCTGACGCAGATCGAACGGGGCGATCTCAGTGAAGCGGCTCCGATCGCAACAGAAGTCATTCACAAGGTCCAGTCCCGCCGGGCGCTCTATGTTGCGATGCTCCTCCACGACATTGCCAAGGGACGACCGGGGGACCACTCTGTCGAAGGAGCCAAAGTTGCCCTGAGGCTCTGCCCGAAACTGGGCCTGAGTCCCGAAGAAACCGAGACCGTCAGCTGGCTGGTCCGCTATCACCTGACCATGAGCGAAACCGCTTTTTCCCGCGATATTGACGATCCCCAGACCATTCAGGACTTTGCAGAAATCGTCCAGTCTCCGGAACGGTTGCGCCTGCTGCTTGTTCTGACTGTAGCCGATATCCGCGGGGTTGGTCCCACTGTCTGGAACGGCTGGAAAGCTGCACTTCTGCGGGATCTTTACTGGCGTACCGAGAGTCTTCTGTCCGGCGAACACGCCGAAGAAGGCCGTCAGCATCGCATCCAGGCAACCATCCACCAGCTTCAGGAAAGGCTGGAAGAACAGAACTGGACCCAAAAGGCGATCAAAACGCACATCAAACGCGGAACAGACAGCTACTGGCTTTCAACAGACACCTCTGCCCAGGTCCGCCATGCCCGCATGATGAAAGAGGTTGAGGACAAGCAGACTCTCTTTGCGCTGAGAACCTATGTTGATCGCTATCGCCAGATCACGGAGGTGACCCTCTATGCCGGTGACCACCCCGGGCTTTTCAGCCGCCTGGCCGGAACCCTTGCCCTCTATGGCTGTTCTATCGAAGGTGCAACGATCTACACGCTGCGCAACGGAATGGCTCTGGATACCTTCTACGTTGTCGACAGCATGACCAAGGATCTGATTGACGATCCCGAACGACTGCAAAAGCTGGAAGAGAACATTGAAAGAAGTCTGACCGGAGAACTCAAGCAGACCCGGCAGCTTGCCGACATGGCCCACCACCTGCCAAGCCGTATCCACAAGGCCATTCAGGTGACCCCGCGTGTCATCATCGACAACAATGCCAGCCAGCATTACACCGTCATTGAAGTCAACGGAAAGGACAGAACCGGTCTGCTGTTCGATCTCACCAAGGCTCTGACGAAGATGGGACTTCTGATTCACTCGGCCCGGATTTCAACCTACGGCCTTCGGGCTGTGGATGTTTTCTATGTGGAAACCGCACTGGGTGAAAAGATCACAAGCCATCAGAAAAGAACAGCTGTCCTGAAAAAGCTGATGTCCATTCTGGAATAGCAACAGGAAGAAAAGCTGTCTCTATCGCTGCGTTGAAGCCAGCAAGGCACCAGCGCCAACAAGAACGCCCCCGGTAATCCTGTTGAGCAGCCGGATGTTCCCCGCTTTCTGAAACAGGGGCACAAGCCGGTCACCAAGAACCGCATAGGTCATCATGCTGGTGAACTCGATCACGGCAAAGCTGATCGCAATGGTGAGAATCTGTGGTGTTCTGGGCAGAGCTGGATCCAGAAACTGCGGCACGAAAGCTCCAAAGAAAACAATGGCTTTCGGATTTGAAATGCCAACCAGAAAAGCCTGCACAAAAAGTCCCCTGGCCGACTTGCGCGGCTTGTTGTCTTCTGAATCAGCATTACGGGCCACCGCCGGCGCACGCCAGGCCTGAATGCCCAGATAGCAGAGATAGGCCACACCGGCCCACTTGATCACTTCAAAAAGCGTTGCAGAGGCCGCAAGAATTGCGCTCAGACCGGCAAGGGACAGAAACAGAAGCAACAGCATGGACACCACGCCGCCAACTGTGGTCCAGACGGCAGAAACAGCGCCGCGCTCAATACCAACGGAAAGAGCCAGCAGCATGTTCGGGCCCGGTGTCATGGAGATTACAGCCGTAAAGGCAACAAATACAAGCCAGGTTTCAAGAAGCATCAAGCTTTCTCCCTTCACACAGATCAGCTGTCTGTCCGCGATGCCTTTTCAGAGATACCCGATGTGCCCCGGCGTTTTTCCAGCGCCGCCCAGACATCATCGGGACGAATATCCTGATCTGCCCAGAGCACAAGCAGATGAAACAGGAGGTCCGCTGATTCAGCCGTCAGGGCCTCGCGATCCCCTTTCATGGCCTCAATCACCGTTTCAACCGCTTCCTCACCAACCTTCTGAGCAATTTTGCCAGTCCCTTTGGCAAAGAGCTTCGCTGTCCAGGATTCAGAAGGATCAGCACCCTTCCTGCTTTCCACTGTGGCAAAGAGTTCATCCAGAATGCGCGCATCAGACATGGCTCAGGCCCCTTCTGTCAACCGCATCGGAATACCGGAGGCAATCATGTGTTCCTTGGCTTCAGCAATGGTGTGGGTCCCGAAGTGGAAGATTGAAGCGGCAAGAACAGCCGTCGCATGGCCATCGCGCACACCTTCTGTCAGGTGATCGAGATTGCCAACACCACCGGAAGCAATCACCGGAATGCGCACAGCATCGGCAATCGCACGGGTCAGATTGATATTGTAACCCTGTTTGGTGCCGTCACGATCCATGGAGGTCAGGAGGATCTCACCAGCACCGTTGGCTTCCATTTTCCGGGCCCATTCAACGGCATCCAGTCCTGTCGCGTTCCGGCCACCATGGGTAAAAATCTCGAACCTGCCGGGCTCGACTTCCTTGGCATCAATCGCAACGACAATGCACTGGCTGCCAAACTTCTTGCTGGCTTCCGTCACGAAGTCCGGATTGGTCACAGCCGTTGTGTTGATGGAAACCTTGTCCGCACCGGCGAGCAGCAGCTTGCGAATATCCTCGAGCGTACGCACTCCGCCGCCCACAGTCAGCGGCATAAAGCATTCCTCGGCCGTCTTGCGCACGACATCCAGCATGATCCCGCGGTCTTCATGGCTCGCTGTGATGTCCAGAAAGCAGAGTTCATCCGCACCGGCCCTGTCATAGAGGCGGGCCTGTTCCACAGGATCACCCGCATCGCGCAAACCGACAAAGTTCACGCCTTTGACAACACGGCCATCCTTGACATCCAGACAGGGGATAATTCGAGCCTTCAGCATTTTCGTCCTCAATACCCGTTAGCGCACCAGAAGAAATTCAATGAAACGCGACCTTAAAGCCTGCCGTCTGCAACAGCAACAGCTTCTGCAGGATCAATGCGCCCGTCATAGAGGGAACGCCCACAGATCACACCTTCAATTCCTGCAGCTTCAACAGCTTTCAGCGCCTTGATGTCCTCAATCGAGGCCACACCACCGGAGGCAACGACCGGGATGGAGATGGCGCGGGCCAGATCCGCGGTGGAGTCCACATTACAACCCTGCAGCATGCCGTCACGGTCAATGTCCGTGTAAACAATCGAAGCCACACCCGCATCCTCGAACTTGCGCGCCAGATCAACGGCGGACACATCACTGCTTTCCGCCCAGCCCTCTGTCGCGACCATTCCACCCCTTGCATCAATACCCACAACGATTTTGCCGGGGAAAAGCCTGCAGGCTTCCCTGACGAGATCAGGGTTTTTGACGGCAATGGTACCAAGGATCACACGCGTGATACCGGCTTCCAGCCACTGTTCAATCGTTGCAATATCGCGGATACCTCCACCCAGCTGGGTGGGCATGGAGATCGAGGACAGTATTCCTTCCACAGCAGACCTGTTAACCGGCTTGCCTTCGAAGGCACCGTTCAGATCAACAATATGAAGCCAGCGAAATCCCTGCTCTTCAAAGGAACGCGCCTGGGCAGCCGGACTGTCATTGAAAACAGTCGCAGAGTCCATTTCACCCTTGCGCAAACGGACAGCCTGTCCGTCTTTCAGGTCAATTGCCGGGAAAACGATCATGATCGGGATACCTTACCTTGGAGTTTCTCTCTTCACCCGATCAGCCATGCCTTAAAGCGTTGGGAAGGTCAACCTCAATGCGGGATCAGAATCTTGCTGTAGTGATGTCCTGCCACCCATTCGCCATCAACGCAAGCATAGGTGTGCTGTGTCCCCCAGCGAACAAACCCGCAACGTTCATAGACATTGATCGCCGCTTTCTGCGTTTCCCGCACGTCCAGATTGAGGACTTCCAGACCACAGTCTCTCGCCTCGGCCTCTACAGCGCGAACCATCTGTGCAGCCAGTCCGTGTCCGCGTGCCCAGGGCGCAATGAAGAAGGAGGAGAGATGACCTGCATGGGCTTGCGCCTCATTGTTCGAGGGCTGTCTGTAAAGCTGGGCAGATCCGCAGATCACACCATCAAGACGGGCGACAAAGAGGGTCCGCTGCGGAATGAGAACAACGCCCTTCCAGTGCTTTTCCAGAACGTCACGCTCCGGAACACGAAGCCAGCCAAACCCGCCGCCCTCTTCAATCGCGGCCTCTGTGGCATCACAGAGATCGTGAAGATCAGGCCCCTTGAATTCCTTCAGGAGCTCGACAGATGCTGTGGCTTGGAAATCAGGCATAGCGTTCATTGTTCTCATCATTTTTTTGTTCGCAGTCCATCTGTTTTATCGCGAGTAACACAACAGACGTGATCCAGTCGCAGAGTCCGGCTGGAATTTCTTTCGGTCAGCCTGTCGGTTCGACAGTGTGATAAACCTGTAGAGCGAGTGTCTGTATGACCACTTTGTGATCGTTTCTTTTCAAACACTCAAGCAGAAAACCACAACCTTAAAGTGAAATTCCTTTCAATTTCACTAAAAAGCCTTCCCTCAGGCAGACCATTGCAGGAAATTGGCAAAAAGCTTCAGCCCTGCATCCTGGGATTTTTCAGGGTGGAACTGGGTTCCGATCATGTTGTCCCGTCCGACAACCGCAGTCAGCGCACCTCCGTAATCCACCTCTGCCAGAACATGATCCCTGCTCTTTGGCAGATAGTGATAGGAGTGGACAAAGTAAACATGTGTCCCGTTATCAAGCCCGTTCAAAACAGGGTGATCGCCCTGAAGCGACAGGGTGTTCCAGCCCATGTGCGGAACCTTCAGGGAAGGATCGGCAGGATCGATTGCAACAATGTCACCGGCAATCCAGTCCAGCCCCCTGCAATCCCCGTGCTCACGGCCAACAGAAGCCATCAGCTGCATGCCAACACAGATTCCGAGAAAGGGCACGGAGCGCTTCAGAACAGCGTCTTCCAGCGCCGCAACCATTCCATCAAGGGAATCAAGGCCGGCCTTGCAATCAGCAAAGGCACCAACGCCCGGCAACACAATCCGGTCAGCCCGGGCCACCAGATCGGCATCAGCGGTTACGACGATATCAAAGGCCAGACCGGCTTCACGCGCAGCACGTTCAAATGCCTTGGCAGCAGAGCGCAGGTTGCCGGAACCATAGTCCACAATTGCCAAGGTTTTCTGGTTCGGGGATGTCATCTCAGACGTCCTCTTCTTTTCATTCTAACGCTACAGAAATTCAAACAGGGTCCCTGAATTACAGGGCACCCTTTGTCGATGGCACTTCATTGGCCCGGCGGGGATCAATTTCCACCGCATCGCGCAAGGAGCGCGCCAGACCCTTGAAACAGGCTTCAATCATGTGGTGATTGTTGAAGCCATGCAGTACCTCGACGTGGAGAGTAATCCCCGCATTGAAGGCAAAGGCCTGGAACCATTCGCGAAACAGCTCTGTATCAATCTCGCCAATCTTGTCCTGGGTGAAGTCGACATTCCAGACCAGATAGGGACGATTTGACAAATCAAGGGCAACACGTGCCAGCGTTTCATCCATTGGCAGAAGGCAGGATGCATAGCGACGGATGCCCTTCTTGTCGCCCAGCGCCTGCTTGAAGGCCTGACCCAGAGCAATCCCGACATCTTCAGTTGTGTGGTGAAAGTCGATATGCAGGTCGCCTTTGGCTTCAATATCAAGATCCATCAGGCCATGGCGCGCGATCTGGTCCAGCATGTGATCCAGGAAACCAATGCCGGTGTTGACATTGCACGTTCCTGTGCCATCCAGATTGATAGACGCCCTGATCCGGGTTTCTGATGTATTGCGTTCAACAGAAGCCTGACGCATTGCCTGTCCTTTCACTCCCGAGCCTTTGAGATTGCCTTCTTTTAGCAGGTCTCTGACAAGCCCGTCACTCACTATTGTTGCGCAGGGGCTTCAAAGTCAGGATTTTTTCAATCCCAACACATCCTGCATGTCATAAAAACCCGGTGCCCTGCCCTGCAACCAGAACGCAGCCTTGACAGCACCCCGGCTGAAAACCTGGCGGTTGCTGGCCCTGTGCCCGATCTCGATGCGTTCACCTTCTGCAGCAAAGATCACAGAGTGATCCCCGACAACATCACCACCGCGCAATGTCGCAAAACCGATGTCTCCGCGTTTTCTCTCGCCCGTGATGCCATCACGCACCTTGTCAGCCACAGCATCCAGATCGACACCCCGTCCCGTTGCAGCCGCTTCTCCCAGTGCCAGGGCTGTTCCGGACGGTGCATCAACCTTGTGACGGTGGTGCATTTCCAGAACCTCGATGTCGTAGTCTTCATCCAGAGCAGCAGACACCTGCTGTACAAGGGAAAGCAGCAGGTTGACTCCAAGGCTCATGTTTCTGGCAAAAACAATCGGCGCCTGACGGGCTGCATCCTGAACCACAGCCAGATCGGCCTCTGTCATGCCGGTTGTTCCGATCACCAGTCCGGTTCCATGCCTTGCAGCCAGTTTCGCATGTGCCGTCGTCGCGACAGGGGCCGTAAAATCAATCACAACATCGCTTGTTGAAAACAGAACATCCAGATCATCGCTTGCCTGAACGCCCAGGGCTCCAATGCCTGCCATTTCACCAAGATCCCGGCCCACCAGTCCGCTTTCCTGTCGTTCGGATCCGCCGGCAAGTCTGACAGCCGCTCCCGCCTTGCCTGCCTCGACAACAGCAGAAACCAGCATGCGTCCCATGCGCCCACCGCAGCCCGCAATACCGATTGCGAAGGAAGAAGAATTCTGAGGATCAGACATGACAAAGCTCCAGACAGTCGAACAAAAGCTGTTTCCTGTTCCCACTCTTAACAGCTTTCCCAAGCTGTACAAGCTTTAGAACGTCCAAAACCGATCAAAGAATACCGTCGTTTTCGTATGGATCGCTTTCGTGTCGCTGTCTGGCTGTTGTTGTCTGTCTTGCAAGCTGCAGGCGCGCATCTGTCGGCGTCAGCACCGCTTTTTCAAACAGGCAGCGTGCATATTTCCTGCCGTTGTTCAAATCCCAGCCATCCCTGTCGATACCGGCCATGCGCCAGTCTCCGTCCTTTCGCCCCAGGATATGGGTGGCAATCAGACGAATTGCCTCGAGATGATCCGTGTTCATGTGATCCACGATATCCTCCTCACTGGCCATCAACCGAGCTGAATCAGAAGTATCGACAGCAAGCTCCTCTGCGCTGATCCAGTGAATGTCTCCAAAACCGGCAACAATATGCGCCGCAGAAACATCAACCCTGTAGAGATTGAAATCAGCAAAGCCGGCATAGCCTGCCGCGGAATGGTGATACCGGAAAAAACGGTCAAGCAACCGGCGGGACTCAGCCGCATCATCCACTCTGCTGACTGTTCCAAGCAGAGTCACCCGCGCACCTGTCAGGGGATCGGCAAGATGTCCGGTGTTGTCAAACAGCAGGCTGACCCTCGGCTCTACAAGGAAATTCCGGGTGTGCTCGGCCAGATCAGACAGCAGCATGTAGGGCGTTCCGTCGTGATCAACCATCACAAGAACCAGCGACACATAGGGTACTGCTGATCCCTTCATTCGCGATTCAAGCCCGTCGGGCCACTCTGTCATCGTCGTGCCCAGAGAAGCCTTGTGAACGGCGCGCATCACATATCTGGCCCTAGCTGCAGGGTCGAGATCCATAAAGGCATTTTTCTGATCTGGTGCTTTGTTTTCTGTTGTCATTTCCAAACCTTCCGCTTCATCACGGCAAACCAACGCAGATGTGATGATGTTCCCGGGGAACCATAAAAGAGATATGAACCTTGCCACGAGTTTAAAGCATAAAACACAGGCAAGTCTTTGATTTGTGTCACATCCTGTGCAGGAAGACAGATGCCTGATTTCTCGGCAGATTGTTGCGTCCGGTCACAGGCAATGGTATTAAAATAAATGCGAAAGCAGTCACATCCCTTGAAAAGCCTCAGGGTTTTACACAGTTGTTTCTGCAAAAGCCGTTTTCGGCACCAATATCGCTCTACAGGGAAAAGAGGAATTATTTATGACAGCATCCACTGCTCCTTCCACCGGTCGCAAGGTTCTTCTGGTTGATGATGACGATGCCCTGCGCACTTCCCTGAGCGAACAGCTTCGGCTCCATGAAGAGTTCGAAACAGCCGAGGCAGCAACGGGCCTGGATGCCGTTGAAATTGCCAAGAATGAAAACTTTGACGCCGTTCTTCTGGATGTCGGCCTCCCCGACATGGACGGACGCGAAGTCTGCCGCCTGCTGCGCAGAAACGAAGTCAAATGTCCGATTATTATGCTGACAGCAGCTGAATCGGATGCTGACACCATTCTGGGTCTGGATGCAGGTGCCAACGACTATATCACCAAGCCTTTCCGTCTGGGTGTTCTGCTCGCACGTCTGCGGGCCCAGCTGCGCCAGCACGCCCAGAGCGAGGACGCCATCTTTACGATCGGCCCCTACAGCTTCCAGCCCAGCAACAAGCTCCTTCTGGAAAACGAGACCCAGAAGAAAATCCGCCTGACCGAAAAGGAAACAGCCATCCTGAAGTTCCTTTACCGCAAGGGTGCACAGGTTGTCGGACGCGATGTTCTGCTCAACGAGGTCTGGGGCTACAACGCCGGTGTGACAACCCACACACTGGAAACACACGTCTATCGTCTGAGACAGAAAATCGAGCCCGATCCTGCAAATGCCACCCTGCTTGTGACCGAGCCGGGCGGGTACCGACTGGTTCCCTAAAGGCCGGAACAGGCTGTCTTCAGCAGAGCCCGCAACATTTAAAAATTAAATATTTTCAATGTTTTGAAGAAATATCAGGACAAATGAACAATTGCGCCTCTACTACTTGATCCATTTCATCCTATATTCATAATAGGACGCTAAAAGGGTCAGCAGAAATTGAGCAATTCTGACTGGAATTCTCGGCGAATTCATAAGGGCTGTCAGTCAATCTGCATACAAGAACCCCCAGAAAGCTTCGGCTCAAACCATTGGGAACAAGGCAGTTCGGTGTGATAAAGGCTATCAGTACAGGTCTCAACGACCAGCTAGAGTATGGAACCAAAAGCGATTTTTCCGTTCGCATTTGGGGTACACGTGGTTCCATTCCCTGTGCAGACAAGGATTTCCTGACCTTTGGAGGAAACACCTCCTGTGTCGAGGTTGTCTGCGGCAAACGCGGTCTCGTCTTTGACGCCGGTTCCGGTATTCACACACTGGGCAAGCGACTCAGCGAAAACAATCCGGACGGGCTGGTCACGGATGTTTTCCTGTCCCATACCCACCACGATCACATTCTGGGTGTTCCCTTTTTCAAACCCAACTTTTGCGGGGCCAGCAAAATCCGTTACTGGGCCGGTCACCTGAAAGACCAGGATGAAAACCTGCATGACATCCTCTGCCGCTTCATGCAGCAACCTCTCTTCCCCGTTCCTCCGGGTATCTTCATGGCCGATGTCGAGTTTCGCGATTTTGTCGCCGGGGAAGACATTGAACCCTTCCCGGACTTCACCATCAAGACAGCCCCTCTGGTTCACCCGAACGGCGCCACGGCCTACCGTGTGGATTACGAAGGCCGTTCATTCTGCTATGTCACTGACACAGAACACAAAATCGGTGAGCCCGACCAGAACATCCTGAAACTGATCGAAGGTGCCGACTGTGTTGTTTACGACTGCAGCTTCAATGACGAGAATTTCGGGAACTTTATCGGATGGGGACATTCGACCTGGCAGGAAGGCCTCCGCCTCTGTGAGGCTGCAGGAGCCAAACAGCTGATTCCCTTCCACCACAGCCCCTCCAGTGATGACAGCTTCCTGAAGGAAGAGGAAAAGCGGGCCCAGGCCATTGCACCCAACACGATTTTTGCCCGTGAAGGCATGACAATTTACCTTTAGGATTCTTTTCACCTTAATGTGAAACAGTGTTTCTGGAGCCCGCTTCACAAAAAGAAGTAAGCTGTCAGAAGGTTAATTGATCAAACAGTTCCAAGAAGAAACTGATTTCTATTTCGGGGGCAACTTGCATGACATTTCTGAGTAAGGACCTGCTCAGTAGCGGGATTGAAAAGACCCTGCCAGAACGTGTGAAACGTGCCATTGAGGATCAGGAAAACAGAACAGAGAAACTGATCGGCTGGATTCAGCTGTCCGTGGTTCTGATCTTTGGAACCCTCTATCTGATTTCCCCCAAGACCTTTAACGAGGCTGCGCCGTTCGAACCTGTTCCCTGGGCGCTTTCCATCTATCTTCTCCTGACGCTTGTCAGGCTTGTCTGGGCCTACAATTTCCGCCTTCCGGACTGGTCTCTGGCGCTTTCAGCCTTTTTCGATATGGCGCTGCTGATGAGTCTGATCTGGTCGTTCCACATCCAGTACAATCAGCCCCCCAGCTTTTACCTCAAAGCACCCACCCTTTTGTATGTCTTTATCTTTGTTGCCATTCGCGCCCTGCGCTTTGAAGCGAAGTTCGTTGTGATTGCCGGTCTGATGGGCGCACTGGGCTGGGGGTCCATGATTGTCTACGTCCTGGTCATGAACCCTCATCAGGACATGATCACCCGGGACTACGTGCACTACATGACCTCGAACTCCATCCTGCTGGGAGCAGAGTTTGACAAGATCATCTCCATCCTGCTTGTCACGGGAATACTGGCCGTCGCCCTGATCAGGGCCAGACGCCTCCTGATCGCCTCGGTCTCCGAAAAGCAGGCTTCCGAAGAGCTTTCCCGCTTTTTCTCCCGTGATGTCGCCCAGCGGATCAAGAACTCTGATGACGGCATCAAGGCCGGCATGGCCGAACGCCGGGAAGCTGCCATTGTCAATCTGGACATGCGCGGCTTTACAACACTTGCTGCCAGTGAATCTGCCGAAAAGGTTATGGGGATGCTCGCCGAATACCAGGGCCTCTGTGTCCCGGTGATTCAGAAACACGGCGGGTCCATCGACAAGTTCATGGGCGATGGCATCATGGCAACCTTCGGGGCCTCAACACCATCGGAAAGCTATGCTGCCGACGCCATGCGAGCCATGGATGAGCTGATGGACATCACTGCAAAATGGACATCCGGAGAAACGAGCAGCGACGGGTTGCCCCGTCCGTCCGTCAACGGCTCCATTGCTGTCGGCTCCATTCTCTTTGGTGCCGTCGGTGATGAAAGCCGTCTGGAATACACTGTAATCGGTGATGCCGTTAACCTGTCGGCAAAACTGGAAAAGCAGAACAAAAACCTGGGTGTGCGGGCTGTTGGCGACAAACTGAGCTACGACAGGGCCATTGAACAGGGCTATACTCCCCTGCTCCCCAAGGAAACAAAGGATCAGGAAACAGTTGATGGTGTTCGCCACCCCATGAATCTGGTAATTCTAGCGTCCTGACAACAATACTGTAAAATCCACTCAATCCCGAAGAACTGTCACAGTGACAGTTTAGCTTGTCGTGTTTTCCGGAGAAGTTAGGCTGTCATGCTCACCGAACAATCATCCCTGTCCAGAGGTATCCTGCTGATTTTGCTCGCCATTGCCAGCTTTTCGGCAGGTGATGCCTCCGTCAAGTGGATTGGCGGCACTGTCAACGAGGTCCAGATTGTCTGGGCCCGTTATCTGGCCCTGTTCTTTTTTATTGCACTGCTGCTGACTGCCCAGGGCAAAATCCGTGCAGCCATCCGTCTGAACAGGCCGACACTCACCATTGGCCGTTCAGCACTGCTGCCTGCCTTTGATTTTCTTTTCATCACCGCCTTTATCCTGCTTCCCCTGGCAACAGTGAATTCCATCTCTTCCTCTGTCCCCATCATGGTCACCATTCTCTCCGTGTTCGTGCTCAGGGAAACAATCCGGATTTACAGATGGATCGCCGTGATCATCGGGTGTGTCGGGGTCCTGATCATTGTGAATCCTCTCTCCGTTTCTTTTGACAGGAATCTCGTCTTTCCCCTCTCCGGCGCCGTGATCCTCGCCTTTTATCAAATTCTGATCAAAATCGGGGCCAACCGGGAAAGCCAGGGCACCAACCAGCTCTACATGGGTCTGGTCCCCTGCATTCTGACCAGTCTCTGTGTTCCTTTTTTCTGGCAGGAGCTTTCGATGCAAACGCTTCTTCTCCTGATGGGTATCTCCCTTTTCCATGCCGTCGGACACTTTCTCATGATTCTGGCCATGACCCTGACAAGCCCTTCCAACCTGCAGCCCTTCTTCTATACCGGCCTGCTCTGGGCGACCTTCTATGGCTGGTTTTTCTTCTCGGAACTTCCGGATCTGAAAGTTGTGACCGGCCTGTGTCTCATTGTTGCCAGCGGGCTTTTTGTCCTTTATCGCCAGAGGGTTCTCCAGAAGCGTGGAGAAGCTTCATAGAGAGCACTTGCCAGAAAAACAGGAATTGATCACACTCCCTGCAAGAACAGAAAACAGGGATCCAGTTTCATGCGCAGCAGCAAAACCATTCACGTTGTTTCATGCCATGCTGAAGGCGAAGTCGGCGATGTTATCGTTGGCGGTGTTGCCCCGCCTCCGGGCGAAACGCTGTGGGAACAGAGAAACTTTATCGCCAGGGACGAAACACTGCGGAACTTCGTTCTGAACGAACCGCGCGGCGGTGTTTTCCGGCACGTCAATCTGCTGGTTCCCCCGAAAAATCCCGAAGCCCAGATGGGCTGGATCATCATGGAACCGGAAGACACGCCCCCCATGTCGGGTTCAAACTCGATCTGTGTTTCCACTGTCCTGCTCGACAGCGGAATTGTTCCCATGTCCGAGCCTGTCACGGAAATGGTCCTCGAAGCGCCGGGTGGCCTCGTCAGGGTAAAGGCTGATTGCAGAAACGGAAAAGCCGAGCGGATTACCGTTGAAAATCTGCCATCCTTTGCGGACAGGACAGACGTTCCGCTGGAGGTTCCCGGTCTGGGGACCATCACGGTTGATACAGCCTATGGCGGGGACAGCTTTGTTATGGTGGATGCAACGAAACTGGGCTTTGAACTGGTGGCTTCGGAAGCAGAGCAACTGGCTGACACCGGGATCAGAATCACCAATGCTGCCAACGAGCAGCTGGGTTTCACCCACCCCGAGAACCCTGAATGGGATCACATTTCCTTCTGTTCCTTTGCAACGGAGCCGAAAGAGGAGGAAAACGGTGATCTTTCCATCCGCTCGGCTGTGGCCATCCAGCCCGGCAAGATCGATCGTTCCCCAACCGGAACAGCCCTCTCTGCCCGCATGGCGACCTTTCATCACAAGGGTCTGATGAAAACGGGGCAGCGCCTGATCGGACGCTCCATTATTGATTCCACCTTCACAGGTCAAATCAGACGGGAGGTCACCGTCGGCGACAAACCGGCGATTGTCCCCGCCATTACAGGACGCGGCTTTATCACCGGAACACACCAGCACATGCTGGACCCTTCCGACCCCTGGCCGGAGGGCTATCGCATCAGCGACACCTGGCCCATGAAAAAGTGATTCCAAATCGATTGACGCAATAAAAAAGGCCGGGTTTCCCCGGCCTTTTTCTTTTGTCATCCCGTCAGATTATTCGGCTGGTTCCTCTGCAGAGTAGCCAACACCCAGACGGTCACGCAGATCATCGCGGATCAACGCCTTGGTCAGGGACACACACATCAGAACCATAACCATGGTAAAGGGCAGTGCGCCGATAATCATCGCGTTCTGAAGGGCTTTGAGGCCACCGCCTCCGGCAAGCAGAAGCGTGGCAATAACCAGTGTCAGCAGGCTCCCCCAGATGATGCGGTGCTTGATGCCTGTATCCACGCTGCCACCAGCCATAATGGTGTTCATCACCAGAATACCGGAGTCAGCAGAGGTGACGAGGAAGGTCATGATCAAAATCACTGACATCACAGTAATTCCAAACAGAAGGCCACCATCCAGAATCTGGCCCAGCGTTGCAAAAAGCTTCGCCGTTGTGGACGCACCGATCAGGGCACCCTCGGCCACACCGGACAGCTCCAGATCAATGGCGGTACCGCCCAGGATGGTCATCCAGGCAAAACACACCAGGGACGGAGCAATCACAGCACCCAGAACGAACTCGCGGATCGTCCGGCCCTTGGAAATCCGGGCAAGGAAAAGACCCACAAATGGCGAGAACGCAATCCACCAGGCCCAGTAGAAGGTGGTCCAGCCGGACTGCCAGCCAAAGAGACGACCTTCTTCACCGATCTTGTAGATTGCACTGACCAGCTGATCGGAATTGCTCAGGGCAAGGAAGCTTTCCGGCAGACCGGACTTGAAACCGTCCAGATTGCCCCAGGCATTTGTTGCGGAAGAGTAAAGCGCACTGACATCCTCGGCAGGCAGTGCTGCAACAGCTTCAGGCAAGGCAGAAACAAAGGCCTCCTGTGTCAGCGGGCTGTAGGCCTCGAAAGACAGGGCGGCAAAGTGGATCACATAGTCCACAAAAGCCTGACCGTAGGTTGTCATCGCAAAGGCAAAGGACCCCGCCACAACAAAGGTCAGCAGCAGGATACAGGACATGATCAGGTTCAGATCCGACAGGATCTTCACACCCTTTCCAACACCCGATACAGCCGAGAGAATGGACATGCCCATCACCAGAACCAGCGCAACAATCAGGCCGACTGTGCTCGGTACAGGTGCCTCGCCATCCGTAATGGTCACAAGCCATTCCATACCGGTAATGCTGTAGATACCATCCACAAGCTGGCTCACACCGAAGCCGATGGTCACGGAAACACCCAGAATGGTCGCAATGACAGCCAGAACATCAACAATATCACCGAGGATACCGTTTACGTGCTTGCCAAACAGAGGTGTCAGCGCAGAGCGGACTGTCAGCGGCATCCCGCGTGTGTAGGCATAATAGGCCAGTGACAGGCCTGTTACGACATAGATCGCCCAGGCGTGAAAGCCATAGTGCGCAAAGGTATAGCGGTATGCAGACTGAACCGCTTCCTGACTGTTTGCAGCAATATCCGTGTTTTTGATCAGTTCCGGATTGCTTCCCCAGAGCCCCAGAGGCTCAGCGGTCGCGTAAACCATCAGGCCGACACCCAGACCGGCACCGAACATCATGGAGAACCAGGAAAAGTTTGAAAACTCCGGTTTTTCACCGGGTTGCCCCAGCAAGCGGCGGCCAGAAGACGGAATGATTGCAATGGCAAAGAGGAAAAGCGCAAAAAGGCCAACGGTCAGGACATAGAAGGTGTTGAAAGAGTTCAACAGTGTTCCGTTGACAAAGGACAACATTTCTCCGGCATTCAATGGCCAGACAAGAGCCCAGAGAACCAGGGCTGTCATAAGCACCTTGCTTACAACTGCAATAGTTTTGCTGTAGCCCTCATAAAAACCCTGATCTGCTGTTTTGATATCAAGGTTTGTAAAAGGCGGTTTAATTCCCATCAAGACATACTCCCTGTTATTAATTTTGCTTTAACCTAATAAAAGAAAATGTCGCCAACTTTCCTATTAGCGACATTTTTCAGGGCGTATTTTGAAAAAACCGAACAGCTACCAATACAAATTGAAAATATTTTCAATATTAATCTTCTACTGACCAGATTGGATTTTTGATTTTTGAAAGCATTTCTGTATGGGATAGTTTTTCTAATTCTGGAATTAGAAAATTTCTGGGTTCTCTGGCTTTTTTGTCTGGATTATTACTTGATGACAACTGAACTGTTCTTGCTTTTTCCGATCTTGCTCCAATTGCCTTTTTTGAAGCAAGATCAAAGCCGTGCTGCCGTCCGCCACGCAATTCAAGATAGACTTCAGCCAGCAATTCGCAGTCAAGCAGGGCGCCGTGATAGGTCCGTGACGAGTTATCAATTCCGAAGCGCCGACAGAGCGCATCAAGATTTGCCGGCGCTCCGGGAAACATCTCCCGCGCAATCAGGACAGTATCAATGGGCTTGTTCACAAGTTTTGGCCGACCGGCCCATTCCAGCTCTGCATTGAGAAATTTCATGTCAAAGGCAGCGTTGTGAATCACAAGCGGATCCTCTTTGACAAAATCAAGGAATTCATCAACCACATCTGTGAAAACCGGCTTGTCAGAAAGGAATTCACTGCTGATGCCGTGGACCTTGAAAGCCTCCTCCGGCATGTCCCGTTCAGGATTGATATAGAGCTGCAGTGACTTTCCTGTCGGAATGTTCTGGATCACTTCCAGACAACCGATTTCCACAATTCTGTGACCTTCTTCGGGTTTAAAGCCGGTTGTCTCGGTATCAAGGACAATTTCTCTCATGGACTGTCTTCACTTGCTGAATTGGACGGTTTTATTCGGTTTCAGGGATCTGATCTGTCGAATGACTGATTCAATATCCCGTCTGGTTTTTCGCATGCCAAGGCCTGTTTGAACAACCCATTGTGCTCTGATTGCCTTTTCCCGGACAGGCATTTGCTTGCCCAAAATGGATTGCAGCTTCTCCGCGGTCATGTTGGGACGGCTCAAAACACGCTGTTTCTGGAGAAAGGCAGGAGCCTGAACAACAAGAACGGCATCACATTCCCTGTCTGTTGCTGTTTCGTACAGCAGGGGAACATCAAGAACAACCAGGGGACTTCTTTGAAGGGCCTGCTGTTTGAGGAACCTTTCACGATCCTCTCTGACAAGGGGATGAAGGATGGTTTCCAGCTGTTCAAGAGCCTCGGGATTTCCAAAAACCCTGTTTCCCAGCTCTTTTCTGTTCACTGCACCTGCTGAATCAAGAACGGCCTTTCCAAAGCATGCAGCAATTCTTTCAACAGCCCGTCCTCCGGAAGCCATCAGGCTGTGCACTGTTGCATCGGCATCATGCACAGAAATCCCTGCTTCACGAAAGAAGCGCGCCGCTGTCGATTTCCCCATGGCAATGGACCCCGTCAGCCCCAGGACAAACAAGATCAGACCTCCCTGTCAGCAGTTTCCCCGCCCAGAACTGTCCGCCTCAGGGCCTCTGTGACTTCCGGTTCCCGCCCGAACCAGGCCCTGAAACCCGGGCAGGCCTGATGCAGGAGCATGCCCAGCCCGTCAACAATCCTGTAGCCTTTCTCTCTGGCAGCAGCCAGCAAAGGCGTGATCAGGGGCGCATAGACAATATCAGTGACAACCGCATTTTCGGGCAAGGCGGAAAAATCCAGATCAAGCGGGGGCTGACCTTCCATTCCCAGAGATGTTGTGTTGATCAAAAGATCGCAGTTTTCCAGAACGCGATCCTTTTGATCCCAGTCAATCACTGTGATCAGCCCGGCTTCCGCGTTTTCCCGGCTGTTGTTGAGATCTTCAGCCAGTTTTTCAGCCCGGCTTGCCGTTCTGTTTGTCAGTTTGATTTGCGAAACGCCGGCGTGTTGCAAAGCGACCAGAATACCCCGTGCTGCACCACCGGCGCCCAGAACACCAACCCTCAGGCCATGAAAATCAAGCGAGGACCCCTGTCGCAGATTTTCCAGAAAACCGATCCCGTCGGTGTTGCTGCCATGAATTTTACCGTCTTCCCTGAAAACAAGGGTATTGACCGCACCAATTCTCTGGGCCAGGGGATCAATCTCGTCACAAAAGGCCATCACAGCTTCCTTGTGGGGAACGGTCACATTTGCTCCCCGGAAACCGGCAGCCTGAAGACCTTTAACGGCTGTTCCCAGATCGTCCGGGGCAACCGACAGAGGGAGATAGGCGCCGTCTATTCCGTAAGCCCTGAGCCAGTACCCGTGAAGACGAGGGGATTTTGAATGGGAAACAGGAAAGCCGATCACTCCGGCCAGTGCGGCCTTTCCGCTTAAAAGAGTGTCTTTCTTGTCAGGAGAATCAGTCATTTTTACCAAATCCGTTCACAAGTCGATCAGGAGGAAAACTCACGGGCCTGTCGTTCTTCAAAGTGGCGATTGTAGTGTTTGATAATGGTGGCAGCCGTTTCCTCGATTGAACGCCGTGTGACATCAATAATGGGCCAGCGGTTTTCATTACAGAGCTTGCGGGCCATTTTGACTTCTTCTGTCACAGTCTCGAGATCAACGTAGTCTGTTTCGTCATCGTGCTCGTGCGTCATCAGACGCAAGCGGCTTTTGCGAATAAGAACAAGGGATTGCGGATCCTTGGTCAATCCGATCACAAGCGGACTGTCCAGATTGAAAAGCTCTTCGGGCAGGGGGCAGCCGGGGACGATCGGAACATTCGCAGTCTTCAATCCCCTGTTTGCCAGATAGACAGAAGTCGGGGTTTTCGATGTTCTGGAAACCCCGATAATCACAATATCTGCAGAATTCAGGTTTTGGGGCAACTGGCCATCATCGTGGTTCAGGGTGAAGTTCATCGCCTCGATCCGGTTGAAATACTCTGTATCCAGAGCATGCTGGAGCCCCGGTTTTCCCGACATTTCAAGGTTGTAGTAATTCGCCAGGGCATGGATAACAGGGTCGAGGACGGGAATGGAGGGCACACCGTACTGCCTGCATCCCCTGATCAGAATGTCCCTGAGTTCCCGGTTGACCATTGTAAAGAGAACCGGACCCGGATTTTCCCGCACTCCCATCAGGACCTTTTCCATCTGGGTTTTCGTTCTGACCAGCGACCAGACATGTTCAACAGGTTCTGCGACATCAAACTGGACCATGCAGGCCCGCGTTACGGAGTTGATTGTTTCACCTGTTGAATCAGAAACAAGATGCAGATGCGTTTTTACCAAGGTCACAATCCTTCAGACTTGAACTGTGAGCAGTTAAACAAACATCCCGGTTTTTGAACACCGCTTTCGAGCCTTCTCTTTGAAAGAAAAAAGCCGGAAAGGAAAAAAATCCGTGGATAAGAGTCTGAAGGACTCCGAGCGAATCTGGGGATAACTTTTGGGATTCTTTGAAATCCCTCATTTCTTCAACGTTCTCTATGTCAGTATTTCTCTGGTTTTCATAGGGAACTTTCAGTTTTTCAGGGGTGTGAATAAACCGGAGTCGATTCAGGCGTCAAAAAAACTTATCCACATGATTCACCTGTTTCCGACAAAAAGCACGACTCTTCAAAAAAACAGGGAGTCCCTCCTTTCAGAAAAAAAGTAACTCACAAATTTTTGTCCGTGTGATTCAGAATTTCGAAAATCTGCGGATAAAACTGTGCAGAGAATTTAATCCACATGACTCACAGGGATTAACAACAAAAACAAACCTTTCATAAAATAATACTATGAACTGGAGGGCATTTGACTCATCACAAGGCAAGCGCCATACAGGACAGGTAGGAACGTGAACGACTGACAATTCCCGAAAAGGGATTTCAGCAAACAGAACTGCTGTTTTGAACAGACTGCCACTTTCATCTGTTTTACGTTCAAACCCGCCTTAAGCAAGCGAACCAGGAGATACAGAAACCAATGAAAACCAATGAAAAACTCATGATTCGTGCCCTTAAAGGCGAAAAAACCGAGCGTCCACCCATATGGCTCATGCGTCAGGCCGGACGCTATCTGCCGGAATATCGCGCAACCCGAAAGGAAGCCAACGGCTTTCTGGATCTCTGCTACAATCCGGAACTGGCAGCAGAAGTTACCTTTCAACCCATTCGACGCTTCGGGTTTGATGCTTCAATCCTCTTCAGCGATATTCTCGTCATTCCCCATGCTCTGGGCCAGAAAGTCTGGTTTGAAGAGGGAACAGGTCCAAAACTGGAAGCATTACAAGACGCACAGGACATTGAAAATCTCACCCTTGAAAACCTTCACAGCCATATGGCACCGGTCTATGAAACCGTCGAACGACTGAAAGAAGGTCTTCCAGAGGAAACAACGCTGATCGGCTTTGCCGGAGCTCCATGGACTGTCATCAGTTACATGATCGAAGGCGGGTCTTCCAAGGATTACGCCAAAGCAAAGAGCTGGGCCTTCGCTCAACCGGAAACATTCCAGAAACTGGTTGATCTCGTTGTCGAGGCCACATCCCTTTATCTGATTGAACAGATCAATCGCGGTGCAGAAACAGTTCAGATCTTTGATTCCTGGGCCGGTGTCTGGCCTGAGTGGGCTCTGAGAAAATGGTGCCTGGAACCCTGTAAAAGGATTATTCAGTCGATCAAGGCTGTTCACCCGGATGTTCCTGTTATCCTCTTTCCGCGCCTCGTAGGCCCTTCCTACAAAACCTTTGCACTGGAATCCGGTGCCGATGCCCTGGGGCTAGACACGACCCTGTCCCTGCAATGGGTTCGCGAGGAAATTCAGAAACATGTCACCGTTCAGGGCAATCTTGATCCCCTGGCACTGGTTGCTGGTGGCAAGGCACTGGATCAGTCCATTGATGATATTTTGTCTCACCTCTCAGATGGGCCTTTTGTTTTCAATCTTGGTCATGGCATTGTTCCTCAAACGCCAATTGAACACGTTGAACAGATGCTGAAACGTGTCCGCGGATTTTAATCCGGAACAAACAAGGCAAATCAGGAGCTTATATCGTGATGGAAGATCTGTCCTCCTTTCTCTCGCCAGCTTATGACTGGATCAAGGTCATTCACATCCTTGCTGTTATTTCCTGGATGGCCGGTCTTCTCTATCTGCCGCGCCTGTTTGTCTATCACGCGTCTGTTCCTGCAGGATCTGAAAGATCCGAGCTGTTCAAGGTGATGGAATACAGGCTTTTCAGGTTCATCATGGGCCCGGCAATGCATGTTGCCTGGTTTGCCGGGCTTTTGCTCGCCATTATTCTGGAAGCCTGGGAAGATGGTGGCTGGTTTCACGCAAAACTCACAGCGGTTGTATTAATGACTGTTTTTCATGCCTATTGCGGACGGTTGGTCAAGGCATTCAAAGCAGACAAAAATGTAAAATCAGAGAAGTTTTTCCGGATTTCCAATGAAGTACCAACACTTCTTATGGTTTTGATTGTAATTCTTGTGGTCGTAAAACCGTTTTAAATGGTTTACAAATATTAACACAAGAAAACTGGTTTTTTTTTCTGGAATCGATTATCGTTTGAATCGGTTTTTGACCAGAGAAAAGTATGACGCATAGTTCTTCCAGTGATCATCGATTTTTGAAGGCTGTAACCCAGCTGGTCGACACGCCGGTTATCCAGCGTGAAAAGATATATCAGTCTGCGGCTCTGGCTCTGGCTGAGGGCACCGGCTATCGCTACACCGGTACTGCAACGGTTCTTCCTAATGAAAATCAGGTTTATGTCCAGTCCTTCTGGGATGGGGAGGAAATGGGCAAGGGATTGATTTATGCCCTGGAAAACACGCCCTGCGATATTGTTTACAAGAGCTGTGAATACTACTGCCATACAAAGAACCTGATCGAGGATTTTCCCGAGGATCTTCTTCTTGCAGACATGAATCTGAAATCCTATCACTCCATGGGCATTCAGAACAAAAGCGGGAAGGTGATCGGCCACGTTTTTGCCCTTCATGATCAGGATGTCGGCGAAGACGAGAACTTCGAGGATCTTTTCAAGCTCGTTGCTCACTGGTGCGCCATTCAGTTCGAGAACGAGGAGTTGATTTCGCGCCTGAAGGACAGTGAAAGCAAGGCTCTGGAGGCCCAGAATGTTGCAGAGCGGGCCAGTCGGGCCAAATCAAGCTTTCTTGCACACATCTCACACGAACTGAGGACCCCGTTGAACGCCATTATCGGCTTCTCGGAACTTCTGGAGCAGGAAATATACGGTTCCCTGGGGAATGAACGTTACAAATCCTATGCAGAGGACATTGTCAGCAGTGGTAAGCATCTTCTTTCGCTGATCAATGATATCCTCGAGATTTCAAAGCTGGAAGTTGATGAAACCAATCTCAATGAATCAATTTTCTCTGTCCAGGAAACCATGAATCAGGCTTTCACACTCATTCAGACTGAAAGCATAAAAAAACAGCTGCAGACAGAGCAGTTTTTTCCGGACGGGGATATTGTCATTGAAGGAGACAACCGGGCCTTTTTGAAGATCATCACCAACATCCTCGAAAATTCGATCAAATACACGGATGATGGTGGTTGCCTGATCGGACGGGCGGCACTCAATCAGGAAGGTAATCTGGAAATTATCCTGTCTGACAATGGCTGTGGAATAGCGGAGGAAAACCTCGAAAAGGTCATTCAACCCTTCCTGAGCAGTGACAACTCCTACAGCAGGCAGGAAAGTTCCGGCATCGGTCTTGGTCTGGCCATTGCTGACGGTTTGATCAAGCTTCACGGAGGTCATCTGAAGATTTCAAGCCAGTACGGAGAAGGCACAGTTGTGACGATTATTTGCCCGAAGGAAAGGATTCAGGCAGAGGCCCTTGTCTATTCAGGGTAGGGCCTGCGTCATTCTTTTACTTGACGGGTAATTTGGTGTACTATATCTCCCTAGTGAATAAGACAGTGACTTTAAAAGACAGATCAGAAAGGTCTCTGTTTTATTCTTCCTTCCTCTTTTGTTTCAAAAATGTGGTGCATCCTGACGGGATCAAAGTCTGTGCCCGGCTTTTTTGAAACACCTCAATTTGACAGATTTTCATCGGGCAGTGGTTACACAGGGCTACAGTTGTTTGGCCGTCTTTCTTTCTACAGAAGCCCGAACAGTGAAAAATCGTTAGACAGTCCATCAAGCTGAACAGAAAATTTCATGAATTTACAAGATCTTAAAGCAAAAAGCCCGGCAGAGCTTCTCGCTCTGGCTGAAGAGCTGGAAATTGAAAACGCCAACAGTTTGCGCAAGCAGGACATGATGTTTGCCATCCTGAAACAAATGGCTGACAACGATGTGCCGATCTACGGCTCAGGAGTTCTTGAAATTCTGCATGACGGCTTCGGTTTCCTGCGCGCGCCGGAATCAAACTACCTTCCGGGTCCGGATGACATCTACATCAGTCCGAATCAGGTTCGCCGGTTTGGCTTGAGAACAGGTGACACTGTTGAGGGTCAGATCCGTGCGCCGAAGGAAAACGAGCGTTATTTTGCCCTTTTGAATGTGAAATCCATCAACTTTGATACGCCGGAAAACTCCCGTCACCGTATCAACTTTGACAACCTCACACCGCTTTATCCGGATGAAAAGCTGAACCTCGAGCTGGGTGACGGATCCAAACGGGATCTGACTACGCGTGTGATTGATCTGGTGACACCACTGGGCAAGGGACAGCGTGCCTTGATTGTTGCGCCCCCCCGGACCGGTAAGACCGTTCTCATGCAGAACATTGCCCATGCCATTAACAAGAATCACCCCGAGGTTTTCCTGATTGTTCTTCTGATCGATGAACGTCCGGAAGAAGTCACCGACATGGCACGTTCCGTGAAGGGTGAAGTGGTCAGCTCGACCTTTGACGAGCCTGCGCATCGCCACGTTCAGGTGACAGAGATGGTTCTCGACAAGGCCAAGCGACTGGTCGAGCACAAGAAGGATGTTGTGATCCTGCTTGATTCCATCACCCGTCTGGCACGGGCTTACAACACTGTGGTGCCAAGCTCAGGCAAGGTTCTGACCGGTGGTGTTGATGCCAATGCCCTGCAACGACCAAAGCGTTTCTTCGGCGCAGCGCGTAATGTGGAAGAAGGCGGTAGCCTGACAATTATTTCCACATCCCTGATTGATACAGGAAGCCGCATGGACGAGGTGATCTTCGAGGAATTCAAGGGAACCGGTAACGCAGAAATTGTTCTGGATCGTAAACTGGCTGACAAGAGAACCTTCCCGGCGATTGATATCGGTAAATCCGGTACTCGTAAGGAAGAGCTTCTGGTCGACAAGGCTACACTCTCCAAAATGTGGGTTCTTCGCCGGATCCTCATGCCAATGGGTGTTACGGACTCAGTCGACTTCCTTCTCGACAAGCTCAAAAACACCAAGAGCAATACAGAGTTCTTCGACAATATGAACCAGTAAGTCGAAAGAAAGCCCCGGGAATTTTTCCGGGGCTTTTTTAATATTTGAACGACTTTGTCTGATGTTTCTTCTCAGTCAAAAAATTATGAATATATATCAATATTTTAAATAGAAAAACCTCTACTGGATTTTCCTGTGACTTTCCTATAGGTTGATTTTTCACTTCACGTTTTTGCGATCAACCTGTGTGCTAACTTATTATGTCTGTTCAATCTGTTAATTCTGCCGAGGTTGATACTCCTTCTGGTCAAAAAGAACAAAGTCCCTCAATAGACAGCGGATTGCTATCCTTTTGCATGCTGTTGCATTTTCTGAAGGTTCCTGTTGACCCTGACGCCATCCGTAATGAATTTGCCCCTGCAGGAACAGCTTTTGATAGTTTAACAATCCTTCGGGCGGCAAAATCACTTGACCTGAAGGCGCGGTCTTCTGTTGTTAAGCCAAAACGTCTGGATCGTGCTGCCCTGCCCGCTATTGCGCGTGGCAGAAACGGCGAGTTTTTCATTCTTGCCCGGGTCCAGGGACAGGATGTTCTGATACAGCGTCCCGGGCATCCTCCGCAAACCCTGACTGTTGAACAGCTCTGGTCTGAATGGGCCGGTGATATTGTCTATCTGACCAAGCGATCGGTTCTTGCGGGGGAAGAACGCAAGTTTGATATCACCTGGTTTATTCCGGTTATCGTAAAGTACAGAAAGCTCTTTGGTGACGTTCTGCTGGCCTCCTTCTTCCTGCAGCTTTTTGCACTGGTCACCCCCCTCTTCTTCCAGGTTGTTATTGACAAGGTGCTGGTTCACCGCGGTTTGACAACTCTTGATGTTCTTGTGGTTGGTCTGGTCGCGATCACTCTTTTTGAAATCGTGCTGGGAACCTTGAGAACCTATATCTTCTCCCACACGGCCAGTCGTGTTGATGTTGAACTGGGCGCCCGTCTGTTCAGGCATTTGCTGAACCTGCCGATTGCCTATTTTGGCAGCCGGGCTGTGGGTCAGATTGTTGCACGTGTCAGGGAACTTGAGTCCATCCGGTCCTTTTTGACAGGCAATGCCCTGACTGTGGTTCTGGATCTTGTTTTCACAGTCGTTTTCTTTGCTGTGATGTTCTATTTCAGCCCCCTGCTCACCTTTATTGTTCTGGGATCCATTCCCTTTTACGTCATTCTGTCGATCGCTATCACACCGGAACTGCGCCGCAGAACGGAAGAAAAGTTTCAAAGAGGCGCTCAGAACCAGTCCTTTCTGGTTGAGTCCGTTTCGGGGATCGAAACCCTCAAGGCCATGGCTGTTGAGCCGCAAATGCGTCAGCAGTGGGAAGAACAGCTGGCCGGTTATGTGAAGGCTTCCTTCAGGGGGACAGTGCTGGGAACCCTTGGAGGTCAGGGTGTTCAGCTGATCAACAAGATCCTGATGGCATTGCTGCTCTGGTTCGGGGCAAAGCTCGTCATTGAAGGGGAGCTGTCTGTGGGGCAGCTGGTTGCCTTCAACATGCTCTCCGGACAGGTCAACCAGCCCATTTTAAGGCTTGCACAGCTGTGGCAGGATTTCCAGCAGTTCAGGATTTCACTGGAGCGACTGGGGGATGTCCTGAACACTCCGGGTGAACAGGATCGGAAAAATCACAAGGTTGCCTTGCCACCTGTCCAGGGCGGGATTTTACTGGAAGGTGTAAATTTCCGTTACAAGGCTGATGGTCCGGTTGTTCTCAAAGATGTGTCTGTCGAGATCAAGCCGGGGCAGATTATCGGGTTTGTTGGTCGTTCCGGCTCCGGAAAGTCGACAATCACAAAGCTTGTTCAACGGCTCTATGTTCCTGAAAAGGGCCGTGTTCTGGTTGACGGAACAGACATTGCCCTGATGGACCCGGCCTGGCTGAGACGACAGATCGGCGTTGTCTTGCAGGAAAATGTCCTGTTCAACCGCTCAATCCGGGACAATATTGCCCTTTCCGACCCTTCCCTTCCGATGGAAAAGGTTATGGAAGCTGCAAAGCTTGCCGGTGCGCATGACTTTATTACCGAACTGCCACATGGTTACGAAACGGTTCTGGAAGAAAGAGGCGGCGGTCTGTCCGGAGGTCAGCGCCAGCGTATTGCAATTGCACGGGCCCTTGTCAGTGATCCCTCCATCCTGATCTTTGATGAGGCAACCTCTGCCCTGGATTATGAATCAGAGCGGATTATCCAGGACAATATGAAAGATATTTGCAAGGGGCGAACCGTTCTTGTTGTCGCGCACAGACTGTCTACTGTCCGTCAGGCTGACAGGATTGTTGTTCTTGATGCGGGGCAGATTATCGAGGAAGGCACTCATGCGGAACTTCTGAACCTGCAGGGACGATATTACGATTTGCATTGTCACCAGGTGGGGGAAAGATAGATGAAGGATTTCCTCATCAATACAGTCCAGGTTTGGCGTGCTTCCCGCCAGGAAGACAAAAAACGCGAGAAAATAAGCAGAACGGGTGATGAGCTCGAGTTTCTGCCGGCAGCTGTGGAAGTGCTTGAAACACCGGCTTCTCCTGTCGGGCGTGCCATGACCTGGTTTATTGTTCTGCTTTTTACGACAGCCCTGTTGTGGAGCTATTTCGGCTGGATTGATACGGAAGCTGTTGCCAATGGAAAAATTGTTCCGGGTGGTCAGGTGAAGACCATCCAGCCTCTCGAGATTGGTTCTGTAAGAGCCATACACGTGAGGGATGGCCAGAAGGTTTCCAAAGGAGATCTTCTGATCGAACTCGACCCCACGGAAAGTGATGCAAACGAAGAGAGGCTTCAACAGGATCTGCTTGCTGTTCAGCTTGAGATCAGCCGCTTGAAAGCCCTTTTGGAACTAGCAGAAGACCTGACGGCTGTACCCCTGGATGGAACACTGTCCTTTGAAGTGCCGGACGGAATTTCAGAAGACCTCTTTCTCGTTAAAAAAACCCTCCTTTTGCAAACCCTCGGAGAGTTCAAGGCACAGAAGGCTTCGCTGCGAAGTCAAATTGCCCAGAGAAAAGCAGCAGCCGGGATGATCGATGCTGACATTCGAAAATATGAGGAGATTATTCCCCTGCTTTCCGAAAGGGTTGAAGCAAGGGAGAAGCTTCTGAAAACAAAGGCTGTGAGCAGAACAGCCTATCTGGAACTGAAACAGCAGCTTGTTGAAAACAAGGGTGATCTTTCCATTGAGAGACAGAGGAAAAAAGAGGTTCTGGCCCAGATTTCAAGCCTTCAGGAACAGCTGATAGAGAGTGAGGCTTCCTTCTTTGTGGAACAGCAAACCCTGCTGGCTGAATCCCTTCAGCAAGAGGCTGCATTGCTGCAGGAGCTCCGCAAGGCTTCGGAGCGCAACAGACTGAGGAACCTGCGTGCTCCGGTTGATGGCATTGTTCAGCAGCTTCAGGTTCATACTGTTGGGGGTGTTGTTCAGCCGGCGCAGGCCATTATGACGATCGTACCGGAAAATGTTCCCTTGCAGATTGATGCAATGGTTGAAAACAAGGACGTGGGCTTTGTTGAGAAAGGCCAGCGTGCCGAGATCAAGGTGGAGAGCTTTCCCTACACAAAGTACGGCATGATTGAAGGGGAAGTTGAAAGCATTTCCGCCGATGCCATCGAAGATGAAAACCTCGGGCGCGTCTATCAGGTCAAGGCCAGTATGAACAGTGATCAGATTCTTGTTGATAACCGCTGGGTCAAATTGACACCGGGCATGTCTGTGACGCTTGAAGTCAAAACAGGAAAAAGAAGACTGATCGAATTTTTCCTGGCTCCGTTGCTGCGCTATCAGGATGAAGCGCTGAAAGAAAGATAAGATTTGAAAACAGGGGTTATTTTCCGTGGGTGAACTGGTTATTGACCAAAGTAAAAAACGAAAGACCTTGGTGATGTGGAGCGGAGGACTGGACAGCACCTATGGTGTCGTTCGGTTGCTCAATGAAACAGATGATGAGGTTTATGCTCACCATATGCACCGTGTTGCCAGACATGATCGTGGTGACAGATCCAGCATGACTTGTGAAAGCGAAGCCATTGCGATCGAAAAAATGAAACCCTTTATCCAGGAATATTACAGGGATTTTCATTTTTCGGAGAGTTTGGTGGATCTGTCTGATTTTTCGGCTTTTGCACGGGATACGACAACAACCATGTTTTTTGCAGCCCAGGTTGCGAAGTCATTTGGTTTCACTGTTCGGGACAGAATTCTTTTCAGTATGAATAGTGACGAAGACCGGGACTGGAATCCCGGCAGTGAAATCTACTCTTTTTTGCGCATGATGAATGTAGGACTGCTGAAAAACATCTGGCGCAGTGAAGATGTACCTTACTGTTTTCTCTGGCCGGAGCCTCCATCAAAACAGGAAGAGGCTGATTACATGCCTTATGAGCTGTTTTGTTTGACATCCAGTTGCAGGGATCCGCTCCTTTCTCCTGATGGCCATGAAGTCAAATGTGGTCGCTGCGCCGAATGTATCACCCTTCGTTCCGTTCGACACAGGGAGCTTCTGGAAAAACCGGAAGCTTCCGTCTCTTCTTCTCTGATTGGTCAGGGAATAAAGGAAGAACAGGCCAATGGATAAGGAAGCGGCAAGGCAACTTTGCCTGAATTTGATTGAGGGCGAGTTCCCCCGGGAATTTTTTGAAAAGAGAAGAACTGTTCAAACAGAAAGTCACTCTCCTTCCCGAAACAGGGAAAGTCAAAAAGCGCCTTTGGAACTGTTTGAACAAAAATGGTTCAAACATGCTTTGGATAATCTGTCCGGTTGTGGATTTTACAGTGCAGGTCAGGGTGATGATGCGGTTGCCATGGCGCATTCCGGGTACGATTTCGTTGTCAGGCTGGCGCAGAACGAGAAGCCTTTTTCTGACTTTGTAGCGCTGTGCCAAAGAGAGGTCTCTCCACATTTTCCGGAATTTCTGGCTCATGAAACAAAAGGTGGTTTCTCTGTTTCAATTGTTGAGAAACTTGAACCGGTTTCTGTCGAGGATACAGAGTTCTGGGATACCGTTTATCATGCGGCTTCCCTTGCCTATGCCATTGCAGATGGTCGACCCTGCTTCGGACAGAACAGCCCGGAGGCATTGACTCTGGCAGCAGGAAAGCTGGGGAAAGCGGCCCGCCATCATTATTATGCGCTTGATCTCTCTGTTGAAAATATCATGAGACGAAAGTCGTCCGGTGAGGTGGTCTTCAATGATCCCTGGTCACCCTGGGGGGAGAGTTGATGTGATGGATCATCTTCTGAGCCTGATTCCCTTCGACAACAGTTTGAGTTTTCTGATTTATCTGCTGGAACTGGCCGGTGCTTTTCTGGTCTTTACCTTTGTGACTTACTGGACGCACAGAATTGCCCATTGCTGGAAGCCGCTCTGGTATCTGCACGAAGCGCATCACTCTGTCCCCTACAAGGGAGAATACGAGTTTTCCCTTCTTAATCTGGTTGGCTGGTATAACGACTGGCGTTCAACTCTGGATGTATGGGTGACAGAGGTTCTGCCTATGGCCGGTCTGGTTTTACTGTGGCCCGCTACCTGGCCGTTGGCTGTTCTGTTCTATATCGACAACGTTCTTTCTGAGGGACTGACAGATCACAATCCGCGGATCAACATTCCGGGATTGGCCATGGGCAAATATCACATCGAGCATCACAAGGATATGTCCGTCAATTTTGACGGCTACTTCCGTTTGTGGGACAAGGTATTCGGGACACAGCGCAATGTCGTTTGAAGATGTTTATAACCGTTGGGCTGAAGATTACATGCACTTCTTCTATGATCGCCCTGAAGATGCGGTTGAGGAAGCACGCAACAGCTTTGGCAAAGTTGTAAAATCCTATCAGCCCGGGGGAAAACTGCTGGAGGTGGGATGCGGAACAGGCGCTTACCTGAAGGCCTTTGCTGATCTGGGGTACGCAACATCAGGCGCTGACCTGAGTGAAAAGTCACTGTCGGTTGCAGCTGACCTCCTGAAAGGTTGGGATATTCGTTCCGATCTGTTCAGATTTGATCTCCTTCAGGATCAGTATGATGGTCAATATGATGCCGTGATCGCAGTGGGTTCGCTCCTTGCGCACTTTCTTGAGGAAGGCCAGCAAAAAGAAGCGGTCGGGAAACTCCTGGATCTGACTTCCGAGGGAGGATTGCTGCTGATCAGTCTTTATGACTTTGAGGCCATGATGGCTGAAGAGCCTGATGATTTCCTCTACAGTTCGCATCAGTTGGGATCGGCTGGGAATGGAAACAGGAGAACCTGTCTGTCCCGCCGTTGCTGGACACAGGATCCAGTGTCAGGTCTGCGCAACCCGGTTCACACGCGGTTTTTCGAATTACAGCCGGAAAGTGGGGAGACCAAAAGGATCTCGATGCAGAACAGGGCACTGACACACAGGGAACTGGAGGAAATTCTCCGGGATTTTGGTGTTCAGGGCTTTGACTGGCTCTGGCCTGAAGACAGCGGCTATCACCAGCCGCTCTGCCTGATCCGCAAGCCCTTTGCAGGAAAAAACGCTGCAGCAGGAGAAAGGCCAGGTGGGAAAAGAAAGCAGTTGCTTGAGCGGCAAGTACCTTCGCGCAGGAAAAGTCTGGTTTTCTGGGATGGTTCGAAGGAAAGCACAGATTATCTGGAAAGGCTTCTGACAGAAACCGACGATCAGGTTTTTGCCCATCATCTTCTGAGGGAAGAAGAGCAGGATCAAAGGCGCGTTCTTCGGGAAGAGAGTGACAGAAGAGTCAGGGATTTGCTGCCGATCCTGCAAAGCAGGCATCGCCCCTTTGGTTTCTCGAGCTCCGTTCTGGATCACAAGGGGCTGTCCTGGACGGCTCCGGACAACATGATCAACATGTACTTCATGACCCAGGCGGCCCTGTCGCTTGAACTGAATGTGCTGGATCGTATTCTGATGCCGCTTGTCGTGCCGCCGCCAAGTGATCCCGAAGATGAAAAGTTTGCGCTGGAACTGCAAAAACGCGAAACGCTGAGCATTCAGAAGTTCCTGATGGAGCGGGAGGAAATCCCGCAGACCAGGTTCTGGATCAGAAGGAGTGCCTCATGAAAACCTTCAATGAGTCAAACCGTGATCCGGGCGCCTTTGATTCAATCTACGACGACTGGGCCGAGAGCTACACTGCCAACTTCTATTACAGTGCCGAGAGTGCTGTCAGCGAGGCACGTGACGGTTTCGGGCGTTATCTGGGCTATTTCCTTCCCGGTGGTTCCGTACTGGAACTGGGCTGTGGTGTCGGTATTTACCTGGCGGGTCTTGCCGAGTGCGGATTTGATGTAACGGGTCTGGATATCAGCCCCAAATCACTGGATCTGGCGCGCCGGTTCCTGAAGGAAAGAGAGCTGGAGGCAAACTTTATTGAAGGAGACCTGCTGAAACTGGAGCCGGAGCAGAGCTATGATGCCATTGTGGCTGTCGGTTCCTTTCTGGCGCATTTCCTGACAGAGGAAGACCAGTTTGCCGCGTTGGAGAAAATGCTTGGGTTCCTCAAGCCCGGTGGCCTCCTGATGCTCAGTCTGCATGATTTTGAAAGACTGATGAGAGAAGAGCCTGACAATCATCACTATGGCCTTTCCCACTATGGCAACCAGATGGAGAACGAAGGGAATGGCGACAGCCGGATCTGTTTTTCCTGGCGCCAGTGGAGCCGGAATGAAAAGGGTGAGAAAGAGCGGGTTCACAGATGGTTGCACCACACCATCACAGCGAATGATGAGCTGAAGACCATAGAACTGGTCAATCGTGCCCTCACCCACAAGGAGCTGGAGGCCATGCTCGCACGGCTCGGTCTTGAGGATTACGAGTGGCTCAGCAAGGAACAGAGCCGCTATTTCCAGCCAATCTGCATGATCCGCAAGCCGCTGGCAGAACAAAGGCCGGCCCTGGCTCCGAGCACAGACAAAGAGGCAAAGCCACCGGTCCGACAAGGCCGGGCCCAGCTTCGCTTTACCTATGGGGAAGACAATCAGCCGATGCTCCAGTCCCGCAGGCGCAAGAGCCTGATCCTCTGGGACGGGACGGAGGAAAGCACCGGTTATCTGAGACGGTTGCTGCAGGAAACGGATGAGGAGGTCTTTGCCCATCATCTGGAGTGCAAGGGGCCGGATGAAGAGGGAAACAAAATCAGGAGTGCGCGGACAGAGCGTGTGATGGCCCTGCTCCCTGAGCTGATGCAGGGCTGTCGGCCCTTTGGCTTCTCCCGGGCCAGAGTGGATCTTCATCAGCTGCCCTGGATTGCCTCTGACAACATGATCAACATGTACTTCATGACCCAGGCGGGTATGAGCTGTGGTTTGACCCGCATGGACCGGATCCTGATGCCCCTGTCCGGCGATCGGGGAGAACCTCTGCAGACCGGTTCAGCCAAAACAGCTTTCCTGCGCAAGGAAACCCTTGCCGTCAGAAAGTATATAACGCGATCAGAAGAACAACCATCGGTTATGTTCTGGTTACAGGATCAGAAGGGATAGAAATGTCTCAGGCGACGGAAAAACAGCCTTTTTTTGCAGGATTACCGGAAGAAGCTCTGGAAAATGTCACGGCCTATGAGGACCTGCCGCTGGAGCACTGGTATGATCATCCGGACATGTTCTTCTTTGAAGAGCCGGTCAATGCTGTTGATTACTTGCGTGATACTGTTGGTGTTTCCCTGCGCAAAAAGCTTCCGGACGGTGGAAAGATCCTGCAGCTGGGCTGTGGTGTCGGACTTTGCGCGGTTGCACTGGCCCAGTTGGGATACGAGGTCACAGGCTTTGATTCCAACGCACAGGCCATTGAACTGGCGCGCCAGTTCAACCGGGACTTTGAGCAGTCTGTGACCTTCCATCACGGGAAGTTCCTTGAGGATGCGGACACGGAGGCTCTGGAGCTCTATGATGCTGTTCTCTGCATTGAAGACGCCCTCACCTGGTGGCTTTCAGAAGAGGAGCAGCAGGCTGTTGTGAAAAAAATGAACAGTCTTCTCAAGAAAAACGGGGAGGTTATTCTTGAGGTGCAGGACTTCAACAAAGTAATGAAGGATTCTTCATTTGACCGGGTTGAAGGCTTCGGAAGCCTTGTAAACCGCGCCGAAGGCCCCTGCGCCGCCCTCCTCCGCCACCGCTGGTACGGCAGTCCTCGCCAGAAAATATTCAAAAAGACTTATTATCGTATTGCGAGCGATTCAAAGCTGTGGTTTTATTCTTTAATTATGTTTTCTTTTCATGAGAGCAGATTTTAACTTGGAGTTTGTTTAATGAGTAAAATTTATATGTTTTTGATGTTTTTTATTGTTTTATTCAATAATAATACAGCTTATTCTTCTGAATTATTTGAGCAAAGATTAAATGCTATGTTTGATGGTAGAGGAAATTTTAAGCCATGGAAACAAGACGAAAAAGTAAAATGCTTTTTCGATTTTGGAGAAAAATATACGCAAGTAGCTAAGGAAAAAGCTTCGCTTTTAGCGAAAGAATTAAATTTGGATCTATCTTTTGGGAAAAAAGATATAAATTGCAGTGTAATTGTAAGGGAAAATGCTTTTAGAGCAGCTTTAATTTATGGGGATGAATTATTTAAACCCTATTTTAAAGACGATAAGAAATATTTTGCTTATTTGAAAAATGAAGCAAAAAACTCCTCATATGAAATATACCTTCCACTTTTTATTAATAACCAAAATATATCACTATCAGTAACTTTGATGTCATCCTTTAAACTTAAGAATGATTTTTTAAGTGAAGATGAATTTATTGAATATATTATAACAAGAATTTTCTTTCCTGATTTAAATCTCTCATTCGATGAGTATGAAAAAAAGCATTTTTTCTTACCACTTAGTAATAACTTGGATTTGAAAATTGCTAAAAATCTATATTCTAAATAGAAATTTATTTAAGGAATTAAAAAATGAGTAATAGAAATGATCGTCGCAGAGATAAAACATTAAGTGGAACCATTGATCCAAGCTATGATCCGGAGGAGAATGTAGGAAGCTTAGAGGTTGGTCTTGGTGTTAGCCTTGATGGGAAAGTTAAGGGGCGAGTAGTTGGCGCAAGTATTCAAACTTCTGGAACAATCGAAGTAGATTTTGATGATTACTCTCTATCATTCAGCCCAAAAGGTTTAGGTAGGGTATCGAACGGAATTGTTGAAGCAGAATTGGGCGCCGAATATAGTGCAAAAGCTGATTTTGATGATTTGGATACTGAAGTTACAGATGTTAAAGGCTATGGAAAAATTGGCGTTTCTTATGACAAGGCCTCTTTGGAAGCAGAAATATCAGCAGAGAGCGTAGATGGCGCTAATTTTAGTGTTGATGGTGATGTAACAGGAAAAGTTCCTGGTGTTGAATTTAGCCTTGTCGACTTTTTAGGAAGTATTTTTGGTTCTTCTGATGATGAAGCGGATAATGCATCTACAAACGACTCCCGTAGCCGTGATTATAGTGATTTAGATAGGCATGGTATATCAGGAACAGCTTCAAATTATGGGGCAGGTGTATCTGTTGCTGCTGGTGGTTCTGGAGCACATCCATCTTTTGAAAAAACTTTTGGTGTAAATAATAAAGCCGCTCAAAAGGCCGCGAGAGAACAAGCTGAGCGTGATAGAAAAGCAAATGAACCAGGAAAATCTGTAACAGATGGAGGTTCTGGTGATCATCCTTCACGTGAACGAACTCGCGGAAGAACAAGTGATCATGATGGGCCGTCTAGTAGCAGTGATACTGGTGGTGCTGCTGCTGGTGGCGGTTTGTGTTTTGCCTCAGAAACCCCAATTCTCATGGCAGATGGATCTGAAAAAGCAATCAAGGATGTATCCAAAGGAGACTGGGTTGCTGCATTTGATGGATTTGGAGAAATTCAACCTGGTTTGGTTATAGCAAAATTCGATTATGAAGAGCGTGAAGTAATATTTGTTGACGGAGTTTTGGTTACTCCTGCTCACCGTTTTTTGACTGAAAATGGTGATTATAAAGCTATTGGTGAATTTTCAATTGGTGATAACCTTGTATTGTCAAACGGTAAAACCCATAAAATTAAAAATATAAATAATGTAGATGGTAAAAGAAAAGTTCATAATTTTACAGTTGATATATTTAATACTTACATAGCTTCAGGATTTAGAGTTCATAATATTAAGCCGATAGCTCTGGATTTAAATAACGATGGTAGTATAGCTCTTGTTGATTATGAGGAGTCCGCTGTATTTTTTGATACCAATAACAATGGTTATAAAGAGAACGTCAGTTGGGTTGGTTCTGAAGATGGTTTTCTTGTTATTGATAAAAACAGTGATGGGCAAATTGTCGGCGATGAACTGATTATTGCAAACCAAACAATTGATAATACGAAAGATACGGATTTAGAAGCTCTTGCAACCCTTTATGATAGCAACAAGGACGGTATCTTTGATTCACAAGATACTGATTTTAAACAATTTAAAGTTTGGCAAGATCTTAATCAGGATGGGGCGGTCAATGACGGTGAACTAAAACATTTAGCCGATTGGGGCATTAAATCAATTGACCTCTCAATTAATAAAAATACGACACAATTTGATAGTCACCAAATTTTAGGTACGACGTCTCTAACAAAAGAGGATGGTAGCTCACAACTTGTCGCTGACTTGGCTATTCAAGCGAGTTCTGTTGGTTTTAAAATTGAAGAAGGCACAAATTCTTTTCTCTTAAACAGTTCAAATAATACCACTCGGTACTTGTCCAAAAAAGATAACTCCGCCGATATTACCTTGAGTGAAGTAAATGTTAGTTATGCGATTGGTAGTGATCTTAATGATCAAATTAAAGCGGGTTTAAGAAAAAATGTTATCATTGCTGGAGCAGGAGGTAATGACTTACTAGAAGGATCCAGTGGAAACGATTGGTTGTCGGGTGATGCTGGGGCAGATAGCTTGAGAGCTGGCAAAGGTAATGATGTTCTTTTTGTGGATGATAAAGACCTTCATATTAATGGCGGAGAAGGCTTTGATATTGCTCAAGTTTCTGGTGATGGAGGAGTAACGCTTAATCTTGATCAATCGTCAATTGAAGCCGCAATTGGTAATAATGGTAATGATGATTTTTCTTCTTCAAGTGATGAGGAAGTCTTTCTGTCTGGACAAAAAGGAAATGATAAGCTTCGTTCAGGCGCGGGAGATGATTTACTGATTGGAGGTGCTGGATCTGATTCTCTGCATTCTGGTGCTGGCGATGATAGATTATTTGTTGATGCCGATGATTTTTTAACAGCTGACAATGTTAATGCTGGCACAGGGAATGATTGGGTTTATGTGTCTTCTGCTGAAGCTGTAAACATTAGCCTTGATGAGATCGAAGCTGAGAATGTTATTGGTAATGATGGAGATGACACTTTTACAAAGATAGGCTCAGAAGATGTATACATCTATGGCGGAGCTGGCGATGACACTATTCAGGGCGGTGCTGGCCTTGACATCTTGGAAGGTGGCGAAGGCGCAGACTCTCTTGATGGAGGAGAAGGCAGGGATATTCTGTCTTATGAAACCTCAAATCTAAGTGTGTCCGTAAATCTTGAAGCGAAAACAGCTTCTGGTGGCGATGCTGAAGGCGATACCTTTGAAAACTTTATAGGTGTTGTTGGTTCCATTAGAGGGGATGAACTAACAGGGGATACAGAAAACAACGTACTCTTTGGAAACGGTGGTAATGATCTCCTCGAAGGTGGTGCAGGCGCTGATTACATCGATGGCGGTGAAGGATCGGATACGGCATCCTATGCCAGCTCCAATGCGGCGGTAACGGTTGATCTTGAGCCAACTGTGGATGGTGATGACACTTACGCCAAGCAGGTTTCCGGTGGCCACGCCCAGTATGACCGTCTGGTCAGTATTGAAAATCTTGTTGGTTCTGCACATGCCGATACGCTGCGCGGCAATGATGAAGCAAATATCCTGGAAGGTGGCGCAGGCGCAGACTCTCTTGATGGACGCGCGGGGGATGACACCCTCTCCTATGCCGGTTCCGATGCTGCTGTAACGGTGGATCTGGAAAGCCAGTCTGTTTCCGGCGGTCATGCCCAGGGGGACAGTGTCAGCAATTTTGAGCATGTTGACGGTTCTGCCCACGATGACACTCTTTCTGCACGGGAAGCCGGCTCTTATCTCTTTGGTGATGCGGGGGATGACACCCTCACCGGCCGGTCCGGTGATGACACCCTGCAGGGCGGTTCTGGGGCGGATACCATTACCGGCGGCGCAGGCACGGACACTCTGAGCTATGAAAATTCAGCGGAAGCTGTGACTGTGGATCTGGGGGCCGGAACAGCCTCTGGCGGGGATGCCGAGGGCGACAGCTTCAGTGGTGTTGAAAACCTGCAGGGCTCCTATCACGATGACACTCTGACCGGGGATGCCGGTGACAACGTTCTGGAAGGCGATCTGGGGGCGGATACCCTGGATGGTGGTGACGGAACGGATACAGCCTCCTACGAAGATGCGCTCTATGGTGTGGATGTCAGCCTCAAACGGGGTGGTGGGCGTCGCTATGCTGACCTTTCTGTCACGGGATACGATGATGCTGCGCGTCGTTATGGTGATGTGGTTCCCGACACTGACCCCGATTATACAGGCCGTGTGGTTCACAGTGGAAGTGACCTTTCTGTGGCCTATGTCTCTGCCGAGCCGCTTTCCGCAGGCTGGATGACGGCGGGTTTTGCCGTTGATCTGGGCGACAATGATGCTGCGAAGGCGGGCTTGCTGCTGGGCGAGACCGTAGAGCTTTCCACAGGGGAGATCCGTCCGCAGTCCGGCGCCTATATGGATGTTGAACTGCAGGATGAAAGGATTGCCATTCGCTTCTATCGTCAGGATGGCTCGCTGGAAGCCAGCTACACCAATGTCATTTCGGATGCGAAAGAACAGGATTTTGCTGTGGCCTATGACAGGGAGAGCGGGATTGTCGCCCTCTTCGTCAATGGTGATGTGGCGCGCTCCTATCAGTGGAAGGAAGGCCTCGATCTGAATATCGGCAGCTATGGTTCCAACGGTGCTGCGGTAACTGTGGGTGCGACAGGTCCGTCCTATGCCCTGGCGCTTGGCCTGATTACGGATGAAGCCGTCAATGATGTTCTGACCAATATCGAGAACCTCCGCGGTTCTGACAGTGGCGATATCCTGACAGGGGATGATCAGGCCAACGTGATTGAGGGTCGCAGCGGGAATGACCGTCTTTCCGGTGAAGCGGGGAACGATCGCCTGATCGGTGGTGCTGGCTCTGACAGCTTTGACGGTGGTGAGGGTGACGATACGCTTGTGATTGATGCCAGCGATGCCCAGTCTGCGATTGATGGCGGTGCGGGTATTGATACTGTCGAGGTCGAAGGTGATCGCGGTGTCACTCTTGATCTGGACGCTGCCTCTGTCGAAAAGGCTGTTGGTGGAGCCGGGAATGATCACTTTGTGATCGGCGATGTCAACAATGCGGAAATCTCTGGCGGAGAGGGCTTTGACGTTGTTGAGTTCTCCGGCGCATCTTCGGACTATTCTGCCGCCTTTGATGCTGATGGAACGTTGCGTCTGAGCGATACCCGGACAGGTGACGCTGCGAAAAACGGAACGGCTTCTGTGGCATCCGATGTTGAATGGATTGCCTTTTCCGATGGTTTTCATGTTCGCAATGGACAGCAGCTTGAGAAGCTTTTCTCGAAGGAAACCGACAGCTCCGGTGATACTCCGGTCGAAAGTCTGAAGCTCGCTTCAGGCCTGTCCTGGTCGGATGTTTCCCTTGCGCGGACTGGCGTTGACCTTGTGATCACCTTTGCCCGGAACGGAACAGATCACAGCTATGCTGTTGCCGACTGGTTTGTTGAAAGCAGCAGGGATCTCAAGCGTTTGTCTCTGGATGACGGGACAGTGGTTTTCCTGTCCTATCTGGATGACAAGATCACAGACACTGCAACTGCTCTTGGGGATATCGCAACCATCAAAACCGGATCTGATTCCGCAGAAACACTCAGCGGGGATGCCGGAAGCGACTATCTGTCCGGTGGAGCAGGCGATGACACACTGAATGGTTCCGGCGGTGATGATGTTTATGTCTTTGGCCGCGGTGATGGCAGTGACCTTGTGCACGACCAGCATCGTTATAATGAGGATTATCAGGAGGCTTATACCTATTACACGACAGAGACGCATACCTACAGAAATGGTCAGGATGAGATCCGAACGTCTCAGGTAACAGTTCAGCATACAGGCTACCGGACAAAAACCCGTGAAGTGTACAATGACGGTGGGGATGACATCCTTGCCTTTGGTGCGGGTATCACGGTAGCGGATCTGTTGATCCGTCAGGATGGAACTGATCTGATTGTTGCGCTGAAGGATCCCTCCAATGCAGATGCGGCCTTTGAGGCTCTGAGTGATCGTATCCGTCTGAAGAACTGGACGGAGGAGAAAGACCGTATCGAGACCTTCCGCTTTGAGGATGGTTCCGAGCTGACAGTCAGTGGCATTGTCAGTGCTGTTGGCACAGCCGGTGCTGATGTTCTGACGTGGAGCGAGACGGCTGTTGATGCTGATCTTGGTGCAGGGAATGACACCGCGACCACGGGTTCAGAGGCGGATACGCTGTCCGGTGGAGCAGGTGATGATACTCTGGATGCCGGGGCGGGTGATGACCGTCTGACCGGTGGTACGGGGAATGACACGCTGATTGGTGGCTCGGGAACAGACACCTACGTCTATGCGCTTGGTGATGGTCAGGATGTGATTCGCAACACTGATGTGGCTGGCAGGGTTGAGCTGGGTGCCGGTATTGCAGAGAACGATGCCGTCTTTACCCGTTCCGGTGATGATCTTGTTGTGAGTCTGCCGCAGGATGGGCGGATTACGGTTGAGGGCTATTTCAGCTCTGATGCACAGAAGGTGAGCTTCGCGCTTTCCGATGGTTCCGATCTGCCCATTCGCCTGCTTCAGGAAGGAACATCTGCGGATGAAACGCTAACCGGAACGGAGTTTGGTGATCGTCTCTTTGGTCTGGGTGGTGCTGACACGCTGAACGGTGGTACCGGAAGCGACTATCTGTCCGGTGGAGCAGGTGCTGACACGCTGAATGGTTCCGCTGGCGATGATGTTTATGTCTTTGGCCGCGGTGGTGGCAGTGATCTTGTGCATGACGAGCACCGTTACAGTGAAGACTATCAGGAGGCCTATACAGCCTATCGGACCTGGACCTCGACCTATACCTATGGTCAGGATGACAAGAAGGGTACACGGACACACCGAGAGGCCTACACAGCCTATCGGACAGCAACGCGTG
>NZ_JBBUTJ010000005.1:0-272835 GCF_039592655.1 Carbonatibacter coralli | reverse complement strand
GCAATTTGTTGATGATCTGCTCTGGTGTGTAACGACGTTGCTTTCCCATTTGATTTCTCCTTATTCGCGGGTGGAATAAGTCAAAATCCGAACTCAAACAATGGAACACTTCAATGGGGGCAGGTCAGCTGCGGAAACGTGGCTTTGTAAATGAGCAGAAAGAGGAAGAAGACAGCACACAACCCGTAACGCATCAGGAGAGCCATGACGCAGTATCAATCGCCGCTATGGCGTAAACTCACAGAGCTTTCAGGTGGCAAGGGTGTAAAAGCTGAATGGCAAAATTTTCCGGAAGAGCTGCTTGCCATCACCAATGAGCAAGCATCCGCCATTCCCTGTAATGGTCGAGCCGGATGCTACATGAATGTCGTCCAGCATGGGCCGAGCGATATTGTTGGCATTTGTACATCTGATACCAAACAGTGCGACTGCCGCACAATTGAAAAATCAGAACTTGCGCTGTATCGCATCGATCACAAAAAACTGGCGACCAAAGTTGCCGCCGCCATTGGTTTTATCGAGCAACATGAAAAGGTCACAGGCCATATAGCCCTTTGGAAATTTGGCGTACTGAATCCTCAAGCCGAGTACAGCTTTCCTGTCTATTGCTTTTTGGGCCAGACATCATCGCAGCTGGATAAAATCGTCAATCAGCTTTGCATGGGCGAGCAGACGTTTCTGTTGATCGCCGCCACCAGCAGCCTCATCAGCACTGCCAGCTCTGATGAGAGCAGCAGGCATAAATCCAAACTCATCGGTATAGATGATGTGCTTGCCGTTGATGGCGTAGGCAAAGCCATGGGGAAAGAGAGCGCTCAAACCATCGTCTCCAATTGGTTGGAAACGGTGTTGCCAAAATCAGCGAAGCCGGGATCGGAGTATCAATTCCCAACACCAGCAGGCGCAACGTGGGAGCAGTTTGTGTTCGAATTTACTGCAACAGAGATGTTGTTGGTTTCGTGCGGACAGATTCAAGAACGGCTGGAACCTGAACACCTGAAGATGAAGAACCAGAATTCCGGCAAGCCAACGCTGCAGTGGACGTTGTTACGTTCTCTCGCCACAACAGGCGGCAGCATCTCATGGCAAAATCAGGACGCCACTGATCGCGTCAAAAAACAAAAGCAGGAACTGGCGAACAAGCTCAAACAAACCTTTGGCCTTTCGGAGGACCCGGTGCCTTGGAAAGAGAGCGAGAAAGCATACAAAGCAAAGTTTGTTATCAAAGCTGCTGATAACGTGCTGCGCCAGCTCACTGGTTGACAATGATAGGCATAGACTGGTGCGAACTGGTCAATTGCCAAACCCTTGATTTCCCATGACTAAAAGCTCCGTACTTCACTTTTCCAAGTACGGTGTTTTTCAGGAAAGGGGCATATATAGGAGGAAAATTAGAGAAAAACGGGGCGTTTTTATAGAGAGGAAGTTAATTGCAAATAGCGAAAAAGCCCGCAAATGCTGGGCTTTTGAGGTTATGCTATCTCGGGCATATGAAAGTTCGTTTTAGGTTAATGGCGGAGAGAGAGGGATTCGAACCCTCGATACGGGTTACCGTATACACGCGTTCCAGGCGTGCGCCTTCAGCCACTCGGCCACCTCTCCGCACTCGTATAAAGCACTTGTTCCGGCCAATATGGAGCAAAAAGCTCAACCGGGTGCGAGGCGGAACTTACTCATTCTGTAAGGGTGGTGCAAGCCCTTTTCACAGCGATTCTTCTTTTTTTGTTTTCAGGCGAACCAGCACCCTGCTTCCCCCTGATACAGAAGCCCGAAAGAACCACCACAGCTCTTCACAATCACGTAAGGGTTTGTTCTCCTGATCCCTTTTCCCTTTCAAAAGAACAGCACATGACTGTAATAGTATAGTCAGTAACAAGTTATGAGCGACGCCGCCTGATCCGGAGTAACTGGTTAAATGATGATATTGCGATACACGGGATTGCTGTTCCTCCTGCTGGCTGCTGCCAGCCTTGCCTTTGACGGCATCAGCTTTTTGCAGGGACAGCCATTTCACCTTTCCCTTTTCGGGGAGCTCTGGTTCAGGATCCATCCCTTTTCACTGAATCTCTCACAGGCTGTCGTCGAGCGTTACATCACTCCGAGCCTGTGGGATGGGATCATCACACCTGTCCTGCTCTTTCCCTTTGTTGCCGTTTTCGGGATTTTCGGCAGCATCCTTTATATGCTGGGCCGACTGAAACGCGTCTGACGCGCAGCCTGCAGGACAGCAACGTGAACGGAGGGGAGTTTTTGAACTCCCCTGCATTCCTACTTGTCATTTTTTGAGAAAGCCAAGAATTCTGGCTCCTATTTTTTCGTGAAGCACACTGCGCAGACTTCCCGCAGGATCTTCACAAATGGCCTCTTCGCCTTCTTCCTGAAGGATAATCCCCGCACCGTCCTTGCACTCCCCCAGAAAGGCAAAGTGATTGGCGCCGCCCAGGGTCCAGTATTCGCTGTTGGGCAAATCCCCGGCAAAGCCGCTGCCCTGATCCGACAGGTCCGTGGCCCACATCCGCTCGCCCTCAAAGCCCAGATTAATCAGCAATGTTGGCACAGCAATACTTTCCCGGTTTTTGACAGGCATTGCCGGAGTCAGAGCCGGATCAACAGCAACGATCCTTTTGATCCGGCTATCTCTGAGATCCTGCCCGAAAGCTTCTCCATCCAGCAAAGACAAATCAACACCTCCGGACGCCAGATACTGACAGTCCTCACGTTTCCGGGCAGAGCCCTCGCACTGTTCCCGGAACAGCGACAGGCTCGGACGCGCCCCACCAACCTGCAGAGCCGTCAATCCTCCCAGAGAAAACCCCAGAACAGAGATGTCCTGAGCCTCAATGGATCCGGCAAAGCCGCTTTTCCCCAGAAGAAAGTCCAGAACGGCCGAGATATCCTCTGCCCGTGTCCAGTGTTCCGCAGCCCGCTGCGGATAGGAATCCCCGGTCGTTGTGCCCGGATGACGAAAACCTGCGACCACATACCCCTGCCTGACCAGCCTTGAAGCAATCCAGCCCAGCGTAACCGGGCTTCCACCCGACCCCGGTGAAAGCAACACCAGAGGAAAGCTCCCCTCCTCGATCAGGCTGCCTTTCCAGACTTTCGTCCCCCTGAAAACCGGATTGTCCCCGATGACCATGGGATAGCCCTTCTCCCTTACCGGATACCAGAGCGCAACTTCCAGCGGTCGGGCCTGATGGGGGACTTCGAGACGAACATCCTCAAATCCGACTGCATCAGACTGTTCCTCTCCGCCCTGCGCTCCTGCGACAGGAAAGATGACAGAAAGAGCGAGAACAACCTTGCCCAGCGGTTTCAAAAAGCGTTTGTATTGTACAGTGAACATCACATTTCTCCTTTGCGGTGATGCCCTGACACTGGAAGCAAAAGTCGCTTCTTTCGCCCCATAACGCCTTTTGGGACGTCCTCAAACCGGTTAAAGGACCTCAAAAGACTTCACGGACACCGGGAGTTCTGTATTCTGGTTACATCCCACCAAAGCACAGAGTTTCCGTTCAGATGCCCAGCCTGCCCATTCCCCTTTTCATTGCCCTGCTGCTCTTCTATCTGACCCTGAAAGCACAGCTTCAGGGCATCCGGCCCCTGTCCCTGCGCTTTCTCCTGCTTGTCTGCGCGCTTCAGAATCTGATCCTGAGCCTGAATCTTCACTACGGTTTTCATGCCCTGCAGCTTGTTCAACCGGTTACGGCAACCATTCTGCCTCCCCTGGCCTATATTGCCTTTCAGTCCGCATCCGTTCGCCCGCTCCGGATGTCCCGTGATCTCTGGCACATCCTCCCGCCTCTGCTGACAGTTGCAACCATCCTGCTGGCTCCGGCCTTTCTGGATACCGTCATTCCCGCACTCTTTCTGGGATATGGCCTTGCCATTCTGATTCAACTCGCCGGCGGGAGTGATCAGATGCCACTGGCCAGTCTCGACAAGGGAAACCTTCCTCTGGTGACCTGGCGCGCAATTGCCATTGCCCTGATCGTTTCTGCTGCCAGCGATGCCCTTATTGCCTATGATCACATGATCAGAAACGGGGAATGGAGCCTCTGGATCATCACCCTGTCTTCCGGCCTGACCCTGCTGACCATCGGCTTCCTGTCCCTGTCTCAGGCCCAGAACGAGGAGCAGAGAAAGGAACCGGATACAGAAGAGGAAAACAGTCCTGCGAGCAACGAAGAGGAAAGGGAACTGATCGCAAGACTGGAAAGCCTGCTGGATCAGGAGCCTCTCTATCTGGACCCCGATCTGACACTCAAGCGACTGGCCCGGAGAATGGGTGTTCCCGTCAAGGCTCTGTCCTCGGCAATTAACAGGCAATACGGGCAGAACACATCTCGTCTGATCAACAGCTACCGTATCCGTCACGCCTGCAAACTGTTGCTGGAAGGGCAATCCGTTCTCAACGCCAGCATCGACAGCGGTTTTCACAGCAAGTCAAACTTCAACAGGGAGTTCCAGAGGATACAGGGCTGCTCTCCGACCCAATGGCGGGACATCAAACTCGACCATTAAAAAAGGGAGCCAATGGCTCCCTCTGTCTACCCCCACAGCTTTGGTTCAGGCGGAAAGATCAGTCCGTCATCAAACTGCAGGGCATTGTCACGGTCCTCTTTCAAGAGCAGGGGGCCATCCAGATCAACATAGTCAGCATCCTGCGCCACCAGCATTGCCGGAGCCATGGCCAGAGATGTCCCGAGCATACATCCCATCATGATCTCAAAGCCCATTTTGCGGGCCTCCTGCTGAAGGAGCAGGGATTCTGTCAAACCTCCAGCCTTGTCCAGCTTGATGTTGATGGCGTCATAGAGAGGACGCAGACGCTCCAGATCCTTTCGTGTGTGCAGGCTTTCATCCGCACAGACTGTCACCGGTCGCGGCAAACTTGCAAGGTGATGATCTTCATCGGAAGGCAAAGGCTGCTCAACAAGCAATACACCCGCTTCGGCACAGGCGGCCATATTGGCCTCGTAGATTTCAGGGCGCCAGGCTTCATTGGCATCAACAATCAACCTGCTCTCAGGCGCCCCCTGACGCACAGCACGGATACGCTCCACATCACCTTCGCCACCAAGCTTGACCTTCAGGAGGGGACGATGGGCTGCTGCCTTTGCCGCTTCCAGCATCGATTCAGCAGTCCCCAGACTCAAGGTGTAGGCCGTGACACGGGGTTCAAGATCAGGCAGGCCCGCAAGCTGTTGGGCTCTTTTCCCGGACTGCTTGGCTTCAAAATCCCACAGCACACAATCGAGCGCATTGCGCGCAGCGCCTGCCGGCATAATCTCCTGCAACCTGCTTCTGTCCAGACCAGCTTCCATCTCCGGGCGAAGCTCTTCGATCTGCGCCAGCACACTCTCAACAGTTTCCCCGTAACGGGCATAGGGGACGCACTCGCTCTGCGCATCCGTGTTCCCGTCGGACAAACGAACCGAAACCACAACGATCTCTGTTCTGCTCCCCCGTGAAATCGTGAAGCTTCCAGCAATGGGAAAATGGTCAACAGCCGTCTCAAGCTTGCGTTTCGTCATGGCTCAGAACCCGTCTTTCAGGCGTTGTGCAATTTCGCGCATTCCAAAACGGACAGGATCGGTTGCAGGCAAGCCGTACTCCGCAGTCAGCTTGGCCAGATAGCCTTTCGCTTCATTCTCTTCAAGCGCCTGGGTGTTCACAGCCAGACCGACGCACCTGATATCCGGATTGTTCAGACGACCACACGCCAGATTCAGGTCAATAACCTCCTGAATGGATGGCAGCAGCGTTTCCACACCCCTCATCGTTTTGCGTGTCGGCTCGTGACAGATCACAAGAGCATCCGGCTGGGAGCCATGCAGCAGCCCCAGAGAAACGCCGGCAAAGCTCGGATGGAAGAGTGACCCCTGCCCCTCAATAACATCCCAGTGATCATCACTCTCGGCTGCCGGACTGATCCACTCTGCAGCCCCGGCAATGAAGTCCGCAACGACAGCATCAATGGCCGCACCACGGCCCGAAATGAAAACCCCGGTCTGACCGGTCGCGCGGAAGTCTGCATCCATGCCAAGCCCGCGCATTTCCCGCTCCAGCGCCAACGCCGTATATTTCTTGCCAACAGAACAGTCTGTCCCCACGGCCAGGACACGCTTGCCCCGTCGTTTTGTGCCCTTGCCCGTTGCCCACTTCCTGTTTGAATGACGCACATTGTGCAGCTGTGCACCACTGCGCTCTGCAGCCTCGCGAATGCGTGCATTGTCTTCCAGACGCATGTGGAGACCCGATGCAACATCCAGCCCTGCATCCAGCGCCCTGACGATGTTGTCGATCCAGTGATCCGGCAGAACACCGCCGGCATTCACCACGCCGATTACCATGGTTTTGCATCCCCTGGTCACGGCCTCTTCAATCGACAGGTCATCAATGCCGCAATCGGCCCCGCAGCCCTCCATGCGGAACTGACCCACACACCACTCGGGGCGCCATTCAACAATTCCAATTGCCGTCTTGGCGGCCAGAGCATCCGGGACATCGCCCAGAAAAAGCAGATAAGGTGTTTTCAGTTCCATGTCTGTTGTCTCCAGTATAGAAAACCGCACAAATTTCCGTATTCAGTCCTTTATGGAAGCCAGGGCTTCCTCGATATAAAGTGCTCGCAGATGACGGGCCACCGGTCCGGGCTTTCCAGTGCCAATGACGCTGTCATCGATCTTGACAACAGGCATCACAATCGTTGTTGCCGAGGTTACAAAGGCTTCCCGGGCTTCACAAGCTTCCTGCACGGTAAAGGGCCGCTCTTCCAGTTTCATCCCGGTTTCTTCGGCGAGCCGCAAGACGGCCCGGCGGGTAATACCATTGAGGATCTCGTTGCTGGCAGGACGGGTCACGATTGCGCCTTCGGCATTGACGATATAAGCGTTGTTGGAACTGCCTTCCGTGACAAAACCGTCTTCGTACATCCAGGCATCATCTGCACCGGCACGCACAGCCGCTTCCTTCGCCATGGCAGATCCCAAAAGACCAACAGTCTTGATATCGCGGCGTTTCCAGCGAATATCCTCAAGAGTGATCACCGAGATTCCACTCTCGGCAGCAGGATTGTCCAGCAGGTTTTTGCGCACAACGAACATCACCAGCGTTGGTCGGGTATCGGCCGGATAGGCGAAATCACGAACAGCCGCACCACGCGTGATCTGAATGTAGACCCCGCCTTCCACCAGATCGTTTTTACGGATCAGCTCGTGATGAAGCGCCTCCAGCTCCTCATCCGCGAGCGGAAAAGCCATGTCCAGTTCGCTCAGGGAACGTCGCAAACGCGCGACATGCCCCTCAAAGTCAATCAACTGCCCTTTCAGAACCGATGTGACTTCATAAATGCCATCCGCAAAGAGAAACCCGCGATCAAAAACCGATACACTGGCTTCACTTTCAGGAACAAACCGGTCATTCACATACGCAATCTTTTCCATAATTCCTCCCCTGTACCGGGATCACACACAGGGCAATTTTTCTTCGCCCGAGGGTTAGTTCTTTTAACGTCAAAAGAAAGCCCGAAACTCCTGTCAGCCTTCTTATCAGGAATGTCTTTCCAAGTCTCAGGATATTTCTGCCACTCCAGAAAACCGGAAGACATATCACATTCAGGGTCTGTAGACCGGGAATTCCGCACAAAGCTTCGAAACCAGCGTTTTGCACCTCTCGACAACCGCACCTGATTTTCCACCGGCCTCGGCTTCAACAAGATCAGCAATCATCTCGCCGAGCAACCCGAATTCCCTTTCCTTCATTCCCCTGGTCGTCGCAGCGCCTGCCCCCAGCCGCAGACCAACCCACTCCGGCGGACGGGGACTGTCATTCGGAATGGCGTTCTTGTTCGCTGTGATACCGGCCTTTTCCAGAACAGTCTCGGCCTGTTTGCCGGTAATGCCCTTGGGACTGAGATCAACCAGAACAAGATGCGTGTCCGTTCCGCCGGAGACGATCCGCAACCCCCGTTCTCCCAGAACAGCTGCAAGTCTGGAGGCATTGCTCCTGACCTGCACAGCATAACGCCTGAAATCCTCGCTCAGGGCCTCCCCGAGACACACGGCCTTGGCTGCAATAACCTGCGTGTGAATGGAGCCCTGCACACCGGGAAAGACAGCCGAGTCCAGTTTTTTGAACCATTCCTCCCGGTTGGTCAGGATCAATCCGCCTCTTGGTCCTCTCAAAGTCTTGGTCGTGGTGCAGGTGACGATATCCGCGTGAGGGAAGGGTGACGGATGCACGCCGCCTGCAACCAGCCCTGCAATGTGCGCCATATCCACATGAAACCAGGCCTCAACCCTGTCTGCAATTTGCCGCATCCGCTTGAAATCAATCTCCCGCGGGTAGGCCGAACCGCCAGCAATAATCAGCTTTGGGCGAAGCTCCAGAGCCTGCTGTTCCAGCTTGTCATAGTCAATTTGCTCGGAAAGAGGATCAACACCGTAATGATGCGCATCAAACCAGCGCCCGGACAGATTGGCTTTCAAGCCGTGGCTCAAGTGCCCGCCGGCAGCAAGATCAAGGGACAGTACTTTGTCACCCGGTTGCAGCAGCAGATAAAAAACAGCCAGATTGGCCTGGCTCCCCGAGTGAGGCTGGACATTGACGTAGGTGCAGCCGAACAGCTTCCTTGCCCTGTCGATGGCCATCTGTTCCATCACGTCAACAAAACAGCCTCCACCATGGAAGCGATTGCCGGGATAACCTTCCAGAGTCTTGTTAACGACTTCATGCCCGAGGGCATCCAGCACAGATCGGCTCACAATGTTCTCTGATGCAATCAGCTCAATCTGTTCCTGCTGGCGATTTCTTTCATTTTCGAGGGCTTCAGCAATAACCGGGTCCGTGCCCAGAAGCGTTTGAGTGAAGTGTTTTGTCATTGTACCTCTCCATTTCCTGAAAAAAATATTGAGGATTCGACAGGCTCTCGACAAACGAGTATTTCTATTTTTTTGGCCTAGAAAAACTGAGTCTTGAAAGATGGCAATCACACCTCCTCGCTCCAGGGGGCCACATCTGAATGCATTGCGGGCCTTTGAAGCCGCCGCACGCCTGGGCAGTTTCACCGCTGCAGCCGAGGAACTGGGCGTCACCCCGGGCGCCATTGCCCAGCATATCAAATCGCTGGAAGCCTGGGCAGGAGCCCCTCTCTTCATCCGTAATATAAGGGGGATAACCCTGTCCGCCCTGGCAGAAGAGCTTTTGCCGAAGTTCACCCTGGCCTTTGACCAGCTGGGGCTGGCCACCCAGGCCCTGCGTAACAAGGCCATGCCTAACCGGGTTAGAATTGCAGCCTTGCCTGCAATTGCACAGCTCTGGCTTACTCCCAGGCTGGCGCAGCTCCGTCAGTCCCACCCGGAGGTTTCCATTTCCGTTTCCGCAATGGAAACACCACCCAATCTGTCACGGGAACCTTATGACATCACCCTGTTCTACTCATCAGAGCCTTTGAAACCCCGTGACATCCTGATCGCAGAGGACAGAATTTTCCCGGTCTGCGCACCAAGCGTGGCCTCCAGACTTGAAACAGTTGCGGATCTCTCCGGGGAAGTTCTGCTTTGCGACAGCGTGTGGCACAATGACTGGGATTTGTGGCTGTCCGGGCAATCCATCAACAGGCAGGGCTTTTCCAGCACATCCCATTCACTCTTTTCCATCGCACTGGATGAGGCCCGTCACGGCTATGGCGTGCTGATGGCGCACGAGGCACTGGTCACCCGCTTTCTGGAAAATGGAGAGCTGGTCCGCCCCTTCCCGGGACACATTGATCTTCAGACAAAGCTGGTGGCCCGCTTCACAGCTTCCTTTGCAGGATCACCACTCTTCGCGGACATCAAACCGGTTCTCTTCGAAGACGAAAAAGCCCGAAACAGGGAAGAAGGCCACTAGCCTGTTCCTGTTTCGGGCTTTGAAAACCTGCCCGCTTACTTTACCTGCACCGGAAATTCGCTCCGAAGTCTTCACACGGAGCCTTTCCGATAGCCCGCAAGCAAGGGGAAGAAAATCGGCAGCGTGCGCTTAATCATCACCCATCTTGAGCGCTGCAAGGAAAGCCGACTGCGGGATTTCGACATTGCCGATATTGCGCATCTTCTTCTTGCCGGCCTTCTGCTTCTCAAGCAGTTTGCGCTTCCGGGAAACGTCACCACCGTAACATTTCGCCGTGACGTCCTTGCGCAGGGCAGAGATGGTTTCGCGCGCAATGATCTTGCCGCCGATCGCAGCCTGAATGGCAATCTTGAAAAGCTGACGCGGGATCAACTGCTTCAGGCGCTCGCAAAGCATCCGGCCCCGTGGCTCGGCCTGAGAGCGGTGCACGATAATGGCCAGAGAGTCGACAGGCTCAGCATTCACCAGGATCGCAACCTTCACCAGTTCGCTCTGCTCATAACCATCCAGAGAGTAATCAAAGGATGCGTAACCCCGTGTAACGGATTTCAGGCGATCATAGAAATCAAAGACGACCTCGTTGAGCGGCAGTTTGTAGACCAGCATGGCGCGGCTGCCGACATAGGTCAGCTCCTTCTGGATGCCCCGGCGCTCCTCACAGAGTTTGAGAACCGCACCCAGGTATTCGTCCGGCACAAGAATGTTCGCAAGGATCCAGGGCTCTTCAATGTGATCAATCTTGGTCACATCAGGGAAGTCCGCAGGATTGTGCAGTTCCAGCAGGGAACCATCGTTCATGTGGATCTTGTAGACAACAGACGGCGCCGTCGTAATCAGATCCAGATTGAATTCACGCTCCAGACGCTCCTGAACGATCTCGAGGTGCAACAGGCCCAGGAAGCCACAGCGATAGCCAAAGCCGAGGGCTGCCGAGCTTTCTGCCTCGTAGTGGAAGGAGGAATCATTCAGCTCCAGCTTGGCCAGCGCATCACGCAGCATTTCATAGTCGTTGGCATCAATCGGGAACAGACCACAGAACACCACAGGAACAGAAGGCTTGAAGCCCGGCAGCGGTTCTTCAACCGGCTTGCGGTCATCCGTGATTGTGTCACCAACCTTGGTGTCGGAGACTGTTTTGATGCCCGCATTGATAAAGCCGATTTCGCCGGCACTGAGCTGTTTTGTCTTGGTCATCTTCGGAGAGAAAACGCCGACAGAATCAACCAGATAACTGGCACCGGTGCCCAGCATGCGGATCTTCATCCCGGCCTTGAGCGTTCCGTTCACAACGCGCACCAGCGTAATGACACCGAGATAGCTGTCATACCAGCTGTCAACGAGCAGAACCTGCAACCCTCCGTCGGGATCGCCCTCGGGCGCAGGGAGCTTTGCAACAATGGCTTCCAGAACCTCTTCCACACCCTCACCGGTCTTACCGGAAACAGGCAGAGCCTCGGACGCATCAATGCCGATGACATCCTCGATCTGTTCCTTCACGCGCTCCGGATCGGATGCAGGCAGGTCAATCTTGTTGAGAACAGGGACGATCTCGTGATCGTTTTCCAGCGCCAGATAAACGTTCGCCAGTGTTTGCGCTTCAACGCCCTGAGACGAGTCAACCAGCAGCAATGACCCCTCACAGGCGGCAAGTGACCGGCTGACCTCATAGGTGAAATCCACGTGTCCGGGCGTGTCAATCAGGTTCAGCTTGTATTCCTGTCCATTGCGGGCCTGGTAGTTCAAACAGACGGTTTGTGCCTTGACCGTAATACCGCGCTCACGCTCGATATCCATGGAATCAAGCAGCTGATCCTGCATCTCGCGCTCGGAAACAGCCTCACAATGCTGAATCAACCGGTCAGCCAGAGTGGATTTTCCGTGGTCAATATGGGCAACAATGGAAAAGTTGCGGATGTTTTCTTGCTTGCTCATTGCAGTCTGTATCACCTGAAAAAGGATAAATCTCTGTGCCCGAAGGCCGAAGACCCGACACCCTGGCCGCTCTTCTGGTCACCGGTTTGCAAACCGAGCCGTTCCTGGCGCGGAATGTATGACGGAAAGAAGGCTTTGGCAACTCTTCAGGCGCAAGTTTCGTGTCAATCCGGGCTCCACAGAGGAAAAGAGGACAGACAAATCAGTTTGACCTTCGCCCAAATGCATAGCATTGTATTCCTATAGCAGAATATATCTATCGATATAATCAGTGAGTTTTCCCATGCATTTGGAATATATCGATGTCACAGGAATACCGGCTGACCACCCGGTTCACCTGTTTCAGGACAGCTACAGCAACCTGCTCTGTAAAAACGGGACAGGCTGGTCAGAGTTCGATCCCCTGATGGTTCCCAGAGTTCTCCCCTATATTTCCGTGATAGAATGTGCGGGTTCTTCTGTCAGGGATTATCGTCAAATTCTGATGGGCGAAATGATCAAGCTCCTGTGCGGAGGGAACAAGACAGGCCTGAAACTCTCCGAAGCCTTTGCTCCGGAAGCCCTAGAGCAAACAATAAAGGCCATCTCAACAGCGATCAAGGACCACACCCCGATCTATTCGAAAACCAGTCCTCCCTATGCTGGACGGGAACATGTTCTGGCCTATCGCGGCTTTTTCCCCTTTCTGGGAGCTGCGGACGGATCACATCCGGAAGTCTCGCATATCGTTCTGGTTGCTGCTGAAACAGACACTCTGGTTTAAGCTGGCAAGATTCGGATAGGTTATTCCCCCCGGACACCATATTCTTCAGCTGATTGCATACAGCAGGAGACTATCATGCAAACACGCGACTGGCTCTTCTTGTCCATACTGGCCTGCCTGTGGGGTTTTTCCTTCCTTTTTGTCGAGCTTGGCCTGCAAATGTTCACCCCTCAGGCCCTTGTGACACTGCGCGTGGGTATTGGAGCGCTGTTTCTCTGGCTTGTTCTGGCACCCGGGGAGAACCCCTTCCCCCACTCCTGGTCTCTTTGGGGCTGGTTTTTGCTGGTCGGCCTGATCAACAATGCCATTCCCTTCAACCTGATCTCTCTTGCACAGGAAGAAATCAGCAGCGGGATGGCCTCGATCCTGAACGCAACCACTCCCTTCTGGGCCCTGCTCATTGCAAGGATTGTTCACAGGGACGAACCCGTCACATTCAACCGCCTAGCAGGTCTGATGACCGGAATTGCCGGCGTTGCCGTTCTTGTTGCCCCGGATGACACCGCAGTGTCACTGCCTCTTGGCGCAACCCTCATGATGTTTGGCGCAACCCTGAGCTACGCAATTGCGGGACAGTTCGGGCGCAAGCTGCTGTCTGTTACCCCTTTGCAGGCCGCCTGTGGGAGCCTGACAGGCGCGACCCTCTTCTCAATTCCCGCAACACTCTATTCCGGTTTTTATGTTCCGGAGGTTCTTCCGGGCGAAGGCAATGTCTGGCTGATGACGATAGCAGTTCTCGGCATTGCCATTCCCTGCACAGCCCTCGCTTACCCCCTGTACTTCATCATTCTGAAATCCTCAGGGGCAACCAACCTCCTGCTCGTAACGCTCCTTGTTCCGGTTGTTGCCGTTCTGGTCGGAGTGGTCCTGCTGAACGAAACCATCACATCACAGGCACTTGCCGGTATGGGGATCATCCTTTTCGGGCTTGTCGTCCTTGATGGCAGGATCATCAGGAAAGCCAGAAACCTCTTTTCGGCTCACCCTTCCTGACAGCAGGTCTGACCTGCAACAATTTGAAACAGTCTTAAGGAAAAATTATCAATTTTCTCCTCATATCTTTGTTCTATAAACAGTCAATCAAATGACCTCTCAACAGGGTCACAAACAAACAAATCAGGCAGAACCTGTCCTGTGACGACACGTCAGGCATCTCTGGGGTTTTAAGGATGCGGGGCAAAAGGTTCCCAAGGAAGCAAAGATGAAAATTTCGGATTTCCGAATCAGTCTGTTGGGCGTTCTTTTCTCAATCGTGCTGGTCTGCACAGTCGCTCTTGTTGGCGGCGTCTCCTATGAGGTGATCAGCAGCACCAGCGACATCAAGTCCATGGTGACCAATCAGGATGTCGATCTGGATCGCCTCCGCAATGACATCGACACACTTGTTGCCTTTTCAAACTATGCCCTGGGCGCTGTCGTTCTCCTGCTCATCGGCATGGCCTGCATGAACATCTGGTGGACCCGGCTGCATCTTGTAAAGCCTCTCAATGCGATGACCAGCTGCATGAGCAGGCTGGCAGACGACCAGCTTGACACGGAAGTTCCCTGTCAGGATTTCAAAAACGAGGTCGGTGACATGGCCCGCGCCGTTGTTGTTTTCCGGGAAAACGCAATCAAGGCCCGTGATCTCCAGGCCGCCCAGGAAGAAAGCGAACGCAAGGCCCAGGACGAGCGCCGCGCACTGATGCAGAGCCTCACAACCGAATTCGAAGGATCGGTCGGCACCATTGTGGACAGTGTCTCCACAGCAGCAACCCAGCTGAACAGCTCGGCAGAAAGCCTCTCCTCGACCGCCAGCAGCAGCGCAAATCAGGCTGACGCTGTTGCCCGCGCTGCCGAAGACGCCGCAGCGAATGTTCAAACCGTTGCAGCGGCGGCAGAAGAGCTTGCGGCAACAGAGCGCGAAATCACACGTCAGGTCGAGCGAGCCTCTTCAGTCGCCTCCGGTGCCGTCCAGCAGGCAGCAGGCACCCAGCAAACCGTCAACAACCTGACAGAGGCTGTTGAAAAAATCGGTGAAGTGGTCGGGCTGATCACCGACATCGCCGAGCAGACCAACCTCCTTGCCCTGAACGCGACAATCGAGGCAGCAAGAGCCGGTGAAGCAGGCAAGGGCTTTGCTGTCGTCGCCAGCGAGGTCAAGTCACTTGCAAACCAGACCTCGAAAGCCACCGACGATATTCGCAATCACATCGAGGAAATCCAGGGAGCAACCCAGGATTCAGCCAGTGCTCTCGAAGCCATTGCCAAAACGATTGAGGAAATCAGCGAAATTTCCAACACCATCAGCTACTCTGTCGAGGAGCAATCCAAGGCAACCCGAGAGATTGCGCACAATGTTGAACAGGCTGCAGCAGGCACGTCGCAGGTTTCAACCAATATTGCCTCCGTCAACAAAGGTGCCAGTGACACGGGCGCTGAATCAGAGCGCATTGTCTCTGCTGCCGGTGACCTGCTCAACAAATCGACAAGCCTGAAGCAGTCTGTGTCCAGCTTCCTGAACCAGATTCATGCGGACTGAAGAAAACCCTGAGCGCAGACTGATCTCGCTTCTGAAACAGGATGAGGCCCGGATGGGAATTCTCTCCCATCTGGCCGGAACACTTGGCGTCCCGGAAGCGGAAAAGTCACCTGAGGGGTTCTGGATTGGCGCAGGCTTTGTCCGCTCGCTGATCTGGGATCATCTTGCGGCAGACAGCAGGGCCGCAGAAGCAACAACGGCCTACGACGACATTGATGTCCTCTTCTTTGAGCCCCGGGACACCCGTCAAAGCCTTGAACAGGAGCTTGAGAGAAAGCTGCACACCGGCAAAGGCTCCGGTCTGAACTGGTCCGTCCGCAATCAGGCCCGCATGCATCAGCCCAACCGGGACATGCCCTATCGTTCCATTGCCGATGCCATGAAGCACTGGCCCGAAGTCTGCACGGCTCTTGCAGCAAGGCTGAATCCCGAAACACAGGAGCCTGAAATTCTCGCTCCCTTTGGACTGGACGATGTCTTTTCAGCAACAGTGCGCCCCACGCCGCATTTCAGGGAGCACAAGCTGTTTGAATACCGGATCAGACAGGACCGCAAACAGTGGCAAAAACGTTGGCCTCTGCTCAAAATCACGGATCTCTGAAATCAGGTTCAGGCCGCTTTTGAGAGACGCCTGAATGCGGCATCAAAAATGGCCGTCAGTTCACCGAAGATATCATCGGCACGCTGGAGCTGCTCAACTGTCGGCTGGCGTTCCGGTGAAAGTTCATGAATGGTATCCAGTTCCTTTTCAATGGCCGCAACCTGCTCCCGGTTTTCCTCTTCAACAATGAAAGGAATATCCCGGGTACCATGAAGTTCCTCGATCTGTCCGAACAGCTGGGCAAGCCGTCCCTCTTCCGTGATGGTCAGGATCCGGTCCGGATTTGCAAGCAGCTGATCCACTTCCTGTTCCAGCAACTGAAGCTGAAAGGCGCGGTCTCCCGATACAGCCCCGAACGCGAACCCGCGGATCTGATTGATGGAAGAAGCAAGCTCGTTGACCCGGATACGTTCCTCGATGCTCAGTTCCTTGCGATGTCTCCCTCCGAAGATCCCGTCAAGTTCGTCATAGAGCTTTTCAGCTCTTTGACGCTCCTGCGGGGCAAGTTTTTCCAGGGAAACATCCTCGACACGTCGAACCTGTCCGTTCAACCGGGCAAGAAACTCCTCTGCATGACCAGACAGTTCAATGACTGCAGCCTTGCCGAAGCCTGTTTCCGCCTCCTTGCTGGGCGGGGCCTTTGCCTGCGCTTCCTTTTCTGACGCAATCTCCGTCAGGCTTTGCGGTCTGCTGTAGCCTGAATCATAAAGCGAAGAAAGCTGAACACTGTCAATTGCCACGGTGAATTCCCAAGTCCTTGATCACACAATGACAAGCAAGGATCAGGCCAAAGCATCACTGCTGAAAAACCCTCCTGAAAGGTCCCGATTTTTCATCCTCTCAAAAGCTGTGATCCCTTGCACAGAAATGGGCTTTGATTTACACCTCTATTCAACAATCAAAAGGCGTCTCTGCGCCTTGCAGACTTTCTTTCTTTTTACCCTCAGGACAGGAGAGTTCCATGGCCTTGAAAATGAAGCCGGGCGTCGTTACCGGGTCAGCCTATCGCGATCTGGTTGCCAACTGTAAGGAAGAAGGCTTTGCCCTTCCCGCAGTCAATGTCGTTGGAACCAACTCCGTCAATGCAGTCCTCGAAGCAGCTGCAACAACCGGATCCGATGTCATCATTCAGCTCTCCAATGGTGGTGCGAGCTTCTTTGCAGGTCAGGGCTATCCGAATGCAGACGAAGGCAAGGTTCTGGGTGCAGTCTCCGCTGCACGTCACGTCCATCAGCTTGCCGAGGGTTACGGGGTCTGCGTGGTGCTTCACACAGATCACGCCAACCGCAAGCTTCTTCCCTGGATCGACAGCCTGATCGACCACAGCGAAGAACACTTCAAGGCAACAGGTGCACCTCTCTACTCGTCCCACATGATTGACCTGTCCGAAGAACCTGTCGCTGACAACCTTGCAGAATGTGCACGCGTGCTGGAGCGCATGGCCAAAATCGACATGAGCATCGAAATCGAGCTGGGCGTGACAGGTGGCGAGGAAGACGGCGTCGGCCACGATATGGAAGACACTGCCGACAATCCGCTGCTCTACACCCAGCCATCGGACGTCCTGCAGGCCTATGACCTCCTCAAGTCTCTGGGGCATTTCTCGGTTGCGGCCTCTTTCGGCAATGTTCACGGTGTCTACAAGCCGGGCAACGTCAAGCTGCGCCCGGAAATCCTGAAGGACTCACAGGCTCTGGTGTCCCGGACCCATGGTCTTGGCAAAAATCCTCTGGATCTGGTTTTCCATGGCGGCTCCGGTTCCGATCTTTCGGACATCAAGGCTGCCATTGAGTACGGTGTTTTCAAAATGAACGTCGACACCGACACGCAGTTTGCCTACGCGAAGCCTGTGGGTGACTTTGTTGATGCCAATCCTGTTGCCTTCAAACACCAGATTGATCCGGAAAGCGGTGCACCACAGAAGAAATTCTACGATCCCCGCAAGTTCCTGCGCGCGGGCGAGAAAGGCATGGCCGATCGCGTGGTTCAGGCTTTCGAAGACCTGGGTTCCAAAGGCAGGTCTGTTGCCCGCTGAACAGCAGACAGGCAACAACATCAGAACAGAAAAGCCCGGATCAGATGATCCGGGCTTTTGCCTGTATTGGTTTCTCTGTCAGCAGATTCCCTCAGGAATTGATGCGATAGAATTCCTTGTACCATTCCACAAACCATCCGACCCCGACTTCAATGGGCGTCGCCGGTGAGTAGCCGGTCAGATCTGAAAGCTCCTGCACATCAGCCCAGGTTGCAGGCACATCACCATCCTGCATGGGCAGCATGTTGTATTCAGCCTTGATACCCAGCTTCTCCTCAAGCACCTCGATATAGCGCATCAGCTTCTCGCATCTGGCATTCCCGATGTTGAGAATACGATAGGGTGCCACGCCGCTTGTGTTGGGCTTCGGATTGGCACTGTCCCAGTTCTCGTCACAGGATGGTGGCAGATCAACCAGACGCGAAATCCCCTCGACAATATCCCCGACATAGGTAAAGTCGCGCTGCATCTCTCCCCTGTTGAAGACATTGATCGGACGTCCCGCCAGAATATCCTTGGTAAAGAGGAACAGCGCCATGTCCGGACGACCCCATGGTCCATAGACCGTAAAGAAACGCAGCCCCGTGCTGGGAATTCCAAAAAGATGCGAATAGCTGTGCGCCATCATCTCGTTGGATTTCTTGGTGGCCGCATAGAGCGTCAGCGGATGTTCCGCAGACTCGGAAACCTGGAAAGGCATTCCCGTGTTGGCCCCATAGGCAGAACTGGTAGAGGCATAGATCAGGTGCTCGACAGGGTAATGGCGACAACCTTCCAGAATATTCAGGAAGCCATCGACATTCGCATGCAGATAGGCCCGGGGGTTTTCCAGACTGTACCGCACACCGGCCTGTGCTGCCAGATTGACAACAACCTGTGGGCGATGTGTCTGGAAAGTGCTTTCAACAGCCTGCCAGTCCGCAATGTCTGCACGCACTTCTGTAAAGCTTTCGAACTCTTTCAACTGGGCAAGACGTGCCTCTTTCAGCGTGACATCATAGTAATCCGTCACAGCGTCAATGCCGATAACTCTCATGCCCCGGGACAGGCAAAGTTTTGCGAGATGAAAGCCAATAAATCCGGCTGTTCCAGTGATCAGAATTGTTTTTGAAGACATTCTTCCAAAGATCCAGGGAGGTCAATTTTATTGCGTTTTCAGGTAGCACATCCAGGGTGAATAAGATAGAAGTTTTATAAAAGAAAACAGAGGATCAAAATGCCTTTAAATTCATCCATATCGGTTGTGGGTCTCGGTTATGTCGGCCTGCCTCTTGCCATTCATCTCGCAAAACATTTTCAGGTTATCGGGTTTGATATTTCCAAACCACGCGTCGAAGAACTTCTCAACGGTCACGACAGAACCGAGGAGATTGACAGTTCGACACTTCGAAGCTCGACACTCCACATCACGGATGCAGCAAAAAGCATTGCTGATTGCACTATTCATATCATCACGGTTCCAACCCCTGTTGACGCACACAACCAGCCGGATCTCAAACCGGTCATAGCAGCAACCAACACTGTTGCCCCCTTTGTCAAAAAGGGTGATATCATTGTTTACGAGAGCACCGTTTATCCCGGCGTCACAGAGGATATTTGCGGCCCGATCCTTCAGGAAAAATCAGGTCTTGTCTGCGGAAAGGATTTCTTCCTGGGCTATTCTCCGGAACGCATCAACCCCGGTGACAAGGTTCATACCGTAGACAAGATCACCAAGATCGTCGCGGGACAGACCCCCGAGGTTGCAGAAACGCTCCGCACTGTTTACGGCACCATGAACAACGACAACATCTTTGTCGCCGCGAATATCAAGACCGCAGAAGCGGCCAAGGTGATCGAGAACGCCCAGCGTGACATCAACATTGCCTTCGTCAATGAAATTGCGATGATCTTCAACAAAATGGGACTTTCAACCCATGACGTTCTGGAAGCTGCCGGCACCAAGTGGAACTTCCTGAATTTCACACCCGGTCTGGTCGGTGGCCATTGTATCGGTGTTGACCCCTACTACCTGTCGCACTGCGCAGAAAAACTGGGACTCAACCCGCAAGTCATTCTCTCAGGTCGAGACACCAACGAGAGCATGGCCCGAAAAACCGCAGAAGCCATTGAAGGTGCAAGAGCTCTCAGACAGGGCAGTAACACTCCACGCACCCTGATCCTGGGCCTGACCTTCAAGGAAAATGTGCCGGACCTGCGCAACAGCAAGATCCCTGACCTGATCGCGAACCTGCAGGAACTTGGACATGCCGTTGATGTTCATGATCCCATGGCAGACCCTGCTGAATCAAAAGAGTTTTACGGAATTGATATTCTGACGTCACTTGATCCGGAAACCCGGACAGAAGGTGGCTACAACTGTATCATCGCTGCCGTTCCTCACGAGGGCTACCGGAACATGTCAGCACAATCCCTCCAGCAACTGGCTCAGCCCGCGGCCCTTTTCTGTGATTTGAAGGGCATCTGGAGAGACCGCGACTTTGACCCGGAATACGGTTACTGGTGTCTGTAAAAATCGCTCACAGAACCTGACAAAAAAGCCCGGCTCTCATCCGAGAAGCCGGGCTCTTCTTTTTCAGTCAAAGGCCTACCCGCGCAAAACAGCACCGGATTTCATAGCCTGCTGGATGATACGCTGGGACACAGCCTCAATCTCTTCATCCGTCAGGGTGTGGTCTCGCGGTTGCAGTGTAACAGTCAGGGCGAGGGATTTCTTGCCTTCTTCAACCCCTTTGCCCTGATAGACATCAAAGAGCGCGACATCGGTGATCAGAGCCTTGTCTGCTCCCCTTACGGCACGCAACAGTTTTTCGGCAGGCGCATCTGCATCCACCACAAAGGCGAAGTCACGCTTGAGGGGCTGGAAGGCCGCCAGCTCAAGAGCAGGCCTGATCTTGCTTGAAGAGGCCTCACCCTTTTTCACCTTGGGTGCCGGAATGTTGTCCAGAAAAACCTCGAAGGCCACGACAGGCCCCTTGATCCCCATGCCCTTGAGGACCTTCGGATGCAGCTCGCCAAAACAGGCCAGCGCATTCTTTGGTCCCAGCCCCAGCACACCGGATCGTCCAGGATGGTAATAGTTCGGAGCAGAGGCAAAGACCTGCAGGTTTTCCACCGGAGCACCGACAGCCGTCAAAGCTGCCAGAGCATCCCCCTTGGCATCAAAAACATCAACGGCACGCGCCTTCTGATCCCAGTGCGCAGCCGCCAGATGCCCTGAACGCAGACCTGCTGCAACTTCCGACTGATCCTTCGGCGTATCCCCCTTGTACTGGGGACCGACCTCAAAGATTGCATTGTCTGGATAACCGCGATCCGTGTTGCGTGCAGCCGCTGCCAGCAATGTCGGCAACACGGACGGACGCATGGTGTCCAGATCAGCAGAAATCGGGTTCGCGACTTTCAGTGTCTCCGGCACATCGCCAAAAAGAGACGCCTGGGCTGCAGAGATGAAGGAGAACGTCACAGCCTCATCCAGTCCCTGCCAGCACAGGGCTGTCCGGACATTGGAGGCCCGGCGCTGTGCCAGGGTCAGCACACCGTGAGGCAGGTATGATGGACGCGGCAGCGGCAGCTCGGGAATGTTTTCGAAACCATGGATACGAAGAATCTCTTCAACCAGACAGGCTTCCAGCTCAACATCCGAACGCCAGCTCGGAACCCCGGCAACCAGCAGATCAGCCTTGTCCTCGACCGTGAACTCCAGTGTGCGAAGAATGTCCGCCTGACGCTCCCGGCTCAGTTCAACACCGCAAAGATCCGCGATACGGGACGGGCGCAGTTCAATGGAACGGCTGCTGTCAGGAACGGCTCCTGCCTCAACGACCTCCGAAGCCTCTCCACCACAAAGATCAAGGATCATCTGCGTGGCGACATCCAGTCCCCAGCGCGCGGATTCCGGATCGACAATACGCTCGAAACGATAACGCGCATCAGAGTGAATGCCCGTCTTGCGTCCTGTCATGGCAACAGAGATATGATCAAACAGGGCAACCTCCAGGAAGACATTGGTCGTGTCGTCCTGACAGCCGCTTTCTGCTCCGCCCATGATGCCACCGATACCAACTGCCCCCTGACCGTCACAGGCCACTGCCATGGTGTCGCTCAGTTTGTAGCTGTTGTCATCCAGCGCCAGAAACGCTTCGTCATTCCGGGCCTTGCGCCAGGTCAGAGTGTCGGAGCGCAGACGATCAGCATCAAACACATGCAGCGGACGTCCCAGATCAAAGGAGATATAGTTTGTGATATCAACCAGCGCAGAGATCGGGCGCAATCCGATCGCAAGCAGGCGGTTCTGAAGCCATTTCGGGCTCGGGCCGTTCTTCACACCGCGGAAGGTACGTCCAGCGACATAATGGACATCTTCAGCAGCATTGTCGCCGATTGCCCACTTTACAGCAGAGGCTCCTGCCCCCGCCGCACGCTCGGCCTTCAGAGGTTTCAGAGTTCCCAGACCGGCAGCGGCCAGATCACGGGCGACACCGCGCACGCCCAGACAATCACCCCGGTTCGGCGTGATTGCAATCTCGATAACCGGATCATCAAATCCAAGTGCTTCAGCAATTGGAACACCGACCGGTGTGTCAGCCGGCAGATCAATAATCCCGTCATGCTCGTCGGACAGACCCATTTCACGCTCGGACACCAGCATACCGTTCGAGGCCTCGCCGCGCAGCTCACCGGCTTTCAAAGTCAGATCGATACCCGGAACATAGGACCCGACAGGTGCGAAGACACCAACCATGCCTGTCCGTGCGTTCGGCGCCCCACAGACCACCTGGAATTCGCCCTCTGCACTTTCGACCTGACAAACCCGCAAACGGTCTGCGTTCGGGTGCTGGACCGCTTCCCTGACCCGGCAGGTTTTGAAAACGGAAAGCTCGCGCCCCTTGTCCTCGACACCTTCGACCTCAAGCCCGATCAGGGAGAGTTTTTCGACGATTTCGTCCAGGGAAGCCGTGGTATCCAGATGCTCTTTGAGCCAATTGAATGTGAATTTCATCTTTCTAACTCCTTCCCTTAGAGACCGCGAACCATGGATGGCATTTCCAGCGGCACAAAGCCGTAATGCTTCATCCAGCGCAGGTCACTCTCGTAGAAGGTGCGCAGATCAGGAATACCGTATTTCAGCATGGCAATCCGCTCGACCCCCATCCCGAAGGCAAAGCCCTGATACTTTGTTGAATCAATTCCGCAGGCTTCCAGAACCTTCGGATGAACCATCCCACTCCCCAGAATCTCGAGCCAGTCATCCCCGGCTCCGATCTTGAGTTGCCCGCCTTCACGGGTACAGCCGATGTCAACCTCGGCAGACGGCTCCGTGAACGGGAAGAAGCTCGGACGGAAACGAACCGGCAGATCATCCACGCCGAAATAGGACCGGCAGAACTCGATCAGGGTGCCTTTCAGATGGCCCATATTTGTTTCGGTGTCGATCACCAGACCTTCGATCTGGTGGAACATCGGGGAGTGTGTCGCATCGTGGTCCGCACGGAAAGTACGCCCCGGCGCGATGATACGGATAGGAGGTTCGGCATTCTGCATGGTGCGGATCTGAACAGGAGAGGTATGCGTCCGCAGAACGGGGCGGGAACCATCTTCCTTTTCATTCATGTAGAAGGTGTCAAACTCCTGACGCGCCGGATGCTCCGGCGGGATGTTCAGCGCGGTAAAGTTATGGAAATCGTCCTCGATGTGTGGCCCCTGCGCGACAGAGAAACCCATCTCGCCAAAGATCGCCACCAGCTCTTCCATGGTCTGGCTGATCGGATGCATGCGGCCAACATGGGCCGGACGGGCCGGTAGGGAAACATCGATCCGCTCTTCAGCCAGTTTCGCTTCCAGCGCGGCTTCTTCCAGAACAGCCTTGCGCTGCTCGATGGCATCGGCCACTTCCTGCTTCACAACGTTCAGGGCCTGGCCTGCGGCCTTGCGTGCTTCAGGATCAAGGCCACCCAGCGTTTTCATCAGGCCGGTGATTTCACCCTTTTTTCCCAGAGCCTGGACGCGCACTCCATCCAGGGCTTCAAGCGTTTCACTCTCGCTCACGCGTTGCAGTACGTCACTGCGCAGTTGATCAAGATTTTCCATCTGTCTTCCGATCCTTGTCGCCAGTTGCCTGACGTCCTATTCATCAATCTCTGCTGCGGCAAGGCGCATAGCCAGCATGGCCAGCGCACCATCCACAACAGACAAGGCCTCTCCGTCACGATGAACTTCAGTCAGGGTGACTGAATCATCGCTCAGATTGTGTTCAAAGTGCAGCTCAAGCTCATGCCCCGTCTGGCGGGACAGGACTGTTGCAACAACACGTTGCTGCTCGCCGTTCAGAGGTTCGAGTGACCACTCGATGCGCCCGTTTCGCCCGGCAAGCTGCTGCACCATAATTTCTGCCGTCTGACCATTGACAGCCTGACTTTCCAGAACCCGGTCCAGAGAGCCCCTGTTCACCTCACCCTCACAGGCCGCCAGCAACACGGCAGCAAGAAGGAAAGCAAAACGGGAAAATTTTCTCTGGATTGTCGTCATGGAAACCGGCTCGAGGTCTTTGCTCCGCAGGTCTTGGCATACCACAAAGCAAACAGCAAAAAGGTTAGAGAAACTGTCGCTTTTTTACTACTAGGCTTTCCCGATCTTGTCACGCGACTTTTGAAGGGGAGACCTGAAAAGAGGCGCTGGCTTTTTCCCGTTAAAAAAGCCATAAGCATGGAAACAGGTTTTCCGGATTTGATTCAGCAAAATGACAACGACACAAAGCACCACTCCCTCTCTGTTCTACCGTCCGGGCAAACGGCTCCTCGATCTGGGTGCAGCCCTTGCCATTGTCATTTTCCTCTGGTGGCTCTTCATCCTTGTGGCCCTGGCCATCAAGCTGACATCAAAGGGGCCTGCGATCTTTGCACAAAAGCGCATCGGACAACATCGCAGGGTCTTTACCTGCTTCAAGTTTCGCACCATGGAAACCGGCACAGCCAACGTTGCAACCCACGAGGCCTCACGCGCCTCCATTACGGGGATCGGCGCCTTTTTGCGCAAGACAAAACTGGATGAACTTCCCCAGGCTCTGAACATTCTCCGTGGAGAAATGTCCCTGGTTGGCCCGCGCCCCTGCCTTCCCGTGCAGGAAGAGCTTATCGCCGAAAGGGATCAAAGAGGCGTCTACAATGTACCGGCAGGCATTACCGGTCTTGCGCAGGTTCAGGGGATCGACATGAGCGACCCCCAAAGGCTGGCAATCGAAGATGCGAAATATGTCGAAAACCGTTCCCTCTGCCTGGATCTGAAACTGATCCTGAGAACGGCAACAGGTGGCGGACAGGGCGACAAGGTCCTATAACAGGAATCAGTCCGTCCAGCTTTCCACGAGCCTGCGAAAATCAGGCGCAACCTTCTGCACCCCGGCACGCGTCATGTGTCCGCCATCCAGCGAAACAAGATATCCATCGCGGGTAAAGACCTCGCAGCTTTCTGCCGAACCACCACAGAAGATGTCCTGCACATTCACGAAACGTCCCTGTGGCAAGGCACTCTCAAGCCTTTGATTGACGGTCACAGTTCCGGTTGCAACCTGTCTGAACCCGCTTCGCGCTGCCGGAGGTATCCCGATCATTTTGTCCAGATCAATATCGCCAAAGGTTTTACGGCTGAAGACCCGCACCCGAAGCTGATAATCCTCTTCCAGTAGCCTGACAGTTCGCGGCAACCTGTCTGCCACCCAGTCCTTCCAGGCTCCGATCAACCAAATCTCGTCAGCCTCCAGAAGCCTGTCCCGGACAATCCGGTCATCAAAACGACCTGCTTTCGCGCATGTGTGTTTCAGCTTGTCCGGAATAAAGGCTTCCACATTCTCCGGCCTGTACAAAGCCCCGCATTCAGAAATGATCTTCTTTGTCGAAAAGCTGTAGCTTTTCTGAAGGTCAGCCGCATAGGCAACATTCAGAAGATCCTGGGCAAAGCTGTCCCCCACGATCAGGACATTTTTTCGATCTTCTCCGAATGCTGCCCCCTGCAGACCTGCGAATCTTGCAGGAACATACTTCTCGTCAATCTCCCTGAACTGCGCAAAGATCTTCTGGTCATCCCTGGAATAGCGCTGTGGCATTCCCTCCGTGAAAACAAAGGCAGCACCGACAAGAATGAGAACAACAGAGACACTCGCAGCAATCAGGAACACCCGGCCCCGCGAAACAGCCGAGCAATAGCGCAACGGCTTCTCGTAAAAATGATACGACATCACAGACAGGACACACACAAAACCGATGCTCAGAAAAAGAGCAACCTGGTCTGCTCCGTGAACTCTGAGAAAGGCAAAAACCGGCTGATGAAAAAGATACAGGGAGTAACTTAACAAACCGATGTACACAGGGGCCCTGCAAGACAGAACCCTGTGCAGAACATTTTCTTCCGAGCGGGAAAGTATGATCAGCAAGGCCCCTGCTGTAGGCACCAGAGCCGACAGCCCCGGGAAGAGAGTTGTCTCATCAAAGGAGAAAACCGCATAGCCAATCAACCCCAGACCCAAATAGGAAAAGAGAGGATGCAATCGCCCCTGCCCATCCCTTTCACCCGCACACAGCCACAAGGCTGCTGCGGCTCCGAGCAAGAGCTCCCAAACCCTTGCAAAGGGCAAGTAATAGGCCCCTTCGAAATGTATCGGGGTCACATACCATGACGACAAAAGAGAAACACAGAACAGGCCTGCCAGAAGCAGAAGCAGCATTTTTGTGAAGCGGAAAAACAGCACAAAAAACAGCGGGTAAAAAATATAGAACTGTTCTTCGACAGAAAGGCTCCAGGTGTGGAGCAGAGGCATCAATTCGGACTGGGAATTGAAATAGCCTATCTCCTGCCAGAACAGAAAATTTGAAAGGAACAGCACAACAGCAATCATGCTTTCCCCGAAATCCACCAGCTCGACTGGTGGCAACAACAGGATTGCCAGAAACGCAGAAAGCAATAACGTCAGAAAAAGCGCAGGAAAAATTCGCCGAATTCTCCGTTCATAGAACTTGCCGAACGAAAAAGCTCCCCCGCGAAGATCTTTGGAAATTAGCCCTGTAATCAGGAAACCACTGATCACAAAAAAGATGTCAACTCCAACAAACCCGCCCGTCACCAGCGGAACACCCGCATGGAAAAAGATCACAGGCAAAACGGCAACTGCCCTTAAACCATCAATCTCTGGCCTGTAAATCATACCCAATTCCTGTCAAAACAAGCCTTGTGTTCATGTTAGCGGCGAAGTTTCTGCTGGAAGAAAGACACGAGGGCTGCCAAAACCACGGCCACGGCCAGGCTGTAAATAAAGATCAGCGGAACATTGTATCGCGCAACATTTACAGAAACGAATGCATTGAAACCCAGCATAAAGAAGAAAGAGAAGGCGAAAGCAAGAAGCTTGTCTCCCTCCTGCCTTTTCCCGAGACGTTTCAGGGCCGGGAAAAGAGCCACAACACCAAACAGGCTGAAATATTTCACAACAAGCATTCCACGCCAGGCCAAAGCCAAAGTCACCATGACATGCTTGAAGGGCTCGGCCAGGATATACTGGCTGACAAGAATTCGAACCCGTTCGGGATCCGTTGATGCCAGTGAATAAATCGTGCTCCTGGTTTCTGTATTCCCGATCAGATAGAACCCCTCCGGATACCCGAAATCGAGGCGTTGCCAATATTCCGGCGCAAAAAGGGAGGCCGCAAGACTGTCACCGAAATCCGGCAACCAGTATATCCAACTGACAAGGAATTCCTGCCAGGTCATCAGATTATACGTCACACGTTCGGACAGAATGAAGGAAGCATAGCCGGCACTCACGCCAAAAACCCCGTAATACTCAAGATTACGCAGCATCCAGGGCAGGACCAGCACGCAAAACGGGACAAGAAAAGTCAGCGAGACGGCAAGGATTTTTTGAAGAGGAAGCTTGCGGGCCAGAAGCAAATAGACAGGAAGGGCAAGCACCAGCGCATAGTAAAGATAGAGGTATGGTGGCCTTGCAAGTGCTGCCAGCGACAAAAAGAAAGCTGCAAAAAACACAAATCTTTTCCTGTTTTCACTAAACAGGAAGCAACTCGAAAAATAGGCAAAGCAGAAAAACAGAAAATAATAAAAGCTTTCGGTAATCAGCCAGACAGCATAGTCATGGAACTTCCCGAAAATCAGAACAAACACGAATGTCGTCAGGGAAACCAGCCTGTTCCCGGTTATATTCTCCGCAGTGTAAAACAGCACAACTGCAGAAAGGGCACCCAACAGAATCTGAAACCAGTAAACCAGAGCCAGACCATTCACATCACAGCCACCAACCCTGTTGTGATAACATTCCAGGGTCTCATCCAGCCGGGTGTCCAGCATTGCCAGAGAACTCAGAACAGCAGGGTAAAGCGGCGCAAAGACAATGACATTGTGCTGTTCGGTTTCCTTCTGCTCGGGGATGACAGAAAAGGCAATGGCACGATCAGCATAGCCCAGCGCATCTGCCACAGGCTCCTTGTAGCCGGTTTTCATCGCCCCGACAGCGATGACACCAAAGGAGACCAAAGCAACAAAAGCAAAAAGCCTCAAGCCCTTCAAATTTTCCAGAACGGACACAATCTTTTGAAATATCATAAAAAAATACCTACTCAATATAACGATGCACAGGCTCTTTCGGCGTATTTGAAACATCATAATTGATGGCCGAAACAAGCAGCTGTATTCCAACAAGAATAGGCAAGGCAGCCAGCATCACCTGCCCGGACGTGGTCACAATTCCTTCTGCAACGGAACGGTACCAAAAGGCGCTTCCCTCAACGATCCCGAAACACAAAAGCAGCAATCCCAGAATGATTTCAAAGGAAGCCACATTGAAATCACGCAATATGTAATTGTAGAAAATTCTCTTGCTGAAGTTCTTGAGATGCCCCTTTAAAAAAGGCCCTACAATTCTGGAAACTCTCAGATTTGAGACTTCGTCTGCATACACAGCCTTCATCGGAATGTCCTGAACAACAGCACGAATCAGACAAAGATTGAACAACAGGTCACTTTCAAAGAAAAAGCGTTTCGCAATTTTCTCTCTTTGCAGCAACCTGAACGCCTTGAGATGAAGCGCAATGTAACCGTTGGTCGGATCCATGCTTTGCCAGTAGCCGGTGGAAAATTTACTCATAAATCCCAAAACGGCATTACCAAAGAGACGCACCACAGGCATTTTCCGAAGGTATTTGACGTCCCAAAAACGATTCCCCTTTGTGTAATCTGCACGCCCCTCCAGAATCGGCTTCACAAAAAGAGGCAACAGAGCCGGATCCATCTGCCCATCGCCATCAATTTTGACAGCAACATCCATAGCCTTTTCCAGAGCCACTTCAAATCCTGTTAAAACAGCTCCTCCGACCCCCTGGTTGACGTCATGACGCACAACCAGAACACGTTTGTCCTGACAATTCTGTTCAATAAAATCGCCACTTCCATCGGGGCATGCGTCATCAACACACACAACAAGATCAACTTCGGCAGGAATGCTCTGCAAAACACCCAAAATGTGATTGCGCACTTTGTAGCAGGGAACCACAACGGCAATTTTTCTGTCATCCGGAGAAGCAACCAGCTTTTTTTCTTTTAATTGCGTCATTTGAAATCAGATCTTTTTCAAAGAGAGGACCACGATGCCAAGCAAGATCAGAAAAGCTGACACCGTATTGTGCCAGCTCCATTCTTCCCGCAAGAGAAACACAGACAGAACAGGAACAACCAGAAAGGCCAGCGCCGTAAAAGGATATGCATAATTCAGGGGAACAGTTCTCAATATCCAGACCCAAAGCAGGGTAGAGAACGCATAGAGCATGACAGCCGACACAAACCACAGGTTCAGAAACCCCAGAAGTCCCGCGGCCCAGTCAATGGACTCTGCTGCTTTCTTGAAGAGAATTTGACCGCCGGACAGGAGCAATGCGAAGGCAAGCAAGGATAAAATCTTCACGGTACTTTCCCAGCAGAAAAACAGATCCAAGAACGCGTTTGCGACAAAGGCAAACCATGCACCCAAAAGCAAAAACGATCACAACTAATATGTCATATAAAAATCATAAGCAATATTAATCAGACACTGAAAATCCCTCCATACAGTCGTTTTTCAACAACATTTTCTTTGCCCTTCCGTGGAAAAAAAATTACCTTCACACCATTAAACGGCCTCATTGCAAACCACACCGCACTTCATGATTTCACACTCTTCCGCCCCCCTTGTTCATATCATCAACAGCCTTGATGCTGGCGGTGCCGAGAGAATGTTGTCCCAGATCGCCTCACATCAGGCCTGCACCGGGCAGGACGTGATTGTCGTTTGCCTGAAAAACAGGGGCCACTTTGGCGAGGCAATCACTGCCGCAGGTGTGGAACTTCACTGCCTCGAAATGCCGAACAAATCCTTTTTCAGGGCACTCCTTGAAATTCGTTCCCTGATCAGGACACGCAAACCGGCTTTTGTCATGTCCTGGCTCTATCACGCAGATCTGATGGGCACTCTGGCCTGCCTGATGACCGGACATAAGGACTTTGCCTGGAACCTCCGCTGCTCGGATATCGACTTTTCAAAATACTCTCCGAGCACCCATCTGGTGGTCAGGACCCTGGCCCTGCTTTCACGGTTCCCCCGTGAAATCCTGAGCAACAACCGGGCCGGGATAGAAGCCCACAAAAAACTTGGCTATACTCCACCCAGATGGACGTACATGCCCAATGGATTTGATCTTGAAAGCTTTTACCCTGACAAGGCACTGGGACAGAAGGTCAGAGACGAATTCTCCATCCCCGAGGATGCACCCATCATTGGAACAGTCGCCCGAAACGATCCTCAGAAAGATTACCCGACCCTGCTAAAAGCAGCCCGCACTGTACTGGCACAAAATCCGGCAGCTCGCTTTTTACTGATTGGCGCGGACACCGACAAACTCGACCTCACAGAAGCAGAACGCACGAAGATCATCTGCACAGGACGGCGCAAGGACATCAATGCCCTGCTCAATGCGATGGACACCTTTATCCTGACCTCCGCCTATGGCGAAGGCTTCCCGAATGTTCTGGGTGAAGCCCTTGCGGTTGGGCTTCCCTGTATCTCGACAGATGTCGGAGATGCACGGGATCTTCTGGCCGGGCACGGTACTGTTATTCCAAAGCAGGACGCTGAAACTCTCTCCTCGAACATTCTTGGATTGCTCGAAGAGCTACAGGCACAAAAGCTCAAATCTCCGGAACGCCGCCAGTATATTGTCGAAAACTTTGATATCAGGAAAATCTGCGGCCGCTATTCAGAGCTGATGCTTTCCTGATCCCACAGCAAAAAAAAGCGGGCTTCCATCAGGAAACCCGCTTTCCACTCACTTTTTCAGCGATACATTACTTCGCCAGCGCAGCTTTCGCCTGATCGATCACCGCCGCAAATGCAGCAGGTTCACGTGCAGCGAGATCCGCCAGGATTTTACGATCCAGACCGATTTCAGCTTTTTTCACGCCGTTCATGAATTGGGAGTAAGTCAAACCGTGCAGGCGCGCACCAGCGTTGATACGCTGGATCCACAGACCACGGAATGTACGTTTCTTCACACGACGATCACGGTATGCATACTGCCAGCCTTTTTCAAGGCGCTGTACCGCAACGCGGAAGACGTTCTTGCCACGGCTGCGATAACCGCGAGCCAGTTTGATTACTTTCTTGTGACGAGCATGTGCTGTCACACCACGTTTTACACGAGCCATTGTTCAGTGCTTTCCTAATAACCTGAGGGCTTAGCCGTTAACCAGGAAGTTGCGTTTCACGATACGAGCATCAGCTTCACACAGAGTTGTGGTGCCGCGTGCAGAACGAATCATGTCTTGTGGACGCTTGCGCATGCCGTGGCGCTTACCCGCCTGGCCGCACTTTACTTTCCCGGAACCCGTCAGGCTAAAACGTTTTTTAGCACCGGATTTGGTTTTCAATTTGGGCATTTTCTTTCCTTTTCATCAACGCAGGTTGCTGTTGCGGCGACGGGGCATACCCTTTGGCCCAAGCCACCTCTATATACAGAGTGGGCTTATAGACTCGCTTTACCGGGATTGCAAGCCTTCTTGAACAGCAGACAAACCTTTTGCCTGATTCAATTAGGGTCCCCGGAAAACCCAATCATTCAAACTCTGAAATTCACTATGTGAATGATACTTGACTTTCAAGTTTTTTACCCTCTAAATGCTCTTGATAAAGGCTCAAGGGGGAAGTGGAATCAATGCCACCCAAAACCGATCTCAAGGCGGACATTGAGCTTCTTCATTCACTTGAAGAAGCTCAGATCATATCCCAGATGTCACTTGCAAAAAGGATCGGCATCTCTATCGGTTTTACAAATACCCTGCTCAAAAGAGCCATACACAAAGGGTATATCAAGGCCAAATCAGCCCCATACAAACGGTACAGCTACTATCTGACTCCCAAAGGGTTTTCAGAAAAAAGCCGCCTCATCATAGAATACCTTGAGACCTCCCTGAATTTTTTCCGAAAGGCGAAGCAGGAATACGCTTCTCTTCTACTAAGGGCCAAAAGCCAGAACAAGGAATCCATTGTCTTGCTCGGCAGTGGCGAACTTGCCGAAATCGCCATCATGGCCAGCTGGGATGCAGAAGTGACCATTTCGGCAATTGTCTGCCCCCTGACGGAAAAGAAATCAATCAACAACATTCCGGTTCACCGGGAGCTTTCCGATCTTCACGATTATGATCTGCTCCTTCTGAGCGATTCCCGGAACCCACAGGGTACCTTTGACGAAACCATTTCGAAAGTTGCATCTCCCGAAATGATTGCAACGCCGCCATTTCTGAAAATCCACCACAACACAGTGGAGTCATGAAAATGAAGAAATGGTACGTCGTCAGCACACACCCGCAACAGGAAGCACGGGCCGAGGAAAACCTGACCAAACAGGGTTACAGCGTTTACCTGCCCTGCTTCATGAAAAAATGCCGTCACGCCAGGAAAACAACGGTAAAGAGAAAGGCTCTTTTTCCGGGTTATCTTTTCGTTTCCTTCGACAGGAAGCAACAGGGCTGGAGCAAGATCAACAACACCTTTGGCGTTAAACATCTCATCACCCAGGGGAACTTCCTGCCGACAGTCCCTAAGGAATTCATCACTTCGCTCCAGGAAGAGGAACAGGAAGGAGCTCTCCTGAATCCGGAACTCAAACCGGGAACAGCCGTGAAGTTCCTGCGAGGACCTTTTTCAGAGCAAATCGGAACACTCTGCCAGATGATTGACAAGGACAGAGTATCAGTTTTATTTGACTTGCTGGGCAAGCAGGTAAAAATCCAGGCGTCCAGCCTGGAACTCACGCCCGCGGGCTGAGAAAAACAAACAAAAGCAAAGATTTGGGAAGAACATCAGTTCACCCGAAGTGCGGTAGCTATGCCTTGACGGGCTTTTCCTGAACGGACAGACAAGAAAACACTCATGACAAAAACCTTCGCTCTTATCGGTGCTGCCGGCTACATCGCGCCCCGACACATGAAAGCCATCAAGGAAACAGACAACCGGCTGCTTGCAGCACTGGATCCGAGCGACAGCGTCGGCATTATTGACAGTTACTTTCCAGAAGCCCGTTTTTTCACTGAATTCGAACGCTTTGATCGCCATATAGACAAGCTCAGAAGGCGGAACGAAGCCATTGACTATATCAGCATCTGCTCCCCGAACTATCTGCACGATGCCCATTCCCGCTTTGCTCTGCGCTCTGGTGCCCATGCGATCTGTGAAAAACCGCTTGTTCTGAACCCCTGGAATGTTGATGCCCTGATGGAAATTGAAGAGCAGTGCGACAAACGCATCTACTCCATTCTGCAATTGCGCCTTCATCCTGCAATCATCTCGCTTCGAGAAAAAATCCGTGCCAATCCCGACAAAATCTTTGATGTCGACCTGACCTACATCACGTCGCGGGGGCGCTGGTATCACACTTCCTGGAAAGGGAACGAAGACAAATCCGGTGGCATTGCAACCAACATCGGTGTCCATTTTTATGACATGCTCGGCTACATCTTCGGGGACCTCAAAAGCAACAAGGTCCACATTCGTGAAAACAACAGGGCAGCCGGTTATCTGGAATACGCCCAGGCGCGTGTCAGATGGTTCCTGTCAGTGGACAGCAAGGACCTGCCGGAACAGGTCGCTGGCAAGCAACCGACCTATCGCTCAATAACAGTCGACAACGAGGAAATCGAGTTCTCGGGCGGCTTTACAGATCTGCACACAGAAAGCTACAAACACATCCTGAGTGGCGAAGGTTTCGGGCTTGAAGAAACCAGACACTCGATTGAACTGGTTGCAGATATTCGTCATCGCCAACTGACCCCGAATCAGGGGGAACAGCACCCCTACTGTGCCCGACACCTGTAAACAAAAAACGTCAGCCCCATGAAACGAAACACACCTTACTTCGTTCACGAAAGCTCCTATATCGACGACGGTGTATTCATAGGTGAAGGCACCAGGATCTGGCATTTCTGCCACATTCTCGGGGATGTTCAGATTGGCAGAAACTGCGTCCTGGGCCAGAATGTAATGGTCGGCCCATCTGTAACAGTCGGCAACAACTGCAAAATCCAGAACAATGTCAGCCTTTACAAAGGCATTCATCTTGAAGATGACGTCTTTTGCGGTCCTTCCTGTGTCTTTACAAACGTGAACAATCCGCGGGCCGCCATCGAACGCAAGGACGAGTTCCTTGAAACAACCGTCAGAAAAGGCGCTACAATCGGAGCAAACGCCACGATTGTGTGTGGTCACGAATTGGGGGAATTTTGTTTCATTGCAGCCGGGGCCGTCGTCACAAGCGATGTCAAGGCGCATGCCCTGATGGCCGGAGTGCCCGCGAAACAGATTGGCTGGATGAGCAGGGCTGGCAGAAAGCTTGGTCCGGATCTGGTTTGCCCGGAAGAAGGTACCGAATACATGCTGGATGCAACCCAGCAGCTCCGCGAAAAAATCCGTAAGAACAAGGAAGACGAACAGGCATGTGCGGAATAGCTGGCCGATTTGGCGCAGGCTCGACCTCGGACGCTCAGGAAAAGAAGGTTCTGGATCTTCTGTACAGCAGAGGTCCTGACTGCAATGGTGTCCTGCACGAAAACACATCAGGGGATGAAAGTGTCTTTCTGGCTCACACACGCCTGTCAATTATCGATCTTTCCCCGAATGGCAGACAACCCTTCACAAAGGGCAACCTTACGCTCTGCTTTAATGGTGAACTCTATAACTACAGGGAAGTGCGCGAGAGCCTGAAGCGCGAAGGCGCTTCCTTTCAGACGGACACGGATACAGAAGTTTTACTCGAAGCCTTCCGCCACTGGGGCAATTCCTGCTATCAAAGACTTGAAGGCATGTGGGCCCTTGTCATTCTCGACCATGAAAGCGGAACGCTTCATGTCAGCAGGGATCGCTTTGGAGAAAAGCCTCTCTATTTTACCAGAGATGCAGAAAACTTTTATTTCTCTTCCGACATCCGCGTCCTTTTTACCCTCGCCGACCGGCTCTTCGAACCCGATTTTGAAAAGGCCGGACGCTTTCTTGTGAACGGCTTCAAATCCATTCACAAGGAGACGGACTCCGATCACGAGGAAAGCTGGTACAAGGGCATTTACATCTGGCCTGCCGGAGCAGCCCAAACCCTCAAAAGCGGAAAGGACAGCATCGCACCCAGGGCCTATTGGGATCTGGACTACAATCCGGATGAAAGCATGAGCCTTGAAGAGGCCATTGAAGGCACTAGGGAGCGCCTGTTCGAGGCTGTCCGACTGAGACTGCGTTCGGATGTACCGCTTGCTTTTTGCCTGAGCGGAGGAGTTGATTCCGGCGCTCTTGCAACAATCGCATCAAAGCATTTTAACCAGAACATCCACACCTTCTCGATCCTGGATCAGGATGAACGCTACAACGAATGGGATACTCTCTCCATTACCCAGGCGGCCCTGGATTGCGACAACCGGAATATCTATCTGGGCCGGGACGGTTTCCTTGAGCGCTTAACCCGACAGGTCCAAGGAAACGCAGCTCCTGTTGCGACAGTATCCTATTATATTCATGACTTCCTCTCTGAAGCCATGGCCGAGAATGGTTTCAGGGTTGCCATATCCGGCTCAGGCGCGGACGAACTCTTTACCGGCTATTACGATCATTACAATTTCTGGCTGGCAGATCAGGTTCACTCTCCGGTTTTTGATCAGCTCGCCTCCGAATGGTATGAAGGCTATGGTCGCCATGTCCGCAATCCGGTTTTGAAAGATCCGATGAGCTTTGTGAACGACCCTGCCAACAGGAGTCATATTTTCCTCAACCGGGATCTGTTCAATTCACTGATGCTCACCCGGGTCGAAACGGACTTTGAGGAAAGCAGCTATTGCCGGAATATACTGCGCAACAGGATGCTGAACGAACAGCGTCATGAAATTCTCCCTGTTCTGCTGGAAGAAGATGACAGAAACTCCATGCGGCATTCGATCGAGAACAGATCCCCGTTTCTGGACAGCAAGCTTGCAGAGTTTTCCTTCCAGGTTCCAAACAGACACCTGATACGCAACGGCATGCAAAAGTTCCTTCTGCGTGAAGCAGCCGCAGGCTTCCTCCCCGATGCCGTCAGGCTCGACAAAAGAAAGCGTGGCTTCAATGCCTCAATCACCACGCTTTTTGACAGCAAGAATCAGGAAAACAAAGACTGGCTTTGTGATGAAAGCTCAAGACTCTTTGAGCTGGTTGACAGGCCAATGATGTCTTCCTTCCTCGAACAGGACATGAGCACCAACAGTCTGTCAAAATTCCTTTTTTCGGTTCTGTCCACCAAACTGTTTCTGGATATCAACACACGTGAATGGCTGGCCGCTTGATGGAAAATCAGCAAATCTGCATTGTTGACTATGGTCTGGGTAATCTCCGCTCCGTCGCAGGAGCTGTGGAGAAATGCGGACATGTTCCCGTAATTTCCCGGGATCCGGCAGTTCTCCGGGCTTCAGGAAAACTTATCCTGCCGGGTGTGGGCGCCTTTCCGGATGGCATGGCCAATCTGGAAAAATACGGACTTGTCGACATCCTGAACGATCTGGTTCTTACCGAAAAAAAACATGTTCTGGGCATCTGCCTCGGCTTTCAGCTTCTGGCCAAAAGCAGCACGGAACACGACGCCACACAGGGACTTGGCTGGATTGACGCCACCATCAGCCGCATTCAACCAACTGACGAACAGCTGAAAGTACCGCATGTCGGCTGGAACGATACAATTCCGAACAGAAACAGCACTCTCTTTCAGGACACCGGCGACAGTCCCCTTGTCTACTACGTTCATAGTTTTGCAATGCACAGGGAGGAAAACGCCCTGCCGAGCGAGATCATTGCCGGAACCTGTCATTACGGGGCAGAATTCATTGTCGCGGTAGAAAACGGCAATGTCTTCGGAACACAGTTTCATCCTGAAAAGAGCCAGCTGACAGGACTGCAAATTCTGAAAAATTTCCTGAACGCAGAGGAAACACATGCTGCGTAAACGTCTGATCACTGCACTCACCTTCAACAACGGTGTCCTTTTCAGAACAAAGCTGTTCACCCCGGACTATCGCTACACCCAGAACTTTCTGGACCTGAGCTCCATTGATGAAATTGTTGTTATGGATGTCACCAGACCCGGACAGGGTGAAAAGGAAAACTTCTTCAAAACACTTGAGAATGTTGCCTACAAATCCTTTGTCCCAATCACGGCAGGTGGCGGCATTCGAACGCTTGAAGACGTCAGGGAGTTCCTGAACCTCGGCGCTGACAAGGTCGCCCTGAACACAGGGGCGGTCCGCAACCCGGAGCTGATCACCGAAGTCTCGAAGCTCTATGGCTCACAATGTGCAGTCATCTCAATAGACGCCAAAAAGACGGAGGACAACCGCTATGAAGTCTATTCGGACTTCGGCTCGGTCCCGACGGGCAAGACAGCCGTTGAATGGGCAAGGGAAGCAGAGGCTCTCGGAGCCGGAGAGATTCTCCTGACCTCAATCGACAGGGATGGCTGGTTGCAGGGATTTGACCTGGAGCTTTGCAAAGAGGTTTGCGATGCCGTTTCCATACCTGTCATGCTTCTGGGCGGAGCAGGCAACTGGAAACACGTCGCCGATGCTTTTGACGTGACAAACGCTTCAGGGGTCTGTACCCAGAACATCTATCACTTTACAGAAACAAGCATTCAGAGCGCCAAAAGCTTCCTCCACAAGCGCGGCATTTCTGTTCGCATGTAAAATACCGGAAATCACTCGTGATCAAATATTGCTCCAAATGCCTGACTCCCAGCTCGCGCCCTCGCATTGTCTTTGACGAAGCAGGAATCTGCAATGCGTGCCACAACGCTGAAAGAAAGAAAGAAATCGACTGGGATGCGCGCAAAAAAGAGTTTCTGGATTATGTCGAGCGCTTCCGGCCGGAAAGTGGCCCTTACGATTGCATCGTTCCCTGGAGCGGAGGCAAGGACTCAACAGCAATTGCCCTGAAACTCAAATTCGAATTCGGGCTCAATCCGCTTCTGGTTACGGCTTCCCCGCTAATCCCGAACGAAATTGCAGAACACAATAGGGAAGAATTGCTCAAGCTCGGCTTTGACCAGGTCATGGTCCGGCCAAACCAGAAGGTGGCCCGCCATCTGGCCAAGAGATTTTTTATCGAGCGCGGCAACCCGAAGGTTCACTGGGAAGCAACCAAAGAGGCTGCGCCCCTACAGGCTGCTGTCCGCTACAAAATCCCCCTCGTTTTTTATGCCGAGCACGGTGAAAGCGAGTATGGCGGACGCGTTACCAATGAAGAGGCAATGAAAATCAAGGACTTCACAGAGGTCATTGAACACATTGTCGGGGATGACGCCTGGAACTGGATGGACGAAACCGTCGAGGAAAAGGATCTGGCCCCGTATCTTTATCCGGAACAGCACGAAATTGATGCCCTGGGAATTAAAGCACTTTACTTTGCCTACTTCTTCAAGTGGAGCATGTATGAAAACTACGAATACGTAAAAGAGCACATTGACTTCATGACGGCACCGGGTGGCAGAACTGACGGCACCTTTACTAATTTTGACAGCCTGGATGACAAGATTGATACGCTTTATTACTACATGCAGTATATCAAGTTCGGTTTTGGTCGTGCTGTCCGCGATGGCTCCAGAATGGTCCAGAACAATCATCTGAGTCGGGAGAAGGCTCTGGAATTTGCCAAACTCTATGACGACGAGTTCCCGCACACCTATTATCGTGAGCAGCTTGAGTATCTGAATCTGAGTGATGAAGAGTGCAGAAAAATCATCGACCTGCATCGCAATTCGGAAATTTTCACTGAAACAGACAAGGGATGGCAACTCATCCATCCCCTGGTTTGACCCCATCGGAAAAAAGTAAATGACGACGCACAAAGATTACCCTTGCGACATCTGTGGTTCTGAAGATGCCAGACCAATAGACGTAACCGCCCAGTATCTTGGCGGCACTCCTCTCCACACCTGCGGTAATTGCGGTTTTGTCTTTGTCAAAAGCCGCAGATCAGCTGAAGACATCGCCAAGGACTGGAGTGACGATCTGTTTGGGGATCACTACACAGCCCGAATTCCCTACATGAAATCACGTCATTTTTTCCTGTCCGAAAACCTCGACATACAGGTGCCACTCGCCGGGAAAAAGGTATGTGACATTGGCGCAGGCGAAGGTCAGTTTCTAGAGATCATCCGGGACGCTCCATACAATGCTGATGTCTTTGGTATTGAGCCCAGCAAGACAAACTGCCAGATCATGTCAAGGAACGCGATACCCAACTTTGCAGGCACCATTGAAGACTATATTGCTTCAGAGCAGTTTCAGAACGAAAGCTTTGACGTCGTTACTGTGATGTGGACGCTCGAGAACTGCGAAGACCCGAAGCGGATGCTCAAGGCTGCCTATGACCTTCTCAAACCGGGAGGACACATCCTCCTGTCGACCAGCAGCAGAATTCTGGTCCCTTTCAAGAAACCCCTGCATTACTACCTCGGAACAAGTGTGGCTCTGGACACACACTGCTTCCGCTTCAGCGCAAATGCCCAACACTCCATTCTGGGCAAATGCGGTTTCCAGACCATCTTTGAAAATCGCTTTATCGATCATGATACGCTCTGTTCCATTGCCCGCAAGGAGCCTGAAGGCCGGGAAATCCCGCTGAAACGGGACAATGCCGATGATGTCATCAACTTCTTTGAAAGATGGCATCAGGATACACAGCAATTCTACAAAGATGCCTGACACAAAACAGAACAACGACCTGGTTAATGACTGATCATTCCCCCTGCATAACTGTTTATCTGGTAAACTATAATTATGGACGTTTTCTGGAACAGTCCATAGACAGCGTTCTGACGCAAACATTCCAGGACTTCGAGCTTCTGATCATAGACGATGGCTCGACAGATGAATCCCACGAGATCATCAAACGATATGAAAACCACCCCAAGGTCCGGACTGTTCTGCAGCAGAACAAGGGGTTGAATGCCACCAACAATGTTGCCCTTTCCATGGCACGCGGACAATACATCATGCGTCTGGACGCTGATGATTTTCTGGAAGCCCATGCCCTGCAAATTCTCTCCGGCGTTCTCAACCGGAAGCCCGGCATTGGTCTTGTTTTCCCTGATTACTACGAAATCAGTGAAGAAGGCGATATCCTGGAAATCGTCAGACGATACAACTTCAACGAGGTCACCCTGATGGACCAGCCGGCCCATGGTGCCTGTACCATGATCCGCGTTGATGCCCTGAAAGAACTGGGTGGTTATGACGAAGAATTCAGATGTCAGGACGGCTACGATCTTTGGGTTCGCTTTATTGATCATTACAGAGTGGAAAATGTTAATCTGCCGCTCTTTTTCTATCGCCAGCACTCATCAAGCCTGACAAGAAACGAACCCCGCCTGCTGGGAACCCGTGCCAGGATTATCGAAAAGAAAAACCAGAGCACCGAACAGATACAGTCCCTGCCCGTCGTCATCCCTGTTCGTGGTTCCGCAGCTGACAGTCATTCAATCGCACTGCGCAAACTGACAGATCGCTATGTTTTTCAGTGGAGCCTGGACCCGGCCCTGGCTGCGGAGCGGATTTCCGAAGTTATTATCACCTCTCCGGATGATGAGGTTCTGGATCTGGCGCATGAGCTTTATGGTGACAGAATCAGGACCGTCAAACGCAATCTTGATATGGCCCGCCTAAACACATCCCCTGCCGATGCAGTCAAAGCCGCACTGGATACGGTTTACACACAAAACGGGCAACCGCTGCCCGAGGCCGTCATGACTCTCTTTGTTGAGTCCCCTTTCCGTCTGCCCCGACATCTGGACAGTGCAGTAGACATGATGGCACTGTTCGAAACAGACAGCGTCATTGCCGTTCGCCCCGAGCTTGACACCTTCTACAGGCATGATGGATCCGGATTGCATCCCTTGCGCAACAGCACACGCCTGCGTCTGGAAACCGAGGCCGTTTTCCGCGAGGTCGGCGATTTGAAAGTGACCAAGACATCACTCCTGCAGGAAAACGGATCCCTCGTGAGTGGAACGGTTGGCCACATCGTCATGGACTATCAGTTCTCACACTCGATCATAACCGCATGGGACTGGACAACGGCAGAACTCCTTGCGGAGCAGAATGTTACAGGCTTTACCCCTGAAAAAGAGGCTTAAAATGAACTTCAACAAGCTTGACCAGACTTTTATCATTGCTGAAATCGGCGTTAATCACGAAGGTGATTTTGACGTCGCTGCCGAGCTTGTACGCAACGCGGCAAGCAAGGGGGCTGACGCTGTAAAGTTCCAGACCTTTTCAATTGAGCATTACATTTCAAAGGAACAGCCCGAACGCTACGAGCGTACCAAAGGCTTCCAGCTTTCCGAAGAACAGTTCTCAAGGCTGGCGGAAATTGCCAAAGAAGAAGGGGTGATGTTCTTTTCCACCCCGTTTGGACTGGGAAATGTTGATTTTCTGGACCGGATTGCTCCGATTTTCAAGGTTTCCTCTGGCGATCTGACCTTCCTCCCGCTCATTCGACACGTCGCTTCCAAGCGCAAGCCAATGATCATTTCAACAGGGCTCGGCTCTCCTGAAGAAATCCGGGAGGCTGTAAAAGCTGTCGAGAGCGTCTGGCCAACAGTCAGGGAAGACGGTGGCCTCATGCTGATGCACTGTGTTTCAAACTATCCGACAGAACCGCACAATGCCAACCTGCGCAACCTGTTCTGGCTAAAGGACGAATTTAACTATCCGATCGGCTATTCGGATCACACCCTCGGCACCAAGGCCTGTGAACTGGCCGTCGCCGCCGGTGCCTGTGCCGTGGAGAAGCATTTTACCTATCGCAACACCGATCAGACCTTCCACGACCACCTGCTCTCAGCAAATCCCGATGATCTCGGGGTTCTGGTTGAAAACATCCGTCAGGCGGAGAGCTATCTGGGACAATACCAGCGTGTGGGGGGACAGGAAAATGATGCCCAGATGGAACAGCACATGCGCCGTTCTATCGGACTACTTCGCGATGTTCCGGCCGGTCAGCCCGTCACAGCTGAAGACCTGACCTGGCTTCGTCCTGCCTGGGGACTGCGGGGCGAGCTCTCCGAAGTCGTAGGTCAGAAATTAAACAAGGATCTGAAAGCGGGCATGCTGATCCGCAAAGAAGATCTGGCCTGAGCAGACGTGAACAGGGAACGGACAATGAAAGTTTACGGCAAACCTGCAGCACCATGGCTCAAGGCCAAGAAATGGTTTTTTGATGAAGACAAAATGCTTCTGGAAGAAAGCCTGAAAATCGCTGACATCTACACCCAGCAGGAAAAACGGCTTCACTGCAAAAATTGCGAAACCCCTCTTGGTCCCAAAATCTTTACCAAACACGGGATTGATTACACTATCTGTGAAACCTGCTCGCATCTCAATGGCCTGCACGAAGACAGTGATGCCTTTTGTGATGCCGTTTATGGAGAGGACCAAACACAGATCTTTGCTGCCATGTATTCAGCAAAGGACAAGGAAGCCTACGAACAAAGACGGGATCTCATTTACAGGCCTAAAGCGGATTTCCTGCTCAACTCCCTCAGGGACGCCGGCGAGATCCCGGAAGAACTGCTCTTTGAAGACTTTGGAGCAGGAACAGGCCATTTCGTTTCATCTCTGAGAGAAGCGGGTTGCAAAAGGGTAAAGGGTTTTGAAGCTTCAGAAACGCAGGTAGAGGCTGCAAACAGTCTGATGGGGGAAGAGCTGCTGATCAGCCATGAACTGGACCAGTTCATTCCAATGATCGAGAACTCAAAAGCCGATGTTCTCTCCCTGGTCTTTGTTCTTGAGCATATCCAGAACCCCAGAGAAGCACTGGCTGCAATCCAGCGGAACCCATCTATCAGGTACGCCTTTATTGCTGTTCCCCTTTTCAGCCCGACGTCCTTTATTGAACTGGCTTTCCAGGAATTTGCGCCCCGTCATCTCACAAACGGGCACACACATCTCTACACAAAAAAATCACTTTACCATGTGCTGGAAGAATTCGGACTCAAACCACAGGCAGAATGGTGGTTCGGTGCGGATGTTATTGATTTTTATCGCATGATCTGGATGAAAATTGCCAACACAGAAGGTGCCAAGGGAGCCGAAGCTCTCTGGGAACAGATGATGTTACCGATTATAGACGATATGCAGGCCGTGATGGACAAAGCAGAAATGCCATCTGAAATTCACATGCTGGTTCGGGCACACTGATCACATGCTTCGCGTAGTCCTTTTTACGACTCCCACCAAACACCACACCTATTTTATCAATCGTCTGCGCAAAAGCTGCCATTTTTCAGCAATCGTGTACGAACGGAAAAAACTGAGCAAACCCTTCGCGACCGGTCCGTTTTTCCTGCAAGAGGAAGACAGGTTTGAAGACAGGTTTTTCGACCCGGACTATAACGGTGTGTCATCAGAGCTTGCCAAAGAAGACGAAGAAAAAATCGTTTCTGTTCACGATGTAAACCAAACGGGACTGGCGCATTACATTGAAGCACTGCAACCGGATCTTGGCATTTCCTTTGGCACCGGAAAGATCAAACCGGATGTCTTTTCCGTTCCCAGACTGGGGACCATTAACGTGCACAGGGGCTTAACGCAGTATCACAGGGGACTGGACTCAGATCTCTGGGCAATTCACCAGGATGCTTTTGATCAAATCGGCGTCACAATCCACTCTGTCGATGCCGAACTCGATACCGGTCACATCCTCCGGCAGGACACCATGCCGCTGTCGCCGGAAGACGAAATATATCATATTCGATATAAAACATCCGTCATGGCAACAGATATGGTCGAGGATGTTCTGAAAGAAGCAACATCACACAATGCGATCATCTCCGGAAAGCCACAGTTGAAAAAAGGTCCCTATTTTTCCGCCATGACACTGGAACAGAAAATGGAAGCTGCAGACAAATTCACGGCTTTCAAAAAGAAAACCTTCATGTCTTCAGAAGGGCAGCCATGACCTCGGAAGCCACAATTCTGCTCTATCACGGTGTGACGGCAACTCCGTCTGAGGGAATAGAAAACTTTTCCGGTAAACATGTTTCGGCAGCGGCCTTTGACAAACAGATGGCCTTTCTCAAAGAACATGCCAATGTCATGTCCCTGCAGGACATGTCCCAGGCTCTTCAGGAGAAGACTGAACTTCCACCAAACACCGTTGCTGTAACCTTTGATGACGGCTTCCGAAACAACAATTCTGTAGCCCGCCCCATCCTTGAGAAGCACGGGATACCAGCAACATTCTACATATCAACAGGTTTCATCAACACCAGTCGCCTTTTCTGGGTTGATCGCGTTGAACATGCCATTAACACCAGCCCCCTGAAAGCCATAGAGCTGAGTGTTGAAGGAAACAGAATCACCCTGGATCTTTCTTCAGACGAACGAAAAATTACTTCTGTTGTAGCAATCAAGACACGCATGAAAACCATGCCTCCGGAGCAACGGGATCAAACCCTTCTCGAGCTGGAAAAGGCATGCCAGTCAACCGTCGAGCCGTCCGGTGTTGAAAACTATCAGATGATGTCCTGGGATGAATTGCGGGAGCTTCATGCCTCACCTCTTCTCGAGATTGGCGGACATACGGTCAATCACGAGATCATGTCCTATCTGGCCCCGGACGAACTGGAGTTCGAGATCACGGCATGTCTGGACACTCTGCGTTCAGAACTCGGGGCAGAAATTCGCGACTATTCCTATCCCGAAGGACAGAGTGAACACTTTAACCAGACCGTTATCGACAGATTGAAAGCGCACGGAATCACCCTCTGCCCGTCAGCCATGCACGGAACGAATTCTGCCGGTTCGGACCCCTTCAGACTGAAGCGCATCATGGTGGGCTTTATGGGAACCGCCTTTCCCCTTCCCGATGCGGAACACATTCCGGCCCGATGAATTCCATACCCTCAACAACAGGCGCCATCGTCTTTGGCAGAATGAGCTCTTCCAGGCTGCCTGGAAAGATGTTGATGGACATCGAAGGCCAAACACTGAGTGAATGCGTTCTGGCACGCATTGAACTCTCCATTCCACGGGAACGAATTGTCTTTGCCACAAGCACAGACAGCAGTGACACCCCGCTGGCAGATTTTGTTGCCAGCAAAGGTTACAGGATTTTTCGCGGATCACTGGAAAACGTCGCCCGGCGCGCACTGGATTGTGCCAGGCAGCACGGTTTTGAAAACTGGCTGCGCGTCTGTGGGGACAGGCCATTCAGTCCCTGGGAAGTCGCTGACAGAGCCCTGCAGCTTCATCATGAAACACATGCAGATCTGACAACCACCACGCCCGGCAAAACCTGGCCTGCCGGCGCGACAGTCGAAGTTGTAAGAACTTCTGCCCTTGAGAGAATTCTCCGGGACACGACAGACACTGACGACCTCGAGCATGTGACTCGCTTCTTTTACAACAACGTAGAAGCCTTCAGGATAGAACCCGTCCAGAACAAGACCCCGTGGCCCAAAAAGCTTTCCCTTGTCATTGACACTCCGGAAGATCTTGAGAAAATCCGCTACATTGCCGGCAAACTGGGCACACAGAGCATAACCGCAAAGCTGGATGAGGTTTGCAGCCTTGCCATGGACTGGCACAAGTACCAACAGCACGCAAAAGAACAACAGGATTAAACGATGACAGAATTGGCCCTTCTGGGAGGGAAACCAGCCTTGTCCCAGCCATTGACAGCCTATCCTTCCATTCAGGACAAGGAAATCAATGCCGTTATGGACGTCATGAAAAGCGGCGTCCTTTCCGGTTTTTTTGGAAGCCCCGGACCCAAATTCATGGGTGGGGAACAGGTTCAGGCCCTCGAGAAAGAATGGTCTGCACTCTACGGCGCAAAACGTTCTATCTCGGTAAACTCTGCAACTTCCGGCCTTCATGCCGCAATCGGTGCGATCGGTATTTCTCCGGGTGATGAAGTCATCGTCCCGCCAGTTACAATGTCCGCAACTGTGATTGCACCACTCCTCTACGGAGGAATTCCGGTTTTTGCCGATATTGACCCGGATACCTTCTGCCTTGATCCCCAAAAGGTACGCGAACAGATTACCCCCAAAACCAGAGCCATAATCGTGGTCAATCTGTTTGGCAATCCTGCCCCCCTTGAAGAGCTGCGCCAGATTGCTGACGAACACGGTCTGAAACTCATTGAGGACAATGCACAGGCACCACTGGGACGACTGGCAGACAGATACTGTGGCCTGTGGGGGGACATTGGCATTTTCAGCCTGAACTATCACAAGCACATCCACTCCGGAGAAGGCGGTATCTGCGTCACACAGGATGACAATCTGGCAGATCGCATGGCACTCATCAGAAACCACGGAGAGAACGTTGCACTGGATTATGGTTGCGATGATCTCGTGAACTGCTTTGGCCTGAATTTGCGTATGACAGAACTCTCAGCTGCCGTCGCCCGGACACAGCTTTCCGACATTGAAGCCCATGTCCAGTATCGTGAACGCATTGCAAAGCGTCTGAGCGCGGCAACCAGACACCTCCCCGGCTGGACGGTCCCCGAGGAGCGCGAAGACACACGTCATAACTACTACATGTGGACTGTGCGTTACGATGAAAGCCGGACCGGCGTTCCACGCGATGTTCTCAGCAAGGCCCTGCTCGCAGAAGGCTTCGAAAATGAAACCGGCTATATCGAGCCCATTTATATGCTGCCTCTTTTCCAGAAACGCATCGCAATGGGACGGGATGGATTTCCCTTTACCCTGACCGATCGCCAATACACAAAAGGCCTGTGCCCTGTTGCAGAGCGTCTTTACGAGAACGAGATCATCCAGTTCCAGCCACCGAACTACTCAGTGTCCGACGAACAGATTGACGACCTGATCGCAGCGGTTCTCAAGGTTTATGACAATCTCGACCAGTTGAAGGATGTCAAACTTCCATGAGTCGTGTCATAGCGAGTATCGAAGCACGTATGGGCGCCTCCCGCCTGCCCGGCAAAGTCCTTATGGATATTGCCGGGCGCCCGGCTCTTGGACACATGATCGAACGTATCAGGCGCAGCCAGAAAATTGACGATCTGATCATTGCGACAACGGACAGCTCCAACGATGATCCCATCGCCGAATGGGCCCGCAAAAACGACATTCACGTCTTTCGGGGGAGTGAAGAGGACGTGCTTGACCGCGTTGTTCAGGCCCACAGAACACTCGAAACGGATATTGTTGTGGAACTGTGTGGAGATTGCCCGCTCATTAGCCCGCAAGTGCTTGATCTGGGGGTCGAAACATTCCTGCAAAACGATTGTGATGTCGTCAGCACGATCCGCCACGAAAGCTACCCGAACGGAATTGATGTTCAGGTTTTCAGGTTCACAGCGCTCGAAAAAGTTGCCGAAACCATTACAGATCCCGCTGTCAGGGAACATGTTTCCCTGTATTTCTACGAAAATCCGGAAATCTATAACGTGATCAACCTTGTCGCTCCATCTGCATGGAAACGTCCTGACTACAGGCTGGTTCTGGATTATCCGGAAGACCTCGAACTGCTTCGGGGGATTTACCGTGACCTCGGCAGAGAGCTTGGACGAACCGACTTTGATCTGGAGGATCTTATCCCCTATCTGGACAACCATCCTGATCTTCTTGAAATCAATTCCTCCTGCGAAGAAAAGTCTGTAAGACCCTAGTATGAGAACCCTGATTACAGGTTTTGGTGCAATAGCTGACAGTCTTGGGGAAGATCCCCACATGCTGCGTCTTCACGGCGAGCCGTGCCATGCTCTGGCCTTGCAAAAAACACCCCGTTTTAGCTGGGATTGCGTGGTTGACCCTGATCCTCACGCTCTTGAAAGAGCGCAAGGTGTGTATGCGATCCCCCATTGTCACAGCTCACTCGACAGTGTTCCGGACAAGGAAAGCTACGAAGCTGCTGTGATCACCTCTCCTGCCCACACCCGTCAGAGCCTTCTGGATACATTCCCGAACCTCAAAGCCATCATGCTTGAAAAACCACTTGGCCCCGACCTGGATCTGGCAGAACATTTTCTTGATCAGTGCGAAAGTCGTAACATTCAGGTTCAGGTCAACTTCTGGCGTCGGGGGGTAAAGGATTATCTGGCTTTGGCTCAAGGTTCAGAACTGGAAAAACGAATTGGAACTTTCCAGACCGGCTTTGCTCTCTATGGTAATGGACTGTTCAACAACGGCTCCCATCTTGTTGACTTTATACAATTCCTGCTCGGCCCGATCCAGGCAGTCCAGGCGCTTTCAGAAGCTGAAAGGCTTGAACATTCACCGATCCCGGGCGATTACAGACTGTCTCTGGCTCTGACACTGGCTTCCGGTGCTGTCATCACCCTGCAGCCTCTCGACTTTGAACATTATCGTGAAGTCAGCCTTGATCTCTGGGGGACCAGAGGCCGCATCAGCTTCGCCCAGGAATGCTTTAACAGCTACTTCTTCCCGGTTTCAGAGAACAGAACACTCGACAATGCTCACGAGATTGCCTGGGATCAGATGACCACGCTTCCCTTTTCAACACTCGGAGCTCTCACCAGCCTTTATGACAACCTCTATCAGTCTGTGACAGACCCCGACGCCGGCCTTCTCAGCCCCGCTTCTGCAGCACTCCGCAAGGAAAAACTGCTCAACCAGGCGCTCCTGTCAGCAAGAAAAGGCGGTACGATCATTGCTGTCTGATGTCCGGAAAATTCTGATCTGTGTCGAGGACCCCGGAGCTGTAAATTTCGTGACAGACCTGCCGGAACAACTTGACAGCAGTTCTTTCAAACTGGATTTCTGTGCCCAGGGATTTGCATGCGAAAAACTGGAATCAGCATCAATCCCTTACTGTACGGCTGAAGAAGCAACCGCCCGCCTGGAGCAGTACGACCTTGTCTTGCTGGGCACCGCAGAAAACCGGGAAACCTTTACCTTCAGGATGACCGAGATCTGCCAAAAGAAGAACATTGCCACAGCTGGCTTTGTCGATGGACCGGCAGCAGCAGCGCATCGTTTTAAAGGTCATTCAACAAACCCCTTGCAATACCTCCCGGATCTTCTGATCCTGCCATCAAGGGAAACTGCCGATCGCTTTAACGAACTTGGCGTGCCTTCTAACCGGATCGCTCTGTGTGAACACCCTGTTATCTCTCGTCTTTCAACTCTGCGCCAGCAACTGGAAAGTCAGGGCAAGGACAGGATACGGCGCAGGGTTTTTCCGGATGCAACGGAAGAGCAAACCGTGATCCTCTTTATTGCAGAGCTATCGGATGGACTGGAAAGCGAACGCTACAGCCTGAATGAACACTTTTTGCTTAAAGGGCGCGGCGGCACAACAGAAAGAACCCTCATTGCGCTGGAAGAGCTGCTTGATGCCCGCACTGCAGCTGTCCCGGAGAGTTTCGTCGTCGTCCGTCTTCACCCCAAAAACATTCTGGAAGAGTTTTCCCCCTATCAAGCAGAAACCGATCAGTTCAGTAAGGGCGGAAGTCCCTACGAAGCGGTTTTTGCAGCAGATCTCTGTATTGGTCTGACCAGTATTCTGCTGCATGAAGCAATGCTGCTGGGTACAAGGACCTTTGCGATACTGCCTGATCCCGCCGACCGGACACTCCTTGACGAGGCCGGACTGTGCCAGATCAGCTCTGCCAGCAGCAAGGAAGCCATAAAAACAGAACTGCTCGGCGCCTCCCCCCACATCAAACACCCAAACGGACCCCAGCTGTCCGACGTAATAAAGCAAATTATACAATGTTGATTTTCCTCACGAGAACAGGTCTTGTGGACACAATGAACTTTCTTGCAGAAGAAGCAGGGCTGAAAAGCTTCGCAGTAAGCAGTCTCCAAGAATTGGAAGAAAAAATCACCCAGGGAGCAGTTATTGTTGGCTTTTCGACAGGTGTCGTTGTCCCTCCTCGCATTCTGAACAAAGCAAGCAGGGCCTATAATTTTCATCCGGGCACTCCCCTATTTCCTGGTCGGGATCCTCACTATTGGGCACAGGAAGCAAAAGCATCGCATTTTGGCTGCACGCTGCATTTCATGACTCCCAAAGTAGACGCAGGAAAAATTTTGGGAACACGACAATTTGCAGTCCGAAATTTCTCAGCAGAAGAACTCAGAATACGAGCCGAGATCGAAATGCTCAGCCTTCTGGAGGATAATCTTTCAAATCTTTACCACAACCAACTGCTTCCGAATGGAGAAGATTGGTCTGGCCCCACAAGAACACGGTCAGATTTTCTGGGATCAGGTTTAGAGTTTGAAGCAGAAAAACCCAAGAGACTCCCGCAAATGCCAAACAGAGAAAAAGCCAACTCACTGTTTTTCGGCATAAGGTGCGAACAGGATATTGCCGCTGCACTTGAGTACTATAAAGCCCTGATGCAAGAAGGAAATGCTTCTTCATTTACCTCCAAACGAATTAAATTTATCGAAAACCAGATCCAGAACCGGGCAGAAACAAATTAATGTTCAGTCAATCCAAAATCTTTATGATTCATTCAGGTGCCTTTTCCTCTCTAATGGGACGTTTTGCACGCACATTAAAGCAGGAACACGGCATAGAAACTGTCCTGTTTGTCAACGATTTCAAGTTGTCAATGACCGGCATGGAAAAACGCGATTTCCACGAAAGCGACTTTGTGGAAATTATCGACCTGAAAAAAACACTTATCCCTCGCCCCAAAAGCAGCTTTTTAGACGACGATTTTCACAAACGCGTGCAGACGATTGAAAAAAGGCTCGGAGTTCCCCTGACAGAGATTGTCCGCTCTGACCGGCATCTGGGGAAAAGCTTCGTCACGGGCGCAGAGTACATGCGCTCTCACTACGGGATAAGCACAGACTACGATCAAAGTATTGATATTGCAGAAAGACTGATCACACAGCTTTCTGCCAAAGTAGATGAGCACAAACCAATTGCCCTGATCTCCATCATCGGGAATATTGTCTCCACAGCAGCGATTGATGTTTGCAAGGCCTCAAACATTCCATTGATGGCACCAGTACTCTCCAGAGCAGGAAATGCTCTGTGTTGGGCAAAAGACAAGGCCTACACACCTTACGATCTTGAGGAAAGTTATAACCAGAGACTTGGCGCCCAGGACATTGTTTCGGGCAATTCTGCCGAAGCTCCAGCCGTTTCCGAGCTGGAACGAAACGACCGTGTTAAAAAAGCCCTTGCCAATGCTCAGCGCAATGCAAGCTATAAACATGTCTTGCGTATCTGGTACAAAGCACTGCGCAGGAAAGCCGGAGACATCTACCACAAAAGGCAATACAGCTATGGCAATTATCTTCTCTCTGACCGCCTGAAGGAAGCATGGCTGTTACGAAAAGCCTGGGCGAAGGAACTCAGTAATCCCGTTGTGATGAAATCCCTCGACAGGCCTTACGTTTTCTTTCCTCTCCATGTGGAGCCTGAATCAAGCCTCATGGCAGAATCAGCCATGACAGACAACCAGTTAACCTGTCTGGACTGGCTTGCCAAAACTATTCCCTCGAACTGGCGTATCATTGTAAAGGAACACCCCGGTTTCACGGCACGCCGGCCTGAAGGTTTTTGGGAGCGTGTGCAGAGATATCCAAACATCATGAAAGCCAACATTCTGGAAAGTGGTGAGGAGTTGGCGAAGAGAGCTCATGTGATTGCAACAATCAACAGCACAGTAGGTTTCCAGGCCGCTGTGGAGGGAAATCCTGTACTCTCGTTCCATCCCCATTTCCACGGACACTTTCTGCCTCACGTTAAAATAGCCAGAAGCTATGAGGAAACCCGATCAGCTTTCATGGATCCGGATTTTACTAAAGGAAAACCCAATCCGGCTTTCATTTCCAGCGGAACAGCTTTTCAGGAAGCCCTTAAAAGCCTGGGGACCCCGATCGAAGATGAAGGTCTCATTATGGGGAAGGCCTTACCTAAACCTGTGGAGTGGGAAGAAACCAAAGCCATAGCTGCTTACTTCATCAAGCTCCTAAGCCAAACCAGAACGGCTTCTGCAGGAAAATAAAATGTCTCTTTTCAATACTCCTGTTCTTGAAAGCAAACGTTTGAAGCTTTGCCCGTTTTCAGATCGGCATTTAAACGAACAATACGTCCAGTGGCTCAACGATCCTGAAACGGTTCGCTACAGCGAAAACAGACATACCTCCCACACCATAGAAAGCTGCACCAGATATAGAGACAGATTTCTTCAGGGACCTGATTATTTCTGGGCCATTGAATTCAAGGACAGCAACGCTCACATCGGTAATATTAACGCAATTGTTGATCTCCCGAACAAGGTTGCCGATATCGGCATAATCATTGGAGCCCGGGAAACATGGGGGCAAGGTATCGGGCTTGAAGCCTGGACCACAGTCATGTCTTTTCTTGAAGAGCAAACAGACGTTGAAAAAATTTCAGCAGGCACCATGGCAACCAACCTCGGAATGCAACGTATCTTTGCCAAAAGCGGAATGAAGGAAGAAAGTCGCCGCTTTGGGCAATTCCTTTTTGAAGGGCACCGCACAGATCTAATCCAAGTCTCATATTTTACTAAAAATGGGGCCCTCAAATGAAACCAAAACAAAACTATTCATTCCTGAAAGAGCACGGCAGGCTGTCCGGCAGGCTTGTTGCCCTGCTGCTGTGTCTGAGTGTTGCAGGTGTCTTTTTTGAAGCCCTGGGACTGGGGTTGATTCTTCCTGTTCTGGATTTTATTGCAGCAGAGGGAGATCTGGAGCAGCTTTCCAGCGACAACAGCTTCTGGTCAAACGCGATCCGCTTTTTCGAGTTCCTGTCTCTTCCTGTCGATCTCCTGACCCTCACCAGCCTTGTGCTGATCGCCGTCCTGCTTCGTCAGATTTTCGATTATTGGTATCTTATCAAGCTGTCAAAGACCGAAACAGCTCTTCAAAAAGATCTGAGAATCAAAAGCTACCAGTTCATCCAATCTTCCAGGCTGGGTTTTATTGAACAGCTCGGCAGCGGCAGGTTCATCAATCTGCTGGATCACCAGACCGAGGCAGCAGCACTGGTCCTGACAGGCTACATTCGCTTTGCCCGCTACATTGTTACCTTCGCAATCTATATTGCCCTGATTGTAGTCACTGCACCTCTTTCCAGTGGTCTGGCCATCTTGATGCTGGGAGGCCTGCTCCTTGTCGTACAGGTCTATGTCAGAAAAACCAGAGAGGTCTCAAACCAGATTGTTTCCTACAGAACGATCTTTGCTGCCTTCCTGACAGAAGCCTATCAGGCTTTTAGAACCGTGAAGATTTTCAGTCTGCAACAGCAACAGACAGAACAATTGAGAGGCATCTCGGAAAACTTTGCCACTCTGAAGGTTGATCTCGTCAAAAACGGAGCCAAGATTCCCCTTGTCATGGCTCCGACAATTGCTGCTGTCATGATGGCTTTCCTCTATGTTTCCGTGACCTTTCTGGACATGACGATCAACACCATCACGCTCTTCGCCCTGATCCTGTTGAGGCTGGCTCCTGCCGCACAGGCTTTTGCAAAGCAGCAGCAGGGCCTGACGAAGCACATCGTCAGTCTGGAGACCCTGAAAAAGGAACTGGAGAACTGTGACACCAATCGTGACAATACGGCACAGGCAGGCACGCCGATAGCCCTGACAAAAGCCATTGATGTAAAGTCAGTCTGCTACGCCTATGGTGAAGGACAGCGGCAGGTCCTCAAAAACATCAGCGCGACATTTGAGATGGGGCGGGTGATCGCCATAACCGGCAGCTCCGGAGCAGGAAAATCCACCCTTGTGGATATTCTGTCGGGACTGATCACACCACAAAGCGGTGACCTTGTTTTTGACGGGCAGAACATCCCGGCGGAAAGACAGGAAACAATCCGCCAGATTGTATCCTACTCAGCCCAGGAACCTTTCCTCTTTAAAGGCTCTGTAAGAGACAACATTTGCATTTCAAATCGCGAGGCAGATGATCAGGCAATCACAGAGGCCGCCCGCATGGCCTATGCCGATCATTTCATCCGGGAACTTCCCGGGCAATACGAGACCCTCCTTGAAGAAGGGGGCGGCAATCTCTCCGGAGGGCAGAAACAGCGCCTCGCCCTTGCCCGCTGTTTCCTCAAGAAAAGCCCCCTGCTTATACTTGACGAGCCAACCAGTGCACTTGATCCCCTTTCCGAACAGAAAGTCACACAGGCTATTCGCCAGTATGCTCACAGCAACGGAGCTCTCGTGCTGATCATTACGCACAGGGACACAACGATCCAGGGCGTTGATGAAACTGTCATCATGGAGAACGGTGAAATTCTGGAACACCAGCGCCACAACACAAGACAATCAGCGGAATACCAATGAAGCTTATACTGGGAACAGCACAGTTTGGTCTTCCTTACGGGGTCACCCGGACAGATGATCATGTGGACGATACCACTCTGCAGAGCCTTCTGAAACAGGCCGCAAAAGCAGGCATTGACATGCTGGACACCTCTCCCGCCTACGGTACATCGGAAACAAGGCTGGGTCAGTTCAATGCCGTTCACTCCTTTGCCCTGCAGACAAAAACCTTTGGCGGGCAGTTCGACCTTGCTCCGGAACAGCTCGAAGAGCAGTTCTCCAACTCCCTGAGAGCCCTGCAAGCTTCAGAGGTTGAAAGCTTTCTCGTTCACAGCGTCACACAGCTAAAGGGCACAGCGGGGGGAAGCCTGATCAGATGCCTGCAATCACTCAAAGACAAAGGGCTCGCCAAACGGATCGGTGTCTCCGTCTATGATGCCGATGACATTGACACCGTTCTCGAGATGTTCCGACCGGATGTCATCCAGCTCCCGATCAGTATTGCGGATCAACGTCTTGTACACTCCGGACATCTGGAAAAGCTGAAGAAACTGGATATCACGACCCAGGCACGCTCCGTCTTTCTTCAGGGCCTTCTCCTCACCAGTCCATCTGAATTGCCTCCCTTTTTCAGGGAAGCCAGCCACATGGTCCAACAGCTTCATGAGAACTTTTCCACTCCTGAAGAGGCCTGCATGGCCTTTGTCGGAAACAGCGGTTTGATCGACGAAGTTGTATTCGGTGTGCACACCCTCCAGCAACTGGAACGGATCACCACATCCGTTGTGCCTGGCCTAAAGAATTTTCACTGGAAAAGTTATGCACTTTCAGATGATCTAGTGGATCCCCGCAAATGGTAGCAACCTGAAAGGAAAATGAAATATGATGCCAGACAAATTTACAATGCCATCACTCCAAAGTGTCCTTTTAATAGGTTACTCTTCTATTATGGATGACTTGTTACAATGGTGTGAAAGAAAAAACCTCAAAACTGAAATTATTACCAGCCCGGCTCAAATAGATTTTTTTAAAGAAAAACAAAGATTACCAATCAAAGTTTTTGAGAAAATTGACTCTTCATTCAAAGAACACATTGAGAAAAATCATGAGTTAAAGACAACTCTTTTTTTAAGTTTTGGTGCTCGATGGATTTTCAAAAAGACAGATATCCAAAATTTCTTTAAAAACAATCTTGTAAATTTTCACGGTAGTAGACTCCCTTTTGATGCAGGAGGCGGAGGATTTTCTTGGAGAATAATGCGGGGAGACAAAATATGCCTTCATCTTGCACACCTAATTGATGAAGGAATTGATACAGGTCCTATCATTAAATCTTCAGAGAGTCTCTTCCCACCCAATTGTATTAGGCCAATTGAATATGAAGAATTTTATAAAAAGGGACTGGCACTTTTCTGCAAGAACCTTTTAGAAGAAATTATCTCCGGTAAAATATTTTCACTTTACCAACAGCCTGATTATATTGGGCACTACAATCCCCGCTTAAATGCAAAAGTGCACGGGGCAATAGACTGGTCTAATGATGCAATAGATTTATATCGTTTTATTAATGCTTTTGATGAACCATATTGCGGCGCCTGCACTTATCACAACGGGAATCTCGTACATATCAAATCTGCTCAAATCCATGGCGGCGAGCCAAACGATCATCCCTTTATGAGCGGGCTTATAAAACGCGTTAACAAAAATTGGTTACTTGTATCAACCGGCACAAAAGAAAGCATTATTATTCAAAATGTTACAGATGAAAACGGTAATAATATAATACATAAAATTCAGCCGGGAGACCGCTTTTACACACCACAAGAGAGACTAGATGCTGCAAAATCTCACAGGGCCTTTTATAAAAGTGTTTAAGTAAAATCGAAATTAGATTAATAGCATCTTGAAATTAAAAGCTAAAGGACTCCTTAATGCAGCTTACCGACACTTTTTATGACATTTATCATAACAAGTCCGTTCTTGTGACTGGGGCAACAGGCTCTTTTGGTAAAAAATTTATTGGTACCATTCTGAACTATGCCAAACCAAAAAAAGTTATTGTTTTCTCACGCGACGAGCTCAAACAATATGAAATGGCTCAACAGTTCCCCGAAGATCTCTATCCCATTAGATATTTCATCGGGGATGTAAGGGATAAGGATCGTTTAGTTCGAGCCTGCAACGGGGTAGACTTAATCGTACATGCAGCAGCTATGAAGCATGTAACAGCTGCCGAGTATAATCCTACAGAGTGCATCGCAACCAATGTTATTGGCGCCCAGAATGTCATTGATGCAGCCATTGAAAACGGTGTAAAACGCGTCGTCGCACTCTCGACAGACAAAGCAGCCAACCCAATTAATTTATATGGCGCAACAAAACTGTGTTCTGACAGACTTTTTATAGCAGGAAACAATCTGTCAGGAAAAACAAAGACGCGTTTTTCCGTCGTCCGCTATGGTAATGTTGCAGGATCAAGAGGCAGCGTAATACCATTCTTTAAAAAGTTGGCCCAAGAAGGAGAAACTGTCTTCCCCATTACACATGAAGGCATGACACGTTTTGTCATCAGCTTGGCTGACGGCGTTCAACTTGTAAACCTGGCTATGTCTACAATGGAAGGAGGAGAGATTTTCATTCCCAAACTGCCAAGTGTGAAGATTGTTGATACCCTCTCTCACTTCCATCCCAATGCAACCTATAAAGTTATCGGCATTCGCCCGGGTGAAAAGCTGCATGAAGTGATGATTCCGATGGAAGAGTCCCGCAATGCAATCGACATGGGGGATTACTATATCCTTCAACCCACACTGCACTGGTGGAATACAGAAGATTTCCAGAAGAAAATCGAAGCTCACGGCAAACCCGTCGACAAAGCCTTCGAATATGACAGCGGTTCCAACGACTGGTGGATGAGCCATGACGAAATCGCCGCGCTCATTGAATCAATCAAAATATAGAAAATGACACACTGGCTTTTCCGAATAGCAAGTCGTCCGGAATCCGGAGGCGGTCACATGCGCCGCTCTCTCAAGCTGGTGGAGGAACTTCTCAGGCAAGGGCAAAGCTGTCAGGTTTTTGTTGATCCGGGGGCACTTCATGCCGAAAGCCCCTGGAAAGGCATTCTGACAGGCATGGGCAATCTTCAAGTCACGGAGGAAAACGACCATTTCTCCTCAGGGAAGCTGGTTGCACAATGCAGGGCAACAAAAAACTGTCACGTTGTGATTGATCACTACAATGTTGCACCACACGAACTCTCAGCAATCAAAACCCTAAGCACGCTGTCAGTCTTTGATGACTTTGGGCAGCATGATCTGCCCGCAGATCGGTTCATTCGCCAGTCACTCATTTCAGAAAACAGCTCAAAGGATCAAAATTCCCGCCTTGTTCTTGACGGGGCCGAATTTGTCTTGCTGCCAATAGCAACCACTCCCCGAAAACGCGTTTTTTCTGACCGCCAGAGGCCACAGTCAATACTGGTCTCGGCAGGGTATCGTGACAGCATCAACCTGAGCGCAGCAGTGCTTCAGGCTGTAAAAAAGCTCGCTGTCTCCTGCAAGGTTACAGTTGTTCTTGGTACAGCAGCGCCTCATATAGAAGAAGTCAGAAAAACGGCAAGCGAACTTCCCGATGCAGAGCTGTTGATCGCCCCCGAAAGCATGGAAGCCCTCTACCAGGCCCATGATATAGCTGTCGGGACAGGAGGAGTCTCAATGCTTGAACGTATCGCAAACGGCCTTCCAGCCCTTGTTATCAGGCAGATAGACAATCAAAACCGGCTGATCCATGAAGCAGAAGAACTGGGTTTGATAAAAAGCTTTTCCGGAAAGGATCCTGATCAGTTGAAGCACGCGCTGGAAGAAATGCTGCTCGATCCTTCAAGCCTGAACAGGATGTCGGAAAGCGGGATTAAAACACTGGATTCAGATGGGGCAAAACGACTTGCAAGCGCGCTCCTGGAAAACGGCCCAACCTGACACGGAAAAGAAACCAAGACATGTTCTACCCTTACAGTCGCCAGCACATCACCCAGGAAGATCAGGACGCTGTTCTGGAGGCATTGCATTCCGATTTTCTGACCCAGGGGCCAAAGCTGACCGGGTTTGAAAACGATCTTGCCCGTTACCTCGGGGATGATTGTCAGGCTCTGGCCTGCAACAACGGGACATCCGCCCTGTGGATTGCCTATTCCGCCCTTGGTCTGGGCCCGGAAGCAGGTCTTCTGACCACCCCTGTCACCTTCCTGGCTTCAGCCAGTGCAGCACTCATGCTGAATGCTCCTGTCGCGCTTGCCGATGTTGATCCTGATACGGGCCTGTTAACAGCAGAAACAGTTGAAAAAGCACTCAAACACTCCAGCATTCCCATCAGGGCCATCACTGTCGTCCACCTTGGCGGACAGGCTGGTGAACTTGAAGAAATCTGCCGGGTAGCAAAAGAGCACAACTGCTTCGTCATAGAGGACGCCTGTCACGGTCTGGGCGCAACGGTAAGGACATCTGACGGTTCAAGATCATATCTTGGTTCCTCCCGCTTCAGTGATGTCGCAGTCTTCAGCTTCCATGCAATCAAGCATCTGAGCCTCGGAGAAGGAGGTGCCTGCATCTCCAGAAACCGTGAACTGATGGAGAAAATGAGGCTTCTTCGAAATCATGGCATGACCAGAAATCCGGAAGATTGGGATCACGCACCGGAAGCCGGAGCACCATGGTATTATGAAATGCATGCGCCATCATTTAACATGCGCCTGCCCGAAATGGAGGCTGCTCTGGGCATCAGCCAGCTCAAACGCCTGGACGAAGCCAACCGCAAACGGCGTGAGATTGCCCGTCTTTACGAGCAGGAACTCGCCGGAACTCCTTATCTGGAATGCCCGGAAAGGCCCGATGATTCCTCACAGCACGCCTGGCACCTCTACCCTGTCAAAATAGATTTCGAACAGCTTGGCAGAAGCCGGACAGAGGTAATGAACGCCCTGAAAGCCAAAGGTGTCGGTACCCAGGTTCACTACATACCACTTTACAGGCAACCCTGGTATCGCAAGCGAAACTATCCTTTTCTCGAGGGGGCTGAAACCTATTACAACCGCACCCTGTCCATTCCGATGTATCCCCAGTTGTCCAGTGAAGACGTCTTCTATATTTCAGACGCATTGAAAACAGTTCTGAAGACCAACAGATAATGAAAAAAATCAAATTCGGCGATGACCTCTCGGCCTTTCAAAAGGTTTTTTGTGAGAGCAGAGAAGCCCTTGAACGCTGCTTTGAAAACGGTTTGCCGGCAAATGCAGAAATCCTGTGCCGTTCCCCGATCCTGCATCAGGAAAACTCTTACAACACAACCCTGCTTGATGACCGGATTGATCCACAGAAGATGCAGGAATTTTATCTGGGTATCGACGATTTCTGTCAAACCTGCTTCAAGGTTCTGGACTCTGACAGCACGCTTTCCTTTCTGTCGCGAACCTTCACACAGCAAATCTGGTTGTGGCAGATTGATATCATTAAATCTGCGTTCGTACAATCTGGGGATTTGACGGAACCCTGCCTGATTGTAGACACAGGCGGACAGTCAACTCCTGCTCCGCCGTGGCTTTACCTTCTGCAAAACAATCCTGAAGCTCACGTTATAACCATTCCCGTCACAGTAAAATCCAGATTACCTGCTCACAGGAAAACCCCCAAAGAGCTTTTCGAACGCCTTCAAGTGGAAGGCTGGAGACATCTGGTCTGGTTCGCGGGTCGCAAGCTTTCCAGAATCATCCCTGAAAAACTCTCGTCCGGGACCGTCTATGTCTCCCGCTACAATGAACTGCTGCGCGATATCGGCGTTGAGTTTCTGCTACGCGGTTTCAAAGTAAAAGAACTTGCGCGTCCTGATCAAAAGATCCCGGGCTCGAAAGCAGGCGAGCTTGCAGACAGGGCCATGGAGTCCATCGCCTCCCTTGCAAAGGGAAGACTTGCACTCCTTGTTGCCCCCGAGATAGCGGATTTGACCCTGCAAAACCTGAGAAAACTTTTCGCACAGGAAATCGAAGTCTATCTGAGCAACTCCCGGAACGCTTTCAACTCTTCCGGAAACAGTCTCATACTTGCGAACTTCCCGTGGTCCGGTTTTGCTGAAGCTCTTTTCAGGTGCAGCCTTGAACAAAACGTTGTCTTTGCAGGATTTCAGCACGGGATTACGCGAGAAGTACTGGCAAACCGGCAAAACCAGATCAATTACGAGAACGTAATACCGGAATACTTTGGCGCCATTGCCAGGGAATCAGAAAAGACAAGCAACACGAACCCGTTCAAGAGATCCCCGAAAACAACCAGCACTGTTGCCCTGGGTGCTCCTTCGGATCTTGTCTCCTACACCAAAAAAACCAAGCCCAAACCACACGCCAGAGGAATAGTTTATCCATCAGCCATGAACCTGACAGGATACTTTTTCAACGGAGGCGTTTTCCAGAGTGATGTTCAAAATGTAATCAGGGAAAAGGAGCTCTTTGACAAGGTTCTGTCCAAAAGTGCGCACACCTTTTTCTACAAACCCTATCCCGTATCAAGATATGCGGATGCAAATCCCCTGATAGAACAGGCCCGGCAACACGAGAACATCCGTGTTCTTCAAACAGGCAAAGACCTGCGTTTTATGCTGCGTGACTATCAGGCTGTCATGACTGTCGGCGCAAGCAGCACCCTCAGTTGGTGCCTTTTGGCAGGCTTGCCAGTCATTTATATTGATTCACCCCACGAAGGATTTCGCCTGAACAGTCAGGCCAGAAACTACTTTCTTGAAAGCGGTTTTTATTTTGACAGTCTGGCTCCCGACTTTCATCGCTCACTGCTTTCATTTCTTCAGCAGGACATTGAGAACATTCAAGGGCTTTGGCAAGACAGCAAAGCACAGCACGACCTGTTCAAAAGGGAATTTATGGGACTGCACAGCTATAATGCTGGAGCAAACGGCTACAAGTGGTTAAGAAGTCTTATGCAGGAACACGGCAAAACAGGAAACGCATCAAAATGACACTCTGGTTCGGCAAAACTCCGATTGGCAAAGAGCATCCTGTTTTCGTGATTGCAGAAATCGGCATCAATCACGAAGGTTCTGTTGAAACCTGCGCCAGAATGATTGAGGAAGCAGCTGCAGCCGGAGCCAATTCCATCAAGTTGCAGACAGTTGATCCCGAGCGAAACTACGCCAAAGACACCTACAGCTATGAACTCTTCAGCAGAGCCGTTCTGTCGCGGGAAGAAACCGCCCGAATGTTCGAATATGCAAGAGAACTCGGGATGGAGCCCTTCACCACTGCCGGAGATTTCAAGACCCTGGAATGGATCAGCAAACTTGACCCCTCCGGCTTCAAGATTTCAAGTGGCCTGCTAAGCTGCCTCCCTGTTATTGAAAAAACAGCATCCTTTTCCAAACCTGTTCTGATGTCTACAGGTATGGCAGATGAAGACAACATTGAGGCGGCCCTGAACACTGTAAAATCCACTGGAAATGATCAGGTTGCTCTGTTCCAGTGTACGTCCCTGTACCCTGCAGAGGACAAGGATCTGAACCTCGCAAGCATTTCCTGGATGGAAAAGCGCTTTGCACTGCCCGTCGGTTTTTCAGATCACAGCGCAGGAATAACGGCAGCCAGCCTCTCGGTCGCTGCTGGTGCTGTTATGATCGAGAAACACTTTACACTTGATAAGAACCTGCCGGAATTTGACCACCGTCTTTCTCTTGAGCCCAAAGAATTCGCATGCATGACCGGGACCATTCGCCAAACCGAAAGAATTATGGGCTCTCACGACAAGGTCCTTTCTGAAGAGACAGCAAAAATGCGTGACCAGATGAGCCGCTACATGGTCGTTGCGACCGATTTGAGAAAGGGTCATATTCTTCAGGAAGAAGACATCCTCTTTTTCCGCCTGAACGAACAGAGCGCCGCTCCACTCAACGCTTCCATGTATCATGACATTCTCGGACAACCTCTTCGGCGAGACATGAAAGCTCTCGACGCCATTTTGCAGGACACAATTTAATGATGAATATTAAAACAATTATTATCACCTGTATTGGTGGAGCTTTATCAACTCAATTTATCCGTCTTATCAAACAAAGCTCCAGACATTCCTTCAGAATCATTGGAACGGATTGTTTTGAAAACCCGTCTGCCAGGAATTTATGCGATGCTTTTTATACTGTACCCAGTGGCAATTCCCCTGATTATCTGGAAAGTATTGAACAAATCTGCAGAAACGAGCACGCAGATCTGATTTTCCCGTGCGCCGATGAAGAAGCGCTGTGCTTGGCAAAGCACAAGGAAACTCTCGAAGCTGCAGGAACAGTTGTTGCCTGTAATGACTTTGAGCTGCTGGATATTTTTTCCAACAAGATATCAACCTACAAAAAGCTTCAGGAAATTGGTATCGATTTGCCTCTGTGGCACGAAACCAGAAGTCAGGATGACATACTGGAAAAAATTGAACTGACAATTTCGGAAACAGGAAAAGCGGTCGTGAAGGAGCCCTGTGCCAGGGGCGGGCGGGGAACAATACTCATTGATAATGCCTTAACAGAAACAAGGCTCTTTCCTAACAGCAGGGAAATTCACACGAATTTCAGGCTTTTCCGTGAAAATTACCTCCACAACTACAACACCGACACCCAACTCGTCATGGAGTGTTTGCAAGGTCCCGGATATGATCTTGACATCCTCGCCTGGCAAGGGACAAGCCATGCGTTAATACCCAGGAAACGTGTGAATCATATTGTCCCCAACGAAGGCTTCATACTGACAGAGGATCATGCGCTGATTGAGATGGGACAAAGGGTCGTAAGAGAACTGAACGCAAGCTGGCTCTTTGACATTGATTTCATGACCACCAGAGATGGCAAGCCTGCCTTGCTGGAAATTAATCCAAGAGCAAGCGGGAGCCTTTCTGTCTCCCTGATGGCCGGGGCGTCTCTTTTTGATGATATGATATCGCTCTTGAAAAACGAACCACTGGAAAATGCACAGCCCGACTTCGGCCAGCACTTCTATTCCTACACAGCAATCGCAAGAAAATAGTTCGAAAAACACCCATGTCGTCACCTGCTGTTTGTAAAAATCATGACGCACAGCGGGCTATATCGGAAACTGTCGGCGAAACCCTTTACAGGTTTTTCTCATGAAAACTGTTGCAATAATTCAGGCCCGGATGGGGTCATCCAGACTTCCTGGCAAGGTCCTCAGGGAAATCACAAATGGCCAGTCCGTCCTGGCTTACATGGTCGCACGTGTAAAGAACGCACGGAAACTGGATCAGATTTGTGTTGCTACAAGCGAGGAACCCGCAGACCAGGCGATTGTCGAAGCCTGTAAAGCCCTTGAAATCCCTGTTTTCTGCGGCAGCGAAACCGATGTTCTGGACAGGTTTTACAAGGCAGCAAAGGCACTGGAAGCAACAACGCTTGTCAGATTGACCGCCGATTGCCCTGCCATTGACCCCGGTCTGATTGATCAGGCTGTCTCCGACTTTGAAACCGGTGCCTATGACTACTACTCCAACGCCCTTCTCAGAACCTACCCGGATGGGCTGGATGTCGAGGTCCTTTCGTTCAAGGCTCTTGAAGAGGCTCATGAAAAGGTAACAAGCCAGCGCTTCCGCGAGCATGTAACACCTTATTTGAGAACCGGCTTCTTCCCGCGGGAAATGACCGGAGACTTTCGCGTTGGTCATCTCAAACACAAAAGTGATTTTTCCCATCTGCGCTGGACACTGGATACCGAGGAAGACCTCTGCTTCCTGCAACGTTTTCTCCCGCTTCTGCCGGAAGGCTTCTCATGGGAAGACGGTCTCTCATGCCTGATTGCCAATCCCGACCTTCTGCACTACAACCGGGACATCAAATCCAGAACGAGCGCACTGGCCGATCTCGAAACCGGACAGGATGCCGGGCGTTCAAACCGGAGCAATCTGCCCCGCCGCTATGAGCAATCCAATTCGCTTTTTGAAAGGGTTGAAAGAATCATCCCTCTGGCGAGTCAGACTTTCAGCAAAAGCTATCAGCAGGTTTCCAAAGGTGCAGGCCCCCTTTTCCTTGACAGCGGAAAAGGTGCCCGGGTTTTCGACATCGATGGCAACAGCTACATTGATTACGTTATGGGCCTGCTCCCCAACGTTCTCGGATACGGCGATCCGGATATTGATGCGGCCATCCACCGTCAGCTTGAAAAGGGCATAACCTTCTCCCTTCCCTCGGACCTTGAATTCAGACTTGCGGAAAAGCTTGTTGAGCTGATCCCCTCTGCCGAACAGGTCCGCTTTGGCAAAAACGGTTCTGATGCCACTTCGGCTGCGATCAGACTGGCAAGAGCCTACACGGGACGGGACAAGGTTGTCGTGTGCGGCTACCACGGATGGCACGACTGGTACATTGGAACGACCACCCGCAATCTCGGAGTACCCGCAAGTGTTCAGGAGCTCTCTCTCAGGCTTGATTTTGGGGACTTCGAAAAAGCCCGCGACCTTTTCACGTCCGAAGGCGATCAGATTGCTGCCATCATCCTTGAACCTTGTGGTGCAGTGCCTCCTCCGGAAGGCTATCTTCAGCATCTTCGGGATCTCTGTGACCATTCGGGCACAGTTCTGATCTTTGATGAGATCATCACCGGCTTCCGCATTGATGTCCGCGGCGCACAGCACGTTTACAATGTGACACCCGATCTGTCCTGTTTCGGAAAGGCCATGGCAAACGGCATGCCGATTTCTGCCGTTGTCGGACAGAAAAGGATCATGCGCCTGATGGAGGATATTTTCTTCTCGGGCACCTTTGGAGGAGAAACCCTGTCACTTGCAGCGGCTTGCGCCACAATTGACAAGTTGATCAAATACGATGTGACGTCACAAATCTCGGCTTGCGGCAAACTGCTGAAAGAAAAGCTCAATGCGCTTTTCAGGCAATACGGCTTCCAGAACAACCTGTCAGTTTATGCTGAAGACTGGTGGCCCTTGCTCAAAGCCCAGGGACTGGAAACAGAGGACGCTCTTTTCAAAACACTTTTGCGACAGGAACTGAATGCAAACGGAATTCTGCTGAACGCTTCATTCAATCTCTCCTGGGCTCACACAGCTCCCGAGATAACAGACGAGACAATCTCAAGATTTGAAAAGGCCCTGCAAACTCTGAGGACTGCCGTTGACAGCAAAAAACCTGACACATTCCTGCGGGGTGAACTGATACAGCCCACCTTCCAGGTCAGAAAGAGTTCCTGATGGAAATACGGGAAGCTGTATTTGGTGACTGGGAAAAGCTCCTGGAATGGGTGAACAGCCCGGAAAGCCTTTCAAACAAGAAGCTGACGGCTCGAACCATTCCCGAATCTGATCACAAACACTGGCTGCAGTCCGTTCTTGGGACAGACAATATCCATCTCTTCATCATTCTGGATCAGGATCAACCTGTCGGTCAGATGCGCTTTCAGAAACAGGGCGAGCAGAGTGCATCATTTGTCATTGATATTTATATTGAAAAGACGTTCCGGGGACGTGATCTGGCCTGCAAGGCCCTGAATGCCGGCATGCAAAGGCTCCGGAAGCTCCATGCTCCTGCAACCCTGACCTTTGTTGCGGAAGTCAGGACAACAAATACAGCTTCTCTCTCGCTTTTCCGGAAACTGGGTTTTATTCTGGAACAGGAAACCATCGACTTTTTAACGCTCAGAACTACCGGATAAGAAAACCATGGCCTTTACAGGAATCAAAACAGCCTGTGTCATCGTTGCCCATGCTGATGACGAAATCCTCGGTTGCGGCGGGACAATGGCGCGTTTGAGCGAACAGGGAACAAACGTCCATGTTGCCTTTATGACCGATGGTATCGGAGCCAGGGCAAACTCCTCAGCAGACCTGAAATCCGAACGCGAGGAAATGGCTCAAAAAGCCAACAGAATTGTTGGTTCTGCAAGCATCGATTTTGCCGGTTTTCCGGACAACGCCATGGACAGCGTCCCGCTTCTGGACATCACCAGACACGTAGAAAGCGTTGTCGCCAGATACCAGCCCGAACTGATCATCACTCACAGCTCATGCGACCTGAATATCGACCACCAGCGTACATTTCGCGCCGTGATGACCGCCTGTCGACCACAACCGGGACATTGCGTGAAGACAATACTGTCCGCAGAAATTGCCTCTGCAACGAACTGGTCGGCAGAAGCGTCGGCCCATCGCTTCTCTCCAAACCTGTTCGTGGACATCACCCGGCAACTTGACAGAAAAATGGAAGCCCTGAAAGCCTACGCTGTCGAGATGAGGGATTTCCCGCATACGCGCTCTCTGGAAGCTCTTGAAGCAAGAACAAGGGTTTGCGGAACAGATGTTGGCGTCAAAGCTGCCGAAGCTTTCACTGTCGTCCGGCAAATCATTTAAAGCAAAGTCCACATGCAAGGCCTCTTTCTCATTTCCGGTACGGCGGATGCACACCGGACGGTGCAAAGCTCCCTTTCCAGAATGTCTGCATCAGAGCAGCTTTCCTTTCCTGTCCGAACAAACGAAAGGAAAAGCGCTGCTTTCGGAGTGATCAATGCAGACACACAAACGCACCTGCCGCCTCTGCAGGATCGGTTCAGCGTGCTTGTTGACGGTGAAATCTATGATGAAACAGGCCTGAAAGCCGATCTGGCCGCATATATCCTGAAACTTCATCTGCAAAAAAGGCATACAGACATCTGCAGCCTGAACGGCTCCTTTGCCATCTGCCTTTATGACCATGAAGAGAACACTGCACATCTCTACAGTGATCGCCTGGGCACCCGGACACTCTATGCCGTCTCTTTCAAGAACGGTTTTGCTGTCAGCAGTCGTGTGAATGCCTTTCCCACAGAGATTGCTTCACAGCTTGTCATGGACGAAGAAGGGATAATGGAGCTGTTCACAAACAGCAAACCCTTTGGAAACAGGACGATCTGGAAAGGGATCTCCAAACTTTCCGGTGGCGATTATCTTCAGATTTCCACTGACAGGCTGCTGGTTCAAAAGACAAGGCCCCTGTGCTGGAGTACGACTTCACTCAGTCAGGAGCAAATGTCCGAAGCAATCGCGGAAGCCGTCAACAGGGCAGCCAGACGTCGTTTGAATGCCCCTGGAAGAGCCAGGCTTTTCATGTCGGGAGGGCTTGATTCCAGAACCGTTCTGGCCGCGACCCGAAATGCTGGAAAAATACTGCCCTGCCTTTCGGTCGGCATGCAGGAAAACGACGAGATCCGTCTGGCAGAAAAAGTCTCAAACCAGGCCGGAGCCGGGTTTCACTTTCACAGGACAGACATTGATCAGCTTGTTGGGTCCATGAGCGCTTACAGCAAAGCGACGGATTGTCTTTTCCCCGGACCAAGCAATCTTTTTGGCACCTACAGGGATATATCGGAAACAACAGACTGGGTTTTTTCCGGCCATGGTCTGGATGTTCTTTTCCGGGGGATTCTCCTCCCCAAAAGAAGCCTGAAGCTGGGCCGAAGCGTAACTGCGCTTCCTTCGCTGGGAAATATTGAAGGCACAACCCCTGCGGATGTACTCTTCAGTGCAAAGACACAGATCCCCGGTTATTCACGCTCTCTTTTCGTCCAGCCTTCCCGTCAGCCGAAATGGGAGGAATACATCAGGGAGCGCTCACACAGTCTGTGTCACAGTTTCGAACTCAATGGCCGCCTTGAAAATGCGTATGATGCCATCGCTCTTGAAAGCCTGTGCCACTACACGACCAACAGTGATTACTATGCCATGTCTCCCCACATGGATTTCAGGAATATCTCGCATGATTCAGAACTTCTGGATCTCTATCTCTCCATGCCGCCCGAATGGAGAATTGGCAAGAGTGTCATGATCAGAGCCATGCAAAAGCTGGCCCCGGACCTCATGGAACTTCCCGATGCCAATACAATGTATCGTGCAGCAGCCTCCCCCTGGAGCCATATTGGCTATTCCTACTACAGAGCTGCAATGCGCAAAATCAGACTGCAGTCTGATCCCCGCAGAAACGGAGACGGCCTTGATACAGGAGGATCCTGGATGTCCTGGAGTAATTTTTTCAGACGTACAGAGAAGGGCAAGGCCTTTCTTGCAGTCCTGCCCGAGCTTGAGAATGCAACAGGGCTGGGTCTGTTTCATGCTTCCGGTCTTGAGAAAATTGCTGAAGAGCACACGAGCGGACGAAGGGATCATACAAAGTTTATCATGCAGGCTCTGACGGTACTGCAATGGACCCGGGAAAAGGACATCGCCTGATGAATCTCAATGAATACAAAGACATTCTGACTGCCTTGTCAGATACGGGCTACTGCTTTGTCGATTTTCACACGGCCAGGCCTGAACAAAAACACATCATCCTTCGCCACGACATTGATATGGATATTGCGGCTGCTCTTGAAATGGCCGAACTCGAGCATTCCCTGAGCATCAAAAGCACCTACTATGTCCTGCTGACCTCATCGCTCTACAATGCTTTCACAGCAGAAAATGTTGCCCTGCTCAAACAAATCGGCAATTTGGGACATAATGTTGATCTCCATTTTGACGCCAGTATCTATCCGGGAGATTCTGACACACTGGATCAGGAAGCCAGAAAGGAATGTGCCCGGCTTGAAGGATTAACAGGCCGCACGGTAAACTCCATTTCCTTTCACCGGCCTGCACAGGAATTCCTGAACAATCCTCACAAACTTGCCGATCGCATTCACAGTTATCAACCCCGCTATTTCTCTGAGATGGGCTATTGTTCTGATTCACGCGGAGAATGGCGACACGGGCATCCTCTGGATCATGAGGCCCTGAAACAGGGGACAGCACTGCAGCTTCTGACCCATCCGATCTGGTGGGTGTTTGAAGGCTCCTCTCCCCAGGAAAAACTCAACAGGCTGGTGGCCGGAAGACACGCTGAATACAAGGAACAACTGGCCCTGAACTGCCTGAGCTATACACCTGATTAAACGGGAAACGAAATCCAGCATGACAAAAGAACATATCAAACTGATTGATCTGGACTCCCAGCTCTCGCCAATCAGGCACGACATTGATGAAGCCATCCGGAAGGTTCTTGATCATGGCCAATACATCATGGGCCCTGAAGTCAGGCAGCTGGAACAGCAGCTTTGTGACTATACCGGTGCACAGCACTGCATCACAGTTGCCAATGGCAGCGACGCCCTTCAAATTGCCCTGATGGCCCTTGATGTGAAGCCCGGTGATTTTGTCTTCGTTCCTTCCTTTACCTTCACAGCAACAGCAGAGTGTATTCTCGTTTTGGGCGCAACGCCCGTTTTCGTCGATGTTGACGAGAACAGTTTCAACCTTTGCCCCGCAGATCTTGAAAGAAAGATTCTGGCCCTCTCAAAAGAACAGGAAGCGGAACGTCTAAAGGCGATCATCGCAGTGGATCTCTTTGGTCTGCCAGCCGATTATACCAGCCTGCAGACAATCGCCGATCAGTACAGTCTCAGGCTTATCGCAGATGCCGCACAGAGTTTTGGTGGCGCAAGCGGGAACGGCCAGAAGGTCGGAACGCTTGCAGACATCACAACGACGAGCTTCTTTCCCGCAAAGCCTCTTGGATGTTTTGGAGACGGTGGAGCTATTCTGACAGACTGCCCGCTTCTCAATGAAACCATTCGTTCCATTCGTGTTCACGGAAAAGGGCAAAACAAATATGACAATGTTCGCGTCGGGCTCAACAGCCGCCTTGATACCATTCAGGCAGCCATTCTGCTCGAAAAGCTGAAGCTACTGGATCAGGAAATCCAGCGCAGAAACCGGATTGCCAGCCGTTATTCCCGGGAGCTGGGTTCAGGCTTCAAAGCCCAGGCAAATGCCCTGAGCGCCCTGAACGCCTTTGCCCAGTATACTCTGGTCTGCGAGAACCGGGAAGAAACCATCCGCAATCTGGAAAAACAGAACATTCCATATGCGATATACTATCCAAAGCCAATGCATCTGCAACCCGCCTATGGTCAGTATGGCCATGGCGCAGGCAGCCTGCCCGTCAGCGAGGAGCTCAGCCGGAAAGTGATCAGTATTCCGGTACATGCCTATTTAAGCGACAGTGAGCAAACCGCGATACTCGAAGCCCTTTCCTCTTCCCGGTAGAACGATATCAGCAAGATGCAAAGAACTGTTATAGCGATTCACCAGCCAAACTATTCCCCGTGGCTTGGTTACTTTCACAAGATCGCAAAGAGTGATCTTTTTGTTTTTCTTGACGATGTCCAATTCAGCAAGAACAGCTATATCAACAGGGTTGAAGTCCTGTCTCCAGGTGGCAGAAAATGGCTGACCCTTCCGGTATCCTACAGTTTTGGCGATCCGGTCCATGCCGTGCAACCCGCCAGGGCCAACTGGATAGAAAGCCATCTGTCGACATTGAAGAACTACTACAGGCAGGCTCCCTTTTTTAAGGAGATGTGGCCTGAAACAGAGCAGATCTATCACTCGGTTGATGCGGACAACCTTGCTGAAATCAACATTCAGCTCATACAGGGGCTGTGCAGAATTCTGGAACTGGAGACACCAACCGTCAAGGCATCATCGCTGAACTACGACAAGGGTGAATCCGATGTCAGACTGGTGAATATCATAAAAACACTCTCTGACAATGCCTCCTATCTATCCGGCAAGGGAGGGCAGAACTATCAATCCGAAGATCTCTTTGAAAGCAACAACATCACTCTGCAATACAGCTCTTTCAAAGCAGCTCCCTACAATCAGGGTCAAAGCGATTTCACGCCGGGGCTTTCCGTTCTGGACAGCCTGTTCCATATCGGGCTCCAAGAAACAAAGACAATGATAAAATGAAAAAACTCCGCGTTCTTTGCCTGGATATTGAAGGCGGATATGGCGGCTCTTCCAGAAGCCTTTTTGAATCCGTCAAAGCCATCTCCGAACGACAGGACAATGTCGAAATAGAAGTCTGGTGCAAGAAAAAAGGCCCGATCCAGGAGCGTTACGCCAGACTGAATGTCAAAACGGAAGTGCATCCGCTTCTGCCGAAGATCACTTCTGTTGAACGACCTTCACGTAACCTTTTTCAATATCTGATGTTTGGCTGTGACACCATCAGGGCAGGAGAATTCCTGAGAAGGCTTGAAAAGGCCGCGCAGTCCTTTGACATCATTCACCTCAATCATGAAAGCCTTCATCATCTGGCGAAATGGCTCGGGAAACGCACACGGGCCGGAATTTCCATGCACATCCGCACGCAACCGCCTGTAAGTCTCTTTTCACGCCTGCAGGCCAAACGGGTCGACGCCTGTGTGGACAGGCTGGTTTATATTACCGAAAACGAACAGCGGCACTGGAGCAACCTCAATCCTGAAATCAAGCAGGGTACGGTAATTTACAACATTGTCCGTCCACCGGAAAATCTGTCCCCCCTGCCATCCATCAGAGATGGTTTTCTGAGGGTTTGCTGTGTCTCGAACTACTCATGGATGAGAGGCCTTGATCGCCTGGTCGAAATTGCCGTTGAACTGAAGCGGCAAAACAACCCGTCTGTTCGCTTCACGGTCGCCGGCAACATGTCGCTGTCAAACTCCCTACCGGGCCTGTTGGGGGAGATTTCCCGGAAAGGCGGGGATCTGTCCGACTACGCAAAGGCGATGGGAGTCGAAGCATATTTTGATTTTCCGGGACACATTCCGGATCCCGAACAGATTCTTCGAAACAGTCACATTCTGATAAAGCCAACCCGGGAGGCCAATCCATGGGGACGGGACATACTGGAAGCCCTGCAATACGGGCGCCCGGCAATTTCTTTTGGCACCTATGACAAGTTTATCGAGACCGGGAAAACAGGGTTTCTCTTTGAGGACTTTGATGCAAAGGAACTTGCAGATCTGCTGACTGGGTTGCAGAACGATGAACAGCGCCTGTCTTCCCTGTCCCGAACAGCAGCCACAAGAATAGAAAAGCTGTGCAACAGTGAAAAACAGGGCAGAAAACTTCTTGAAGTCTGGAAAGAGCTCGCTGCCGGGAAATGCGTCAGATGACAGACTGCGGGACTTCAAGAATCACATTCGTCCTGCCGGATCTCTCACGGGGAGGAGCCCAACGGGTCGCTCTGACCCTGATGAATCTCTCGGTCCGCAAGGGACTTGCAGTCACTCTGTTGCTGGTTGGCGATCGCCGGGACGAACTTGACGATATTGATCCGGAGATAAATGTTGTTCGCCTGGGAAAAAACAGATTGCTTCGCGCTGTTCCGGAACTTTACCGTACGCTGCAACGACAAAAGCCGGATGCGATATTTTCAACAATCGGCTATGTCAATCTGGCGCTTCTGTTTCTCAGGCCGTTTTTGACCTTTGACCACAGGCTTGTTGTACGCGAAGCCAATCTGCCAAGCGCCATTTTCGCGAAGGCAAAAGTCCCCACCTTTACCAGGACGCTCTATCAGTCTCTCTACAGGCGGGCAGACTTTATTTTTGTCACCTCCGAAAAAATGCAACAGGAATTCAGCGATCTGCAGCTCGCACGATCAGAACAGCTTTGCCTGTTCTACAACCCTGTTGACGTTGATAAAATCCTGAAAAATGCGACAGGGGAAGCACCTTTTCCGAACAGGGGCAACACCCTGAAAAAAGTGGTTCTCTCTGGCCGGATGGTTGAACAGAAAGGTTTTGACCGTTTCGTTGAAACCCTGCCAGACCTCTCTTCGGAACTTGAGTTCCATTTCCTCGGGGACGGTCCCCAAAAAGAGAAACTCGTTCAGCGTGTCAGTCAACTGGGACAATCCCATCGCGTCAAGTTTCACGGACAGGTCAGCAACCCCTGGGCCTACTACAAGGCAGCAGACATTTTTGCCATGCCTTCCAGATGGGAGGGCATGCCCAACGCCCTGCTCGAAGCTCTCGTGTGCGGCCTTCACTGTGTAGCGACACCGGAGTCAGGAGGCGTTGAAGACATCAGGAAGCTCATGAGCAAACCCGAACAGCTCACGATTGCAGACTTTGACAAAGACTTTACAGCAAGCCTCAACCATTTGGCTTCAAAGCAGGGAAAAACCGAAGATGGAATTTATCTTCCCCAAAGTTTTTCACTGGAAAATGCTTTCACTCGTTTTCAGCAAAAAATAATGAGCTGACGCGTTTTCCGGAACAAATATCCTTCAACAGAAAACAAGACCTGTTCTCTTCTCGCAGATTTCACGTCATAATGGGAAATCAGAAACCAATACAACCAAAGGCTAGCAAGATGCCCAAGAAGAACAATAATCCGGTATCCGCTCTCAAATTTTTCTCCCTGTCATCTCTGATTTTGCTCACTGCCTGCAAGGAAGAAAAACAGGTGGTCGAGTTTCCACCGAGGCCAATTGCGTGGATTGAGATCGCGGAGACAGAGTTTGAACAGCTCCGGCGAATTTCGGGCATTCTCGTGGCGGCAGAGAATGCCGACCTGTCCTTTCAGGTAGCCGGAAAGATTGAATCCATTGATGTCAATCTGGGAGACACCGTGACCAAGGGGCAGGTGCTCGCAGAACTGGATCAAAGCAGTTACGAGCTCAGCTCCCGCGCCTCCGAGGGGCAGCTTCAGGAAGCACGCGCCCGCCTGACGGAAGCTCGCAATGAATACAACCGCCAGCAGGATCTCTTTTCCAAGGGCTGGGTTGCAAAGGCCTCCCTGGACAATGCACAGGCCGCGCTGGATACAGCCCAGAGTTCTGTCGATATTGCCCAGGCTCAGCTGGAGCTGTCACAGAAAGATCTGACCGATACAGCCCTGCGTGCACCCTATGACGGCAAGATCTCCTCACGTCTGGCAGAGCCTTCACAACAGATTACAGCGGGACAAACCGTTCTGATCATCGAAGGCAAGGAAGGTCTGGAGGTTTCTGCAACCGTGCCGGAGACCCTGATCGGCAAGCTCCAGCAGAACCAGAGCTATGCCGTGCGTTTCCCGGCGCTGCCCGGCCTTGCGCTCAACGGACGCATCACAGAGATCGGAACACAGGCCACACAGGCCAATGCCTTTCCGGTCACACTTCTTCTGGCTGATGCCGACGACCGGCTGCGCGCAGGCATGAGCGCCGAGATTGACTTCAAGTTCCTCGGGGAAGGCCGCACGGGACGAAGCGGAAAAGCCTTCCGCGTACCCCCCACGGCCCTGCTCGCCGGAGAGGACGGCAATGCCTATGTCTTTATCTATGATGCAGAGGCAAAAACAGTCAGAAGACAAGCTGTACAGACTGAAAACGTTTTGAACAACCAGGTTCTTGTCGGAAAGGGACTGAAGGAAGGAGATGTCATCGCCACAGCAGGCGTCGAATACCTCCATGACGGACAGAAGGTAACTCTTCTGGGCGTTGGGCCAAAGGTCTTCAACTAATCCTCCTTTCAGATCAAGCTCACCCGGCAGGTCCTCATGAACATGACACAAATCGCTTTCCAGTACCGCAAACTGGTCTACATGATTCTCCTCATTCTTCTGGTTTTCGGTGCGGTCAGTTTCTTTACCCTTCCTGCAAAGGAAGACCCCAGCATCACCATTCGCACAGCAAAGGTCATCACCGACTATCCGGGGCTTTCAGCTGAACGGGTCGAAGAGCTGATCACCAAAAAGCTGGAACGGGCCATTCGCAAGATCCCCGAAGTCGAGGAAGTGCTGTCGACCTCTTCCATTGGCCGTTCGACAATCACAGTGGAAATCCAGGACCAGTTCTTTGACCTTGATGCCATCTGGCAGGATCTGCGCAACAAGGTTCAGGAAGCCCAGGCCGAGCTTCCCGAAGGAACGCGCTCCTCTGTCGTGAATGATGAATTCGGTGATGTTGCCGTCATCACACTGGCCCTGACCGGTGATGATTACGAAATGGCACTTCTGTACGATATGGCCAAACATGTGCGCGACGTGCTCTACGGTGTGGCCGGAACCAAGAAAATCGACATTCTGGGAGTACAGGACGAACGCATCTTTCTGGAAATGTCCAACGCCAAACTGGCGCAACTGGGAATCACACCGGATCAGCTTCTGAACACCCTGAGCAACCAGAACATCATCCAGCCCGGCGGCAGCATTGATACCGGCGCCAAGACCTTTATCGTGGAACCGTCCGGCAACTTCGTCACCATCAATGATATCGGCTCGACCCTGATCCCCATTCCCGGACAGGACGGAGAAGGCGATGAGGTCATCCCCCTTTCCGACATTGTCACCATTACCCGCACCTATATTGATCCTCCCAACCAGGCGTCCTATTACAATGGCAAGCAGGCCATCATCTTTGCCATATCCCTGCTGGACAACTTCAATGTTCTGGAGTTCTCTCCGCGCATGGTGGAAACCATCCGCACGGTTGAGGCCACACTTCCGGTCGGGATGGAACTGAACATCGCCACCTATCAGGCCGAACAGGTCGACCAGACAATCAATGGTGTGTCCAGTTCTGTCGTCCAGACCCTTGTGATCGTTCTGGTCGTCGTCATGCTGTTCCTCGGCCTGCGCACGGGCCTGATCGTGGGAACAATCGTTCCCTTTGTGATGCTGGTCACGCTTGCACTGATGAACGTGTTTGATCTCGCGCTGGAAAGAATGAGTCTGGCAACCCTGATCATTTCGCTGGGTCTGCTGGTCGACAACGGCATTGTTATTGCCGAGGATTTCAAACGCAGGCTGGAAGAAGGGCAGTCCCGTGACGATGCCCTGCGGGACTGTGGCCGGGAAATGGCGGTTCCCCTGCTCATTTCCTCCCTGACCACCATCCTCGTTTTCCTGCCGCTGATGCTCGCCGATCACGTTGCCGGTGAATACACCCGTTCCATCTCCCTGATCGTCATGATTGCCCTGCTGACATCATGGGTTCTGGCCCTCTGTGTAACGCCAAGCCTCTGCCACAGCTTCATGAAGGTAAAACCGCTCAGGGACGGAGAGCAGAAAGAAGCACAGCCGAAAGACTTTATGAGCAGGCTCTATGCTCCCTACACGGTGTTCCTCCACTGGGCATTGCGCAACAAAACAGTCTTCCTGTCCCTGATGCTCGCCCTGCTGATCGGTTCGGGCTGGCTGATGGGCATTGTCCCCAAGCAGTTTTTCCCGGACTCCGACAGAACACAGCTGCTGGTCTATGCCGAACTGCCCACAAACACCTCTGCGCGCACAACGGACCGCAGAATGCGTGACATCTTCGCTTTCCTGGATGATCGCGAGGCCTTCCCGCACATTCTGTCCTACTCGGGCTATGTCGGTTATGGCGGTCCGCGCTTTGTGCTGTCCCTGTCACCCGGTGATCCCGCCAGCAACACAGGCTTCATTGTTCTGAACATTGACGCTTCGGAAAACATGGACGCAACGCTTGATGCCCTGCGTGTTGGCTTTATCGAACAGTTCCCGGACATGTTCATCCGCACCACCCGCATGTTCCTCGGGCCAAGCGATGCCAGCAAGCTGGAAATCCAGGTTCGTGGCCCCGATGCAGATGTTATTTACAGCAAGGCCAAAGAGCTCGAAGCCCTGATGCGGCAGATCCCCGGCACCATTGACATTCACAACAACTGGGAAAACCGGGTTACAAATGTCATCGTCAACGTTGACCAGCAACGGGCCAGACGCGCCGGTGTCACCTCCCGCGATATTGCCAACTCCATGCAGAATTACTTTTCCGGCGTAGAGGTCACCGAGTTCCGGGACGGCGACGATATCATCCCCATTGTCATGCGCGCTGAAGCCGCCGAGCGTTTCAATATTGATCGCATGCGGACCATGAACGTCTATTCGTCTTCCCGGGATGTGAACGTGCCGCTGTTCCAGATCGCCGACTTCGAGCCCAACAACGAGTTTGCAAAGATCCAGCGCGAGAACATGTTCCGCACTGTTACGGTCGAGGGCAAGAACCTGCTGCAAACGGCCGAGGACCTGAAAGCAGGCCTTGATCCCTATGTCCAGAAGCTTGCGGAAGACCTGCCCCCCGGTCACTGGATCGAATATGACGGCGTCATTGCGGAATCGGCCGGTGCACAGGAAGCACTCTCGGCTTCCATTCCGCTGGTGATCGGCGTCATCCTGATCCTGCTGGTTGCCCAGTTCAATTCCTACCGCAAACCACTGATTATCGTCCTGACCATCCCGCTGGTTCTGATCGGCGCAGCAGTCGGTCTCTTCGTGATGGGATCGCCCTTTGGCTTCATGGTCACACTTGGCCTCTATTCTCTGGCCGGCATTATCATCAACAACGCCATTGTCCTGATCGACCGGATCGACATCGAACTGGCAGATGGAAACAGCCCCTACAACGCTGTCATCAACGCCTGTGTGATGAGACTTCGTCCCATTGTCATGACCACGATCACAACCATTCTGGGTCTGATGCCGCTGATCGTTTCACAGGATGCACTGTTCTATGGCATGGCAAACGCCATGGCCTTCGGTCTCGGTGTGGGCACCGTTCTGACACTGGGCGTTGTTCCTGTCCTCTATGCCGTGTTCTATCGTGTCAGGAAAGGGGCCTGATCCTCTGAATTGAGTTGTCAGCCCCGCCCTCAAGCAGATAGATAGAAACAAAAGTCATTTCACAGGACGATTATTTTCCATGTGCGGCATCACCGGTTTCCTTGTTACAGCTTCCAATCATCAAAGCCCGGCAGTGCTGCAGCAGGATCTTGCGCAGGCGACAGACTCCCTTCTGCACAGAGGGCCTGATGCACATGCCCACTGGATCTCCGACGACAGAAAATGCGGGCTGGGACACACCCGGCTTGCCATTCAGGATCTCTCCCCGTCCGGCCAACAGCCCATGCAGTCCGCCTGTGGCCGTTACTGGATGGCCTTTAACGGAGAGGTTTTCAACAGGCTGGAAATCCTGGAAACCCTGCAGGTTGAGCAAAAGGAACTGCGTGGTCACTCCGACACCGAGGTCATGCTTCTCGCCATTGCCCGGCTTGGTCTGGAAAAGGCTGTCACGCATTTCATTGGCCAGTTCGCCTTTGCCCTGTGGGATGATCGTGACAAGCGCTTCTTTCTGGTGCGGGACAGACTGGGCATCAAACCCCTGTACTGGAGCAACCAACAGGGTCTGATCACCTTTGGCTCGGAGCTCAAAAGTCTGCTACATTACACAGGCTGCTCCCGCGCACTCAACACAGATGCAATCGCAAACTATCTGAAACTCGGCTATATCCCCGCCCCCCACTCGATCTACCGTGGCATTCAAAAACAGACCCCCGGTACGATTCTGAGCTTCAACAGTGATGGCTCCTGTCAGGAAACCCCTTTCTGGTCCATGAAGGAGGTTGTGCGCCACACCGGTAATTCCGATAAAATTGTAACTCTGGATGAAGCCGTCAGGGCCATTGAGCCAATTCTTGAAGATGCTGTTCAAAAACGGATGATTGCCGATGTCGAGCTGGGGGCCTTCCTTTCCGGCGGGCTTGATTCCAGTCTGATCACAGCGCTGATGCAAAAAAACAGCACTCGACCCGTTCGCACCTTTTCCATCGGTTTTGACCAGGAAGGTTACAACGAGGCTGAACACGCAAAGCTGATTGCGCAGCATCTGGGCACAGAGCACACAGAGCTTTATGTCACCGAACAGGACCTGCTCTCTGAAGTTTCAGGCCTGATGAAGGTCTATGACGAACCCTTTGCTGACTCCTCACAGATTCCGACAAAACTTCTGAGCCGGCTGACCCGGGAACACGTTACCGTTGCCCTTTCAGGGGACGGGGGAGACGAGGTTTTTGCAGGCTACAACCGCTATCTTCATCTTGAGAGAATTCAGCAGTTTCAAAACAGGTTTCCTTCCGCGCTGGTCAGGCTCGGAGCAAGAGCCCTGTCGCATACGCCTCCTTCCATAGCGAACAATCTGGCTTCTGTTGCTTTCGGCAGGACAAAGGCCCGACAGATGGACATTGGTCGCCGTCTGCTGAAGACAGGACGCGCTCTTGCGGCTTCCGGTTCCGGCGCTGCCTACGATGCCATTGTCACCCAGTGGGACGATCTTCTGCCCGAACAGCCTGCAGGTACGAATGCAATCGGCGATCTCCACTTTTCCCGGGATGAGGCCCTTTTCCAGTATCTGGACACGGTCACCTATCTGCCAGACGACATTCTGACCAAGGTGGACAGGGCTTCCATGGCCCATGCGCTGGAGGTTCGCGTGCCCTTCCTCGACCACCGGGTTATCGAAAAGGCCTGGCAGATCGACACAGCTGTCCATCTGCAAAAGGGAACGGGCAAACGGGTCACCCGCGAGATCCTGTACAAACACGTTCCAAGAGAGCTCGTGGAGCGCCCCAAACAGGGCTTTGCCATCCCGATCAATCAATGGCTCAGAAACGACCTCAGGGATTGGGCCAACAGCCTCCTGACCGAGACAGACTGGCACGGCGCCTTTGGCATGAACAGCAACAGGATCCATCAGATCTGGAAAAAGCAGCTCTCAGGACACACGGACGCCGGAGACAAGCTCTGGACCCTTCTCATGCTGGCAGAGTGGCAAAAGCAGGAAAACAGAACCTGATTGCTGGCATTAATCCAGCAGGCGCTCGTAAAGATCCTGTGGCAACTCCCTGCCCAGGGCTCTCAGGTTTGCTTCAAGACTCTCAATTCTGGTTGTGCCGACAACAGCTGAACTCGCCATGGATTTCAGCGCAAACAAAAGCGCGATTTCATGTCCTGTCAGGTTGTCCTGATTGTTCACAAAACGATACTTGAGCCCTTTATAGAAATACGGCCGGTAATTTTTAAGAACCCTCAAAAAATACCAGAAGTCAGCCAGAGATCTGATCCTGAAGACCCTGTTGCTGTAAAGCGTGTGCGCCAGAGGGGATTTCAGCAGAACTCCAATCCCCTTTTCCCTGGCTTCGTGAACCTGGCGAATGGGTGCCTGGTTCAAAAGGTTATAATCCATCATAACGCAGTCAAACCTGTCTGCATTCAGGACCTTATCCAGTACCTCTCCATCACACGAGGCGCCAAAACATCTCACCCAGCCCCTGCTTTTAACCTCTTCCATAAAATCATAGGTCTGGTTGTTGAGATCATTCAGAGAGGGCAAATGGAGCATCACAACAGGAAGGCAGTCCATATCCAGATTACGGCGGCTCTGTTCAAGCTGCTTCAACAGCGCATCAGGGCTGAAATCCTTCGTCAGAAAGCGCCTGTTCATAACGGTGCCAATCTTGGTGCTTATAACAAGCTTTTCCCTGTCGCCTATTGATTTCAGTGCTCTCCCGAGTCTGGGCTCCGAATGCCCACCGGAATAGCTTGATCCTGTGTCAAAAAAGGTCACACCTTTTTCTGCAGCCTGATGCACCAGCGAAAGCGCTTTCTCCTCACTAAAAACAGGAAATCCCCAATAGCCTGCGCAACCGAGCCCCAGTTCGGAAACCTTCAACCCTGTTGTTCCAAGATCGTTGTATTTCATGCCCGGTCTCCTGCATGCTCTGCGAGGATTTGAACATAAAGCGCGATCAATGCCTTTCCGACAGCTTCTGCTGACAGATCAGACAAGACCATATTTCGGGACGCCTCGGCAAATTCCTTTCTGAGCTCCGGGTCTTCTGCCAGTTTTTCAAAAGCCTCTGCCAGGGGTTTCACCTCCTTGAGCGGCACAGTCAGGGCATTCAGACCATGATGCGCAATTTCACGGCATCCCGGAACATCCGTCGCAACAATTGCCCGGCCACAAGCTGCTGCTTCCAGCAGGGATCGCGGCAATCCTTCCCGATAGGAGGGCAAAACGGCAATATGGACCTGTGCCCACAGGTCCCGAACATCCTCCAGATGTCCAAGCCATGAAACACCGTCCTCACGCGCCCATTCTTCCATTTCTTCAAGAGACAGGCTGCTCGGGTTTTCAGGATCAGGACGCCCGGCCAGAACCAGCTCGATCTTTGAGCCTCCGGCTTTCGCATCACGAAAGGCCTGACGAAGCTCACGCACCCCCTTGTCGATCAGCATCCGGCCAACGAACCCGAGACGAACAGAGCCATCCTCCGTTTCGGGTTCCGGCATGACCGCAAAACGCTGAACATCAATCCCTGATCCCCGAATGATAAAGGTTCTGTCTTCCCTCAGAATATTGAGGGTTTTCAAATAATTCAGGTCATCTTCATTTTGCAGCAAAAAGTAATTTCTTTTGCTTCCTGCAAGAATCTTCAGAATATTCCTGATAACAAACTGGAGAACACTGGCCTTCAAACCCTTGCCCAGAAAAGCTGTCCCCAGCCCGGTAACAGCTTGCAAATAAAGAGATTTCGGAGAAAAAAACGAAGCCAGACCCACAAGAAGAATTGGTTTGATTGCAACATTATGTACGAGATCCGGTTTCAGCTTCTTCAGGATGCTGACAATACGGAACAGGGTCAGGAACAATCCCATCGGATTGTTTGAACCACGTTTGGCTGGCAAGGCAATAAACTCGAATCCCTTGTCACGGATAAGCTGTGCCTGCCCGGTGTCATTGGCAATAACACTGACTTCATAGCCCGCATCCCGGGCAGCCTCCGCCATAGGCAGGCGATGGCAAAGAAAGGCCCAGTCTTCCGTGACAAAATAGGCAATTTTTTTCTTGTTCATGAGAACTCTGTAACAGGATTCAAAGCAAAAAAACAGGGCCTGTTAAAGGCCCTGTTTTTATCAGATATTCAAATTGGCACTATCTCGGTGCCAGAACCATTGTCATCTGCCGTCCCTCGATGCGCGGGTGGGTCTCCACCTTTGCAATTTCCTCGAGATCAGCAGCAATTCGCTTGAGAACCTCAAGACCGATTTCCTGGTGTGTGATCTCACGACCACGGAAGCGCATGGTGACCTTTACCTTGTCGCCGGAACCAATGAACTTGTGCGCGGACTTCATCTTGACATCGTAATCGTGTGTATCGATGTTCGGACGTACCTTGAGCTCCTTGATCTCGACGATCTTTTGCTTTTTGCGCGCTTCAGCCTTTTTCTTCTGATTCTCGTAACGATAGCGGCCATAGTCCATAATCTTACAGACAGGTGGCTCTGCATTCGGAGAAATTTCGACAAGATCCAGACCGGCATCATAGGCACGGTTCAGGGCTTCTTTCGTCGCGAAGATTCCAAGCTGTTCCCCTTCGGCATCAATCAGACGCACTTTCGGGATAGAAATTCGTTCATTCACCCGCGGTCCATCTTGTTGCGGGGGTTTATTCATTGGTGGGCGAGATATTGTCTGCACTCCCTCTACTGGTTTCGCTCAATGATCCGGCGGCCTTCATTTCAACCCAACAGATCACCAACAACAGTATGGCATTTTTCAGGAAAAAAGCCATTCATCTTTACTGCTGTGCATATTTACTGATCTTTTCTACAAGAGCAAGCCTGAATACACAAAGAGCAAAGGAACAGGGAAGGTTATTTACACAACCTTCCCTGCCAAAAACTTAAAATTACACTTTTTCAGCTGGTGACGTGCCCTCGTCAGTCAGCGCAACCAGAGCATCCGTCAGTGACATGACAGTCTGCTCCTTGCTGCCCAGACGACGCACCGCCACAGTCTGCTCTTCAGCTTCGCGACGCCCGACAGCCAAAATAACAGGAACCTTCTGCACAGAGTGCTCCCGCACCTTGTAGCCGATTTTCTCGTTCCGCAGATCACACTGGACACGAAGGCCGGCGGCTTTCAGTTTGTCCATAACCTCCTGGGCATAATCGTTGGCATCGGTTGTCACGGAAGCGACGACAATCTGGACCGGCGCCAGCCAGAGTGGAAACTTGCCGGCATACTGCTCGATCAGGATGGCAAGGAAACGCTCGAAAGACCCCAGAATTGCCCGGTGCAGCATAACCGGACGATGACGCTTGTCGTCCTCGCCGATGTAGGAGGCATCCAGACGCTCAGGCAGGATAAAGTCAACCTGCAGGGTTCCGCACTGCCAGTCACGGCCGATCGCATCGCGCAGAACGAACTCCAGCTTTGGCCCGTAAAAGGCACCTTCGCCGGGGTTTGCGCTGTACTCGAGCCCTGCTTCGGCAACAGCATCTCTCAGAGCTTCTTCCGCACGATCCCAGGTTTCATCTGTTCCCGCACGTTTTTCCGGGCGATCAGAGAACTTCACGACAATCTCTTCAAAGCCCAGATCCTTGTAAACGGACTTGAGGAGATCACAGAAAATCACTGTTTCACTGTTGATCTGGTCTTCCGTACAGAAGATATGTGCATCATCCTGCACAAAGTTTCTGACACGCATCAGACCATGCAAGGCACCGGAAGGCTCGTTGCGATGACAGTTTCCGAATTCGGCCATGCGAATGGGAAGATCGCGGTAGGAGGTTTGCCCCTGACGGAAGATCTGAACATGCCCCGGGCAGTTCATCGGCTTGACCGCGAGAATGCGATCATTGTCAGACTCGGCAATGAACATTCCCTCGCGGAACTTTTCCCAGTGACCTGATTTTTCCCACAGGGAGCGGTCAATCAGTTGAGGTGTGCGAACCTCCTGATAACCGGCCTTGTCCAGGGTTTTTCGCATGTAGTCTTCCAGACCACGATAAAGCGCCCAGCCCTTTGGATGCCAGAAAACAGAACCGACAGCCTCTTCCTGAAGGTGGAACAGGCCGAGGTCCTTGCCCAGGCGACGGTGGTCACGCTTTTCAGCCTCTTCCAGCATGGTGAGATAGGCCTTCAGCTCTTTCTCGCTGGTCCAGCAGGTTCCGTAGATACGCTGCAACTGATCATTGTTGGCATCGCCGCGCCAGTAAGCACCCGATACTTTCAGAAGCTTGAAAGCCTTCCCGATATGTCCGGTAGAAGGAGCATGCGGGCCACGGCAGAGGTCCAGCCACTCACCCTGGGTGTAGATGGACAGATCCTCATCACCCGGAATGTTGTCAATGTGCTCAGCCTTGTACTTTTCGCCCTTGCCCTCGAAAAAGGCCTTGGCCTCGGCGCGGTCCCAGACCTGACGCCTGAACGGTTCGTTCCGCGCAATGATTTCGTGCATCTTCGCTTCGATCTTCTCAAGATCATCCGAAGAAAACGGCTCGTCACGGGCAAAGTCGTAATAGAAACCTGTCTCGGTCGAAGGACCGAATGTCACCTGAGTCCCGGGGAAGAGCTCCTGAACGGCCTCAGCCATAACGTGCGCACAGTCGTGGCGCAGCAAAGGGGCTGCCTCTTCGTGCTTGCGGGTAACAATCTCAACGGTTGCATCGGTCGTGATTGGCTCGGAGGTGTCTTTCAGAACACCGTCAACGACAACGGCAAGCGCGTCTTTGGCAAGGCGCGCGCCAATGGATTCAGCCAATTGATGACCTGTAACCGGGCCATCAAATTCACGTTTACTGCCATCAGGCAGAGTGATTGCAACCATGATCCTTCATAACTTTCAAAAATACAGCCTGCCCGGGGCAGACTTTGGTGTTTCATGCAGAAAAGCCCCGCTTGTTTCAAAGGGGGCCAACAAGGCTGACTTTAAGGGCTTTACCGGCTCTGTCAAGCGCCAGCCCCGAGTTTGTCAGGAATCCTGCTTCAGGAAAGTACCGATTCCGTATTCGGCGGCAACCTCGCGATAAACAGAGAGGGTTTTTCTGTTCATCTGTCCTTTGGAAAAGTTCTCGACCACGCGCTGTTTTCCCGCGACAGCAAGGGATTGACGCTGTTCCTCATTCAGGGACAAGGCCTTGTCCAGAGCAGAGGCAAAAGCTTTTACATCTCTGTTTTCAAACAGGAAGCCTGTCACATCCGGCAACAGCTGCTCGCGGGCACCGCCATGATCGGACGCAACAACAGCACGCCCCATGGCCTGCCCTTCGCTGACGACACGCCCAAATCCTTCCGGATCCGTTGATGGCGAAACCACAATATCCGACAACATGTAGGCCGCCGGCATGTCATCGCAGACGTCAGTGATAAAAACCTTTTCGCCCAGTCCGTAGTCCCTGATGGTTTGCATCAGTTCCTGGCTGTAGGCCTTGCGCCCCTGATCCGAACCGACAAAAACGCAACAGTAATCACGATCTCCCAGCTCCCGCAGCGCATCCAGCATCAGGCGCTGCCCTTTCCAGCGGGTCAGACGCCCGGGCAACATCAAAAGCGGCACCCCGTCAGGCAAACGCCACTTGTTGGCCAGCATGATCACCCGCTCCTGGGAAACGGTATCGGGATTAAAGGCATCCACATCAATGCCGCGATGAATGATACGGATCCGTTCGGGGTCCACGACGTAGTTCCGGTTGATGTATTCATTGACGAAATGGGAAATCGAGATCACACGATCCCCCTTCGTCATCACGGAATTGTAGAACCGCTTCAGCCCGTTCTCGATATTATAAGGCGCATGCACCGTTGTCACGAAAGGCACCTGGCATTCCCGCGCTGCCTGAAGGGCCGACCAGGCCGGCGCGCGTGAACGGGCGTGCACAACATGAACATTTTCCCGGACAATCAGCTTTTTCAGACGCTGAACGTTGCGCCACATCACATAGGGATTCTTCGATTGCAGTGGCAGTTCCACATGTTCGGCGCCAATCAGCTTCAGGCGCTGCGCCAGAACCCCGCCGGAGCTGGCAACAATTGCCCGCCCGCCCGCAGCGAGAATGGCACGGGCGATATCCATCGTGCCACGTTCCACCCCGCCGGTTTCCATGGCAGGCACAACCTGAAGCACACAAAGAGCTTTACCGTCATCCGTCTTGAGCGTTGGCAAGCCCTGCAGATCCTGCCCGGCAACGGCACGCAGAGAGCGAAGCCCGGAAGGCTGTTCTTTTGTAACTGCAGGGTTTTCGTGTTCAGCGCTCAAGATATAATCCATCAATCTTCGTAATACGGCCAACCCGGACAAAACAGTCAGCCCTCAACCGGAATAGACAAATTATGCTATTATAACAAGACAATCTGCTATTCCACCGTTAAAGTTTGAGAGATTTTTTTCCAAACCGTTTTCAGAGCCTCGAACCAATGACACAAATCCCCTCCGGAACACCTGATTTTCTCGAAAGACAGGATGGCGAACAACTCGCGTACGTCAAAACAGAAGCTGCATCCGGAAAAGAAAAGCCCACCGTCGTGTTCCTGGGTGGCTTCATGTCGGACATGGAAGGTTCGAAAGCAACCTTTCTGGAACAGCTGGCCAGGGATGAGGGCTTTGGCTATGTGCGGTTTGACTACCTCGGGCACGGACAATCCAGCGGCAGATTTGTTGATGGTACCATCAGCAGATGGACAGAGGATGCCCTGACCATTGTCGATGAACTGACAGAAGGCCCCCTGATTCTCATTGGTTCGTCAATGGGCGGGTGGATCATGCTGAACATCGCCCTCCAGCGGGCCGACAGGATTCACAGCCTGATCGGAATCGCAGCAGCACCGGATTTCACCCAGGAACTGATGTGGGAGAAATTTGATCAGGATGCGAAGGATGCCCTGCTGAACGAAGGCGTTTACCACCAGCCTTCCGACTACGGCGATCCCTATCCCATCACACTCAAGCTGATTGAAGACGGCCGTCAGCATCTCCTGCTGAACAGGAAGCTTCCGATAGACTGCCCGGTCCACCTGCTTCAGGGCATGCAGGACAAACCCGTTCCCTGGGACTATGCACCGAGGATTGTTGAAGCCCTGCGCAGCACTGACGTCCAGGTCACCCTGATCAAGGACGGCGACCACAGCCTGTCCAGGGAAGAGGATCTGGAAAGGCTGAAATCCCTGCTGACGGGCATGCTGCACCAATAAGGCACCCATCTTTTGAAAAAGCTTGCAAAGCGTGGACACTTCCCCATAAATGTAATCAGGTAACGGATATGGGAACGAGTGCTTACCATGGATCAGATGCGTGTTTTTGAAGAGCTGGTTTTGGGGACACGGACCAAGCGCCTGAGCGATCTGCTCATGGCCGAAGTCCAGGTCGTCTATGACGCCAGGGACATTGCACTTTCCCCCGGTTTCTTCTCCCTGTTTTACCTGATCCACACCAATGGCCCTGTCACGGTAACAGATGCAGCCGCACAGCTGGGTGTCAGCCATCCCTTTGTCAGCAAAATGGCAACCCGGATGGTCTCCGAAGGCTGGCTGGAGAAGGTTTCCGACCCCAGGGACGAACGCAGGCAACGACTTTTTCTCAGCCCGAAGGCCGAGAAAACCATTCCCGAGCTGCAGCCGATCTGGAATTCCCTCAAACAATGTCTCAGGGAAGCCCTGACAGAAGCGCAGAAGCGTTCAGACGGAGGAAATTTCCTGCAACAGATGACAGAGCTGGAAGACTTCCTCTCCGAACAAAGCCTGTCGTCCCGGACACTGGATCGCCTTGAATCAGCAGAGCAGAAGGCAGAAACCCGGATCATCGGGTGGTCTTCCGATCACAGAACGGCCTTCAGGGACATCAACACACGTTATCTCCACGCGCTTTTCCCGGGCGAAATAACCGAACAGGACGAAAAACGCCTCGAAAACCCTGAAGCCACTATCCTCGCCACCGGTGGAGCCATCTTTCTGGCACAGAACAAAGAGCGGATCGTTGGAACCTGTTGCCTGATCGCCCACCCTGACGATCGCTATGAAATTGCGAAACTCACGGTGGCCCCGGACTACAGGGGGACAGGAACCGGAAGAAAGCTTCTTCTGAAATCCCTGGGCGAGGCAAGACAGCTTGGTGCAAGAACCGTCTTCCTCGAAAGCAACAGCAGTCTGAAATCCGCCTTGCGCCTTTATGAGAGGACCGGTTTCAGGACCTGTCCACCCCCTTCCGGCCTCTGTTCCTCCAGTCGCTGCAATCTCTATATGGAACTTGATTATGACCATGCCTGAACTGTCCCGCTCCCCCGGCGCCATGGAAGAGCAGCAGCCGCTCGGCAGGAACCTGAAGATTGCTGCCATGCTGGAAGGGGCAAAACTGACCTTCCCTGTTATTCTGGGGGCGATTCCCTTTGGCGTGATTTTCGGCACCCTGGCCGATCAGGCGGGACTGTCATTCTGGGCCATCATGGGGCTGTCCGTCTTCGTCTATGGCGGAGCCTCGCAAATTGTCGCCATCGGCCTGATCACAGCCGGCGCATCAGTGCCCGTCATCATCCTGACGACCTTTGTCGTCAACCTGCGGCACATTCTCTATGCAGCAGCTCTGGTGGAGCGCTTCAAGAACCTTTCGCATCGCTGGAGGATTGCCCTGGCTTTCTTTCTCACGGATGAAACCTATGCAACGGTCAACGATCAGCTCATGAAACGCAGCGATGACTGGGCCAAAAGGGAATTGCCCTACTTCCAGCTTGGCTCCAGCCTGGCGATGTACAGCAACTGGTCCCTTTGTACCTTCCTCGGCCTGACACTGGGTCAGCTCTTCCCCGACATTGCAAGCTGGGGACTGGACTTTGCCATGGTCGCCACCTTCACTGCAATGATTCCGCCCTACCTGACCAGAAAGCCCTCCAGCCCGGTCTGGGCCTGCATCATCACATCCGGTGTGATTGCCATCGTCGCCCTTGATTTCCCCAACAAACTGGGCCTGATGATCGCAGCCATCAGCGGGATTGCTGTCGGCTTTACCCTGCTCAAGATCCGCCAGCGCATGGATGGAAGCCTGCACCAGCGCCAACAAAGCCGGAAAGAGGAGTCCTGATCAATGACAGCCCTTGAAGAAATCCTGATGGTTCTGGGAATGACCCTCGTCACCTTCGGCGTACGCTACGCGCTCTTTGCCCGGGCGGACAGGGTTCGCTTTTCGACCAGCATCAAGGATGCCCTCGGATTTATCCCGCCTGCCGTCCTGACGGCAATTGTTGTTCCGGCCCTTCTGATTTCAAAGGAGGGACAGATCAACTTCAGTTACGACAATCCCTATCTGATTGCAGGCATCTTGACATTGCTGCTTGGTCTCTGGCGAAAGGACCTTTTGACAGCAATTGCCGGTGGCATGGCCTTCTTCTTTGCGCTGCGCTGGTTGCTCACCCTCTAAAGGGTCGACAGCAGAGCCTGAAAACCGGTCTGGTAGTCCGGGTAACGCAATTCAACGCCAAGCTCGGTCTTGATCAGGCTGTTGTCGACACGCTTGTTGTCATTCCAGAAGGTCTGCGCCATTGGCGACATTTCAGCCTGCTCAAAAGGCACCAGCTCCGGAACAGGCGCACCCAGAAGCCTGCAGGCATACTCTGTGACAATCGAAGGTTCCTCGGGCGCATCATCACAGACATTGTAGATACCGCCGGGACGAGGCTTGCGGATTGAAGCCTCCAGAACCGTTGCAATGTCCTCGACATGAATGCGGCTGAAAACCTGTCCGGGCCGATCAATACGCTGCTCCACCTTCCCGGCCCTGATCTTGCGCAACACATTGCGCCCCGGTCCGTAGATCCCGGCAAGGCGGAAAAGATGAACCGGCACAGAGCTGTCCTTCCGGAGCTGCATCCACGCAGCCTCGGCATCCGCACGCGCCTGACTGCGCGGCATGGAAGGATGGAGCGGATCCTCCTCCGTCACAGTTCCGCCATCCCGTGTCCCGTAAACTCCGGTTGTCGAGAGATAACCCAGCCATTGCAGTTTCTTCATCGCGGCAATATCCGTGCGATGAAGCGCAAGGGCCACATCCCCTTCCGTCCCCGGCGGGGTCGAAACCACGATATGGGTCACATCTCCCAGTATCTCTGCAGGATCATCAAGCGCGGTTGCATGGTCGAGGAAATGCACTTCATACCCCAGCGCCCGGAGCCTCCCGGCCTTCTCGCCAGCGCCTTCGGAAGACGGACGGATCGTGCCGGAAATGGCCCAGCCCCTTTCCCTGAGGCGTTTCGCCAGTTCCAGTGCGGAATAGCCATAACCGAAACAGAAGAGCTTGTTGGACATGAGGAATTCAACCTGTGGACTGTGGACTGTGGACTGTGGACTGTGGACTGTGGACTGTGGACTGTGGACTGTGGACTGTGGACTGTGGACTGTGGACTGTGGACTGTGGACTGTGGACTGTGGACTGTGGACTGTGGACTGTTCTCAAATAGGTTGCGCAAAGCCTTCGTGCAACAGAATATCACCCCTGCGGCACTATCGCCTCAAAAGGGCCGTATTGCGCAACTAGTTCAAAATGGTCTTACCTTTCCCAGCAGCAAAACGATCACATGTCTTCTGTCAAAAAACTCACCACCCTGACATCTCTTGCTTCCCTTGCACTTTTCCTGCTTCCGGCAGCACAGGCAGAACAGATTGATCACGCCTATCAGTATGAAGCCTGTATTTCCCTGATTGAAAAGCGCCCTGAAACGGCCTTCGAGGCCGCTCTTGCCTGGGCTTCCAAGGGGGGCGGCTACCCGGCTGAACACTGCGCCGCACAAGCCCTGTTCGGGCTCGAAATTTACGATGCTGCTGCCAGCCGCCTGGAAGGTCTGGCACAAACCATCAAAACAGAAGACACCCTTCTTCGCGCACAAATTCTCCATCAGGCCGGAAGAGGGTGGATGCTGCACGGTGATCTTGATCGCGCCTACGCTGTTCAGAAGGCTGCAATCGATCTGGACCAGAGCCAGCCCGATTTCTTTGTTGATCGCGCAGAGGTTCTTGCTGAACTTGGACGCTTTAACGAGGCTCTGGAAGACCTCAACAGGGCACACACTCTCGCCCCGCAAAGGGATGATATTCTCGCCTTTAGAGCAACGGCCTGGCGGTTCGCGGGGCAGAATGCCAACGCCCTGTCCGATGCCAATGCCGCCCTGCAACGCAACCCGGACAATCTGGAAGCGCTTCTGGAGCGCGGGATTGTGCAAAGGCTCTCCGGCAACAACGACCAGGCACGCGCAGACTGGCTCAGGGTTCTGGATATCGGTCTGGGCACACCCGCTGCTGACGCCGCACAGATCAACCTCGAACGCATGGATCTGAAAGCCGAATAAGGCTAGAAATCCAGATCGCTGTAATGTTTGGAAGGTGGCGCACCGGGAATCAGGTCAGCCAGAACATCCCGCATTGAAGGCCGCGACTTGAAGCGCGCATACCAGTCCTTTGCACCGGGGTGATCCTTCCAGGGAACATCCCCCAGATAATCCAGCGCTGAAAGATGGGCTGCTGCCGTGATATCAGCAAGGGACAGGTCATCTCCGGCCAGCCAGGTGCGACGGTCGCAAAGCCACCCGATGTAATCCAGATGATAATGGATGTTGGCATGCCCGGCCCGAATGGCAGCCGAATTGGGTTCCCCCAGACCGAGAAAACGCTTCATCAGCTTTTCATCAACCAAATTAACAGTCACTTCACGTCGGAATTTGTCGTCAAACCACGACATAAGGCGACGCACTTCTGCACGTTCAGCAGCCGTGTGCCCCAGAAATCCGGGTTCCGGACAGACTTCCTCCAGGTACTCGGTAATGACCATCGCACTGCCACAGACAACCTGATCCCCCTCGTCAATCAGAACCGGTACTTCACCGGCAGGATTGAGAGTCAGGAATTCCGAGCGGCGTTCCCAAACCTTTTCGGCATACATTTCAAAGTCGAGCGCCTTTTCACGCATCAGAATGCGAACAAGACGGCAACCGGGATCAAGAGGAAGGTGGTATAGAATTCTCATGGCCGGGACTATAACCGTCCGGAGAGGTCCTGCAAAGCACTCTCAACCGAGTCTTCAAAAGCGCAGGGTATCCTGTCTTTTAAAGTCCGTCATTTACCTGCAAATGTATTCAGGAACAATTGCTTGCATGGAAGTCGGCGCAATCCCCAAATCTTCCAGATCAGGGGCATCGGGAGAAACCACATTGTCGGAGTGCAGCATCGTGACCTGATCCCGCGTCAGGGGCGGCACCGGAAGAAACTCCATAAAAAACGCCTGCATTTTCGCAACGGAAAAGGGCAGGTTCAAAAGCAGACGGCGCTTGCCCGTTACTCTCAGCAGGTATTCAAGGCACGCTCTGAAACTCCAGACATCCGGACCACCCAGTTCATAGGTTTTCCCTCCACAGCATTCCGGATGGTTCACACAACGGCGCAAGGCTTCAGCAACATCACCGACGAAAACCGGCTGAAACAGGGTTTTCCCGCCTCCGACAAGCGGCAGAAATGGCGAGACCGGCAGCATATCTGCAAAACGGTTGTAAAAGCCGTCTTCGCGACCAAACACAACGCTGGGACGTACAATGGATGCATCGGGATAGACATCATGCACGGCCTGCTCCCCTCTCCCCTTGCTGCTGGCATAGAGGGCACCTGAATCAGGATCTGCGCCGATGGCAGACATCTGGACAAAACGGGAGACACCGGATGCCCTGGCAGCACTGGCGATACGCCCGGGTCCCTGCTCCTGCAATGCGGAAAATGTCTGCGACCCGCTTTCGAAAAGGATACCGACAAGGTTCACAACCACATCAGCGCCGGAAACAGCCCGGGCAATCATCTCGGGCTTTGAAAGATCACAGGCCAGCGGAGAAATCTGGCCAACATCACCCGCAGTTTTCAGAAAGGCGGCCTTTTCCGGGCTTCTGACCGCAACCCGGACGGCCCAGCCGTCGCGTGCCAGCAGCGGGACCAGATAGCGCCCTATGAAGCCCGAACCACCGAAAACAACGACTGTGCGACCTTCGCCTGCCTTCTGCCCTGTAACGGGATTGATAACGGGATTCTGGGATGCGACTGCTGAAGATGTCAAAGCGACCATCGGGTTTCACCTTTCCGAGCGGATGTTTGCTGTACCAGCCCCCAACACAAAGCCACAGAAAAGCCCAGATTCTCATCTGGTCATGCTCTCCCCGCTCTGATAGTGATAGGATCGGAACGGACTTGATCCCCTCTGAGCTGGACACATCAAAGACTACCAGCGTTTTGTTTTTATAAAAAACTTTACGATCAAGAAGATAGGATCAGATCAGTTTAGCATTGTTCGAAACTTGGCGTACGGGAAAATCGACGTGAGCAACACTCCTGAAATTCATCTTCACCAAACAGACATTCCTGACGGTCTGGATTTTGGGACCTCCGTCGCAATTGACTCTGAAACAATGGGACTGAATCTGTCACGCGACCGGCTCTGCCTTCTGCAGCTTTCAGCCGGAGACGGCGTCTGCCATCTGGTCCAGTTCAGGGATGGCAACTTCGATGCTCCGAACCTGCGCCGCCTGATGACCAATCCGGACGTGACCAAGATTTTCCACTTTGCACGCTTTGATCTCGCAGCCATCGAACGTTACCTCGGGGTCACCTGTGCCCCGGTATACTGTACAAAAATCGCCTCGAAGATGGTGCGCACCTACACGGACCGTCACGGTTTGAAGGAACTTTGTCGCGAACTGCTGGGCATCGATATCTCCAAGCAACAGCAGTCATCAGACTGGGGAAGTACGGAGCTGAAGCCGGAACAGCTGCAATACGCCGCATCGGATGTTCTCTATCTGCATCAGTTGCGCGAGATCCTGAACCAGCGCCTCGAACGCGAGAATCGCACAACAGAAGCACAAACCTGCTTTGACTTTCTGCCCATGCGTGCCCATCTGGATCTTATCGGCTGGAACGATATCGACATTTTTGCGCACTCCTGATTGATCACTGTTTTGGACCTCCTGCCATGAACGCACCGGCACAAGAAAAGACCATCACTGCACTGGAGTCTGCACAGCGCCTGATCAAGACGGAAGGCAACGCGCTTCTGGCCCTGCGGGACAGCCTGAACGGTGACTTTGAATCCGCAGTTGAAACCCTGATGCAAATCAGGGGGCGCGTCATTGTCAGCGGCATGGGCAAGAGCGGGCATATCGGCAAGAAGATCGCCGCAACGATGGCTTCAACCGGTACGCCAGCCTATTTTGTTCACCCGGGCGAGGCCAGTCACGGCGATCTGGGCATGATCACACAGGATGACGCTGTTCTTGCCCTGTCCAACTCCGGCAACACAGCTGAACTGACCGATCTGCTGACCTACACACGCCGTTATTCCATTCCCCTGATCGCCATTACGAGCGGTGCCGGCTCGGCCCTTGCGAAAACGGCAGATATCGCCCTGATACTCCCGCCCGAACCGGAAGGCTGTCCGCTGGGGCTTGCCCCGACGACTTCAACCACAATGACACTGGTCCTCGGCGATGCCCTGGCCATTGCCCTTCTGGAGTGCAAGCAGTTCAAGGCAACAGACTTCAAGGTCTTCCACCCGGGCGGTTCACTGGGCAAACAGCTCGTGCGTGTCCGGGACATCATGCATTCCGGAGAGAGCATCCCCCTTTGCCAGCCGGGCGCGGCCATGAGCGAAGTGCTGCTGTCCATGACCAGCTGCGCCTTTGGCTGTATTGGTGTCCAGGGGCAAAAGGGCGAGCTTGTCGGCATCATCACAGATGGCGATTTGCGTCGTCATATGGACAAATCTTTGCTTGATCAGTCTGCAAGCGATATCATGACCGCAAACCCGAGAAGCATTTCTGCAGATGCCCTGGCAGCAGAAGCCCTCGGCATTATGAATGAACGCTCCATCACCAGTCTTTTTGTGACAGATGATGACAACTGTCCGGCAGGCATCATTCACATTCATGATTGTCTGCGCGCCGGATTGAACTAAATCAGGGAAACAGGTTTTTAAAAGCTCTGAAAGACATGGAACTCGGGAAAAACAAAATGGGAAACAACGCAGCACCCAAAGCCTCTGCGTTCAGTGGCAGTTTCCAGGCGCCCAAGATTGTAAAATTTTGGAGCGCATACAGCATTTTTGTGTCTCTTGCCAAGTTCCTGCTTCCCCTTTCAGCCCTTGCCCTGGTCGGCTATTTCGTGATCTGGCCCCAGCTGGAAGCCGAAGTCAAACAAACCCTCAAGTTTGGTGACAGTGCCCTGCTTGAAAACATCCCCGATACCTTCAGTGCCCTCAATCCCGAATTCCTGGGACTTGATGACAACAATCAGCCCTACACGCTTTCAGCCGACCTCGCAGAACAGTCCAGGGACAGGGAAAGCGAGATTTTCCTGACATCGCCGAAAGCCGATCTGAACATGAACGACGGCACCTGGCTGGCACTGACAGCGGAAAACGGCCTCTACGACAAGGTTCAGAGGCTCCTCAATCTCAACGGCAATGTTGAAATCTTCCAGAACGAAGGCTTCACGATTCAGACCACAGACGCCAACTTCGACCTCCCCGGCGGTTATGCCTATGGTCAAACCCCTGTAACGGGTCACGGTCCGGCCGGCCAGATCGAATCAGAAGGCTTTGAAATCGAGAGAAAAGGCGAAGTCATCCGTTTTACCGGTGCAGCTGAACTGATTATCTTGCCCGGCGAGGGCAAAGGCCTTACAAAATAATACAGAACAGATTTTTGTCACAGCGGCGGCACATGACCTCTTCCTTGCGATTCCAGACTTCACTCCTGATGCTTGTTGCCTTTATGGGCCTTTCCCTTGCCTCTTCCGATGCAGGCGCACAATCCGCATCTCTGGGAGCAACGGGTGATGAGCCCCTGCAGATCAACGCCTCTGACGGAATTGAATGGCGCCGGGATGAACAGCAATACATTGCCAACGGAGACGCCCGTGCAGCCCAGGGCGATCTGGAAGTCTTTGCGGACCGTCTGGTCGCGCACTACAAACAGGATGCTGAAGGTGGTACGGAAATCTACCGCATTGATGCTGTCGGTTCTGTCATCATCAAGTCCCCCGGGCGCGAGGCCTTTGGCGATCACGGTGTCTACGATATTCATCAGCAGGTTATGGTTCTGACCGGAAACGACCTCCGCATTGTCAGTGGCGGTGACGTAATCACAGCGCGGGATTCCCTTGAGTACTGGGAAGGCAGACAGCTGGCCGTTGCGCGCGGAGACGCAATCGTAACCCGCGAGGACAAACGGGTTTATGCGCAGATCATCTCGGCCAACTTTGCCAACAACTCGGGCTCCGACAAGCTTGAACTGGATCGCGTGGATGCTTTCAATGACGTGCGCATTTCCAGCAACACCGAGTATGCGACAGGCAATAGAGGCGTCTACTTCGTCAAGAAGGAGCTCGCGACCCTTGATGGCAATGTCAAGATTACCCAGGGTGACAACCAGCTCAACGGAGATCGTGGTGAAGTCAATCTGGCAACAGGCGTAAGTCGTCTGATTTCATCAGGCAACGCACCCGTCCAGGGGTTGATCATCCCCAAAAAGAACGCGCCGGAAGAACCAAAGCAGCCCTGACCCCGCCTTCCTGGCAACAGGGACATTAGCAGGATAGAGAATGACTGAAGACAACGCCTTTTCCAATTCTTCTGCGCCGGACGACAACAGCGCCACAGGCGATGAATCCGCAGGCCCGCGCCTTGTTCAGGACAACCCGGCCCAGAACACGGGGCTTTCAGCACTGAGCCTCGGGAAAAGCTTCAAGAAACGCCCTGTTCTGCGCGATGTCTCTATGAGTGTCCAGCGCGGGGAAGTCGTCGGCCTTCTGGGTCCCAACGGTGCCGGCAAGACAACCAGCTTCTACATCATCACCGGTCTGATCAATCCCGATTCCGGATGGGTGACCCTGGACAATGTCGACATCACCGGCCTGCCCATGTACCGCCGTGCCCGCATGGGCATCGGATACCTCCCGCAGGAAGCATCCATTTTCCGCGGTCTGAATGTCGAGCAGAACATTCGCTCCATTCTGGAGGTTGTGGAACCCGTCAAAAGCAAGCGGGAGGCAAAGCTGGAATCCCTTCTGGCCGAGTTTTCCATCACGCACCTGCGCAAAACCCCTGCTGTCGCCCTTTCCGGCGGTGAAAGACGCCGTGTTGAAATTGCCCGCGCTCTTGCGTCCGACCCGGAATTCATTCTGCTGGATGAACCCTTTGCCGGAATTGATCCCATTGCGGTTGGCGACATTCGTGAACTGGTGACCCATCTGAAAGATCGCGGGATCGGCGTTCTGATTACGGATCACAATGTTCGTGAAACACTGGATATTGTTGACAGAGCCTATATTATCCACGATGGCACAGTCCTGATGGAAGGGCAGCCGGATGACATTGTAAATAACGATGATGTGCGTCGCGTTTACCTCGGTGAAAGATTTAGTCTGTAACACTACCAGACATGGCAATAACTCCACGCTTAGAACTCCGTCAAAGTCAGGCCCTTGTCATGACTCCGCAATTGCAGCAGGCAATCAAACTGCTGCAACTGTCCAACATGGAGCTGGCATCCTTTGTTGAAAAGGAGCTGGAGCAAAACCCCCTGCTGGATCGCGACGATGGAACAGGCCTCGGAAACACCGAGAATCAGGCAGGCAGCGCCAGTTCCTCCGACCTGATCAGCGCAGAACCGTCCACAGACGGCCCCCAGCCCTCCACCGCAGACAACACAGCCTTTTCCGGTGATGAAGCAGGAGCGAGCTCCCAGCCGGACAGCATGGACCTCCAGGCTTCGGACACCCTGCCGGACAACAACTCCAGCCCCCTGGATACAGACTACGACAGCTACTACGACGAAAGCCCGGACAACAAATGGGGAGAGAGTGACACCGCCTTTTCCAACTGGGGTCCCGGTGGCAACACCCGTTTTGACGATGAAAGCAACTCGCTGGAAAACCGTCTGACGTCCGAACTGACCCTGCGCGAACACCTGCTGCAACAGCTCGGGGTCGAGATTGAGGCAACGCAGGAGCGCCTCATCGGTGCGCACCTGATCGAGCAGCTGGATGACAGCGGCTACCTCAGCACACCACTGGCCGAAATTGCCTGGCAGCTCAATTGCCCGGAAGAGCAGGTTGAAGCCGTTCTGGAAAAACTGCAGCGCTTCGACCCCATTGGTGTTTTTGCCCGGGATCTGCGGGAATGCCTGTCTTTGCAGCTGCGTGAGCAGAACCGCCTCGATCCAATGATGGAGACCTTCCTGGATCATCTCGAGCTGCTGGCCAATCGTGATCTCAAAGGCCTGATGAAAGCCTGCAAGGCCGATCAGGAAGACATTGCCGACATGATCACCGAGATCAGGAATCTGAACCCGCGCCCCTGTCAGTCCTTTGAAACCGTCACGGTAGAGCCCATCATCCCGGATGTGCTGGTCAAGCCGGACAACAAGGGCGGATGGCACATTGAACTCAACACGGAAGCCCTGCCGAAGGTTCTGGTCAACACCGGCTATTACAACCATGTCCAGTCACGCGACCTGAAAAAGGATGAACTCTCCTATCTCAGCGAGCAGTACCAGACAGCCAACTGGCTGGTGAAGGCGCTCCACCAGCGCGCCACAACAATCCTCAAGGTTTCAAGCGAGATCGTCCGCATGCAGGACGGCTTCCTCAAAAAAGGGGTTCAGGCCCTCAGGCCCCTGACTCTGAAGGATGTCGCCGAAGCCATTGAAATGCACGAATCAACAGTAAGCCGCGTCACATCCAACAAATATCTGGTCACGCCACGCGGCACCTTCGAGCTCAAGTACTTCTTTACCTCTTCTGTCGGAGGAGCAAACGGTGACGCCCACTCTGCAGAGTCGGTCAAAGCCCGTATCAAGGCTCTCATTGACGAGGAACCCGCCAAGAAACCCCTGTCTGATGACGCCCTGGTCAAGCTCCTGAAAGCAGAGGGCATCGACATCGCCAGAAGGACTGTTGCGAAATACCGGGAAGCAATTGGAATCGGGTCTTCCAGCCAGCGCCGGAAAGAAAAGGCCTTCCAGCTCTGACCACTTTATTTTCATTATAAATCAATATTTTAAATGAACTTTTTGTCGCATTCTTCCCGAATGCGACTTTTTGGTATGCAAAAGCCCTTAATTTTGCCCAACTCTGTGCTACAGTAAAAATGTCATATACATTTAAAGGAGGTTCTCATGACAGTCTCCAAATGGCTCCAACCGGAAGCAATTCGCTTGAGTTGGCAACGACCTGGATCGTTCTAAATGTACACTGACAGACGGCACAAAGGCCCTCTGCACATGACACACACATTCCATAAATAATAATAGGGAAAGCAAATGCAGCTGTCCGTAAAAGGCAAGCAGCTCGACGTCGGTGACGCGCTGCGCACTCATATTGAAGAGTCTCTTTCTGTTATTCTGAACAAATATTTCGGTGACGCACTCGAAGTCGATGTCACCCTCACAAAAGATGCCTACCTCTACCGCGCAACAGTTGTTGCCCATGTCAGCAAGGGTATCCGGCTGGAGGCCAACGGCGAAGCCGGTGAACCTTATCCGGCCTTTGATCTCGCAGCCGAACGCCTGTCCAAACGCCTGCGCCGTCACAAGAGAAAACTTCGCGATCACAAGCCCGAAGGCGGGCGTGAAGCCATCAACGCCCAGCACTATATTCTCGCGGGCGAAGCCGATCACAGTGATGACGCTGAAGAAGAACTGGACACAGCCCCCCTTGTTGTGGCAGAGATGCCCACGGAAATTCCGACCATGTCGGTTTCAATCGCCGTGATGCGCCTCGATCTGGAAGATTTGCCAGCAATGCTCTTCCACAACAGCTCACATGGCGGGCTCAACATGATCTACCGTCGTGCAGATGGAAACATTGGTTGGGTCGATCCGGCTGAAAGCAAAGCGTGATCTGACAAAGCAGCAAAGTTGACCATGGAAGTTACTGACCTCATCACACCCGAAGGAGTGATTGCCTCACTGCGAGTTTCCGGCAAGAAGCAGGCACTCCAGGAACTGGCGAAACGCGCCGCGGAAATCAGCGGTGAGGACAAGCGGGCGATCCTCCAGATTCTCATTGAAAGGGAAAAGCTGGGCACCACGGGTATCGGCCAGGGGATCGCGATCCCACACGGCAAGATCCCGGGACTGGATCGTCTTCATGGTCTCTTTGCGCGTCTGGATCGCCCGGTCGAATTTGATTCGATTGACGGCCAGCCTGTCGACCTCATCTGCCTGCTTCTGGCACCGGATGATTCAGGTGCGGAACACCTCAAGGCTCTGGCCCGGGTTTCCCGCCTTCTGAGAAACCCGGAGACCTGCAAAAAGCTTCGCGGTTCCGAAACCGAAGATGGTCTTTATGCTGTTTTGGCAACCGAAGGCGGAACATCCGAGGCAGCCTGACAGCAGCAGTGCTCATCCTGAAGAGACAAAACGGCCCCGAAGCTCTTAAGCTGTCGGGGCCGTTTTTCGTTTTGATATCACTCAAACAAAGTGGTGATCAGTGAACACTCAGAGGCGACAGATCGTTTTGCAGGATCGTGGCAAAGGCAATGTCACGATTTTCAACACTGGCAATCTGGGTTCCATCGGCAGCGAAGATGCCATAAAGCTCTTCGCCGTCCTCCTCGACAGGGCGCACATAGGCAACAGCTTCAACACCGAGTTGCATCATGTCCTGTTCGGACAGGGCCGAATGCTCAAAAAACTTGTGCGCGTTCATGTTTCATCTCCATTCGAAGCGTCAGGTTCCGCTTTCAGGCTATGAGCCTAGCCCAAAAGTCATTAACGAAGAACTGACACTTTCTCTTTTTTAACAAAAAACTTAAAAACCCTTACAGATCAGCCTTCTAGAAGGCGTCCGGAGTCTTTGGGACTCTGGCGGGATTCGATCTTGATCGTCTTGACTTCTGCTTCGTTCAGGGGTTGCTCCAAATCAATGTGCAACAGACCGTTGTCCATCGATGCACCAACAACTTCAATGCCGTCAGCCAGAATGAAAGCCTTGCGGAACTGACGCCCGCCGATACCGCGATGCAGGAAGATCCTGCTCTCGTCATTTTGCATTTTCCCCTTCACAACCAACTGGTTCTGTTCCAGCTGAACAGAGAGATCGTCCATGGAGAAACCGGCAACGGCCAGCGTGATCCGCAACTGGTGTTCGCTGATTTTCTCGACATTGTAGGGGGGATAGCTGTCCGTGCTTTTTGAGGCCCTGTCTATGGCCTGCTCGAACTGCTCAAAACCAAGCAGCAGGGGACTGCTGAAAAGAGACAAACGTGACATAACACCTCCTCTTCAAGAGCAAGGGAAAACCTGGTGTCAGCCCACAGAGGCGCTGACTCGACAATTGACGGATCCTGACAAAGGCATCCGCTTTATCGATATTGGAACTTTTCTGCCGGAGGTCAAGGGCCAAAGGCCAATCACCCCGGCATCATAATACAATCAATGAAGGGTTCCGCTTTTCAGCAGGGCTTCTTCCGTCATCGTTTGCAAGCGCAGGGCATCAATCGGCTTGCTGAGGTATGCCACCCCCAGATTGTGAACCTCGCTCACCAGGGAGCGCGTTGTATCAGCAGAAACAACAATCAGGGGCAAACCTTTCAGATTGTCATTCCCCCTGATCACATGAATCACATCCAGACCACTCTTCCCGGGCAGATTGATGTCAATGAAGACGAGATCGTAATCTGTCTCGCCTATACGGGCCAGTCCTTCTTCAGCCGTCTCGGCCACATCCAGATCCAGTCCCCAGATGCTCTCGACAAAACCGCGCATCAGTTTCGCGTTGATGGGATGATCCTCGATATACAGGAACCTCATACTTCACCTCCTCCTCGACAGGAAGGGAGACCAATTGTGAAAATCGAGCCCGTGCCCCCAATGGCATTGCAACACAATCTGTCTTGTTTCATCACGTCAGAGCCTTCGGTCAGTCTCCGCCAACCTTTTCATCTGCTCTGTACAGCTTTCGGGTGCTCTTGGAGGGACCCGACATGGCCAAAAGGGATACCGATTGTACACCAAACCCGTGACAAATAACAGATGTTGAATTAATCCTCTGAAAAACAACAACCTTCAATGGAAAAGAAAGGGAAGCGGAGAAGAAACACATGAAATAAAATCCCTTTTATTTCAATGTTATGTAAAAAAATTCCGGGAAAAACACACACATTCCACCTTGTTCAGGGCAGAATTATCAACATTCCTATAGTTGAAATCTTTTATATTTTGTGCATTATGTTTCCCACACAAAAACAGGCTTCAGGCTCAGCGTTTACAAGGGGGAAATGATGAGCAACAAGACCACCTCAAGTCCATACCTGCAAAAGCCGCTGAGAAGTCTCGAAGAGGTCCAGAACAGCAGAGCTCTGGATCACGGAAAGACGCCCGGCCTCGAAACAGACAACCTGATCAAGATCAGGGATACCAAAAAGACAGCAGGGCTGCCCTGACTGACAGCAATGACACCGTTTTGAGCAAAAACCGTCCCTTCCCCCCAATGAAAAAGCCCGCCTGAGACAGGCGGGCTTTTCGTTTTCCTGCAGGAAAAAGGAAGTCGTTACTTCTTCTTGCGCTCTGCAGCAGACAGCTTGCCTTTGTAACCGGTTGTCTTCTCGGCGATACGAGCAGACTTACCACGACGGTCACGCAGGTAGTACAGCTTGGAACGACGAACATCACCACGACGGATCAGTTCGATGGAGTCAACACGCGGGCTGTAGAGCGGGAATACACGCTCCACACCTTCACCGTAAGAGATCTTGCGAACAGTGAAAGAGGAGTTCAGGCCAGCATTCTTGCGAGCGATACAAACGCCCTCGTAAGCCTGAACACGCTCACGGGAACCCTCAACGACCTTCACGTTGACACGCAGAGTATCGCCCGGGCCAAACTCAGGGATAGACTTGCCGTCTGTCAGCTTGGCAATCTGATCCGCTTCCAGCTTCTCGATTACATTCATTGTTTTATCCTCTACCATTTTCTAGGGGCCGGTGGCCCGTCTGTTAAAACCCTTGCGGGTCATAGTTAGCCGGACCTAATGGCCCTGTTTGGTAATCTTCTGTTGGTCCAGCCAGGCCTGCCACAAATCGGGCCTGCGCTGTCTGGTCAATTCCTCGGCTCGGGCCTGCCTCCATTCCCTGATCCTTGCATGATGTCCGGACTGTAAAACCTCCGGAACATCGCGCCCCTCCCATTCAGCCGGGCGGGTGTAGATCGGGTATTCCAGCAAACCCGTTTCAAACGATTCCTCGCTTGCAGACTCCTGATTGCCCATGACCCCCGGCAGCAAGCGCACCACCGTATCCATAAGCACTGTGGCTGCCAGTTCCCCACCGGAAAGGATGTAATCCCCGATAGAAACCTCAACCACTGAACGCGCATCCAGAACCCGCTGATCAACCCCTTCGTAGCGACCGCAAAGGATCGTTACCCCGGGACCATCTGCCAACTCTTTCGCAAAGCCCTGATCCAGAACCCGTCCTCGTGGCGACATGTACAGAACCGGACCTTGCCGATCCTCCACAGACGCCAGAGCCCGATCCAGAACATCAGGCCGCATCACCATCCCTGCACCACCGCCAAAGGGCGTATCGTCCACGGTGCGATGCCTGTCAGTCGCAAAGTCCCTGATCTGAACAGTGTCCAGTGACCAGATCCCCTTTTCAAGCGCGCGACCCGCCAGCGAATGCCCCAGGGTTCCTGGAAACATTTCCGGCATGAGTGTCAGCAAAGTGGCGTGCCAAGGCCCGCTTTCCTTCTCGCCAACACTGTCGGGCGTCCTGCCTGACATTCAAGCACTCCCGTCAGAATCTTCGGGATGTTCAACCTCTTCGGCCTTTCCCTGCGCCAGGACCACATCGGGCATCCGGACAATGACATGTCCGCCCTCAAGGTCGACTTCAGGAACATAGCTTTGGGTAAAGCTGATCATCTCGGTTTTCTTTCCCTTGCCGAATTCAAGGATGTCTCCGGCGCCGAAATTATGGACTGCAACAACCTTACCAAGATCGCCGCCTTCCGGATCTTGCACCGGAAGTCCCACCAGATCGTGCGCATAGAACTCATCCTCCTCTTCCAGTTCGGGAAGGAGTGCGCGTTCAACGAACAGTTTGGTTCCCCGCATTTCCTGGGCCTGATTGCGATCAGAAACCCCCGAAAGCTGCGCCAGAACCGCGCCCTTCACCACTCCTCTGAATTCGACGTCAAAGATTTTTCCCTTGTCGTCGAGCAAAGGACCATAGGAGGCAACGTCTTCAGCAAACTCCGTGAAGGTCTTCAGTTTGACGAGGCCACGCACGCCGTGCGCTCCTGCAACTGCAGCCACACAGATGAGATCTGCCTTATGTGTTGTTTCCATGACCATGGTCGGGGCCGTCTTAAAAGTCTACAAACGCGAAAGGTTCGAATATTACTCAGCCGCACCTTCTGCTTCAGCAGAGGTTTCTGCAGCAGCTTCGGCAGCGGCAGCAGCAGCTTCTTCAGCAGCCAGACGCTTCTCTTCCAGTCGCTCTTTCGCTTTCGCTTTCAACTGGTTTTTCTTGGTCTGGTTCGGGATGCGACGCGCTTCGGTGATACCCAGATCACCCAGGAAGCGAGCAACACGATCAGTTGGTTGCGCACCAGTGCCAACCCAGTATTTCGCGCGCTCTTCGTCCAGAACGAGACGCTCGGGATGGTCCTTTGGAACCATCGGGTTGTATGCACCGATTTTTTCGATGAAGCGACCATCACGTGGAGCGCGAACATCGGCAACAACAATGCGGTAGTATGGACGTTTTTTCGTACCACCGCGTGCAAGGCGAATTTTAACTGCCATATCAGTTCCTTGTTGTCATACGAACAGCCGGAAAGAACCGTCTGTTCTCTTTAAACATGCTGTCGGAAAATCCGGATCAGCACTTCACCAAAATCGAACCCTTGCGGGAACGGACTTACTCTAGAGTTTCAAAGCTCGTCAAACCGTCAGAGCCCTGATCAGTACCCGGTCGCAAAACCGGGAATTCCTTACTTCGGGAAACCGCCGAAGCCCGGGGGAAGAAGACCCTGCAGGCCACCGCGCGCCATGCCCTTCTTGCCCATCTTCTGAACCTTTTTCATCATGCGGGATGCTTCCTGATGCTGTTTCAGCAGCTTGTTGACATCCTGCACGGCGAGGCCACAGCCATTGGCAATGCGGATTTTGCGCTTGGCCTTGATAATCTCCGGCTTCTCGCGCTCCTTCGGTGTCATGGAAGAGATAATGGCCAGCTGGCGCGTGATGATCCTGTCATCCGGCTTGGCTTCCTTCACCTTCTTCATCATGGCCGAATTCATGCCCGGAAGCATGCCCATCAGGCTGTTCAGACCGCCCATTTTCTGCATCTGTTTCAGTTGGGCTGCCAGATCGTTCAGATCAAAGGTGCCCTTCTGCATCTTGCGTGCGAGCTTCTCGGCTTCCTCTTCCTCGAAATGCTCTGCCGCTTTCTCGACCAGGGAAACAACATCCCCCATCCCCAGAATACGGGACGCAACACGGTCCGGGTGGAAGTCCTCAAGCTCTTCCAGCTTCTCGCCAACACCCATCAGCTTGATCGGACAGCCGGTTACAGCGCGCATGGAAAGAGCAGCACCACCGCGCGCATCACCATCCATACGGGTCATCACAATACCGCTCAGACCAACCTTCTCGTTGAAGGTCTCTGCAACAGTCACAGCATCCTGACCTGTCATGGCATCGGCAACAAGCAGGGTCTCGGTCGGCTTTGATGCATCGCGAACAGCGACGACCTCGGCCATAAGCTCCTCGTCAATTGCCAGACGACCCGCGGTGTCAAGCATGACAACATCGAAGCCTTCCAGCGCAGCCGTCTGTACCGCACGCTTGGCAATGGCAACAGGCTGCTCACCAGGCACAATGTTCAGTGTGCGGACGCCGGTTTGCAGACCCAGCACCTGAAGCTGCTGCTGAGCGGCAGGGCGACGCACGTCCAGAGACGCCATCAGGACCTTCTTGCGTTCCTTTTCAGTCAGGCGCTTGGAAATCTTTGCCGTGGAGGTCGTTTTACCGGACCCCTGCAAGCCCACCATCATCACAACAGCCGGAGGCGTAACAGAAAGGTTCAGGCCCGATGCCTGCGACCCCAGCATCTCGGTCAGTTTGTCATTGACGATCTTGATGACCATCTGCCCCGGCGTGATGGATTTCAGAACCTTCTGATCAACCGCCTCTTCCTTGACCTTCTCCACGAAGTCCTTGACAACCGGCAGGGCCACATCAGCTTCAAGCAAGGCAACACGGACCTCGCGCAGGGCAGATGTAACATCCGCTTCGCTGAGGCTCCCGCGCTTTGTCAGCCCTTCAAAGACTGAACCCAGACGCTCCTGCAATGACTCAAACATGGACGATTCCCTTGTTTTGATTGTCCAGGGCCCAATGCACAAAACGCCAGCGCACGAAACTCGTGGACTGGCGGAGCACCTTGGTGCCTTTAAAACTCGCAATTCAGATCAGGCAGACTCTTTCCCGGCGGAAAGAAACTGTTTCAAAATCTGGGGTTTTCTAGACGATTGCCCCCCACTGGTCAAGTCTTTTCACCAGAAGGGGGACTCCGTTTCTAGCGTGCAGACAGATAGTCGGGCAGCTCGGCGATAGAGCCCAGCACGACATCTGCATGCCCGTTCAGTTCTTCACGCGTTGCAGGACCGGTCAGAACACCAACCTTCAGGCCCACGCCGGCATTCACACCACACTCCATGTCGTGAACAGAGTCACCGACGAAGGCAATGTCACCGGGTTGAAGCGCAAACTTTTCGCAAAAGGCATCCACCATTCCGGACCCCGGCTTGCTGCCGAAACCGGAATCGCAACCACACACGAAGTCAAAGTATTCCGAGGTTGCACTCTGCTTCAACTGGATGACGGCCCCCGCCTCCAGATCATTGGTCGCAACGCCAAGACGCAGTCCCTGGAACTGAAGACTTTTGAGGATGCCAGAGAGGTCACCGACAGGTGCAAGAGGCAGATCCTTCAGGATTTCCTGACATTTCAGATCAACCTCTTGCGCACTGACACCATCCAGCAGGTCCGACCAGGTCTTGCAGAGGTCATCCGCAGCTCCGGCAACGACCAGTGATCCTGCCAGAAAAGCGTTGTTTTCCTCATCAAATCCACAGGCCTCTGCCAGCTTGCGACGCAGGGGACGGTCATCCCCCACCAGTTCGTCCAGCAACCGCACACAGAAAACAGACCAGGTCTCGTTAAAGGAGAAAAGCGTGCCATCCTTGTCAAAAAGAACAGCCTTGATAGGTCCAAGCGTTTCAGTCATTCGATCAATCCAAATGCGGGAATCAGGGATCTGCCCCTCGCCTTCCCTGTTATCCCAGGAAAGGCGCACCCTTCATAGTTTCAGGGATTTCAGCCCCCATGAGGTTGAGCACCGTCGGAGCCAGCTGAACCTGATCCAGCAGGGTGTCTTCGGAAATCAGGCTTTTGCCTTCACCAAAGTAGTACAGGGCAAAGTCCTGCTGCGTGTCCTGACGGCCACCGTGGTGCCCGCGGTCATTCTGACCATGGTCGGCCGTCACAATCACCTCGTAGCCGGCTTTTCTCCAGCGTGTGATGTAAGGCGCCAGTTGCTCGTCCATTCTGAAAATCGCCTGGTCCATCGCCTCGCACTCGTGTCTAAAACGGTGGCCCATGGAATCAAGCGTACAGGTGTGGAGAATTCCGTAATCCAGACCAAAGCGCTCTGTCAGCATGGTCAGGGTTGCGAAGAGATCCGCATCAGACGGTGTCATCTGGTTGTCGTGCCCGTAACCGGACATGGTGTGGAAGCGACCATGGTTGATGGTCCCGCTTTCCGGCTCGTCGTATTCGATATCGCGCACCGGATCGAATGGTGCACGGTTAAAGAACTCGGACCAGAAAGAATGCGTCACAGCACCGGTCACTCCACCGGAAGCACGCACCTGCGAGAAGATGTCCGGCACAGAAAGCCTGAAGACATTTGCATTGCCTGTTGAGCCGTGAACAGCAGGCACAACGCCGGTGTGAATGGACGCATAACAGGAAGCCGAAATGGACGGCAGAACGGAACGCATCTTCCAGACACGCGCTTCGCCACTGTCGACCCAGCCTTCCAGATTACCAAAAAGAGTTCGCCAGTTGTGCCATGGAACCCCGTCCAGAACGATGAGCAAGAGTTTGTTTTTCATCAGTGCCCCGCACTTGCAATTTTTCGATGGGAGATTGCCTTTTCCAGCCATCCCTGCTCCATCTCGGGAACAGAGGACAGCAACAGATCGGTGTAGTCGTCAAAGGGTGGAGAAAGCACTTTCGACTTCTGACCGTATCGAACGACCTTACCCTTGTACATAACCGCAATCGAATCAGCAATCGCGCGTACTGTTGCCAGATCATGCGTGATGAAAAGGTAACTGACCTTTTCAATCTCCTGCAGATCCTGAAGGAGTTTCAGGATGCCCTCGGCCACCAGCGGGTCCAGTGCTGAAGTCACCTCGTCACAGATGATCATGCGCGGTTTGGCAGCCAGGGCCCTCGCGATACAGACACGCTGCTTCTGTCCGCCGGACAGTTCTGCGGGATAGCGGTCCAGGAAATCCTTCCCCAGTTCGATCTCATCCAGCAGTTCAATAACGCGTCTGCGCTTTTCCTCACCCTTGAGACCGAAATAGAACTCGACCGGGCGTCCGATGATCGTTTCGATTGTCTGACGCGGATTCATCGCCACATCAGCCATCTGGTAAATCATCTGAAGTTCACGCAAATCGGTCTTGCTGCGTTCTTTCAGGGATGGCGTCAGAGGCTTGCCATCAAAAAGGACACGCCCCTCACGCGGAGGCAGCAGCCCGGTGATCACCCTTGCCAGAGTGGACTTGCCCGAACCGGACTCGCCAACCACAGCAAGGGTATGTCCTGCTTCCAGCTCGATATTGACATCGCGCAGGATATCATCAGGCAGCCCCGGATAACGGGCACAGACCCCCTCGATGCTCAGGAGAACATCGCCGCTTTCGGGCTTTTCCTCTGCAATGTGTGAGCGAACGGAGACCAGGGCTCTGGTATAGTCCTGCTCCGGTCTGTGAATGATCTGCTCTGTCGTGCCGTATTCAACCATGTTGCCATGACGCAGAACCATGATGTCATCGGAAACCTGTGCGACAACAGCGAGATCGTGCGTAATATAGAGCGCACCGACACCTGTCTCGTGAATGGCATCCTTGATCGCAGCCAGAACATCGATCTGGGTTGTCACATCCAGCGCGGTTGTCGGCTCGTCAAAGATCACCAGATCGGGTTGCGGACAAAGGGCCATGGCTGTCATGGCGCGCTGAAGCTGACCGCCGGAAACCTGGTGAGGATAGCGATTCCCGAAGTTTTCCGCATCCGGCAAGCCCAGACGCTTGAACAGGACCACAGCACGCTTTTCGGCCTCTTCCCGTGAACAGAGCTTATGACGCAGACAGGTCTCGGTCACCTGATCCATCAGACGCTTGGAGGGGTTGAACGAAGCTGCCGCTGACTGAGAGACATAGGTCACACGCTGACCGCGGAAAGAACGCAGTTCCCCCAGCCCGAAAGACAGGATGTTCTGCCCGCCAACCCAGACTTCACCGCCCGTGATCTCGACAGAACCCCGGCCATAGGCCAGAGCAGACAGACCGATTGTGGACTTGCCCGCACCGGATTCACCGATCAGACCCAGAACCTTGCCTTTTTGCAGCGTGAAATCGACGCCGTGAACAATTTCCTTGAACTCGGTTTTCTCGCCCGGGATTTCAATCCGTGCCGCGATCTTGAGTCCACGCACATCAATCAACAGATTGTCCTGCTGCTTATCCATTGCGGCCTCCCTTCAGGCTCGTCGTTTTGGACAGAACCCAGTCCGCCACCAGATTGACGGAAATTGCCAGGGCAGCAATTGCAATCGCAGGGATCAAAGCTGCCGAAATACCGTAAATCAGACCTTCCTTGTTCTCCTTTACAATCCCGCCCCAGTCGGCAGCCGGCGGCTGAATACCCAGACCAAGGAAAGAGAGTGTGGAAAGGAAGAGCACCATAAAGATAAAGCGCAGGCCAAGCTCTGCCACCAGCGGTGACAGGGCGTTTGGCAGGATCTCGCGGAAGACGATCCAGACCGTCTGCTCGCCCCTGAGACGCGCGGCCTCGACATAGTCCATGACATTGATATCAACAGCCACAGCGCGCGCCAGCCTGTAAACCCGTGTCACATCCAGCAGTCCCATGACCAGAATCAGGGTGACAAGATTTGCCGGTACGACAGAGAGAACAACCAGAGCAAAGATCAGGGTCGGAATGGACATGATCAGATCAATGAAACGCGACAGCGCCATGTCAAACCAGCCACCGACAACAACGGCAATCAGCGCAAGGCTTGTCCCCAGCGAAAAGGACAGCGCCGTGGCGGTCAGGGCCACAAAGATCGTAACCTGACCGCCATAGATCATGCGGCTCAGCAGATCACGGCCAATACTGTCTGTTCCCAGCAGGAACCTGTCGGAAGCAGGCTCCCAGACATCGCCGACAACTTCGGCAACTCCATAGGGCGCCAGGAAGTCGGCAAAGATCGCTGACAACAGGAAAAGAGATGTGATGAACAGCCCAATCAGGGCACTCAGTGGAATGCGCTTCATTTCGGGTGCCTCAATCTTGGGTTTGCAACAATGGCGATGATATCCGCCAGCATGTTCATTGTGATGTAAACCGAAGCGAAGATCAGTCCGGCACTCTGAACAACCGGAATATCCCGCTTGGACACGTGATCAACCAGATACTGCCCCATTCCCGGATAGACGAAGACCACCTCGACGACAACAACGCCGACAACCAGATAGGCCAGGTTGAGCATCACGACATTGACAATCGGAGAGATCGCGTTCGGGAAGGCGTGGGAAAAGATCACGTTGAATGCAGACAGACCCTTCAGTTCGGCTGTCTCGATGTAGGCCGATTCCATGACATTGAGGATCGCCGCACGTGTCATCCGCATCATGTGCGCCATGACGACGAAGGTCAGCACGATCACCGGCATCAGGATCGCACCCAGCTTCTCGAAAAAGCCCATGTCATTGGTGATCAGGGACACAGAGGGCAGCCATTGCAGCTGAACCGCCAGCACGAAGAGAATGACGTAGCCGATAATGAATTCCGGCACGGAAATGGTGGACAGGGATACCGCGGAGATCAAGCGGTCCGGCCATTTGTTCCGGTACAGAACCGAGATCAGCCCCAGGAAGATAGAGAGCGGCACGGAAAACAGGGCCGCCCAGAAAGCCAGAAACAGCGTATTGTCCAGACGCTTCAGGATGGAATCCGTAATACTGGCGCCATTGCTGAGTGCCGTCCCGAGATCGCCCTGCAAAACCCCGCCAAGCCAGCTGAGGTAACGACTGATAGCAGGCTCATTCAGCCCCAGTTCCTTTCTGAGGTTGGCAAGAGCTTCCGGTGTTGCGGATTGCCCCAGAATGGACTGGGCAACATCGCCAGGAAGAATCTGCGTTCCGGCAAAAATCAGAACTGAAGATGCGAAAAGCAAGAGGATGCCCAGCGCAATGCGCTGGGCAACAAGTTTTACAAGATGACGAGGCACGACATCTCCTCCGGGTTTATTCGAAGTCTTATTCGAACCAGGTCAAGGACGCGATGAAGCCGTTCATCAGGTTACCATTCGGGTTCGAATGCCAGCCTGTGACGTTCTGAGCAAGACCATCGATGAACTGGTTGAACATCGGGTTGATGATGCCACCTTCCTCGTTCACGATACGGGCCATCTTCGCATAGATTTCCTTGCGTTTTGCCTGATCCAGCTCGGCACGGGCTTCCAGCAGAAGTTCGTCAAATTCCGGGTTGTTGAAGTTTGTGTCGTTCCAGTCCGCTGTGGACAGGTAACCAACAGACCACATCAGATCCTGAACGGCACGACCACCCCAGTAAGAGGCACAGAACGGCTTCTTGTTCCAGACTTCGGACCAGTAACCATCGGCAGGCTCGCGCTTCAGCTCCAGCGGAATGCCTGCAGCCTGGGCAGATTGCTGGAACAGCTGCGCTGCATCCAGAGCACCGGCGAAGGCAACGTCGGAAACGTGCAGAACGATCGGGGAACCGTCATGGCCGGACTTCTTGTAGTGTTCAGCAGCCTTTTCAAGATCGAATTCACGCTGTGGCAGGCTGTCATCGTAAAGGTTGTAGGCAGAGTTGATCGGCGTGTCATTGCCAACCTCGCCATAACCGGACAGCACCTTCTGAACCAGCTCGGCACGGTTTACAGCATATTTCAGGGCCAGACGCAGATCCTTGTTGTCGAAAGGAGCAGTGTCTGTGTGCATCACAAAGATGTAGTGACCCTTGCCGGATGTGGTTTCGATCTTGACGTTCGGCGCGCGGGAGAAAAGCTTCGCAGTCTTTGGCGGAACGATGTTGATACATTGAACCTGACCGGACTGAAGCGCAGCAGCACGTGCTGCATCGTCGTTGATCACGATGATCTCGTGCTTGTCGTAGTGACCGCGGGAATCATCCCAGTAATCATCAAACTTCTCAAAGGCGTAACGGACGCCGGGCTCTTCGGCAACCACACGGTAAGGACCTGTACCGACACCTTCTGCAGGGTTGTCAAAACCACCGTTCGGCTGGATGCCGAGGTGATAATCTGTCAGCAGGTGAGGCAAATCAGCGTTTGGTGTTGTCAGGTTGACTGTAAAGATATCGCCGTCAACAGACATGGATTCGATACCACGCATCACACCCAGAGCACCGGACTTGGTCTCGTCGTTGGAGTGACGCTCCATGGTTTTCAGAACGTCATTCGCTGTCAGTTCCTGACCATTGTGGAACTTGACGCCCTTGCGAATCTTGAAGTGCCAGGTTTGACCGCCATTTGCAGGCTCGAAGCTTTCAGCAAGGCGATACTCCAGGGAAGATCCATCCTGGCCAACGTTCAGCAGCGTCTCGGAATAGGCGCGAACGGCCTGATAGGTCACGTGGCTGGTGGACAGGGCCGGATCAAGAGAGTTTGTGCTCTCACCGCCCTTGAGGCCCATGATGAAGTTTCCGCCCTTTTTCGGCGTACCCGCAGAAAAGGCAGGACCGGTGATCAGTGTCGAGCCGGCCACAGCAGCCCCTGCTGCACCAGCGTGTCCCAGGAAGGAACGGCGATTCATTTTGAAAGAAATGTCAGACATTTTTTGCTCCCAGCAATAAAGAATGGCTCGCGTTTTGTTCTTGGACTTAGTGCCATTGGAAGCACTCTATATCCTCAAAAAGAAAATGTAAACTATTTTACATTTAGTGACGTTTTTTGATCATTTTTGTTTCTGTTTTGTGAACTTTCGCTCAAAAAAATCTTACAGACTTTAAAAAAAGCGGAATTTCAGGTATTTATGAGTTCCAAAAGAAGCAGGATGAAAAAACACTCGCGAAACGCCGGTCCTGCGCTAACAAGCCTTGATAAGCCAGTCAACTGAAAGAAGCCAAGCGTGTCCCAGTCAAAAAAGCAGATCAGACAAGAGCAACTTCTCAACATACTCAAGGCAAGTGGTTACGAAAAAATCGAGGACATGGCACGGGAGCTCTCGGTTTCGGAACAAACCATCCGCCGGGACATCCATGAGCTGGACCAGGACAACAGACTGCGCAAAACCCACGGAGGCGCTGCATTTGTCAACGGCCTCGACAAGGAACAGTATCTGCTGAGACGCTTTCAGTCACAGGACAACAAGCAACGCATTGCAATCAAGGTCGCCAGTCTGATTCCGGACGGGGCTTCGCTCTTTCTCGATGCAGGCACAACCTGCGAGGCCATTGCGGCCGCCCTGCAGGTTCGCAAGGACCTCAAGATTGTCACCTACAGCCTTGGTGCAGCCATGCAGCTCAAGGACAGAACAGATTTCACCGTCGCCATTTCCGGCGGTTTCCTCAGACACAGCGACGGTTCGGTTATGGGGAGCGCAACAGCAGACTTCATCAGACGTTTCCGCTTTGACTACTGCATTCTGTCTGTCACGGGGGTCGAGGAAAACGGGGACATGTGTGACGACGATCACTGGGAGGTTTCAAACGCCCTGGTCGCCATGGAACAGGCCAAGGAAACCATCCTCGCCTTCGACTCGTCCAAATTCTACAAGTCGGGACTTGTCAGCCTTGGAACCATCGCAACCATGGACCACCTCGTTACAGACAATCTCCCCGAAGGTGACCTGAAGCAAATCGTCGCCAGGGTTCCCAATATTCATCTGGCCTGATTCGCCTCCGGAAGACCGTGTTAGGAACTTCTATTTGCCCGCCTCTTTCCGATCACGATCGCTTTACTACAATTCCGTTACAGATAGATTGAAATTTTACGTAAACTAGGCTATATTCTTCACATAAGGCCCTGAAGGAAACGGCCTTGCTTTATCTCAGGATACCTCCTGAAAAGCGTTTCCTTTCAAAAGCTTAGATATGACCCCCAAGTCCTTTGCAAAACAGAGGATCTGGGGTCGTTACGTTTTGGTGACATCGCCATGCGCACTTTGCATAGCTGCTATACGCCTCTCCCGCAAAGGGATTTTGCAGCTCCTGAAAGCATCTGCGCCATGGCAATTGAAGCTTTTCGCTCCGTGCGGAAAGCACAGGAAGAGATGGTACGTTATGGCAAAGCACACTGAAGACTACGCAGCAGGTGACTACGTTGTCTATCCAACACACGGCGTTGGCCGCGTTGAAGGCATCGAAACCCAGGAAATCTCGGGTCTGACACTGACTCTGCTGGTGGTTCGTTTTGAGCAGGATCGCATGACACTGCGCCTGCCACTGGAACGCGCGGCACAATCCGGTCTGCGCAAGCTGTCCAGCCGCAAACTGATGGACGACGCCATGACCACTCTCAAAGGTCGCTCCCGCGCCAAGCGCACCATGTGGAGCCGTCGCGCACAGGAATACGAAGCCAAGATCAACTCCGGCGACCCCGTTTCCATTGCCGAGGTTGTTCGCGATCTGCACCGCGCTTCCGATCAGCCGGAGCAGTCCTTCAGCGAACGCCAGATGTACCAGGCCGCGCTGGAGCGTCTGGCACGCGAACTGGCTGCTCTTGAAGAGATCGACGAGAATTCTGCAGCAATCAAACTGGAAGAAATGCTGGCTGCGGCCTGATTGGTTTTTCCCGAAAGCAAGGCGTGGATCGTTGTTCTCTCAACACCACGCCTTTCTTGTGCCATATTAGAACTGATAAGTGACGATCAGGCACAACTCCACCACCGCCCGGAACAAAACAATCAAAACAGCGGGCCAGCAACCAGAGGGGGCGCGGCCGTTCTCATGAGCGACCGACAGAAATTTTCCGTACTGACACACAGCCAGAGAATCTGGGCTGTCGGGTCAGTGCATGGAGAAATCGAGAAACTCCGCCAGATCCACGACGCACTTGAACCGCGACTGCGTCAGGGTGATCGTCTGATTTACCTCGGCAACATGATGGGCAGAGGCCCCTTCATCCTTCGCACATTCAACGAGCTGGTTGCCTATCGCAGCTATTTTCTTGCGCGCTTTCAGGCCAGACCGGAAGACATTGTCTACCTGCGCGGTGCCCAGGAGGAAATGTGGCAAAAGCTCATGCAGCTCCAGTTTGCCCCGAACCCGAAGGACATCCTCGAATGGATGCTCTCGCAGGGAGTGGGCGAAACACTGAAAGCCTATGGTCTCAGCCCCGAAGAAGGTCTGCACACAACACGTACAGGCGCAATTCAGCTCACCAAATGGACCAACACCCTGCGCCGGGCCATGAAACAGCACCCGGGCCACTACGAGCTTTTCGGTACGCTGAAACGGGCCGCCTTTACAGGATCCCCGAACGCCCTTCCCAAAGGCGAACAGGAAACCCTTCAGTACAATCCCGCTCCGCCGAATGCGGGGGAAATCCTCTTTGTGAACTGCGGACTGGACACAGCAAAGCCACTGAACAATCAGAAAGACAATTTCTGGTGGGCAGGCAAGGCCTTCAATCGCATCCAGTCACCCTACGGGCCTTTCAAACGGATTGTCAGAGGCTTTGATCCCGATCATCTCGGTTTCGAGCAAACGGACCACACCCTTACCCTGGATGGTGGATGCGGTTTCGAGGACGGCAAACTCATGGCCGCCTGTCTTCTGCCTGACGGACAGGTGACAGAAATCCTCGAGACCTGACCACGCCTGCGTTCTAGTCAACCTGAAGCTGGTAAAGCTCTGTCTGTTCTTCACGTCCGCGCAATCTGTGCGCCCCAAGATCCCTGAGTCTGCCCCCCAGTTTGCTTGCATCTATCTGGGCTGCGGTTTCTGCAGACACGATGATCGTTGCCGCATCTCCACTCTCCGGAAGCAGTTCCTTGGCCAGCGCTTCAATACGCTGGGCGGCGTTGACGCTGTCACCAATCAGGGTGTAGTTGACCCGCCAGTCAGCACCGATATTGCCCGCAATCACTGTCCCGCTGTTCACTCCGATCCTGATCCGGATGGCGGGCAAGCCACGTTCAAGCCTCTGCACGTTTATGGCCTCAAGCGCAGAGGCAATGTTCAGGGCCGCCTGACAGGCACGCAGGGCGTGATCGTCCTGATCACCCGGAGCGCCCCAGAACGCCATAACCGAATCACCGATATACTTGTCGATGACGCCTTCCTGATCCTCGATACATTGCCCCAGGGCATTGAAGTGCTCATTGAGCATGTCCGCCACTTCGGAAGGAGACATCGACTCGCTCAGCGATGTAAACCCGACAATATCCGTAAAGAGAATGGAAACCCGCTTTTCAGTGGATACAATCCCGTTCTCTCCGGCTCCGATGATCTGTGCAACCAGCTTCTTCGGAACATAGGAGCCGAACCAGTGGAGGCCCGACAGCATGGAATTGTAGGACTGACTGGCCACATTCAGTTCCTTGAAAAAGGTTCCGGGCAGACGCTCTGCCTTCTCCAGATCAAAACGGGCCAGCTTCTCGGAGTTCTCGGTCAGGCGCAGCAGGGGGCGGGCCATACTGCGGCCAATCCAGAAAAGCGCCAGGAGTGTGACAACCATCACAGCACCGGCAGCAACCGCCGAATAGATCAGGCGCTCGTAGAGATCGGAAATCTCGTCCTGCGGGTGGAAAATGGCATAGGTGATACGATCAAACCCGTAATCCTGCTTGCTGCTGAAGAAATAGTAGATCTCTTCGCCATCCACCTCGACAACACGACCGGAAGGGTTGTCATCTTCAAAGAAGCCGTGAATATCCCGACCCTCACGCTCCCAGAAACCGGCAACATCCGCCTCCTGAACGTCTGCCAGAAGCGGCAGGACCTTTTCATGGGACAGTTCATAGCTGTCCAGCCTGGCCATGGAGCCGTGTGCCAGAAGGGATTTCCTGTTTACAAGAACAAAGGACTCAACCCCCAGGGAATCGTCTATTTCCCTGATATACTGGGACAGCCCTTCAATACCGATGGCAACACCGACAAATCCGTAATACTTGCCATCAATCCGCACAGGCATCTGCACAATCAGATTGGGCTTCTTCAGTTTTTCCAGCCAGGAAACACCTTGCCAGACAGGCTCTGTAACCTCTTTCATCTCGGCGTGGTTTTTCTCGCTGTCGCCACCATCCAGCAGTTCGGGGGGAACACTTTGCTGTGCAGAAAGATAGGCGTACTCCTGCCAGGCCGCGTAGGTTACGTTGCCCTTTTCCCGGAAGAGCGCAACCCCTGAAACCCAGGGAGTACCAGCCATTGCACCCGTGATGACCTTCAGCGTTTCCTTTTCATTGTCCGGATCAAGTTGCTTGCTTTCCATCAGGTACACCAGATAGGTCGCCTGATTTTCCGACAGCTCCAGAAAATCTTCCACATTTTCCTGAACCAGTTGCAAACTGGTTTTGATCACGCGCTTGGTCAGCACATTCGTGTTGTCCCGTGCCGCATCAAATGAAACCCACCAGACAAGAGCCAGGGCAAAAAAGACAAAGACGCCAAACCCGAAAGACAGGAACGCGGCAATGGAAGGGCGCCACACCCCTGTCTTGTCAAAACCGGCCAGACGCCTCAGCAAGGACGGTTCACTGTTTCCGCCCGGTAAGTCGATCGCCTTGTCCATGTGCACCATGATCTTATTCCTGAATAAGTTTTACAAGTTGACCTGTTTCAAGAACCGCATTTTCCGGCAGGTCGTTGATGACGAGGAAACGCTCCCGCGCATAGTGCCGGACATCCATTCTGGCAACCAGACTGTTGATTGTATCACCCGGCCTGATGGTCCGCAGGCGAATTCGCAAGGGTTTGAGAGCAGCCTTTTCACGCGCCGTCAGCGCCCTGAAACTGTAAGTCGTTCTGCGGAGTTCTTCCGACAGCTCGTAGGTTTGCGGCCCCTGGGTGATCATGCGGAAACGATAAACGGCTTCATTGGGCATCCTGATAACAACCAGCCTGAAGTCGCGCCCCTTGACGCGGGTCGAAGCCGTGTAGCCTTCAAGGCCGTTGACCGTGATGGCTTCAATACCGTCCAGATCCACATCCTTGCCCCAGTCATAAACCAGATAGTCATAGAGAGAGCTTTTGACTTTACGATTTGCCGAATCAAAAACGATAACGGCCTTGTCCGGCCCTTCGGCAATGACTCTGCGAGGCGAATTGATCAGACGGAACCCTTCAGGAACCGTGAAGGTAATCCCCAGTTCCTTGTGGGAAAAGGTTTCGTCACGAACATAGCCCTGATCTTCAGCATCACCATAAAGCATGCCATCAATCTTTTTCAGATAGACATCCCGGCCGACAATCGGATCACTCACAGCCTTTGTGCCTGCTTCAGAAATGGCCCGCTGAATACGATCCGCTGTTCTGGGGTGGGTCCGGGTAATGTCCGACCCTTCCCGCTCGGCAGGATCAACGCCCGCAATCCTTGCGTCCAGAACACTGTTGGCCTGCAGTTGCCCCAAAAAGCTTCCCATGCCTTCCGGATCAAAACGGGCCCGGCTGAGATAACGGACTCCCAGAAGATCCGCTTCAAACTCCTGATCCCGGGAGAAGCTTTTGACCGCCAGACCACCGGCAGTACTCGCGGCTCTTGCCGCCTCTCCGCTCCGCGTGAGAATTCCCACACCGGCAGAAAGCACCTGCGCCAGAACCTGCGAACCATAACGCTCTGCAGAATGCCTTGCTGTGACATGACCAATCTCGTGCGCAATCACCCCGGCCAGTTCTGCCTCATTGTTCGCCAAAGCCATCAGGCCCCGGGTCACATAAACATAGCCACCCGGAAGCGCAAAGGCGTTCACAACAGGGCTGTCCAGAATCGTGAAGGTGAATTTCTGGTTTGGCGTCTCGGATGTCTGCGCAAGAAACTGCCCCAGCGAATTGACATAACGGGTCAATTCGGGGTCCTCGTCGTAGATACCGCCAAATTCCTCGATAATCTGGGGATGCTGTTCCCGTCCTACAGCCTGTTCCTTTTCGGGAGTCAATCCGCCATTGAAAAAGCTGCGGCCTGTCGCATCAGACGTGGAACAGCCGGTCAGGGCAACGGCACCAAGCAACAGGACTGCTGCAAACAGGGAACGGGAATTCAAATGATCAAAAAAAGAAGTCAACAGCATCAAGGGGTGCCCGATCAGTCAATAACAATTACAGTTTATATCAAAGCTTGAAATCATCACAGAGCCTTTAAAAAGCCTGTTTACCGTGATCATATGGACAAACTAAGGCACATCGGACAGCTCAATCTCTTTCGGATGTGCCACAACAATTACAGGACCATTCCAGAGGCTCAGGACTCCCCGGACCCTCACGGTATAGCGCCCCTCAACAGAAAGCTTTCTCCGACGCCAGAGATCATCAATGAGCTGCGACCAGTCTTGTGCGGACAGATCATTGTGATGAATGGCAACCGTGAAATCCTCTCTCCAGTCAGATCCGAAATTGAGATAAAGCCAATCTCCCCTGTAAGCCGCTTTTTGCAGGGTTCCCTCAACAAGCTGAAAGCTGTTTAAAAAGGGCCAGAGCTTCCCGGGGTCATCAGCTGATTTCACGGCTCCGAATTCTGTTCCCCAGATTCCCCTCCCGGCCTGTCGCGCACTCTTTTCCGCCTTGCGCAGCATCACAGTTTCATCTGCCGTCATCTGCTCCCCTCCGCGCAAGCGTGCCAGTCCCTGCTCCAGCAAGTGCTGCTGCACCCACCGGCCATCCAGTTCTTCCAGCTGTAAAAGCGGCAGGCCATACCGGTTCCGGGCATAGGCATCCACCTTGCGGATGACCAGGGATCGGCCAACAAGGCTGTTTCTGAAATACTGCTCCAGTTGATCGACAAGAGGGCAAAGCTCCTCGTGAAGCCTGCAACTCTCCCTTGTCGGCAGTTCCAACGATTGCAGGAGAAGACTTTTCCCGTCGTCTTGCATCAACTCGTGGTTTTCGGAAACAGACCGGATATGAACAGAGCGGAGAGGCTGGGAGCAGGCTTCTTTCAACCCGAAGACCATCAGGACAATCCACAGAAACGCCGAGCTATATCTGCGGCTAGCTGCTGCCATCCTCTTCATTCCCGAAAGGTGCAAAACCCTTCTGCTCGCGGACGCGGTCAAACTGCCTCAAGGCCCAGTGAACAGTCGGAAAGGCCAGATCCTCCCAGGGAATTTCATCCCATGAAAACAGGCCCACTTCCTGGCTTTCCGGCCCCGGCTCAACAGCCGGATCGGTCAGAACGCCCCTGTAGATCACTTGCGTCTGGCTGATCCGGGGAATGGAATAGATGGCCAGGACCTGATCAAAGCTCACTCTGGCGCGGGCTTCTTCCCAGGCTTCACGCTTGGCCCCTTCCTCGACAGTTTCGTTGAGCTCCATAAAGCCTGCAGGAAGCGTCCAGTATCCCAGACGGGGTTCAATCGCCCGTTTGACCAGCAGCACCCTGTCTTCCCAGGTCACCACCGAACCCACAACCATCTTGGGATTTTCATAGGCCACAAAATCGCAGGTGTCACACACAAGACGCTCGCGATCATCCCCGCAGGGCACACGACGGCTGAAATTGTCTCCGGGATCATAATCTTGCGGCTTGCTCATGCGGGCAGTTTGGCAAGCCCTCGAAAGGCTTGCAAGCCAAATTCCGACCTGTTCCGGTCTAAAGCGTCAGGTCAAGAAAGCTGCCACGACGCATAATGCGCCCGGACAGGGCAATGCGGCGGGCCAGATCAAACAGACGGGTCAGATGTTCCTTGACCCCCGGCGCCCGGAGATCCCCTTTGAAGGGTTTGATCGTGCGGTAATCCAGCTGGTCAAGCGAAAGCTCTTCGGTCGCAGCCTCTACGGGCGGCAATTCCTTTGGCAGGCCCGCTGTCTGAAGCAGGGAACTCAGGGTTGAAACGGATTTCCCCGACTGTCCCTGGGACGGGCGTCCCTGAACACCTGATGACTGTGGTCCGGTTTTGCGTGAACGAATATCCATGCTGTCATCCTGCCCGGCATTTCTTAAGCAATTCTTAAAAACAAAGGCTCCACTGCCTGAACAGTGAAGCCTTCGTCAAAAATTTCCGTGGCTCAATCAAGCCAGAGAACCGTTCACCCAGTCTGTCAGCTGACCTTTGGTGATCGCGCCAACCTTTGTGGCCACCAGCTCGCCATCATTGAAAAGCAGCAGTGTCGGGATACCGCGCACACCGTATTGTTGAGGTGTCGCAGGGTTCTCGTCAATGTTCACCTTGGCAATGGACAAGGTATCGCCCATTTCCTGCGCCAGTTCATCCAGAACCGGAGCAATCATTTTACAAGGGCCGCACCATTCTGCCCAAAAGTCCACCAGAACCGGACCGGAAGCCTTCAGAACGTCGTTCTCAAAGGATGCATCACTTACAGCAGCAATTGCGCTCATATCCATTCACCTTTCTTTTTACTCCACATTTGTGTGGTATAACCCAGTCTCACACAACGAACGTGGACATATGCACTATTTAGGCAGCCTCCCTGAAAAGGTCAAGACTGCCCTGTGCACTCGATGACAGCTTGCATTCCCCGAAAAGAAAAAGCAACCGATCCCGACAAAACACTGTTTTTAATAAACAATTAAGAAATATTATCGTGTTCCGGACAAAAAGGGCGTCATCAAATCGTCCGGAATCGGCATAATTCGGGTCTCATCTGTCCAAACCAGACAACATTCAATCCTTCGCCCCGGATAAAGATCCATCAAAACCCGCTTGTACAGGGCCAACTGCCGCAGGTAGACCGGCTGGACATCCCCGGCCTGTTGCGGCGGCGGGCGATTGGTCTTGAAATCCAGCACAACAACGCGATCCGGCTGGACAAGCAGGCGATCCACCTGACCGGAGATCACATCAACGCGCCCATCCTCCTGATAAACAAGACCTGTCAGGGGAACTTCCGCCCGGCTGTCCGGCCCGAAGAACTCTGCAAAATCCGGATGCCTCAAAACCTGCAACGTCTCCCGGGACAGCGCCATCGCCTCTTCTGCGTCCAGACCATGCAGGGGCGAAGAGAGAAAGCGCAGGGCTGTCTGCTCCCACCTGTCCTGATCAATATCCGGAAGGCTCTGGAGCAACCGGTGAACCAAACGCCCCCGCTGAAAAGCCCGTAGCCTTGCCCCTCTGACCGGTTGCGCTCTTTCCCCGCCACGCAAAAGGGGAGAGCGAACAGCCGGTTCGTCCTCAAGAGGCTGGGACGGAACAAGCGGTTTGGGGGGAACAGGCTCCGCAGCAGGCGGTTTGTCCGCCCAGACAGGCAGCCGGATCTGCTGCTGTCCTGACGGATCCTGCGCAACAGTCTGGCTGACAGGCTCAACGCTCAGGGTCTGCTCGACCCGCCTCAAAAGCCCCTCTCCCTCCCAGGCACTGGCAGGATCTTCGGGAAAGGAAAAGCTGATGCTTTCACAGCTGTCCGCAAGGGCATTGTAACAAAGACCGTACCAGGACAGCTCCTTTGCCTCCTCCGCCTTGCTCCAGCCACAGATCACCAGGCGATCTTCCGCACGTGTCAGAGCCACATAGAGCAACCGGCGGTACTCGCGCATGCGATCCTCGCCCAGCGCTTTCTTTTCCTGGGCAACAGGACGCGTCACCAGATTTCTGTTCGGTGCCCAGAGCGGCAGATAGTCTTCATCGCGCAGCCAGAACAGATTCCCGCGCTCCTGGGGCATGTCGGCTGTATCCGGCGCAATCACGACTGGCGCCTGCAGGCCCTTCGAGCCGTGCACGGTCATGATCCGCACGGCATTGCTTCCCTGCTCCAGATCCCGCTTGATTTCAACATCGCGTGTATCAAGCCAGTTCAGGAAGCCCTGGAGCGAAGGCGTGTCTTCCTGCTCGTATTGCAGGGTCAGGGACACAAACTCCTCCAGAGGATCACCGGCATCGGGCCCGAGCCGGGCCAGAAGTCGTTCACGTCCCTTCAAAGGCCCCAGAACACGGGCATAAAGCTCAAAGGGTGGCACCTGATCGGCAAGGGAGAGCAGTTCCATCAAAAAGGCATAGGCCCTTTCAATCTCTCCGCGCTGTTGCCGATCCGTCGCCTCGGGAGGCTTGTGAACGGCATCCCGCAACCTTGACCAGAGAGTAATCCCCTTGCCGCGCCCGTGCGCAAGCTGGAAGAGCAGCTCGTCATCCCAGCCGATCAGAGGCGATTTCAGAACCTCTGCAAGGGTCAGGTCATCATCCGGCAACAACAGGAAACGCCCGAGCGCCAGAAGATCCATAACCGAAATCTGCTGGGACAACTGCATCCTGTCGATCCCTGCAACCGGCACACCCAGTTCTTTCAGTTCGCGGATCAGTTCATCAACAAAGGCATTCCGTCGGCGAACCAGTATCAGCACATCCCCCGGCTCGATGCGGCGTCCCTTCGAGTGCAGCTGACAGTCCGGGTCATCTCCGCGCTGCGGATCACGTGTCCAGCCATAGATTCTCTTGGCCAGAATGCTCGCCAGACGCGCCCGGGCAGAAAACTCCTTCGAGCGCTCCAGTGGAAGGGCCCAGGGTTCTTCTGCGGGATCCTTTGCGCTTTGCACCAGTGGCCAGACTTCGACCTGCCCGGCTTCTCCCAGTCGCTTGGGCTGGTGATGGAGACGGTCTTCCGCAAACAGGACGCCCTCACTGGCCGGTTCCTCTGCAAAGATATCGTCAACGGCGGAGAGCACGGCTGCGGTCGAGCGGAAGGAGACCGCCAAATTGACCCGTTTCCAGAGTTCGGCAGCACTTTCAACTCGCGCCTGAAATTCACGCTGCATCTGTTCAAAAACATCCGGATCAGCCCGCTGGAAGGAATAGATCGACTGCTTGGCATCACCCACGACGAAGACCGTCCGGGGAAGCTCTTCAAGCAGCCCACCTGTTTCCGGTTCAGGCGGAATATTCCGCTCCCGTCCCTCGCCAGCAAAGAACTCCTCGCACAGCGCCCGGATCACCTCCCACTGCTCGGGGTTGGTGTCCTGCGCCTCGTCGATCAGGATATGATCCAGACCGCCATCCAGCTTGAACATCACCCAGGCTGCGGCTCCACCGGCAAAGAGATCACGGGTTTTGAGAATCAGGTCATCATAATCAAGCAGGGAAAGCGCCTGCTTGCTCTTCTCATAGTTCCCGAGAATGGCTTCTCCCAGCGTCAGAAGGGCCAGGGTGGCATGACCGGAGATCACCGCCCGGCGCTGATCCTCGAACCGCAACAGCGCAGACGCAAGATCGTAGAGTTCCTCCAGCACATCTGGCATGGCCTCTCTTGCGCCCTTCGAGGCCATTGTCCGCTCAGCCCTGGCCTCTCCATCCGCAGTCAGGAAGACAGACCGGTAGCTGTCATAGAGGTTCGCACGCCTTTCCTCCGGTGCCGACAGCCATTTCCGCAAGCTTTCTGCCCGTGTTTTGTCTGTCTTTCCACCGGCTTCCAGCGCTGAAGCACAGGCCTCAAGTCTGGTTCGCGGCACACGCTCTTCCGAACAGAAGAGCTGAAGCAAGGCACTTTCAGAAAGCTGGGGATCAACATCCAGCACTTCAAAGACGCGCTGGCGCAGGCCTTCCAGTCCATTGGTGATGCGCAGCAACCGCGCCAGACGCGCCCGCTCACTCAAAAGGTTCTTCAGAAGATCGCGGAAAGACTCTTCCTGCGTATAGGAAATGAGTGCAGCCAGACAGGCTGACACCTCTTCCGAAGACAACAGGGACTGCCCGGAAAGCACCCTGCCAATCGCATCCTGCAAAAGCTCTTCCGCTCTGGCATCATCCAGAACCTGAAAGTTCGGAGCCACACCTGCTTCAAGGGGGAATCGCCCCAGAAGCGATTGGCAAAAGGCGTGAATGGTCTGGATTTTCATGCCGCCCGGCGTATCCAGCACACGGGCGAAAAGCTGGCGGGCGATCTGCATCTGCGAGCGGGACGGCTCTTCTCCCAGCAAACCCTGCAAAGCCTCTCTCAAATCGCTTTCCTGCGCCGTCGCCCACTCTGCCAGTCGTGAAGCCAGACGGTTCGACATCTCCGCTGCAGCAGCCTTGGTAAAGGTCAGGCACAAAAGGCGATCCGGCATCATGCCCGACAACAGAAGAGTAAGAACGCGATCTGTCAGGACCTTTGTCTTTCCCGTTCCTGCAGAAGCTCCAACCCAGACAGAGGCCTTCGGATCGGCGGCTTCGCGCTGTTGACGGGTGGCCTGTTTCAAAACCTCTTCCACAGACCGAGCGGAAAGTATCATGCCCTTACCCTCTGTCATGCTACTCGCCCTCTTCCCCGCCGACGGACCATTCCCGGATCCGCGCCAGATGTTCATAATCATTGTAGCGCAGGGCGTGGGCTGCACGGGGACGCGCCCGATAAACAGTCGCCGGATCGTCAAAAGCGGCGATCAGGGCCTGCAATCCCTCCAGCGCCTCCTGCGCAACCTCACTGACAGATTTCTTGCTGCGACTGCCCAGTGCCCTGGAAATCTTTCCGGCAGGCTCACCTCCCGAGAGTTTCCAGTATTGCAAATCAAAAACCTCATCCGGGAAAACAGCATCCCCTTCTTTCGAGCGGAACGCCCCTTCCCGCATCAGGGCAGCCTCTAGCGGCAGTTGCGGGGCAAAGCCGGACAGCACCGCAGAAGACGATGGCGGTGTCCCCGTTTTGTAATCGAGGATTTCCACCCCCCCCTCCGCTCTCAGATCCAGACGGTCTGCCTTGGCTGTCAGCACAAAATCCCCGGCCGGTCCCTCAAGGGTCATGGCACCGGTAACCTCAACAAGCGATCCGGAAAGCGAAAGCCTGCGCTGCTGTTCCTGCTCAACAAACCACTCGGCAATACGCACAAAGCGGGGCCACCAGAAGGACCAGAGAGCAGGCCGGTTGCGGACCGGTTCAAAGACCTCTTCGCCAATCCCGATCAAGCGCCCGAGTGGGTCTTCGCCCTCAATGGCACGCTCCTCGACAAAACGCTCCAGAGCCTCATGAATATAACTGCCCTTTTCCGCAGCCGAGGGATCTGCATCCAGCGGGTCCAGCTTTTTGAGATTCAGGATTTTATCGGCATAGAGGGCATAGGGATCACGCATCCAGGTTTCGATGCGTGTTACAGAGAGCTTCCTCGGACGCGCAGCAACAGGCGGGCAGGGAGCCGGAGCACCGATCTGGTTTCTCTTCTCCGGTTTGTCCAGTTCGGCAGCCCAGTTCAGCCAGTCTCCGGCTTTCCCGTTACCTTCGGAGAACAGCAGATCCAGACACCCCTTACCCTTCAGCAGGGCTTCCAGCCTGAGCAGCCAGCGCGAGGGAACCGTCGGTGTCCCCTCAACCTTTTCGGAACGGGTCAGATAAACCTTCGGGGCACAAAAGGCCTGCAGGAAATCCTGCGCCGACAGACCGATTGCCTGCTCCGGCTGAGGCAGTCCGAAATCCTTGCGCATCGGACGGCTCATCCAGGGACCGGGCTTGACCTCGCCCGGCCAGGTGCCTTCGTTCAGCCCCCCGAGGACAACGACATCAGCATGCTGCATCCGGGCCTCGATCGTTCCCAGAATAGCCAGACGGGGATGCAGACCATAGCGCTGACGCACCGCCCGCCCCACCATCAGGGCCGCAAAGACATCCGGATAGTTTCTGCTGTTCAGTTCAGGCGCATCATCGGAAGATTCCAGCAAGTCGGAAACAAAGTCCGCAACCGCTGACCCGCTTTCGCCAAGCCACAGGCGGTCCGCACCAGGTTGATCCTCTGCAGAGGCCAGCCCCTCTGCGAAACTGATATGGGCAACCAGCAAGTCCTCCAGCGTTGAAGACGGCTGATCCAGCACAGTGCTGAAAGCTTCAGACAGTCCGGAAAGCCGAACGAGCAGCTCCAGAAGATCATCTGCCTCTTCCTGTTCCTTCTCCCGCCTCTGTTCCAGTTCCTCGCGCAGGCTCTGAAGACCGGCAGCAGGACGCACACCCCGCAAACACTGTTTCTCCAGCATCCGGACCAGACGACGGAATCGCCCCGGAGCCATTCCACAGGCTGCAAGAGGGTGCTTGAGCAGTGCAAGAAACGGCACGGGAGCAAAACCGCTGACAACGGCTTCCGCACAGAGACGGAGGAAAACCGCGGGGGCTGTTTCAGGCAGCGGATGTCCTGCCGAATTGTCAATTTCAAGATCCCAGCGTCTGAGCTCGGCGGCCACCCGGCGCGCAAGATTCTGATCCGGTGTGATCAGGGCTGCAGTCTTGTCCGGGTCCTCCAGAACGCCACGCAGGATCAGCGCGATGGACAGAGCCTCCTCTGCAAGGCCCGGGCAGTCAATGCGTTCGACGTCCTGCAAGGCCTGCGCAAAATCACGTTCAGACTTCTGCTCCAGAAAAGCGGACCAGTCTGTTGTCTTTCGTGCCGGGCGCAACGCCATGTGAATCAGGGAGGCCCTCGCAGAAAGGGACTTGTCCGGGAAAAGCCCGGCAGTCGCGGCAGGAACCCACAGTCCCACATCCTCCCTCTCGAGTCCGAGACGCAAAAGCAGACGGGCCAGTCCGTGCTGGGGATGTGAAGGATCAAGGGTAATGGCCTGCCAGGCCTCCTCTGACGCATCAAAATCCAGCCCGGGCAGAATGACCTCCCCTTTCGGAAGTCTCGCCACCTCGGCAATCACAGCCGCAGCCGCAGGGATCGACCCCGTAGAACCGGCGACGATCACCGGACAGGCCGGTGGCGTTTCGCGCCATTGCCGTGCCTGGGCCTCCAGCAGCAAACGACGACGCTCCTTGCCGCCCATCCCCCCGGTGTCCTTCTGGATTTCGGGCCAGTAATGCGTCAGAATTTCCAGAAACTTCAGTGTCAGCTGCCAGTGCTCGGCGTAGTCCTCGGGAACAAGATCAGCCAGACGATCAAGGGAAACGCCCTCTGTTTCAACCTGATCCAGCAAACGCCCCAGCTCCCCGGCCAGACGAATGGCCTGATCATCCGGCAGGCTTTCGCCCTGTGTCTGTGCCCACTGTCTCACAGGATGGCTCAGCAAAAGCTGGCGGCGCAGGGCAGATATTGCTGGTGGCAGGTTCTCGCCATAGACCTCTCCAAAGGAAAGACCATCCCCGAAGAGCAATTCCTCCTCATCCAGATCACCCAGCGGCACCAGTTGTGGCAGAATCAGGGATTTCCCACCGGAAGCCCTCAAAAAGGCATGTTGCAGGGAACGGCAGGCCCGGCGCGTCGGCAGAAGAATCAGGGCCGATCCCAATTCCAGGGGGTTGCTGCCCCAGCGCTCCAGCAGCCCCCGCGCCAGTTCATCCACGAAGGACGCTTCATGCGATATTGAGAATACAGACGGCATCAGACCCTTTCGCCCGCAGATAAATCAGCCGGAAAAAATTGCAGGAACACATCACACTGCAGCGAAATTAAACACGCAATCCCCGGCTCTCGCTAGACCAGACTTTCAACACCCTGTGCACGCAGGGAGCTTTCAACCCGGGACAGACCTTCGGGCGTTCCCACATCGAACCAGCTGCCTTCGTGAACAAGACCATAAAGGCGCCCCTGCTCAATCAGTTTGTTGAAAGTCTCAACACAGGAAAAGGCACCTTCGGGAGAATTTTCGAAAGCCTCCGGTGTCATGATTCGCAAACCGGTAAAGACATAGGGCGCTGTCTGCGCATCACCACGCGCTTTCAAACGGCCATCCTCCTGCAGGAAATAATCCCCTGCTCTTGTATAGCCTTCCGCCTTTTCCACCGGCTGCAGGAGAAGCAGGGCTGACATTCTGTCCGGGTCCCAGGCCTGGGCAAGGCGTTGCAGGGCAGGATCACCATCATCCCGCCAGATCATGTCCCCGTTCATGACATAGAAAGGATCATCCTCCAGATGTGGCAAGGCCCTGACGATTCCGCCCCCGGTGTCCAGCAGTTCGTCTTCGGGTGAACTGACAGTCCGCGGCTGCTCCCTGTCCCTGATATAGTCAACAATCTGCTCCCCGAGATAGAAACTGTTGACCACAGCCTTTTCAACCCCTGCCCGGGCAAGCTGGACAAGGATCACTTCCAGCATTGGCGTTCCCAGTACCGGAATCAGGGGTTTGGGCATTTCATCAGTCAATGGTCGCATGCGGGTTCCATGCCCCGCTGCCAAAATCATGGCATTCCTGATTACCTGTTCAGACACTTTTCCGCCCACAATTCTTCAAGTCCCTGCCTGCCAGTGCAGCATCGCTTCCAGCTTCCTTTTCCACTGTTCCGCCAGACGCGGCCTGCCGGCATGAAGCGTGACCCGGCGCGCATTCTCGTTGCCCTCCGGAAAATCCAGCGTCAGCCAGAGAGCAGCACGGGGCATAATATACCCCAGGCGTTCAGGCCACTCAATCAGACTGACACCTTCGGAAAAGGCCTCTTCAATACCCAGCTCGTAGGCTTCTTCAGGCTCTTTCAGGCGATAGAGATCAAAATGCCAGATCGAGTAGGGCGCCCGGTAATAGGTCTGCAAAAGCGTGAAGGTCGGACTTGGTACGTCCTCCTGCCCGGGTTCTCCCTCTGCAGGGGGCAAGGCATTGACGAGAGCCCGGCTCATCGCGGTCTTGCCAGCCCCGAGTGTGCCCTGCAAGGCAACCACATCGCCAGCACTCAGACACCCGGCCAAATCCTTTGCAAAGCGTCTCGTGGCCTCCTGATCTTCCAGTTCTGCCCTGAAGATCACGTTCGCCACATCCGGCTCACCCGTCATTCCTTGTCCTCTTGATCCTTTTTGGCGCCGTCCGCAGCCTCCATCTCCTGTATCAGGGTTCTGGCCGCCTTTAAAAGCGTGTCTTCATCCAGAGAAAGACTGTGCCCTGCTGCTTCATCCTCTTGCGGATGCTGCTGCTCGTCCTCTCCCTGTTGCTGGGCCGTCAGGAGATTGTCGGTCACACTGCGCCCCTCCGGCGTGATTGCTGCCTTGGAAACAGGCCTGAAGCCTTCTGAATCCTCGGGAATATTATCCAGCGGCAAACGACAGGTCACCGTGGTGCCACGCCCCAGTTCGGATTTCAGCTCTACCGCGCCACCGTGCAGTTCCACAAGGCTTTTTACCAGCGAAAGCCCCAGTCCGGCACCCGCCAGCTTGCTCTCTGTGCTGCCACGCTCGAACTTTTCGAAAATGCGCTGCTGATCCTCCGGAGCAATACCGCTTCCCTGATCCCGGACACGCAGAACCAGTGATTCATTTCTCGGGTTGCTGCGATCTGCAAAGGCGGAGATCTCGACGCGATCTCCCTGCTGGGAATACTTCAGCGCATTGACCATCAAATTGAACAGCGCCTGGGTCACGCGACGCTCGTCGAGAACCACATCATCCAGCTCTTCGGAGCAGTCCAGAACCAGCAGGACACCCCGATTGCGCGCCCGCTCGTGTCCCATTGTCTTCAGGCTGTCGAAAATCGACTGAACCCGCACCGGACGCAATTCAAGCTGCAGATATCCTGCTTCAATGGTCGCCAGATCAAGAATGTCGTTGATCAGGGTCATCAGGCGTTGGGAGGACTCAACAATCGCCTGACTGTATTCCGCCTGACGCTCGTTCAGCGTTCCAAAGAACTGATTGTCGAGAATTTCCGCAAAGCCGACAATCGCATTGAGCGGGGTCCGCAGCTCATAGGAAATATTGGCAATAAACTCAGTCTTGAGGCGATCGGCCGTTTCCAGTGCCTCGTTCTTGTCCAGAAGGGCTCTTTCCACCTCTGTTGAAGCCGTGACATCCAGGAAGGTCAGCAGGGCAGAACCGTCCGGAAGCATCACCTGCGCCCAGTCAAGGACATGACCGTCCGTGCGTTCAATCCGTCCGCTGCGCGGGCCACCCTCAAGCACCCGGGTCACCATCCGCTCCAGCTTCTGGTTCCACTCGGTTTCGCTCTCGTCCCCATAGAAGTGCTTGCCTCTCTGGAGAACCTCGCGAATGTGGGGTTCACGGAGCAGAAACTCTGCCTCCAGATCCCAGATCTCGCAGAAGGCGGGGTTGAAAAGTTTGAGACGCCCGTCCGCGCCGTAAACCGCAACCGCCTCATAAAGCTTGTCGATGGTCTCGCGCTGCACCTCGGTCAGGGTATTATAGGACCGTTCAAGCGCCAGTCGATCGGTCACATCCTCAATGGCCTGGATCACCCCGCCTTCGAAATGAGGCGACGACACAAGACGCAAGGTCGAACCATCCGGCAGGTGCAGCAGCTCCTCCTCGGGCTCCAGCAGGGTCTGGAACGATCTCAGACGCTGACGCTTGAATTCCGGAAAGTTTGCATATTCCGGCAGGCGCCTGTTTTCTCTCAGCGTGTCCAGCAACTCGCCGAGCGATGGCCTGCTGGCCAGAAAGTCCTCTGACAGATGAAACAGGCTGGCATAGGCAGAGTTTGAAAAGGCCAGACGCATGTCCGCACCGAAGATGGAGATCGCAATTCCCAGATTCTCAAGCAGCTGGGACTGGGATTTCTCATGCAGGCTCAAAGAGGTCTTCAGCTCTTCAAACGGCGTGTAGTTCTGTGCAAAACCGAGAACGAGATCCGGATTCAGCCTCGTCTCGCCAATGCAGAGCAAGCGGCGCTCACCATTCACAATCACATGATGATTTTCATAGACAAAATTGCCATCAGCCGATGTAAAGGCCCGCTCTGTCAGGGAACGGGCTTCCTTCTGCTTGTTGCGTCCCAGCAACTCGGCACCGGTTGCAAGAATTTCATCCTGATCCAGATTGATGGCATTGGAATAATCGAGATTGCAGTAAATCAGGGTCCCGGCCCTGTCCCGCATCCAGACCGGCAGCGGCAGACTGTCGAGCAGCATGGACATCCGGGCGGCACGTTCTTCTGCGTTGTTCATCAGGCGATGCTGAACCGTCACATCATGAAACCAGATGACATCCAGTTCCGGAATGGCCTTTTCCAGAACCCGTTGCCCTCTCAGTTCATATCGGCGGCCCTTGGCAGACATGGACATGTCGAAAGCCATTCCGTTCAGACGCAAGGCCCTGACCGCATCAAGCAGTACCGTCTGTTTTTGCGGGTCATTGAAGCTGATCGCAATGGCCTGAAAATCACAGGCCTGTTCATCCAGACCGAACTCATGCTGCAGGAGGTTGTTCGCCTTGCAGAGAAACAGGCTCTCTTCATGATTCTCGTAGCGCGGAAAGGTCACATAGCCCTGGGAAACGGAATGGAGAGCCGCGATTGCATCGGCACTGCGGGACTGCAGATCACTGTAGCGCCCCCGCATGCGCCTGAGGCGCCGGTGATAGGCAAAAACAACAAGGGCGGCACCCAGTAGCGACAGCATGCTGAGCATCAAAGCCAGAACAGTGGGCGATGTTAAGGCTGCCAAAAACCGGACCTCTTGCTGAACAAGTCCCGTTCCTGAAAGCAACTGCACAGGCAAGACAGAACGGAACAGGGTTTACAAAGTCTTAAGAGGATAGACTGTTTGCCATTCCTGAACAAGCAGTTAGGTTTGAAAACAATCACTTGGGTTTCAAAAGCAAAAAGGGGAGAGCCAGGCTCTCCCCTTTATCAGGAAACTCCCGCGAGGGAATTTTGCATAAATCAGTAACGGTATTCGTCTGATTTGAATGGACCTTCGAGCCCGACACCGATGTAATCCGCCTGCTGCTTGCTCAGCTGGGTCAGTTGAGCGCCAACCTTTGCGAGGTGCAGTGCAGCAACCTTTTCATCCAGTTTCTTGGGCAGGACATAAACCTTGTTTTCGTAGCTGGACGCATTCTGCCACAGTTCGATCTGGGCCAGCACCTGGTTGGTGAAGCTTGCGCTCATAACGAAGCTCGGGTGACCTGTTGCACAGCCAAGGTTTACCAGACGGCCTTCTGCCAGCAGGATGATCCGCTTGCCATCCGGGAACTCGATCTCGTCAACCTGGTCCTTCACGTTGTGCCATGCGTAGTTGCGCAGGCCGCCAACCTGGATCTCTGTATCGAAGTGACCAATGTTGCAAACAATGGCACGATCCTTCATCGCCCCCATGTGCTCTGTTGTGATCACATCAACGTTGCCGGTTGTGGTCACGAAGATATCGCCACGTGGTGCGGCCGCTTCCATGGTGGTGACCTCATAGCCTTCCATGGCAGCCTGAAGCGCACAGATCGGGTCGATTTCTGTCACCAGAACACGGCAGCCCTGGCTGCGCAGGGACTCAGCAGAGCCCTTGCCGACATCACCGTAACCGGCGACAACGGCAACCTTGCCGGCCATCATGACATCTGTTGCACGGCGGATACCGTCCACCAGGGACTCACGACAGCCGTACTTGTTGTCAAACTTGGACTTGGTCACAGAGTCATTCACGTTGATGGCAGGAACCTTCAGCGTGCCGGCGCGAACCATTTCGTGCAGACGGTGTACGCCTGTTGTTGTTTCCTCGGACAGACCACGCACATCTTCCAGAAGCTCCGGGAATTTCTCGTGCATCATGATGGTCAGATCGCCACCATCATCCAGGATCATGTTCGGGCGCCAGCCATCAGGACCGGTGATTGTCTGCTCGATACACCACAGGAACTCTTCCTCGGTCTCGCCTTTCCAGGCAAAAGTCGGGATGTTGGCAGCAGCCATTGCAGCAGCAGCCTGATCCTGGGTAGAGAAGATGTTACAGGAAGACCAGCGGATCTCTGCACCCAGAGCCGTCAGGGTTTCCATCAGAACAGCCGTCTGAATTGTCATGTGCAGACAGCCTGCAATACGCGCACCGGCAAGCGGCTTGCTCTCACCGTACTCTTCACGCAGCGCCATCAGGCCCGGCATTTCGGTTTCAGCAATAACAATTTCCTTGCGACCCCAGTCCGCCAGGGAAATATCCGCAACTTTGTAATCGGTAAATTCTGTCATCGTTTGCTCCAGATGATTTCAGGACGACCAAGGGCTCCGGATCCGTTCCAAAACCATTGACCGGCAACAAGCGCTCGCGAAAACCGCATAACGATTGCTTTATATTCAAGTGAGGTTTTAACAGTCTCCCTCTGGCGAATCAAGACTTCTCAAGCAGAACAGGCCAGAATATGCTCACCGTCATAAAACTGTCTTTTTCCTTGCCAACCTTCCTCGCGTAAAGAAAAGGTAACAGTAAAGTTTTTCATCCCGACAGCGCGCCACCCTAGCAGACAATTGTTAATACTTTGATCACATGACAAACGCCTCGACCGAACACGATCCGCTCCCCCTTATCCAGGCCCATCGCGGCGCGTCAAAGGACTGCCCCGAAAACAGCCTTGCTGCCTTTCGCGAAGCTGCCCGACAGGGGGCAAGGTGGATTGAATTTGATGTGCGCCTCAGTGCCGATGAAATCCCGGTAACCTGCCATGACGCCTCCCTCGAGCGCACAGGCAACAACCCTGTCATCATCCGTGAACATCCGGCCACAGCCATTGTGGGGCAGGACATCGGTCACGTGTTTGATCACAGCTTCCGCAACGAGCCTCTGCCATCACTGCAGGAGACCATCAGGCTCTTTGCCGAGCTTGGCCTCCAGGGCAATATCGAGATCAAGTCGATTTCCTCCCCTGCTGAAGAGGAACTGTCCGCCATTGCGGTCTGCGAATGCATCAGGACCCACTGGCCCGATGACAAACCCCTGCCCCTGATCAGCTCGTTCCACTGGGGCTGCCTGAAAAAGATTTCGGACATCATGCCGGAACTGCGCCTGGGCTACCTTGTCGAGGAACTGCCGGATGACTGGAAGGAAAAGGCCGCAGCCATCAACAGCTATGCCATTCATCCCTGGCACGAACCCCTGACAGCCGATCAGGTCCGGAGCATCAGGGAAGAGGGCTACAAGGTGGCCGTCTACACTGTGAACGATACAGCCCGGGCACACGCCCTGCTTGACATGGGCGTTGACAGCATCATTACCGATGTCCCTGCTGTCATGCTGGAAAGCCTGTCGTCCCGCACGTAACAACCCTCTCCCGACCTGCAACAGAAAAAGGCCGCAGGATCAACCGCGGCCTTTTTTCTGCGAAGACACCAGTACAAGTCAGTCCCGCTTCGGAGAGGGAATGCCAATCGCGTTGTATCCGGCATCAACATAGTGCGTTTCACCTGTCACACCCGCCGCCAGATCGGACAGAAGATACAGTCCGGCATTGCCAACCTCTTCCAGGTGAACATTGCGGCGCAGCGGTGAATGATCCCGTGTAAAGCCAAAGGTGTACTTCGCGTCTGCAATCGCAGATCCGGCCAGAGTCCGCATCGGACCGGCGGAAATCGCGTTCACACGGACACCCTGCGGACCAAGGTCTGTCGCCAGATAGCGGACTGACGCTTCCAGTGCGGCCTTGGCAACTCCCATCACGTTGTAATTTGGCGTCACACGCTCGGCACCCAGATAGGTCAGGGTGATCAGGCTGCCGCTGTGAGGCATCAGTTCGGCTGCACGCTTTGCCACCGCTGTGAAGGAATAGGCGGAAATCGACATGGTGCGGCGGAAGTTGTCACGCGTTGTATCAACGTACCGACCTTTGAGCTCTTCCTTGTCGGAATAGGCCACAGCATGAACGACAAAATCAATCGTGCCCCAGCTTTCCCTGAGTGTATCGAAGGTTTTGTCCAGCGCGTCCATATCTTCGACATCGCAAGGCAGAACCATGGTGCTGCCAAGGGATTCAGCCAGCGGCTCAACCCGCTTCTTGAAAGCGTCACCCTGATAGGTAAAAGCCAGATCCGCGCCCTGGCTGTGCAAAGCCTGAGCGATCCCCCATGCGATTGAATGGTCGTTTGCAACCCCCATAATCAGGCCGCGTTTTCCGGACATCAATTCTGCGGTCATTCCCGGTTTCATTGTTTCTCTATCACCTTGTCATAAAATCGGCGCCCCTCACTTCCGGGTCGTCCGATCAAAGGCCTCTCCTGTTAAGTCTCAAGGCCTCGAATCTCCAAAACTACTGCGTCAATCCCGGCTCTAGTCCGCGACACGCCTGAAAACGAGCGTCGCATTTGTGCCGCCAAAGCCAAAGGAATTCGACATAACGCAGTTCACAGGCATTTCCCTGTTTTCCTGCAGGATCGGAATCCCCTCTGCTTCCGGATCCAGCTCTTCGATATTGGCAGAAGCACAGAGGAAGTTTTCCTTCATCATGAGCAGGGAATAGATAATTTCCTGAACACCTGTGGCCCCCTGGGAGTGACCTGTCAGCGACTTGGTGGAAGAAATGAACGGAATTTTCTCTTCCCCTCCAAAGACCTCACGAATGGCGTTCAGCTCTGTGCCGTCACCAACAGGAGTGGAAGTACCATGCGCATTGATGTAATCAATTTCACCACGGTTCAGGCCATCTGTCGCAATCTGCATGCAGCGGACAGCACCCTCACCGGACGGTGCCACCATGTCGGCACCATCAGACGTCGCACCATAACCAACCAGTTCACCATAGATCTTCGCGCCGCGTGCCTTTGCATGCTCGTAATCCTCAAGCACGACAACACCGGCACCACCGGAAATCACGAAGCCGTCGCGATTCGCATCATAGGCACGGGATGCCTTTGTCGGGTTGTCATTGTACTTGCTGGACAGGGCACCCATCGCATCAAACAGAACCGTCAGTGTCCAGTGCAGCTCTTCACCGCCACCGGCGAACATAACGTCCTGCTTGCCCAGCATGATCTGTTCGGCAGCATTGCCGACACAGTGGGCCGAGGTCGAGCAGGCCGAGGAAATGGTGTAGCTCATTCCCTTGATTTTAAAGGCCGTTGCAATGTTTGCAGAATTCGTGGACGACATGCAGCGCGGCACCATGTAAGGCCCGACGCGCTTTGGTCCCTTTTCCCGCGTGATATCAACAGCGGACACCTGATTGGATGTGGAAGGTCCGCCGGAGCCCATCACAATACCGGTGCGAACATCGGACACCTTGTCCTCGCCCAGACCGGAATCAGCGATCGCCTCTTTCATGGCGACATAGTTGTAGGCTGCACCATCACCCATGAAGCGTCGCAGCTTGCGATCAACCAGAGCATCCAGATCAATATTGATGGAACCATGCACATGACTGCGGAAGCCAAGCTCTGCGTAGGTTTCACAATACTCGATGCCAGAGGTTCCGTTTTTCAGGGATTCCGTGACCTCTTCCTTGTTGTTTCCGATACTGGAGACAATGCCCAGACCAGTGACGACGACACGACGCATCAGAGATAGTCCTTTTATTTTGCTAAGACCCTGCACGCCAGGGTCTCTCTGCCTGTAGGCCTGCAGACTGGCGGGGGCCTAAAAGCAAAGTATGTCCAAGACAGAGGCAAGGCTCTGTCGCGATAGGAATCAGGCGGTCTATTAACCTTCGTCAGACTGGAAAAGTCCAACTTTCATGTCGCTGACTTCATAAACCAGTTCACCATCAGCATACATCTTGCCATCAGCAACGCCCATAACAAGCTTGCGATTGATAACGCGCTTGAGGTCAACTTCGTAAACAACTTTCCTGACAGCAGGGGTCACCATGCCCTTGAGCTTGACTTCGCCAACGCCCAGAGCACGACCACGTCCGGGAGCGCCCAGCCAGCCCAGGAAGAAACCTGTCATCTGCCACAGGGCATCCAGCCCCAGACAACCCGGCATCACCGGATCACCCTGAAAATGGCAACCAAAGAACCAGAGATCGTCACGAATTTCGAACTCCGCAACAACACGACCCTTGCCGTGTTCCCCGCCATCCTCGGTAATTTCTGTGATGCTATCAAACATCAGCATCGGTGGCAGTGGCAATTGAGCATTGCCAGGCCCAAAAAGCTCCCCACGACCACAGCTCAACAGATCTTCGTAGGAGTAACTATTCTTACGATCACTCAAGGATTTTTCCACCATTCTTGTGGGTCCAACAGTTCTCCTATCTGGTCTCTCCGGGATCGAGAAACAAGAAGAACCGGCAAACCCGATTTGTTGCCTCGGTGTCTGCCGGGATATCCGGACCGTCTTTACCGGCAGTATCCACAGCTGACATTATTGCTTCCATCCAAAGCCTGCAATGAAGCGTCACAGGCAGATGGAACCTCGTTCATTATGCTCTTTTGCCGTTACAGACATATAAAAGCAAGAAAAGATCCACCAAAACCAGCCGTTTTTGGTGAAACGTCCTTCCCGCCTGATCTCCGAAGCTTCTGATCCAAAAGGCAACGAGGGAAGAAAAAGAACAGTATCAGTGACCTTTTGTCCCGGATTTTTCCTTTTTTACTTTAACCCCGATGAAAGTTGATTATATTGGAGCTATGAACAGCAATCGTCCCTACACAGAGCTTATTGACCAGCTCAAGGCAGCAGACCTGCGCCCGACACGGCAAAGGCTGGCCTTGGCACGTCTGCTTTTTGCCAAGGGCGACCGCCACGTTTCAGCCGAGCAGCTTCACGCCGAAGCGATGGATGCCCAGGTCAGTGTGTCTCTGGCAACAGTCTACAACACACTGCATCAATTCCATAATGCCGGTTTGCTGAGAGAAGTGCTGGTTGAGGCCGGTCGCTCCTACTTCGACACCAATGTCGGAGATCACCACCACATTTTTGACGAGAAGACCGGTGAACTGATGGACATTCCAAATGAAGCCATCACCTTCTCCCGCCTTCCCGATGCCCCTGAAGGCAAACGCATTTCCCGCATCGAGGTTGTCGTTCACATGGTGGATGCCGAAGATCAGAAGGCAACGTTCAGCGAAGCTGCAGAATAATTCTGCTCTGATTATCCCGTTCATAACGAAACAGGCTGTCGTCTCTCTGTGATGAAGGCAGGACTTCAGGCAAGGCCTCTGACAGGGTTTCCGGCAGGCCGACTATTCATAGATTTCATTCTGATAGGTCCCATAGAAGGTGTCCCGCGGAAGCCATCCTGAAAAGGACTGAACCTCCACACGGCACCAGTTCTCGTCTGTACAGTGATCCAGCCTGGCAACAACACCCGGCTCCAGACGCGCAACCGGAGCAGCCCCGAGACCGGGTTGCTTGCGCAGAATCTGTTCGCCCTGCCCCTGAACCAGAACGGAGCGACGCCCCTGCAGCATGGACTGATGCACCCATCCCGTTGTCCCGCCGGCATCCCGGATCTGTCGCCAGGTATCAAACTCGTCGACGATTTCAACCGGAAGGCCCCGACGCTGAAAAACCCAGAGGATCGGATAGCGGACACCGGGACCACTGCGCAGGTTGACTTCAACAGCCCTGAAGGAAACAAAGCGCGGCAATGGCAGGCCACTTGCCCCGACCTTGCCGGACTGAGCCCAGACAGGAGCCATCCCGGACAGAATCCCTCCGAAGACCAGAAACAATGCAAAAACTAAAGAGCCGATCAAACGGACACTGTGCGCCTTTGTAAAAGCCGAAACCTTCAAAACTTCATTCCTGTTGCTGCAACGGGCCTGCCCCGGCATTGACGGCCTTCCACATGAAAAGACCTTGCAACCAACCTTTTCGCAGAGAGGCCGTTAAAGACTGGTGAAATTTGACACAACACCAGCCAAAAACTTTTGCGAAGGTACTCAAAAGATGGAAAGCGTTCAAGAATCAGCTGCTTGCCAGAGCGAATATCTGTCTTTTCACCTCCCTGTTTCACGACAATCGCTGAAAACGTTAGACCCTCTTCCTTGATCCTGCTAATTAAGGGCATACTGGTTCCCGAAGCATCTTTGCTGCCTTGAAACTCCACAGCGCAACAGGTTCTTTTCATGACTCAAAAAAAACCATTGGTGATCGTGACACGCCGTTTACCGGATGCCATTGAAACCCGAATGATGGAACTCTTTGATTGTCGACTGAACCTGACAGACGAGGCCTTTTCCAGAGAACAGCTCATCGCGGCTGTCAGGGAAGCCGACATTCTGGTTCCGACTGTGACAGATGACATTGATGCAGAGCTTCTGGAACATGCCGGTGAGAATCTGAAACTCATCGCATCTTTCGGCACAGGCGTCGACCACATGGATCTGGGAGCCTGCCGCAAAAAGAAGATCACAGTCACCAACACGCCCGGCGTTTTGACAGATGACACAGCCGACATGGCCATGGCCCTGATTCTCTCGGTTTCCCGCCGCATCAACGAAGGCATGGCCCTGATCAAATCCGGCCAGTGGCAGGGCTGGAGCCCGACCGGAATGCTCGGCCACCGGATTCACGGCAAGCGCATGGGCATTATCGGCATGGGACGGATCGGCACTGCCATTGCCCGCCGGGCCAAGGGATTCGGCATTTCCATTCACTATCACAACCGCAGACGCGTTCAGGAAAAGCTGGAACAGGAGCTGGAGGCGACCTACTGGGAAAGCCTGGACCAGATGCTGGCCCGCATGGATATCATCTCCGTCAACTGTCCGCACACACCAGCCACTTTCCATCTGCTTTCCGAGCGCCGTCTGAAGCTGCTCAAACCCTCCACCATTCTTGTCAACACAAGCCGGGGGGAAGTGATCGAGGAAAAGGCTCTGATTCGCGCGCTGGAGCGTCACGACATTGCAGGGGCCGGACTGGATGTCTTCGAGCAGGAACCCGCCATCAATCCGAAGCTCAAGGAACTGCCGAACGTTCTGCTGATCCCGCACATGGGCTCTGCAACGATCGAAGGCCGCCATGCGATGGGGGAAAAGGTTATCATCAACATCAAGGCATTCTGTGACGGCCACATGCCGCCGGATCGCGTTGTCGAGACCCTTCTATAAGATACTTTTCACTTCGGAAATACTTGCCACAGACCGGTCTCTCCAGAGCTGTCTTCAGCCAGAGACAGAGTCCTGCCGGATTATAACGGGACGAGAAAACCGAACAGGAAGTGCCATGTCTGAATCCATTTTCAAGGGCAGCTTCACGCAACAGGAAGCAATCCCCGAAGACGCCATCGAAGCAGCCGTCGCCGTTCTGCGGAGCGGTCGCCTCCACCGCTACAATCTTGCGGAGGGAGAAACCGGAAGCGTTGCCGGGCTTGAAAGAGAATATGCAAAATGGCAGGGCTCCCGCTTCTGCCTGGCGGTAACATCAGGCGGACAGGCCCTGCAAATCGCGCTTCGAGCTGCGGGAGTCAAACCCGGTGACGAGATTCTGACCAATGCCTTTACCCTTGCCCCCGTTCCCGGCGCAATTGCGGCCGTGGGCGCAAGGGCCGTTCTGGTTGAAACAGATGAGAATCTGCGCCTTGATCTGGGGGACTTCGAACAAAAAGCCCAAACAGGCAGGGCCAGAGTCCTGCTGGCATCGCACATGCGGGGACATCTCTGCGATATGGACAGACTCATGGCCATCGCCGATGCAAACGGAATCGTGGTTATCGAGGACTGCGCACACACCATGGGAGCGAAGTGGAACGGCAAACGTTCCGGAAACTTCGGACTAGCCGGCTGTTTCTCCACCCAGACTTACAAGCACATGAATTCAGGCGAAGGCGGACTTCTGACCTCTGGTGATCCCGAATTCATGGCCCGGGCGACAATCCTGTCAGGCAGCTATATGCTGTATGAACGCCATGGCGCAGGACCGGCTTCTGAAGCCTTTCAGGACCTCCGTTACCAGACACCGAACTGCTCGGCCCGGCTCGATAGCCTGAGAGCTTCCATCCTGCTCCCTCAGCTTCAAAATCTGGAAAGCTCCATCAAACGCTGGAATGAACACTACAACACGGTGGCAGGGATCCTGAAGGACTGCTCCGCCATCGTTCTCCCTGAGCGCCCGGCAAAGGAAGAGATGGTTGGCTCCTCCATCCAGTTCCGCATTCCGGACTATCAAAGTGAGGACTGCAAACGCTTCCTTGAACTTTGCGCTCAAAGAGGTGTCGAATTGAAATGGTTCGGCGCAGAGGAACCCGCAGGCTTTACATCGGGGCACCATTCCTGGCGCTATCTGGACAGTCAGAACCTGCCACAGACAGACTGTATTCTCTCCACACTGTTCGACATGCGCCTGCCACTGACCTTTTCTTCGGAAGACTGTCAACTGATCGCGCAAATCATCGCAGAAATCGTGAAAAAAGGCCGAGTATAACGACCTGGATTCAACAGACTGAAAGAAACTGTCCTGATGCGGCACTTGCGGCAGATTGCTCCGGATTGAATCGCTCAGGGACAAAAAGGCAGCATTCAGGTGTTTCCGGAAAAAGCCGGATACAAAATCATCCCCCCCCCATTGCTTAAGAGCATTTCCTGACGAACAAAGGAATCCGGAAGATAAAGACATGGAACTGACCCAAATCATGTTTTCCTGCTCTTTTTCATAATATGAGTTGATCTGGATTACGGAATCACCAAGTCTTTCTGACGGATCATTCAGGGCAGTGGGTTATGAGAAACAAAGGGTTCAGGATCACGCATATTCTGGCGCTATGCCTTGCATTATGCCTTAGCCCGGCAGCACAGGCTGCCCAGGAACCCACAACCGTGCGCGTTGCAATCGCAGCCAACCTCTCGGCCCTTGTTCCTTCTCTCAAGGAAGCCTTCGAATCCCAAACGGGACACGAACTGGAAGTTTCACTCGGGTCCTCCGGCAAACTGCTCGCGCAGATTGTTCATGGTGGCCCCTATGACGTCTTCGTGTCTGCGGATCGTTCACGCCCGAGAAAGGCACAGGAAGCCGGTGCAGCAGTTCCCGATACAAACTTCACCTATGCCCGGGGACGTCTTGCACTCATCGGTACGGCCCTGCCTGCTGAAAGCGCCCCTGAAGAGGCGCTGAAAACCGTTCTTTCAAAGGCCTCCAGATTTGCCATGGCGAACCCGCGAACGGCCCCTTACGGACTGGCCACGCAGGAAACCCTTCAATCCCTGGCCCTGTGGGACCAACATTCCGCCAAAAGCGTTCTGGGTGAATCCGTTGTGCAAGCCTGGCAGTTTGTGCGATCCGGCAACATTCCCGCCGGTTTCGTTGCGAAATCACAACTGGCAGAAGGGGAGGAACACATTCCCGTTCCGGCATCACTCCACAACCCGATTGATCAGGATGCCGTTTTGCTCAAAAGGGGTAAGGACAATCCTGCAGCCCGGGATTTCATGGGCTTTTTGAAAAGCGCTACAGCACGTGCCATACTTCAGGAATCCGGTTACGATCTGCCCCCTCTCTAAGTCCCGTCACCACGCCAAGAACCCCTGCACATGAGCGACAGCTTTACTCCTTCCATATACGAAACCGTGCTTCTGACCCTTCAGCTGGCAGCCGTTTCAACCCTGCTGCTGATGCTTCTCGGCACGCCGCTGGCATGGTGGCTGGCCCGTTCGCGCCGCTGGTGGAAGGACGCCGTGGGCGCACTGGTTGCACTGCCTCTGGTCCTGCCACCAACAGTTCTGGGTTTTTATCTGCTGGTGGTTCTCAGCCCGAATTCGGTTATCGGGAGCTTCCTTGTCGAGCTGTTCGGGCAGTCACTCCCCTTTACCTTCGAAGGATTGATCATCGGGTCCGTCATCTATTCACTTCCCTTTGTTGTCCAGCCAATCCGGGCTTCCTTTGAAGCTCTGGGGCGCAGACCCCTTGAGGTTGCAGCCACTCTGAGAGCCTCCCCGACCGACAGCTTCTTTTCCGTTGCCCTCCCCCTTGCCCGTCCGGGGCTGTTGAGCGGCGCTGTCCTGGGCTTTGCCCACACCATGGGTGAATTCGGTGTCGTTCTGATGATTGGCGGCAATATTCCCGGTGAAACCCGGGTTCTCTCGGTCGCCATCTACGAGCACGTCGAAGCTCTGGAATGGGGGCAAGCCCATTTGCTCTCCGGCGGGATGGTCATTTTTTCCTTTGTCGTTATTCTCTGTATGATGATGCTGGAAAAACGCCTCAAAAAGGGCGCGCGACATGGCTGACACTCTCGCCTTCAATCCGGATATGACCAAAACCAAAGCCGAAACAGCAGCTTCAGAAACCTTCGGACTGGAAGCGTCCATCCGCCATCAGCTGGGCACCCTGCCCCTTGCTGCAGACATCCGCCTGCATGCCAGAGGACTGACAGCGCTTTTCGGACCGTCAGGATGCGGCAAGACCAGTGTCCTTCGCATTCTGGCTGGTCTGACAGACAGCCCTCAATCCACAGTCCGTTTCAAGGGGGAACAATGGCAGGGCACCGGACATCCCCCTCTTCCGACACACAAGCGCCCTCTGGGCTATGTCTTTCAGGAATCCAGCCTGCTGACGCACCTCTCCGTACGCAGGAATCTTTTCTTTGGTGCCGAGCGCCAGGACAACAAAAGTATTATCGGCCGGCTGTTCAAAGGGCCATCGCGGGAACTCGAAGCCTTTGAAGAGGAGATCATTGCCTATCTCAAGCTTGAACCTCTTCTGAGCAGGCCGACCCGAACGCTTTCAGGCGGGGAACGTCAGCGGGTTGCCCTGGGGCGCGCCCTCCTTGTCCGCCCCCAGCTCCTGCTGCTTGATGAGCCGCTGACCGCCCTTGATCACGAAGCCCGTCAGGATCTGCTTCCATACTTCAAGGGTCTTGCGCCCATGATTGACGGCCCTGTGGTACTGGTCACCCATGCCCTTGAGGAAGTCATGGCCCTCGCTGATGATCTGATCCTGATGCGCGAGGGAAAGGTGCTCTACTCCGGTTCGGTCAACGAGGCCCTGATCAATCCGGATCAGCATCTGGCCTACCGGGAAAATGCAGGAGTTCTCCTGAGCGGGCGTATCATCAAGGAAGATCGCGATTACGGTCTTCTCGAAGTTGCCATCCTGCCGGGCATCCTTGATGAGCCGGTTTATGTTCCCGGACAGTTTTCCGGGCTGCCCTTGTCCGGAGCAGATTCGCACAAGGCAGGAGACACCATACGACTGTCGGTTTCTGCCAAGGACGTCGAGCTGCGACCGGCAGGCACCAGCGGGGAAAGGGTCTGGAAAGAAAAGGGTGCGGCCTGCCTTGAAGGCAACATTCTCTGGGTCCGCCCGGCTCCCCGGGACCCTGCCCTGGTTCTGGTGGCAGTAGAAATCGGCAGCCCCGGAAACAGGCAAACACTCCTCGCCCGGGTTCTGCGTCGGACCTGTGATCACTTCGCCTTTAATAGCGGGGACAGGGCGGCAATCAGAATCCGCCAGATCTCCAAAGTCTGACCCCGGTGATCCCGTAAGGGGCCGGAGCCGTAAAAAGTCACGCATCATCAATCAATGCGGGCTGTTCCATGATCCTGTTAAAGACATTCAAACTTGCCGCTGTCGCCTTCTTCGGTCTGGGCGGCCTCTCTTCGGCTCTGGCCTTTCAGGACCCGGTTGCCCTCTACGGTCCGCAGGCCTTCTATGACGTCTTCCGCAACGGGGAACCGGTCGGCGAACACCGCATGGAATACCAGTGGCTTCCCCCCTTGGAGGGTCGTCAGCAAAAAAGACTGCAAGTGTCTTCTGCGCTTGATCTGGACATCACCTTTCTTGGCCTGACGGTCTATACCTATCGCTATCGCTCGGATGCCCTGTGGGAACAGGATCGCGGACTGACATCAATCTCCTCCCAGGTTCGCGAAAACAGTGAGGAAACTGCCGCAAACTCGGGTTTTCTGGAACAGGATGGCACCTTCGTTTTCGAGGGCGGGAACGGGCGGGGATCAAGCTCTGGCACCATCTACCCCACAAACCACTGGAATGTTGCCGTTCTCAATCAAAGCGAAGTATTTAACACCCTGACAGGAAGCATCAATGCGGTTGAAATCCTCAAGGAGGATCAGGAGCCCCTGCCCGTTAATGGTCAGGATGTTCTCTCCACCCGCTATCGCTATACAGGAGAGTTGCGCACAGAGGTCTGGTACGATGACAGGGGACGATGGGTTGGTCTGCGCTTTGAAGGAAGCGACGGATCAGAAATTGTCTATCGCTGCAGGCTTTGCGCACCGACCGGACAGGAACAATGATCCCCTTTGAACTCGGCAAGGACACGACAATCTGGATTATCGGTGCCAGCAGCGGGATTGGGCGCGGTCTTGCGCGCAAACTCTCGGAAAATGTCAAAGAGGTTTTTGTTTCTGCCAGAAGCAAAGAACCTCTTCTGGACCTTGCAGGAAAAGCCTCAAACATCACACCTCTTGTTGCCGATCTTGCAGACAGAACCAGTCTGGAAAGGCAGCTGGACAGGATTGAGAAACAATGCGGACTTCCCGATCTGGTGATCATCAACGCGGCAGTTTATCAATCCCTTCCGACGCAGGCCATCACACCGGAACTGGTGCAGCAGCATCTGGAGGTCAATCTTCTGGGCCCTGCACAGCTGGCTGCTTTGCTCTTGCCGAAAATGCTGTCCGATCCCTCAAGGGAACGCGCCCTGGTCTTTGTTGCCTCCGTGGCGGGCTATCGCGGTTTGCCCAACGCGGGCTTTTACGGGGCAACGAAAGCCGGTCTGATCAGCTATGCAGAAAGCCTGCGCGGTGAACTGCAGGGCAGCGCTGTGCGCATTCAGGTTATCAATCCCGGCTTTGTCGACACTCCCATGACACGGGAAAATACCTTCCCCATGCCTTTTCTGATGACAGTGGACGAAGCTGTTGCCCGCATTATCAAAGGCCTGAAGGGTCAGGCTTTTGAAATCACTTTCCCGAGAAGACTCTCATGGACTTTGAAGTGTCTCAGGCTTTTGCCCTATAGTCTGTTTTTCAGGATCACCCGCAAACTGAGACCCGGGGAAAAAGCGGAATGAAACACGAGGCAGAACTCGAACAGGAGCTTCAGGCCTATCTGGATTTTTTTGTCCATATCGGGGAACAGGATCTTTCTGCACTGCCCGCCCTCGTCGCGCAGCACACAAGCACGGATTTTCGCTTCATCGATCCATTCAATTCCCTTCAGGGACAGGAAGCCTTCTGTAAACTCCTCGACAAGACCCGCCGGGATGTCCGTTCTCCCTCCTTTGAGATTCTCGCCATCACAACTTTGAACGAAACAGATTCCGAACGGAACTGGGTTATCAAATGGCGGTTCCGGGGAAAGGTGCCGGTTCTCGAAACCATGGATGTGACAGGGTTTTCGGAAATCCTGCAGGACAGGCATACAGGTCTGATCCACAGTCATCACGACTATTGGGATGCCTCGGTCCATTTTTACGGAAGATTGCCGCTTATCGGTCCTGTTCTGAGGTGGATTGCCAACAAGGCCTCCGTTTAAACCCCGTTATATCAATCTGCCTTGAAATGTTCTTTTTTCCGGTTTACCCAGAGCGCAGGACCGGAAAGGACAGTTCATGAGCGAAAAACTGGAACAGCAGCTTGAACGGTGGCAAGACGCCTCCCTCATCACGGATGAACAGAGCAGGGCCATTCAGACTTTTGAAGCCAGTCGCCTGAACCCCGGCTCCCGCGATACCGAACCCTTTGTTGTTTTCAAGGGACTGTCGGAAATCTTCATCTCTCTGGGACTCGGTTTTTTCCTGATGGGCGGGTTCATGCTCAGTTTTGCCCTTGGAGGAGCAATAGAAACGGCAACACCAATTGTGCTTGGTGCTCTCAGCCTCTTTCTGGCGCGCTTTTACTACAACAATCGGAAAATGGTCTTCCCGGGGATTGTTCTGACCCTGCTCTATTCCTTTTTCGTCTCAGCTGCTGTCATGCGATTCGGCTTTCTGGAAGAGGCCCTTCACACGCCAGTTCTCTACAAAAGTGATCTGCTGCTGTATGTGAAATTCATTGTTCTGGCCTACACGGCGCTTGGGCTGATTCTGCTTCACTATCACCTGACCCGCATTCCCTTCAGTGTTGTTCCCATTGCGGCTGCAGGACTGGTTGCCCTCTCCGTTACCTTCAACGGCTTCCTGATAGTGATTGATGCTGCTGAAAGCTTCCCCTTCAGAGAAGATCTCTACATTGCGATCATCGGGCTGGCTGCTCTTTTCTTCGGCATTCTGAACGACGTCAGGGATCCGAAACGCGAAACAGCTCCCTCACGCCTCGCCTTCTGGTGCCATGTCATCGCAGCGCCTGCTCTTGTCCACACCATTGCGCTGGATCTGGCCGGCGCTTCGCTCGAAGGCATGCTCTGGGCTGTGGTTGTTCTGTCGCTGGCCTTCCTGCTGTCACTGATCATGGACAGAAAATCATTCCTGACTTCGGCAATGATCTACTTTGTCTCGGTTCTGGGCACCACACTGGAAGGCGCAACGGATCTGGCAACAACAGGATCGCTCATTGCTGTTTTCCTGATCGGTATTGCCGTAATTGTCATGGGCACATGGTGGATTGAAATCAGGAAGACCCTGATGCAAAGACTGCCGGATTTCCCGCTGAAGGACAAAATGCCTGCATGGCAGTAGGGCGCAGCTATTGCGCTGCCTGGATCAGGGATTGCTGCTTTTGAAAGACAAGGGAAACACGCCCGACTTCAAAACCCCATTTTGTGACAATGGCGCGGTTCATCAGAACACCACCATCTTGCAGGAACATCCAGTCGTCGAAATCGACATGATAGACGGAGCCACCGACCGGAAGGGCAAGTGTGTATTTCCAGTTCAGGGCATTGCCTGAAACCGTTCCACGGGCTTCACCGACAATGTCCGCAGCTGTTCCGATATAACCGTTTGTTCCGTCACGTGTAATGGTCCAGACGCGTTGGGATCGCTCCCCGTCACGATAGAAAAAATCCTCATCAAGCGTCAGCGCACTGTTGGAGACAGTCCCCGTGATATCAACACGGAACTGACGCTTGACCGTTCCAAAGCGGTCCTCAAACCATCCCCATGCAACCGTTTCCCCTTCGAAGTATTCGAAGAGGTCCAGCTCAGGTTTCTCAGATTTGAAATCCTCGACTTTCATCGAACTGCATCCCGCCAGAACCAGCAAAAGAGGAACAAAAAACAGGAAAACGCGGCGCATCACGGCCTCCTTCAATGGTCCGGAACGATTCAGTCATCCCGTTTTCAAAAAAGAGATAAAACGTCAGGAAAGCGCCTGCTGAATGCGTTTCATTTCCTCTTTCGTCAGATTGAACCGCCACATAATCGAGGCGGACCATATTTTCAGTACGACAGGAACAAAGGCATAGATCAAAGACAGCAGGATCTTTCCGTTGTCGGAAATACTCGCAGCATTTTCGGAAATGTCTGCAAAGGACAGAAGCAGGGCACCCAGTCCTGCGGCCAGACCATATGAAAGCTTGGTCGCCATGCTCCAGACAGAGAAAAGAAACCCGGATCGATCCTGCCCTACCGACAGACGGTCATGATCACTGACATCAGCCTGAAGAGCGGGCGGCAGAACCAGATCCGCCCCGAGCGCTGCACCTGTAATCACGCAGATCAGCAGGAAAGCATGGAAGTCACCACCCGAGAGCAGGGGCACATAAAGAAAGGCTCCGCAGGCCAGCAGCATGGCCCAGCACCACACTCTGTGCTTCTCCCATTTCCCGGCCAGCCTGACCCACAGGGGAATAAAGGCTATACCGCACAGGAAATAGACCAGAAGAAGAAGTCCCCGATCCTGCAGGGAGCTTTCAAGCACCAGAAGAACATAGAGCGGAAAACAAAAAGCAGCCAGGGCATTGGACATGCCGTTCAAAAGCCAGGCCCCAACCAGCGCCCTTACCGGAGCATCGTGCCACAGGCGAACAAACCAGCGGAAAACCCTGAGCGGACTGTATCCCTGCGCCGGGGAGTGTCCGGCTTGCGGAACAGGAACGCAAAGGCAATAGATGACAAGACCAAAGGCCCCGCTGAACAGTGTCATGACAACCAGTCCGAGCAACTGATCCGCCTCTGTTTCAGTGGGCCACAACCCGATAAAAAGGGCCGCACCAACCAGCCCCAGCAAACCAACCAGCTCCCGCGAACCGTTCAGCCGCAAGCGATCTGTCCGGCGTGCACTGATGCGCGCAGAAGCGACAGTATAGGGAATCTGTACAGCCGACCAGCCGGTAAAAAGCAAGGCTGACCAGCCAAAAAGCCAGAGGCCTCCTGCATTTTCAGCCGGCACAAAAAGCATGTAGAGGGACAGTCCACTGAGGACGGCCCCGAAGACCACAAGACGCCGAAATCCCCTGCCGGCAGACATGGCCCGGTCCGCCAGCCATCCGATGAACGGGTCCCCCAGGACATCCAGGCAACGGGACAGGAAAAGGACCAGCCCCACAGTCGAAATCGTCACGGCTGTGTTCGCCGCATAGAAAGCGGGCACCAGAACCTGCCCGGGAATGAGGGGCAGGCTCAGAGCCAGTGCGGGCAAACCGTAGGCAACAATGATAAAAGGACTAACCGGTTTTGACAATTTTGAACAATCCCACATTGATGGAATCTTCAACAAAGCCCGCCTCGCAATAGCTCAGATAATAAAGCCACATGCGCTTGAAGCGCTCGTCAAAGCCCTGCTTTTCCAGTTCCGGCCATTCCCTGAGGAAGGCCTCACGCCAGACAGCAAGAGTGCGGGCATAGTCCTGTCCGAAGAAATGTTCCCGTTCCAGACGAAAACCGTACTTCGCAAACTGTTCCCTCAGGACGGACGGACTGGGGAGGAAGCCTCCCGGAAAAATGTACTGCTGAATAAAGTCCGTGCCCTTGCGATAAACAGGATAGCGGTCATCTGCAATCGTGATGATCTGCAACACGGCCTTGCCACCGGTCTTCAAACGATCATGGAGAGTGGTGAAATAGCTTTCCCAGTGTTTTTCCCCGACAGCCTCGAACATTTCAATGGACACAATCGCATCATATTGCCCCCGGCAATGGCGATAGTCCTCCAGACGGAACTCCAGCCTGTCCTCCAGACCCGCCTCGGCAGCCTTTTGCCGGGCAAAGGCCAGCTGTTCCCTGGACAGGGTCAATCCGGTTATCCGGCTGCCAGACTGCTGGTGACAGCGACGGGCAAAACCGCCCCAACCGCAACCGATCTCCAGAACACGGGAATTTTCATCAAGATCGGCCCAGTCGGCAATGGTATCGTATTTGTTGTCCTGGGCTTCTTCCAGTGTCTGGTCCTCCCGCCCGAACAGAGCCGAGGAATAGGTCATGGTGGGATCAAGCCACAGCCTGTAGAAATCATTTCCCAGATCATAGTGATAGGCAATATTGCGGCGACTGCCACGCAGGGAGTTGTCATTCATCAGATGGCGCAGACGGGCAATCTTGGAGCGGAAGGTTGCCAGAAGCGGAAGTGTCTTGAAGTACTGCAGGTTACGGAGCATCAGCAAAAGCAGGTCACTCAGATTGCTGCTGCTCCACTCGCCTTTCAGATAGCTTTCGGCAAACCCGAGGTCTCCTCCGAAAAAGCTGCGACGCAAGGCAACCAGACTGTGAAAGGTAATATCGGCCTGCAAATCGGCCTCCTGATCGCCAAAACAGTGGCAATGACCATTGGGCAAATGGAGAACCAGATAGCCCTCCTCGATATGTGCCATGAAGTTCAGAACCTGCCGCTCCATGAAACCCAGACCCTTATCCAGATCAGGTGTGTGGGGCAGCGGAATACTCTCCAGAGCACCTTCCAGTGGTGACACGGAAGGACGGGATTGCAGGTTGTCGCTCATTGGATCTCATCCTTTCCGGTAACAGCGGGCACGGCAGGAACAGTCTGGGGGGTGCGGACAATGGTGTAGTTGCGAAGGGGAGGCTCGGGTCTGGGATAAAGAGGAAGCTTTTTCTTCCAGAGCTTCAGGGCTTCCCAGTGAATGCCTGCCATAACCTTGAAGGTCATCGCAGGGTTTCCGACAACGGTCTTCGCGATTTCCCTGTCATTGAGAGGAACGCGCTGACCGCTGAAAACAGCGTTCAATCTGTCTCCGGCATCGCAGCGCTGGGCAATGGCAAGGGTCAGACGGTCCTCCGGACTGAAGTGCTCTGTCTCCGGCAGGGAAAGGCGGAAAGCATAATCCGCTTCCATCGGCATAAAGGGAGAAACATAAAATCCCTTTCGGCAGCCATGGGGCTCCAGCACGCCGCTTTTCGCCGAAAGTTCTGGGAAAACATAGCTGTGTCTCTGCCCGAAGGTGTTGCTGACTTCATAGATAACGGCAACCAGAGCACCACCGCCATCATAGCACAGATAGACAGACAGGGGATTAAAGACATAACCCCAAAGACGCGGATAGCAGAGCAGTTCAACCCGGCCCGGCGTTCCGGAGATACCGGCTTCCCGACAGAGCCTGTGAGCCCTTTCCTTGAGCTTCCCTGTCCTTCCCTCCCCGTAATCTCGGTCATGGAACGACAGGAGCGCGCCACGGTTCCAGCCAAAAAGGCGAAGACTTTTATCCAGTTCAGGCAACTCGTCCAGATCAATCAGGGCACTGAAAACCCTGTAGGTCAACTTGTGCTTTCTGGGGCTGTGGCGGTGATGCAGGACCTTACCGGTAAAGAGCGAGGATCTGAAGGAAGAGGCCGGGTTCATGCCACAGCCTCTTTGATTCGGCCTTCATCTGCAAAGCTCGGCAGGCGATCAAGCCACTCTTGGGGCAGGTTCACGCGATCACTGTCCCTGCGCACTTTCCAGGGACGCTGTGTTGCCCCCAGAACCTCGGCAACAGCCAGCCCCGACTGCAGGCCGTCCTCATGGAAACCATAGCCCAGATAGCTGCCGCAAAACCAGAGCCCGTTCTGCCCCTGTATCGACCAGAGATCCTTCTGCGCCCTGTTGGCGGACATGTTGAAAAGGGGGTGATCGTAGAGAAAGCTACGGACAATTGAGCCCTCTTCGGGCATCTGGTCCGGATTCAGTGTGACAAAGTAATCCTGCCGGGCAGGAATGCGTTGCAGTGAATTCATCCAGTAGGTCACACAGAGATTGTCCTGCCCCGCCCTCCTGTCATGCAGATAGTTCCAGCTGCACCAGGCCTTGCGGCGTTTCGGCATCAAACGGCTGTCCGTGTGAAGGATCGCCCTGTTGCGCTGATAGGAAAAGGCCGAAAGCAGGTTTTTCTGCTCGTCCGTAGCCTGATCGATCATGGAAAGCGCCTGATCACCATGACAGGCAAGTACGACCTGGTCATGCGAGAAAGACTGTCCTGTATGCGTTTCCAGACGCACACCGCTTTCTGTCGTTGTCACCGTTCTGATCGGACTGTTGAGGACCGTTTTTCCGCCGTTTTGTTCAAAAGCCTCCAGCAATCTGTTCACATAGCTGCGGCTCCCGCCCGAGACCGTCCGCCACTGGGGGCGATCCCTTGTTTGCAACAAACCGTGATTGGCACAAAAGGTTACAAAGGATTGAAGCGGATACTCCATCATCCTTTCAGCAGGTGTTGACCAGATTGCCGCGCCCATCGGAACAATATGCTGATTGATAAAGGTCTGGCTGTAATTCCGCCTAGTCAGAAAATCGCCCAGTGTCATGTCTTCAAGATTACGGGACAGGGCAGGCGAGTGAAAGCCGGACATCGTCTCGCGATAGAAACGCAGAATGTCGTAAACCATGCGCAGGAACGACGGGCTGAGAAGGTTGGTTTTCTGCACAAAAAGGCCTGCAAGGTCCCGGCCGGCATATTCAATGCGGCCACGATCAACGGAGACGCCAAAGGACATGTCTGAGGCGTCCGTTTGCACTCCGAGGTAATTGAACAGGGCTGTCAGATTCGGATAGTTCTTCTCGTTGTAGACAATAAAACCCGTATCGACAGGACCATCGGGTGTCTCGACCGTGTTGCTGTGACCACCTGGACGGTCATCCTTTTCATAGAGGGTCACAGAACAGCTGTGCGACAGAAGCCATGCCGCGGAAAGACCGGAAATGCCGGAACCAACGACAGCAATGCTTTGTCCGGTTCCACTTGATAGGGACGAAGAAAATTGTCTCACCGAAATCAGCCTTTCCTTGCTCTGTTGGTTTTGAAGGCTTTACGAAACACGGCTCTTGGTGGATCATACCCATGAGTTTATTATGAATTTTCCGTTTTGAGTTCGCAATCTCTGCAGGAAAAGAAAAGTTTTCATCAACAGTGATCGGCCCGGGATGCCCTGTCGTAACAGACACAAATAAACCCGGGATGATCCAATGCTGTTAAACAATATTTTGACAGAAAGCAGTGCAGCCATGCCTGACGTGGAAACTCCTCGTGCTGACTATGCCAGTGACATACAGGCAGTTGCCGCCAGTCGTGATCCACAGGCCTTCAAACGCCTGTTTGACTACTTTGGACCGCGCCTGAAAGCCTACCTGATGAAATCCGGTTCGGATGCCTCACAGGCAGAGGAAGTCATGCAGGAAGCCATGGTTGCCCTCTGGCGCAAAGCTCATCTTTTTGACCCTGCAAAGGCACGGCCCAGCACCTGGATTTTTACGATCGCCAGGAACCTGCGTATTGATGTCCTGCGCAAACAGGCCAGGCAGGTCGCCGACTGGAACGACCCGTCAGCCCAGCCCGATCCGGTGGTGATGAGCGATACAGTTGTCGAGCTGAAGGAAAACCGCGTTCGCATCAAGGAAGCGCTGAAAGACCTGTCAAAAGAACAGATGGAAGTCATCCACCTTTGTTTTTTCCGGGATCTGTCCCATTCCCAGATCGCAGATGCCCTGGGCATCCCGCTGGGAACCGTAAAGTCCCGCATAAGATTGGCTGTCGGAAAACTCAAGACAGCTCTGGAGAACGCCTGATGTCCGGAACACTGCACAACCACAAGAAACAACCGGAGGCTCCTGTCGTTATGTCGCCCCGACATCACCTGACAGACGAAATGCTCTTTGCCTATGCTGCCGGTACTCTCAGCCCGGCCTTCTCGGTTGTTGTCTCTGCGCACCTGTCTTTTTGCAGTTCCTGTCGCGAACGACTGCGCAGCCATGAGGAAATCGGCGGCTGCCTTCTTGACCAGCTCAAGCCCGAAACGCTCTCAGATGACAGCTTTGACTCCATCATGCTCCGTCTTCAGGACGGGGAGACAGGCGAAGCAGCATCCAACGTGACCTCCCTCCCGGTCGCACCGGTTGTGACAAACGCGCCACCATCCCTGCTGCAGTATCTTCCGCACGATGATCTGGACAATCTTCCATGGAAGCAGATGGTTCCGGGCGTCAAACACTATCCGATCGGCGGCTTTGACGAGGAAAGCGGCACTCTGCGTCTGCTGCACATTGCACCGGGCACAACCATTTCGGAACACTCCCATTCCGGAACAGAGCTTACACTGGTGCTGAAAGGCTCCTACACGGACGAGATCGGGCGCTTCCGGCGTGGTGATGTTGCCGATCTTGACGGCGAAACCGAGCACCAGCCGATTGCGGACATGAGCGAGGCCTGCATTTGCCTGATTGCCACAGAAGGCAACCTCAAGTTCAAGGGTCTGCTTCCCCGTCTGATCCAGCCCTTTATCGGCATGTGATCACAGTCCGTTCATCCAGACAGAGAAAGGCGTGAACCCTGTCAGGTGTCACGCCTTTTGTCATGCCGGATCCGCCTAGCTGTTCCGGGGGTTCCGGAGCACAAAAATGGCCTGGTGTCCCAGCAGGTTCGCCAGAGCCGGGTTTCTCGGTTTGCCCTGTGCATCCAGAATGGCAAACTGTTCGATCACCACATCCATATCCCTGCACAGCACGAAGAAGTCCTTGATCGTGCAAAAGTGGATGTTCGGCGTTTCGTACCACTGGTAGGACAGCGACTTTGTGACAGGCATACGGCCTGAAAGCCCGAGGGACAATCGCACGCGCCAGTGCCCGAAGTTCGGAAAGGAAACGACAGCCCGCCTGCCAATACGCAACAGCTCGGCAACGACAGCCCGCGGGTTGTTGGTCGCCTGGAGGGTCTGGGACAGGATGGCGTAGTCAAAGGACTGATCCGGGTAATAGACCAGATCGGTATCGGCATTGCCCTGAATAACAGACAGTCCGCGGGCCACTGCCTTGTTGACCAGTTGCTGTGACAGTTCAAGCCCCCTGGCAACAGCAGCCTTGTCACGGACCAGATGCTCCAGCAGGACGCCCTCGCCACAGCCGATGTCGAGAATGCGCTTGCCATCGCCAATCATTGAAGACAGTGCACGCATGTCATGACGCAGCTTTACAGAGCCGGAATTCGCAGTCACACGGTTTTCTTCTGGGGCAGTCATCGTTCGATCCAAAACTAGAAATTGTCTGTTCGTGCGTCAGGCTTGCCGTTCAGGCATTCGTCTTCGCCCAGCAACTGTCGAGGAAGCCCTGAATGGCTTCACGGAATTCGGGAACATCCAGCAAAAAGGCATCGTGACCCGCATCACTTTCAATGTCGACAAAGCTGACATCCGCACCGGTTGCAGAAAGCGCATGCACAAGGCTCTTGCTCTCGCTGGTCGGGAAAAGCCAGTCACTGGAAAAGGACACCACACAGAAACGGGCCCGGCTGTTCATGAAGGCATTGGCCAGACGCCCGTCATGTTCTGCCGCCAGATCAAAATAATCCATGGCCCGCGTAATATAGAGGTAGGTGTTCGCATCAAAGCGATCCACAAAGGTAAAGCCCTGATAGCGCAGATAGCTTTCCACCTGAAAATCCGCATCAAAGCCGTAGGTCAGGGACTTGCGGTCCTGCAGACGCCGCCCAAACTTGCGATGCAGCGCTGCTTCTGACAGATAGGTCACGTGCGCGGTCATGCGCGCAACAGACAGTCCTGCGCGCGGCGTCTTGCCCTCGCGGTGATAGTTGCCCTGGCACCAGTCCGGGTCGGCCATAATGGCCTGACGCCCGATTTCATGGAAGGCAATGTTCTGCGCGGTGTGTCGGGGGGCTGTGGCAATCGGCACGACAGCTTCCATCATGTCCGGATAGCTGACAGCCCACTGCAGGGCCTGCATGCCGCCCATGGATCCGCCGACAACAGCAAAGAGCTTCTCGATACCGAAATGCTCAACCAGTGCCTTTTGCGCCTTGACCATGTCATTGATTGTTACGACGGGGAATTCCTGTCCATAGGGCTGATCACTCTCCGGTTTCCTGCTTGCCGGACCCGATGATCCCATGCACCCGCTCAGGATATTGCTGCAGATGACAAAATACCTGTCAGTATCAATCGGACGCCCCGGCCCGACCATGAGATCCCACCATCCCTTTTTGCCTGTGATCGGATGGGTCTCGGCAACGAACTGATCCCCGGTCAGTGCATGGCAAATCAGAATGGCATTGTTGCGCCTTTCATTCAGCTGACCGTAGGTCTGATAGGCGATTTCAACAGGCGTCAGCTCCAGACCACTGTCGAGTTCCAGCGGTTTCTCCAGCTGAAAGAGCTTTCCCGGCAGATCCAGCGTGTCCTCGGACCCCGGAATGGCAATAACAGGTTTTGCCTGATCATCAGACATGACAGAAGAAACCGGCGCTGTCGGTTTTTCAATATCCTGTTCTCTGTCTGAAGGGGTCTCGGTCATCGGGTTTATTCCATTGATTCTTTTGGGCCGGGTTTTACGGAGCTTCAGATTAACGGGCGAACTGCCGAATGCAAGGGGGGAGTCTGCCCGATATACTGACGCAACATTGTTTCTCAAATCAGCTTATTAGAGAAAGCCATGACTGCAAGGCAAGTCTGTTCCGGAACATTGATGTCTTTATCTTTGATTTTATCTATTGCAGACGCTATTGCTTTTCCTGAAATATTCATGTGAGACAGACGAATCCTCTCGATTCCGGCGCAAAATGACTGTTTTTCCGGACAGGCCTGTTGCGCAAGGGAACCAAGAGTAAAAAAACAGGGCCGACAGGCAACGATGGCAAACAACAAAGAGCTAGAAAAACTGCGTGGAGAGATAGACCGGATTGACAAGGGCATTCAGGACCTTCTGATTGAGCGCTTCGAAGTCACCGGTCAGGTTGGAGCACTCAAAGGCGACAATGCCGTCTATTTCCGGCCCGGCCGGGAAGCAGCAATGCTCAAGAACCTTGTCTCCCGCCACAAAGGCAGAATGCCGGCAAACGTCCTCGTGCGGATCTGGCGTGAAATTCTGGGCTGTTCAACACGCCTGCAGGGGCACTTCGCCGTTTCAGCCCTCGGCAAGGACAGCAATCAGACCTGTCTCGATCTGGCCGAAGACCATTTTGGCCGCCAGACAGTCTCTTCGCGGGGCCAGACCGTCAAAACCGTTCTGCGGTCTGTTTCAACCGGCGAAACAGCCGTAGGCGTCCTGCCGTTCCCGGGTTCTGACGAGAAAGCCGACGAGGACTGGTGGACGCTCGTCCTGCCCCGCCCGAAAGACAAAAGCCACGATCAGGCCAACGAGGATATTCACATCGTTGGCCGTTTGCCTTTCTGCAGAACCGCAAAGACGCCTTCTGCAAGACAGGATGCCGTCATGGTTGCCACGACCCCTGTCGAGGAAACCGGCGACGATCAGACGCTTCTTGTTCTCGAGACATTTGAAAGTCTCTCCCGTTCCAGCCTGCGGAGTCTGATGGGCAACAGCGGACTTGAAACAGCCGTGATTATCGGGGAATGTTGTCGCGATGGTCGCTGCCTATATCTTTTTGAAGTGGATGGCTTCGTCTGTTATGATGATGATCGTCTGAAAAAGCTCGTGGAACAGAATTCCGATCGCGTCGTCCGGATTGTTTCGATCGGTTCCTATCCGCGCCCCATCATCATGACGTCTGAACCCCTGGCCTGATCAACAGCGTACAAAACTGTTGGGACAGCCCGAAGGAAACATTTCTGCCAGAATTTGCTGGCGGAATTGGACGGTTGCGACCCGTTCAATTCTTGATCAACTGGAAAGACAGAGAAGATGGCTCTTCAACCACAACCCGGTATTCTCGAAATTGCTCCCTATGTTGGCGGCGAATCAAAAGCAGCTGGTGCACAGCGTGTGATCCGCCTGGCCTCCAACGAAAACCCGCTTGGCTTTTCTGCAAAAGCCGGTGAGGCCTTTGTTGAAACAGCGGCGCAATTGCATCGATATCCGGACGGTGGAGCCCATGTTCTGCGGCAGGCCATTGCCGATACGGAAGGTCTTGAAAAGGATCGTATCGTCTGTGGCGCCGGTTCTGATGAGCTGATTGCCTTTCTGATTCAGTCCTATGCCGGTGTTGGCGACGAGGTGCTCTATTCAGAGCACTCGTTCCTCATGTATCCGATCGGCGCCCTCACCAACGGTGCCACTCCGGTCAAGGCACCGGAAAAGGGCCTCAAAACCGACATTGACGCACTTCTGGCAGCTGTCACAGACAGAACCAGACTGGTTTTTGTTGCCAACCCGAACAATCCAACAGGCAGCTACCTGAACGAAGATGAGTTGCGCCGCCTGCACGCCGGCCTGCGCGATGACATCCTGCTGGTTCTGGATGATGCCTATGCAGAATATGTCGAGGCACCGGACTATGTCACCGGCTCCGACCTTGTCGAGGAATTTGACAACGTTGTGATGACACGGACCTTTTCAAAGATCCACGGACTGGCTTCCCTGCGCATTGGCTGGGCCTATTGCCCCGAAGCCGTCGCAGATGTCCTCAATCGCGTCCGCGGTCCCTTCAACGTCAACCTCTCTGCACAGGCAGCAGGTGCTGCGGCCATCCGCGATCGCGCCTTTGTTGTTTCCTCGAAAGAACACAACAGCCGCTGGAAGCAATGGTTCAATCAACAGGTTGGTGGTCTGGGCCTGACGGTCTATCCTTCGGAAGGAAACTTTGTCCTGATCGATTTCAACGATGCAGACAAGGCAACCGCTGCTGTTGCCTATCTGAAGGAACAGGGCATTCTGATCCGCGCGATGGGGGGCTATGGCCTCGCACACTGTATTCGGGTCACTATTGGTACAGAAGAAGACATGCGTGCTGTGGTCGAGGCGATTGAACGCTTCCTCGGCACGCTCAAGGATTAAGGTTCCGGACAAATGACATCTGTTCATTTCGAGAAAGTTGCGCTGATCGGCATCGGGCTGATTGGCTCTTCCCTGGCTCGCGCCATGCGGGAAAACAAACTGGCAGATACTCTTGTGGCCTGCGCCCGCAAGGAAGAAACCCGCAAGACAGCACTGGATCTCGGCATCGTTGATGAAGCTTTCGAGAACCCTGCTGATGCCGTCAGGGATGCAGATCTTGTGATTCTCTGCACTCCTGTCAGCACCTATGGCCCCCTTGCTGAAACCTTTGGAAAACACCTGAAGGCAGGTGCAATCGTGACGGATGTGGGCTCTGTCAAACAGAGTGTTGTCAATGACGTCAAACCACACCTGCCCGACAGCGTGGACTTTGTCCCCGGCCACCCGATTGCCGGAACAGAACAGTCCGGACCGGAGGCCGGTTTTGCCTCTCTCTTTGTCAATCGCTGGTGCATTCTGACACCAACAGCGGAGGCCTCGGACACAGCCCTGAACAGGATCAGAAGCCTCTGGGAAGCCTGTGGCTCAATGGTTGAGATCATGACGCCGGAACGTCACGACAAGGTTCTTGCCGTGACCTCTCACCTGCCGCACCTGATTGCCTACACAATCGTTGGCACAGCCACAGATCTGGAAGAGGACGATCAGGCTGACGTCATCAAGTTCTCTGCCAGTGGTTTTCGTGACTTCACCCGCATTGCAGCCTCCGATCCCGTGATGTGGCGCGATGTCTTCCTGACCAACAGGGACGCTGTTCTGGAAATCCTGCAACGCTTTACGGAAGACCTGACCGCCCTGCAAAGAGCCATCCGTCGCAGCGAAGGCGATACCCTTCAGGATCTCTTTACCCGGACACGCGAAATCCGTCGTGGTATCGTCGATGCCCACCAGGCCGGTACCTTTGACCCGCGCGAACCTGAAGTCATCGAGGAAACCACAGACAAGGATGTGTCATGAGCACCGATGCTCCCCAGACATCAGAAGAAGAATACAATCCTCTGATCCGGGATTGTTATGACCCCGACCTCCTGCCGTGGGACGGGACAAGCGACATCTGGATTTTCGGCTATGGTTCCCTGATGTGGAATCCGGGCTTTGATTTTTCACAGTCCCGGCCCGCCACCCTGCAGAACTATCACCGTTCCTTCTGCATTCAGTCTCACGTTTATCGCGGCACTCCGGAAAAACCCGGGCTGGTTCTGGGGCTTGATGAAGGCGGCAGCTGCTTTGGAATGGGCTACAGGGTTACGCCGGATCAGGCCGTTCCTGCTCTGGACTATCTCTTCAGGCGCGAACTGGTAACGGGCGTTTACCTTCCCAGATGGTGCGACATGGTTCTGGACAGTGGCGAAAAGGTTCGCTGCGCAACCTTTGTTGCCGACAGACGCCATTACCAGTATGCAGGCAATCTCAAGCTGGACGAGCTGGTTTTCCTGGCCTTGCAGGGCAGAGGCACAGGCGGAACCTGTGTTGACTACATTCGCAACACTGTCGAGCACCTCCGCGAACTGGGCATTCGGGACGAAGGCCTCGAAGAGCTTCTGGCCGCAGTTGAAACCGCCGGGTAAAATCCGGGGAAAGGCCGAGAAAAGGCTCTGGCGTCCTCAGACGTCCAGTGTTTCCTTGCCTTCCCCGCCTGCCTTTGTCGCACAGAATCCGATCAGCAAACCGACAACCGCCCCTTCCATGACAAACCAGAAGGGGTTGCTGAGCTTGCTTTCAATGCCGAAAAGGCTGACAAGCACCGCTTCCATCTGCTGATAGGTAAAGAACGTCAGCACAAAGTTCATCCAGCCCCCGATCACCGGAGCACGGAACCACCAGGGAATGGGGGAAACCAGAATGGCGTGCTGGTTGAAAACACCAGAAATACCAATGACCCCTCCCAGTGTCACATACCAGAGGATCAGTCCAATCCCCAGAAGCTCGTCCGGGTTCGCAAAAAGGTATGACAGCGAGGCATAGGCCATTGCTCCGAAAACCAGACCAACACTTTTTCCGACAACGATCCTCCGAATGATGGAAGGCTGCGTGGTGATTCGTGGCAACATGAAACTTTGTCCTGTTCAGTCCTAAACTGATCCCAGCTTGGGCCACTTTTTCCCTTTTTCAAATGATCTGGCGCAATCAATACGCAAAAACACAAAAGTATTCTCCATTTATTCCGGACAGATCATTTCAGTATAAAACCATGATAAACAAAAGATTTTCAGAGAAATATTTTCACAAAAACCAGCTTCACAGAACAAAGCACTGCAAGAAACAATTCCGGAAGAATAAAACCACTCTCCTGTACTGCTCCGGAGATGACCATCGCGAGGATTTTAAAGAAAAATTCACTCTTGCACGTGAAAATTCAGAAAAAAGAACGAATCACAGGCTGGAGGCTTCGCTGTGTTTTCCCAATTGTCCCGTCTGAAGCAGATAAAAAATCTATCTATTAAGGCCCGTATCTTTGCAGGCTTTGGATTAATTCTACTTCTGATCTTGCTCGAAGGTGGTTTCAGTGTCCTGACCACCAAAACCATTGTCGATGACGTCAAGGACAGTGACAAGGCCACTGTTCTCATCTCCGAACTGCAGGGGCTTTCCGTTTCAACGGGCGATCTTCTCAGAAGCGGGGCACCCGAAGATCTGCAGCGCAATCTGGAACAGCTCGCCAAAGTCAAAAGCGGTGTCGAGGACCTTGTGTCCGGCTCAACCGAAGACGAGGCGCTTGATCTCATTGCAACGGTTGAAGCCGCTTCAAACAGCTATGCCTCGAATCTTCAGGAACGCAACAAGCGAAGCAACGCGGTTCTGGATGATGTCGCCCGCCTCAATGTTCTGGTTCAGGAAACAGCCGACAAAATCCAGAAGGATCTTTCTGACGCGGATCGCGTGCTGAACGAGGAAAGCCGCAAGCTGGCCATGGCACAGACCGTTGTCACCAAGGCAAAGGACCTTGTCATCCTCGCCCAGCAGCTGGAGCTGGCCATGCTTCAGTACGAGCTGAAGCAGACAAAAAACAACAACAAAAAGCTTGTGAAGGCCAATGAGAATCTCAAGGCCGGTCTGGGGGACATCTGGAGTCTTCCGCTGGATGATCTGACCGTCACCATTGTGACAGGCCTCAATCCGATCATGGAAAACATCAACAAGCGTATCACCAAGCTTCTGGGCTTCGAACCTGTCGACGGGAAACTGCCCCCCAAGGCAAAATCGGAAATGCTGCAGGCGAAAATCACCTCCAAGAAAATCAGCAAGATTGTAACCAATATCCTCAAGCAGCAGGAAAAGATCATCAACGAGGCGGAACAAACGGTCCGCAAGAACGAAAAGCTTCGCAACAGTCTTGGCCGCATCTATCAGTCGACTGTCGCGGTTCAGTCCGTGATCATCCGGTTGAGCAGCAACTTCTTCTCCTACCTCAGCAGGCCAACACAGCAGGAAGCCGATGCCATCATGCAGGCGCTGAACACACTTCAGCAAACCTCCCTGCTGCTGCCCAAGAAACTGGCCGATGAACTGAATCCGGTTGTTGCCGCTTTCCGTGACAACCAGTCCGCCTTCCAGACCATTCTGGCAAGCTCGGAAGAAGAGCGTCTCAACATGGTCGCGTCCTCTGCCCAGTTGACCTCCATGGTCAGCTCCATTGGCCGCGAAAGCGTGCAGGGTGTGATCTCTTCCGGTGAGACAGCCGCCAACATTATTCTGGTCGTAACCGTTATTGTCATCGCCTTCGCCGTTCTGCTCTTCATCTATGCCGGCAACCTTCTGCGGACCCTGACCGGCGGCATCAGCCGCCTGGCCCGTGGTGACCTGGACACAGACGGGGAAAGCAAGGATCTCAACCGCAGTGACGAACTCGGTGAACTGGCCCGCGCCGTCAAATCCTTTGCAGACAAGGAAGAAGAACGCCGCGTTATGGCTGCCAAGTCCGAAGCCGAGCAGGCTGATCGCATTGCCCGGGCAACCAAGGTTGAATCCCTGATTGCCGGCTTCCGCGAGACAGCACAAGGCCTTCTGGGGCAGGTCTCCCAGGAAATGGACACCATGCAGAAAACGGCAACCCAGATGTCTTCCCTGGCAACCGAAGCAAGCCAGCAGACCACTTCTGCAGCCTCTGCCAGTAACGAGGCATCGGCCTCGGTGCAGGCCGTGGCAGCCGCAACAGAAGAACTGTCTGCGTCCATTTCCGAAATTTCCCGCCAGGTCGGGCAAACGACAAAAGTCGTGGATGCCACTTCCGGAACCACCCGGGACACCAGCGAAAAGATCGGCAAACTTGCCGAAGCCGCCCAGAAAATCGGCGATGTTGTAAACCTGATTCAGGATATTGCCGAGCAGACGAACCTGCTTGCCCTCAATGCAACGATCGAGGCCGCCCGCGCCGGTGAGTACGGCAAGGGCTTTGCCGTGGTTGCCTCCGAAGTCAAATCCCTCGCGAGCCAGACCGGAAAGGCCACCGAGGAGATTGCCGGGCAGATTGCTGAAATCCAGGGCTCGACAACAGAAGCCGTAAGGGCAATCCAGTCTATTGTTGAGGGAATGGAACAGGTCAATCAGGCAACAACCGCTATTGCCGCCTCGGTCGAGGAACAGGGCAATGCGACAGCCGAAATTTCCGCCAACGTCAACAGGGCTTCGGAAGGAACACAAACAGCTTCCTCCAGTATGGGCACCGTCTCGAACTCTGTCGAGCAGACCTCCCAGGCCTCTGACGAGGTGCAGAAATCATCCCGTCAGGTCTCGGCCGAGGCCGAACGCCTGCGCCAGACCGTCGACGGCTTCCTGACCGAAGTCACAAACGCCTGACCGGGAAAACCGGAACCCAGAAGAAAGGCAGGGGAGCATCCGGCTTCCCTGCCTTTTTCGCGTGATGCCCCAGCTGTGATACCCCCGCGTTCAGCTTCTGGAGAAAAGCTTGAAGCTGTCACCCGGATGGCAGAGCTTTACAGTTGTGATCGTGTCATCCCCCAGCCAGGTTCGCCGCTCGATCACAAAAAGCGGTGCTCCTGAAGCAATGCCCAGAAGTTCTGCTGTCTGCTCATCCGCAAGCTGTGCAGAAAAGACATGCTCTGCTTCTGCAAAGGGCACCGCTTCAATGAGCCACTCATTGGGGTTGATCGTCTCGAAGTCCTGCTCCCTGATCCCGGGAACACAGGCCGGATTGATCCATCTGTCCTCGAACTGGTAGGGGTGTTCATCGGAAAAATGCAGACACCTGATGTGCAGGGCCGGTTCACCCTTTTTCAGGGAAAGTTTCGCACGCATACCCTCTGGCGGTACCACCTCTTCCCTGTCCAGAATCACATAACGGTAGCTTGCCCCCCGCGCCTCGATTTCCCTGCGCAGAACAGAAATCGAAATCTTTGCAGAACGGTCAGGGCGGGACGCAACCCGCGTTCCCGCTTTCCTCCTGCGTTCAACGATCCCCTTGTCAGCAAGTTCCCGAATGGCGCGATTCACTGTCATGCGGGAGCAACCGTATTCCACAGCCAGAGCTTCCTCGCCGGGAATCGTTTCCCCCGGCTGCCAGTGGCGGGACTTGATCTTGTCGAGCAGGTCATCGTGAATTTTCTGGAAGGAAGACTGGCGGGGCTGGCTCACAAACAGATCTCTTCAGGCTAAACAGTTGAAACACAAGCATTTCGCAACAGAGGCGCCGCGAAGTGCTCCATTCTGCAACAAAGGCCGGGACAGGCCAATTGATTTTACATTTGACTTTTATGTATAGACATAATTAGCATATGATCATACATAGATCAAGAAAGGGTCCTCCGGTGAGCCGCCGCCTCTACACAAACGCACAGATCGCAACCATGGCCGAAAACAGCTCCGTTCCTTACGGATTGCTTGGCGAAGCGGCAATTGCCACGCACGAGGGCCGGATCGAATGGATCGGAAAGACAGACGAGGTCCCATCGGAAATTCGCGAAAAGGCCGAACTGGAAGATCTGGGGAACAAACTGGTCACCCCCGGCCTGATCGACTGCCACACGCATCTGGTCCACGGCGGAAACCGCGCCCGCGAATTCGAAATGCGTCTGGAAGGTGCAAGCTACGAAGAGGTTGCTCGCGCTGGCGGGGGCATCCTCTCGACAGTCCGGCACACCCGCTCCCGAAGCGAGGAAGAGCTGGTTCTCTCCGCACTTCCAAGACTTGATCACCTGATTTCCGAGGGCGTGACAACTGTTGAAATCAAATCCGGTTATGGCCTGACAATCGGGGACGAGCTGAAGATGCTGCGTGCGGCGCGTCAGCTTGAAAGACTCAGGAAGGTCAGAATCAAAACCTCCTATCTGGGTGCCCATGCCATTCCCGCCGAATACAGCAACAAAGCTGATGACTACATTTCGGAAGTCTGCCTCCCGGCTCTGGAGCAGGCTGCTGCAGAAGGCCTCGTGGATGCTGTTGACGCCTTTTGCGAAGGCATTGCCTTTTCACCGGATCAGGTCAAACGGGTCTTTGAATGTGCGCGCGAACTTGGACTGCCAGTAAAGATTCATGCTGAACAGCTCTCGGACCTCAAGGGCACTGTTCTCGCCTCCTCCTTCAACGCACTTTCCGCGGATCATCTTGAGTATCTCCAGGCCGATGGTGTCCAAGCCATGAAGGAAAGCGGGATGGTGGCCGTCCTGCTTCCCGGTGCGTTCTATACGCTCCGGGAAAAACAGCTCCCGCCTGTTGAGGAACTTCGGGCAACCGGCGTGCCCATGGCTCTGGCAACAGATTGCAATCCCGGTTCCTCTCCCCTGACCTCACTGCTCCTGACCCTGAACATGGCCTGTACCCTTTTCCGTTTCACACCGGAAGAAGCCCTGAGCGGCATCACCCGACACGCTGCCGACGCTCTCGGACTGGGCGAAACAGAAGGAACGCTGGAAACCGGCAAGACGGCCAACCTCGCCATCTGGGATGTCGAACACCCCAGCGAACTGGCGTACCGCATTGGTTTTAACCCCCTGATCAAACGTGTCTATGGAGACGCATGACATGACACTGACCCTCACCCCCGGCCAAACCTCTCTCCGGGATCTCGATACAATTCTCCACAAAAAAGCTGCCGTCAGAGTTGACTGCTCTTTCAGGGAGGCCGTCGAGAAAAGTGCTGCACTGATCGAAGCCGCTGCCAACGGAGAAAAAGCCGTCTATGGCGTCAACACCGGTTTTGGCAAACTCGCACACATCAAGATTCCGCCCGAAGACACCGCTGCGCTGCAACGCAACCTGATCCTCTCCCACTGCTGTGGCGTTGGCGAACCGCTCGACGAGGGAACCGTACGGCTGATCATGGCATTGAAGCTCCTCTCTCTCGGACGCGGAGCATCCGGTGTGCGCTGGGTTCTGATTGAGCAGCTTGAAAAGATGTCAGAGCAGGGCGTTATTCCCGTCATCCCCGAACAGGGCTCGGTTGGAGCTTCCGGTGATCTGGCACCACTGGCTCACATGGCCGCAGTGATGATGGGTGAAGGAGAAGCCTTTTATCAGGGGCAGCGCATGAGTGGTGCGCAGGCGCTTGAAAAGGCAGGACTGGAGAAGGTCATCCTCGGCCCCAAGGAAGGGCTTGCGCTCATCAACGGCACCCAGACCTCTACTGCACTCGCCCTGTCCGGCCTGTTCAGGGCATGGAACTGTGCCCGTTCCGCACTGGTCACAGGTGCGCTTTCCACCGATGCTGCGATGGGGTCTTCCGCCCCCTTCCATCCCGACATCCACAGCCTGCGTGGACATCGCGGACAGATCGAGGCCGGAGCCACCCTGCGCGAGCTGATGAACGGTTCGGAAATCCGCGACACACACCGTGAAAATGACACCCGCGTGCAGGACCCCTATTGCATTCGCTGCCAGCCCCAGGTGATGGGTGCAGTTCTCGATCTGCTGCGCCACGCTGCAACAACGCTGGAAATCGAAGCCAATGCCGTCACGGACAATCCACTGACTCTCAGTGACGGACGCATCGTTTCCGGTGGCAACTTCCATGCCGAACCCGTTGCCTTTGCTGCGGACCAGATTGCCATTGCCGTTTCCGAAATCGGGTCCATTGCCCAGCGCCGCATTGCCCTTCTGGTCGACCCGGCTCTCAGCTTTGGTCTGCCCGCCTTCCTCTCACCGGAACCCGGTCTCAATTCAGGCCTGATGATCGCGGAGGTCACCTCGGCAGCCCTCATGTCCGAAAACAAGCAGATGTCCCACCCGGCCTCGGTTGATTCAACGCCGACCTCCGCCAGCCAGGAAGATCACGTGTCCATGGCCTGCCATGGTGCACGCCGCCTGTTCCGCATGACAGGAAATCTGGAGCGCATTCTGGGCATTGAAGCCCTGACAGCCGCACAGGGTGTTGAATTCAGGGCTCCCCTGAAAACCAGCACACACCTGCAAGCCGCCATCGACGCAATCCGGACAGAAATCCCGGCCCTCCGGGAAGACCGCTACATGGCTCCCGAACTGGAAACCGCCGGAACCCTCATCGGCAGTGGCACCCTGTTGTCAGCCGTTTCACCGGAATTCCTGCCACATCTGGACGCAAAAGCCTAACCCTCTGGAGCAAGACACATGAGCAATCCCCGCCACAACATCCGCGAAGTCCGCGCCCCGAAGGGGACGGAAATCTCCACCAAATCCTGGCTGACTGAAGCGCCGCTGCGCATGATGATGAACAACCTCGATCCGGCCGTTGCTGAAAACCCCAATGAACTGGTGGTTTATGGCGGCATTGGTCGCTGTGCACGAACATGGAGTGACTTCGACAAAATTGCAGACGAACTGCGCAAGCTTGAGGCAGACCAGACACTGCTGGTTCAGTCCGGAAAGCCTGTTGGCGTGTTCAGAACACATCCGGATGCCCCCCGCGTTCTGATCGCAAACTCCAACCTCGTCCCGCACTGGGCGAACTGGGATCATTTCAACAAGCTCGATCAGGCCGGCCTGATGATGTATGGCCAGATGACAGCAGGCTCCTGGATCTACATCGGTTCGCAGGGCATTGTTCAGGGCACCTACGAGACCTTTGTCGAGGCGGGGCGCCAGCATTACGACGGCAACCTGAAAGGCAAATGGATCCTCACTGGCGGCCTTGGCGGAATGGGCGGCGCACAGCCTCTGGCAGCCGTGATGGCCGGTGCCTGCTGCCTGGCTGTCGAATGCAACCCTGACAGCATCGATTTCCGCCTGCGCACCCGCTATGTAGATGAAAAAACCGACAGTCTGGATGAGGCACTGGCCCTGATCGACAAATGGACCGCTGCCGGCGAGGCAAAATCCGTTGCCCTGCTGGGCAATGCAGCCGACATCTATCCGGAGCTGGTCAAACGCGGCATCAAACCTGATCTGGTGACAGACCAGACCTCCGCACACGATCCGATCAATGGGTACCTGCCGCAGGGCTGGACCATGGCGGAGTGGCTGGAGCGCCGGAGCAGCGATCCGAAACGCGTTGAAAAGGAAGCCCGTGCTTCCATGCGTGTTCAGGTTGAAGCCATGGTTGCCTTTTCAAAAATGGACATTCCGACAGTCGACTACGGCAACAACATTCGCCAGATGGCATTCGAGGAAGGGCTGGAAAACGCCTTTGATTTCCCCGGCTTTGTCCCGGCCTACATTCGTCCGCTCTTCTGTCGCGGTGTCGGCCCCTTCCGCTGGGCCGCACTGTCCGGCGATCCGGAAGACATCCGCAAGACCGACGCAAAGGTCAGGGAACTGCTGCCTGACAACAAGCACCTGCACAACTGGCTCGACATGGCCGCCGAGCGCATCGAGTTTCAGGGCCTTCCAGCACGCATCTGCTGGGTCGGACTGGGGGATCGCCACCGTCTGGGACTGGCCTTCAACGAGATGGTCAAAAACGGCGAGCTTTCCGCGCCTGTCGTCATCGGACGGGATCACCTTGATTCAGGATCAGTTGCCTCCCCGAACCGCGAGACAGAGTCCATGAAAGACGGCTCCGATGCCGTTTCCGACTGGCCCCTGCTCAACGCCCTGCTCAATACCGCATCCGGAGCCACATGGGTCAGCCTGCATCACGGCGGCGGCGTCGGCATGGGCTTCTCCCAACACTCCGGTGTTGTAATCTGTTGCGATGGAACAGACGAAGCCTCCAAACGCATCGAACGCGTTCTCTGGAATGACCCTGCAACCGGTGTGATGCGCCATGCCGATGCGGGATACGAGATCGCAAAGGACTGCGCCCGCGAGCACGAGCTGAACCTCCCGGCCATTCTCTAGGCCATCATTCCGGAATACAGCAGGACAGAGGCCCGATGATCCTTCAGGATAACCGGGCCTCCCTTCCTCCAACCGACAGGACCACGCCTTACCATGCCCTCTGCTTTCCACTGGACAGGACGACAGGACCCCGAAGATGGCGATCTGGCCAAACGCTGGCATCAGATCATCACCCAGACCCCTGTTGAAGGAACAGTTGCCTCACTGATCGGCTTTGCCTGTGATCTGGGTGTGGAACGCAACAAGGGCAGGGTCGGCGCGGCCAAAGGCCCTGAAGCCATCCGTAAAGCCCTCTGTAATCTTGCCTGGCATGACGAAAGCGGAACGGTTTGTGACAGTGGGGACATCCCTGTTGACCGGGCCCGCCAGACGAGCCTTGAAGCAGCCCAAAAGGCTCTGGGAGACAGGATCAGCACAATGCTCAGCCAGACCCCGCGCGTGATTGTGCTGGGTGGAGGACATGAAACCGCAGCCGGGTCCGTCAGGGGCTTGCTGGAACACCTCAGAACTGAGCCGGAAAGCAGGATTGGCATCATCAATCTCGATGCACACTTCGATCTGCGCAAACCCGGTGTCGAGGGAATTTCCTCCGGCACGCCCTTCTATCAGGCCCGGGAAATGTTGCAGGAAAAGGGACAGGATCTGCGCTATCTCTGCCTTGGCATCTCCGAAACAGGCAACACAAAAGCCCTCTTCAAGCGCTGTGAGGACTGGGGCTTCCGCTATCTGCCGGATCACGCAGTGCGCCCGCACCTGCTGGACAGTGTCTTTGCCGAAATCGACAGTTTTCTGCAGGACTGTGATTATCTCTATCTGACACTTGATCTGGATGTTCTGCCCCACTGGCAGATGCCTGCCGTCAGCGCCCCCTCAGCCCATGGCGTCCCGCTGGAGGTGCTCGAGGACATCATTCGCTATCTTGGGACCAGAGATGTAAAATGGCTGCTGTCCGATCTCGTCGAATTCAATCCGGAATATGACACGGACAACCGGGGGGCCAGGGTTGCCGCCCGCCTGTGCCACACAATTCTGCAGGCCATGAAGGCAAAAGCTCCCTAGTTCAGGATTTTGGCAGTGGCAGCTTTGAATGGTTCTTGATCTGACGCAGGATAAAGTTGGTGGAAGAGCCCCGGATCAACCCTGTCGCCAGGAGATCCCGCATCATAAAGCGCTCCAGATCCTCGGGATCTTCCGCAACAACCTTCAACATGAAATCGGAATTTCCGGTAATGGTGGCGCAATCAACAATATTCGGCTGGTGCTCGACAAAATTCAGAAACCTGTCGATTGATTCAGCGCTGTGGTCAATGAGCGACACCCTGACATAGGCACTTGCGTTCAGCCCAATGGACCTGGCATCCAGCAAGGCAACACGCCCCCTGATCACCCCGATCTCTTCCAGACGTTTCAAACGCCGCCAGCAGGGCGACGTCGACAGCCCGACCCTTTCTGCCAGCTCGGCAACCGAGTATCTGCAGTTTTCCTGCAAAAGAGCGAGGATCTTCCGTTCGAATTCATCAAACTCGGGCAAAAATCACCTGTTTTCTGTCTCTGATGAGGAAATTATACCTCAAAAGCTGTAAAAACCGGAACAGAAAGAAAAGAAAATCCCGAAAGACTGGCATATCCTTTAAATGAGGTGATGCCAATGAAATCGACCAGCTACAACGCAAAGCAACCGGACGCCAACGGCTACATTCACTACAGCCCCGAAGAAGACACAGTCTGGGCCGATCTGATGGAAGCCCAGCTTCCTCCCATTCACGAACATATGTCCCGCCGCTATCTGGAAGGACTGCAAAGACTTGACTTGCCCCGAAACCGCATTCCCCAATGCAGGGAAATCAGCGAAAAGCTTCTGCCCCTGACGGGGTGGCGTGTTGAGCCCGTCCCCGCCCTGATCGGCTTCAAGCAGTTTTTCGGAATGCTGGCCTCCTGCCATTTCCCGGCAGCCAGCTTTATTCGCAGCCGTGAAGACTTCAACTATATCGAAGAGCCGGATATTTTCCATGAAGTGCTGGGCCATACGCCCCTTCTCACACACCCGCAGCTTGCGAACTTCAGCCGCAAGATCGGCGAAGCCGGCCTTCAGGTCCCCAAGGAGGACCACGCCTGGCTGATCAGGCTTTACTGGTTCACAATCGAGTTCGGGCTCATTCGGGAAGACGGAGGAATCAAGGCCCTCGGTTCGGGACTGGCCTCCTCTGTGTCGGAGCTGGAGCACGCCCGCAGTTCCTTGCCCCAACTGCGTCCCTTCGATGTCATGGACATCCTGCGCACATCCTATCGTATCGACATTCCCCAGCCGGTCTATTTTGTCATCAACGATCTGGATGATCTGCTCTCGATCACGGATCGCGATCTTGCCGCAGATATTCGCACAGCACGCACCATGGGTATTTTCCCGCCCCTCTATCCCCCGAAAGACCAGACAGAGGCAGGCTGACGAACGCGCCCTATCCTTCTTCGAAGATAATAGAGCTGATCATCTCCATCTTTTCATATGCCAGCTTTCTTTCCTCTGTCGTCCGGGGGTCATCGGGAAGGATTTTCTCAAGGCCAAAAAGCATTTCCTGTAACGCTTTCGTTCGTGACATCCCATTTGTCTGCAAACCTGCCCGCAACCAAATGCCATCAATCAGTGTCGATATATTGAAGACAACCCGCTCAATCTGATCTTCAACGACGACAGTTCTCAAAGCGCTGTAGAGGTTACTGCGCATTCTTGAATGGATTACCGTCTGGATGCGCTGATACTTTTCGTTGTACGGCACTTCTGCGCACAAACAGATCCATGCATGGCAAAGTTGCTTTTGAAAAACGACAGGGGAAAAGTTTCCCAGAACGATTGCATACAAACGCTCCCAGGGTGACTGACTTCTACGCAACAAATGAGCCACGCCCTCTCCTGTCAGCGCATTCGATTTTCTGAGGACTGTCTCGAAAACAGCATCCTTGTCCTTGAAATAATGCAGCAGAACACCTTTGGAAACGCCAGCTTTCCGGGCAACCCTCTCCAGCGTTGCCCCCCGGATTCCTGTCTCGAACAACACCTCAAAAGCTGCATCGGTTAGCTCCTTGCGCCTGAGCACTTCAATTGATTTACGTCCCAAGGTCAGTCTTTCCAGATTATTGTGTTCAAGAGGTTTTTTGCTGGAGCACGCTACCACGGCGGTTTTAAATTGACCAATGGTAAATTTAAAAAGACAATGGTCAAAAATTCTTGCAGACAAACAGCAAGCCATCCTCCAAAGGTATCATCGGAATGACAAACGAACTTTTTTATATGAGTGCAACAGATGCGCTGGAACACTTCGAGGCAAAGACGCTCTCTCCTGTAGAAATGCTGCAATCGCTTATTGAGCGAATAGAACAGGTCAATCCGGAAATTAATGCGCTTACAGACAGTTATTTCGATGAAGCTCTGGACAAAGCCAGAATGGCTGAAGCCCGATATTGCGGAAAGGGAGAAGCGCCAAGGCCCCTTGAGGGTTTGCCTGTTGCAGTCAAAGATGCCCAACGCGTCAAAGGCAAGAGAACAAGTCACGGATCACTTGTGTTAATGAACAACATTGACAGCTGTTCTGATCCCATGATTGAAAGGCTGGAAGCTGCCGGAGCAATTGTCCATACACGAACAACAACGCCAGAGTTCTGTTTATCAGGCGTTTGCAACACAAAGGCGTGGGGCAACACGCTGAACCCCTTCAACAGGTCATATAGTCCCGGTGGTTCTTCAGGAGGTTCTGCAGCAGCACTCGCGGCTGGTTTCACGCCTCTTGCGACAGGGACAGACATTGGCGGCTCGGTTCGCATTCCCGCAGCAAGCTGCGGTGTTATTGGTTTCAAGCCACCTCACGGACGAAACCCTGATGGTCCACCAGCCAATTTCGACCGCTACAACCACTGTGGCCCAATGACACGCTCGGTCTCAGATGCCGCATTAATGCAAAACATTGTCTCAGGACCTCATCCCCGCGATCACGACTCTCTCAGAGAAAAAATCACTCTTCCTCTTTCTCCTTCATCCATCAAAGACCTTCGCATCGCTTTTTCCCCGGACCTCGGCTATCGAACAATTGACAGGGACGTTCAGCTGAACACCTTAAATGCTCTGGAAACATTCCGTTCTTTGGGAGCGACAGTCAGGGAGGTTGATCTGGGCTGGTCACAACGATGCGACGAGGCCGCCATGCATTGGTACAACGCAATGCATTATGGTCGGCAAACTCTCTGGCATGCTCGGGAAAATGCGTCTTTGATGACCGATTATGCCTTGGCTGCAGCCGAAGCCCTCAACAAGACAACAATGGACGATGTTGCCCGCTCATGGGACATCCAGCATGAGATGTATCAAAGCTTCGGGGCTATTATGGAAGACCATGATGTCTTCGTTTGTCCGACAAATGCCATTCCGGCTGTTTCTGCCCAGCTCGACACTGCTTCAGAAGGATTACAAATCAACGGGCTTGATGTCGACCCGGAATGGGGATGGATTTTAACACATCAGTTCAACATGTTACACTATTGTCCGGTAATTTCTGTACCATCCGGCTTTGCATCAAACGGAGTTCCTACAGCAATACAAATCGTTGGCAAAACCTTTGATGACTGCTCTGTTTTCAAAGCAGCCCTCGCCTACGAAAACGAGATTGGCGGCTGGTTTACCGCCGGCAAGAGAAAACCGGAATTCTGATTGTCTTGAAGGCAATAAAGAAAAGGCCCTTTCACGATGAAAGGGCCTTGCGGAAGTTCCCCGAAACAGGGGCAAAGCGGATCAGTTTTCTGACAGGTAACCTTTCACTGCAGCCAAACCCGGCTGTCCATCTGCGGTCCGGACGTTTTCAAGCCACGCATCAAGGAATTCCGGATTGTTGGCAATACTCTTTCTTGCTGCTTCTTCAGCGGACAGGCCATCGTCGAGCAGATATCCCATTCCTTCACTTTCAAGCTCAACCGTAAAGACAAGATTTTCAAGCAATCTGGCCACATTGGTGCATTCAGACATGTAGCCTTTTCGCACCTGGGTGTGGACAGTCGCGCCCCCGAAGTCTGGTCCGTAATAGTCATCGCCATCTGTCAGATATTCCATCTCGAGATTTGTGTTCATCGGATGGGGAGCCCAGCCCACAAAAACAATCCAGTTTTCCCGACGGGCCGCGCGCTTAACCTGGGACAACATGCCCTGCTCGCTTGACTCAATAACTTCCCAGTCTCCAAGTCCAAAAGCGTTATCCGCTACGATTTGCAACATAATATCGTTACTTCCAGGCTCCATTCCGTACATTTTCTGATCAAACTTCCCGGTGTGTTTGCTCAGATCAGCAATGCTTGTCACACCCGCGTCATGGACATATTTGGGAACAGCGAAAGTGAACTTCGCCCCTTCGAGGTTCGTTTTAACGGTCTCAACAGTGCCGCGTTCTCTGTAATCCTTGTAATAAATCTCCATAGCCGGGTCCCAATAGCCCAGAAAAATATCCAGATCCCTGTTTTCCAGAGATTGATAAATAACAGGCAGTCCCAGCGTATCCGTGTCTGTTTCATATCCAAGGCCTGTTAAAATTTCACTCGCAACGGCTTGCGTGTACGTCAGGTCTGTCCATCCCGGCTCGGCCATACGCACAATCCTGCAACTCTCTTCCTCCGCAAAAGCCGCCAGCGGGAGCCCCGCTGATGAACAGACAAGCGCCAACGCGGCCAGAGTTGTTTTGGATTTATACAGAGCTGGAGATGCACCTTCAAAAAACGAAATCATTTCAAACCTCCCGGATTGATACCTCAGCATTTTTATTTATTTACTAATGGTAAAATTATTTTACCTAGAGTCAATAAATAAAGTATCGTTCTGAAAAACGGGGCATTTGAGACAACAGCAGACACACACCGGATGAATCACAGAAAAACCTGCAAGAGACTGAAACTCTTCAGTAATGTTTCTCCACCAGAAAGGCAAATATTGCCACTTTGCCGCTCCTGCACAGCTCCGATCTGCGCGCAGCCTGAAAAGACCCTGACAGGCTGCGCACAGGGAAAGGTTAGCTCAGAACCCGGCGGAGGGCCGGAACCCTTGAGAGAATCAGAAGGTCCAGTGTCATGACGGCAAGCAACGTCAGTCCGGCAAGCGGAAAGGCCATGGAAACCAGCAATCCGGTCAGAACAGCTCCCTTCCACAGAGGCAGGTCACGCGGCAGGGGTGGAGCCACCAGTCTAAATTGGCGAGCCGGTCGGCGCTTCCACCACAGAACAACGGAACTGATGCAAAGGAACAGCACGGACAGGCAGAAAACCGTGTTCGCCAGCACACTCCAGAGCCCCAGTGTGCCCATGTGAAGTGCAATGCCGACAGCCATCGCCTGCCCTGCAAGAGAGTAATCCTCATAACGGACATCAGCCAGAATACGCCCTGTGTACCGGTCGACATGCATGGTCCGGTCTATTGTCGGGTCCGTGCTGTCCATGCTCATGGAATCACGGCTGAAGGTCCAGACCCCCGTCGCGCCCTGGGGCAGATTCAACTGATAGCGCCCGTCAAAACCGACCCTGCGCGCCAGATTATCCATTGCATCAAGGTCCAGCGGTGTTCCGGGTTCCAGAACAGCATGGCCCGCCAGACTGCCAGAAGCCGGCAAAGGTGTCAGGGCGAGAGCCCAGGGAACCTCCTGCCGTTCGTGGTTCAGGCTGGCATGCGTCTGATCCGACAGGGGCACGCTGTCCCATTTCTCGACCGGGAACTGGCTCCAGGCCTGGACCATCTTTCCACCCCAGACACCGGTCCAGGCCAGCCCGGACAGCAGGAAGAAAACCAGAACAAGCGACAACCAGAGACCGACAGAGGCATGCAGGGCTTTCCAGCCGGAGCGTCCCCGGACAAGAGAAGGGAAAAGGACTGCGCGCCATCCTCCGTTTCTGGGCCACCACATGTAAAGGCCTGTGGCAATCAGAACCATGCCAAGCGAGGCCGCAATCTCCAGCATGCGGTCGCCCGCGACACCGAGCATGAGATCACTGTGAATGGCATCGGCAAAATCATACCAGCCGCTCCGGCGCGGAAAGCTCTCCAGAACCTGTGCTGTAAAGGGATCCACGACAACCATGATCGCGTCCTCACCCTGATCGACCCGGAAGATCGCAGCCAGATCAGCAGATCGGGGCGCAACATACTGCACCAGCTGGCCATCCGGCACAGCAGACAGAGCAGCCTCGGCCTGCTGCGAGACAGGCAGGGCACGCTCCTGCGGAATGACGGGAATGCGCTCTCCGTCCCGGCCATCAAGCCAGGCAATCCAGAGCAGGGCCAGCCCCGTCACAGCAAGGACGGCAAAGAAGGGAACAACAAAAAGGCCCGTGTAGAAATGCCAGCGCCAGGCCGCGACATAGAACCTGCTGGAAGTCGCATCCTGCGCTCCGGCAGTTGAAGTATGGGGTGTCGCCTTCATCGCATCTCCCTCCCTGCAGGCAAGCAGGCATGGTGCAGCGGACTGGCATGAGAAGAAAACGGTGTCGGGAACACACCGGGGTTTGTCGGCAGACAGAGGTCACCGACAGGGGCCATCAGGCCCGGCAGTCGAATCTGTTTCATTGGAATTCTCCGAGGAATTGAGCCGTTCAAAACGGACAATCTGTTTCTGGTCGAAAGAAAAAGACTCAGAGAAAGGGCGGAGCCCTGGGCGCACGGGATGGCTCTAATACATGTCCGGTCCGCGCTGTCGCAACAGGATACCAGATCAGGGAAACAGAGGGGGAAACGGCGGCAACCGGCTCCAAAGCAGGCGGAGGAAGGCAGACAGCCTCTGCCAGTCGACAGGCTTCACACTCCGAAAGGATCAGGGAGCCTTCGGAGTCAAAAGGGCCACAGATATCTGAAAGCGATCCGCCGGATTCAAGATAGTCCAGAAGTTCGGGCGTGAATTCGGGTACAGCCACGCGATGAGCGAAGCCTGACCCCGCCAGCACAGCCGAGAAGACGGCCACCACCAGCCATGACATCACCGTCCGCACAGACACAGCATCGCTCCCCTGCAACCGCGAACAGTCCATCAAACCTGCGTGCCCCCTGAACATATCCCCTGCTTTTTGATGTTTTTCTTTTGACCCTGATCCTAAAGCCTCACATCAAAATGGGCAATGCCCGACCCCCTGCGACTTTTTTGTCCATCCTCACTGGTGTCTTCAAGACACAGAAAACCATACCCCTGACTTTTCCTGTCAGAAACAGTGGAGACAACAAACCGGTTTTCAGGGAAGCAATGGCGCACCCGACAGGATTCGAACCTGTGGCCTTTGCCTTCGGAGGGCAACGCTCTATCCAGCTGAGCTACGGGTGCCTTAAGGGCGCCTGTTTCAGGCGCCGACAATGATGCGGACCATATCCCAAGGCCTGCGGGAGGTAAAGATGCAATTTGGCTTTTGCATTGAAAAGTCCAACTCGCTCTTGATGTCAGGACACGATAGATTATAAAGGCTTAAACAAGACCTTTGTCAGCGCCCGTAGCTCAGCAGGATAGAGCACAGGATTCCTAATCCTGGGGTCGCAGGTTCGAATCCTGCCGGGCGCACCATACTTTTCAGCATCTTATTGTTTCACGATCCGGGAAAAGAGGGTGAAAACGCTGTGCCCTGCTGCCTTCCCAAAACATCAGTGCAGGGAATTTCCCCAATCCGCCCAGCTGAGTCATCTGGCCCTTACGGTCATCCTTTTAAAAGCGGTCTTTATGACCGCAATCCTCATTCCGGGCGTCCTCCCAACCGGCACTCCCTGTGCAGGAAAAGCCTCACCCCTTTTCCGAAATACGAATCAGATGAAAGCCTTCCTCCGGTGAGGGTTCCTCGAAATAACCTGTCACCAGATGGAACATCCCGGGTGTGTCTGTTTTTGCCCTGTCCGGCTGCTCAAGACGTCGTTTGGCGATCTGCGCAAGACAACGTTCATCCGAAAAATCGAGGTAAAACAGCTCATGGGGTGCCTCCACTTCAGCGCAGAGGCTTCGCAGCCAGGTCCTTTGTGACAGGGTGTTTGCCGGAAAGTCCATCACCACATCAACTCCCGCCGACAGGACGGATTGCACCAGCGCCCGGATCGGGGTTTTCAGCAATCCGGAACAAGCGGAGTAGTCGGCCAGCGTGGAGATCTGATCGGGATAGAGGGCTGCAAGCCACTCGTCTTCTGACAGCAGCACCGCTCCTCTTTCCAGAGTAATCTCCCGTGCCTTCGTTGTTTTTCCGGCGCCCATCTTGCCGCAAAAAAGAACAAGCGTTCCCTTTTTCATCCGATGCCTCACCCCATCATTCGCCCGGTAATCCGAACAGACCAAACTTGCGCAACGCACTGAACCTCATCAGCAAAAAGGATATCCGGCAGCGGACAGCATGACCAGCAGACAGCGTGCATTTTTGCAGAAATCGGTCTTGCCTTTGCCACAGTGTGCATGAATGATTCCTCACATATTGCTGTTTCCAGACAGTTTTGAACAGGATACAGGGAAAGGCGGACGGAATGTCTCTGAACAAAAAGATCCTGCTGACAGGCGCGATCCTGACAGCCTCCTTTTCATGGGCCATTGCCCAGACCGCAGGGCCGGAAGGGATCAGACCGCCCCCGAACGAAGCCTTTGAAGCCTGCTTTGACAAATCCGCAAACGCAGCCTGCTCTTTTCAGACAGGGCGTGGTGCCATGGATGGTCGCTGCCGGATCCCGCCGCGGACAGAGCGACTTGTCTGTGTTCCGGCAAGAGGAGGTGCACGCCTTGATGATCATCCTCCCCGTCCCGGCGGAATTGCTCGCACGGGACGGCAGCACGGGATTGTCCAGTCCAATGGCACCCCTGATCTTGTTCCCGCCACAGAGCAACCCCCAACGGACAACCGCTACTTTTCGGATGTCGAAGGAAACTGGCGAATCATCAGGGCCAACGCGATCCCCGATCACCTGACCGGGCAGTTCCCGAATTCCGGAAATCCCAACCGCATTTCAGAACAGAGCATTTCTGTCCGCATTCCACTCAATCCCGAATGGAAGGAACGCGCCACAGCAATTCGCGAACCTGGCTGGGCCGTGAACGGCGTACCCTTTGATCCGGGTGCTGACGAGTTTTTTCAGGGGAACAGGAGAAGCGGCTGGCAATACGAGGCTCTTTCCGGTGCCATAGAGCTGGGGCTGGATCACAACCATGCCCACGTTCAGCCGACAGGAAAATATCACTATCACGGATTGCCCACCCTTTTGCTGGAAGCCATGAATGTCCGGGCGGACAGACACTCGCCCATTGTGGGCTGGGCCACAGACGGCTTTCCGATTTACGCTGCCTTTGGCTTCAGTGATCCACAGGACACTAGCTCCGGCATTGTTGCCCTGACATCAAGCTACAACCTGAAAAGCGGGCACCGCCCCTCGGACGAGGGAAATCCCGGAGGCCATTACGACGGTACCTTTACACGCGATTATCAATACAGGCACGGCTCGGGTGATCTGGATGACTGCAATGGTCGCTTTGCCAAAACACCGGAATTTCCCGGAGGCACCTATGCCTATTACCTGACAGAGAGCTTTCCGGTCATTCCTCGCTGCCTGCACGGGACGCCTGCTGTCGGGGCCTCCCGGCCCTGAACACAGAAGGAACTTTCACAAAAACACAGACCCGGTGCTCTAGGGACAGATGATCTTGGCACCACCTGCCTCGGCCATCTGGCGGAAGCCGGCAGGAGGTGTTTGCTCCATGATAATATAGTCCAGATCTGCAGCATGGCAGATCTTGTAAGGCGCAGAACGCTCGAACTTGCTGCTGTCACAAACCAGTATGTTCACCCGCGCATTGGCCATGATCGCACGCGAAACAGCAACCTCGCGTCCGTCATAGTCCAGAATATCGCCATCCTCATCCAGCGCAGAGGCCCCGAGGATTGCATAGTCAACCTTGTAGCGCGAGATAAAGGAAACAGCTTCCTCGCCAATAACAGCGCCATCACTCTGCCGGACAGATCCGCCAACCTGAATCAGCTCCTTGACCTGCGAGCCGAAGAAAGAGGCGATAATGTTTACATTGTTTGACAGCACAATCAGCTGCTCGTGACGGGAAAGGGCCAGGGCAACCTGCTCGGTTGTCGTGCCGATGTTCAATGCCACGGAGCAGCGGTTGGGAATCAGACCCGCAGCCAGTTCCGCAATGCGTTTTTTCTCTTCGATCTGCTGGACACGACGTTCCGAGTAATCCTGGTTGGAAACAGAAACCATCTGGCGCGCACCACCATGGGTACGCATGGCAAGTCCCCGCTGGCACAGGACAGCAAGATCGCGACGCACTGTCTGGGTCGTTACATTGTAATGCGTCGCCAGCCTGTCCACCTCGACACTGCCATCAGCGCGAATTGTCGTTAGTATTTCAAGCTGACGTTGTGTAAGCTCCATAAAGTTTTCTTTCCCTGTTCACCACACTGCTGTTTCCGGATTGTATCAGAATATCCAAAGAATGTTCATTTCAACATCCTGAAGACCATACCGGCTCCCTGTTTTTGGTCTTTTATCATGAAAATCTGTCTCTGCCAAAAGCCCTGCAAGCTTTTCTATTGACTTTCACTTATGATCAAGTGAACATCTTCCCGTCTTTCATATATGAAAACGAATGAGCGAAAGACTCTGACCCACAGGGAGACACGCAATGAAAAAATATCTACTCGGGGCCACAGCCGCCATGGCTGTTCTGGCTCTGTCCCCTGCCGCTATGGCAGATGTTGAAGCCGCGAAAAAATGGATTGATCAGGAATTCCAGCCATCCGCTCTCTCCAAGGATGAACAGCTGAACGAAATGCAATGGTTCATCAATGCATCCGAGCCGTTCAAAGGTATGGAAATCAATGTCCTTTCCGAAGGCATTCCAACACACAGCTACGAGTCAGAAGTTCTGACCAAGGCGTTCGAAGAAATCACAGGCATCAAGGTCAACCACCAGATTCTGGGTGAAGGCGAGGTTGTGCAGGCTGTCCAGACACAGATGCAAACCAAGCGTAACCTCTATGATGCCTACGTGAATGACTCCGATCTGATCGGTACGCACTCCCGTCTGCAGCTGGCCTACAACCTGACAGACTTCATGGCAGGCGACGGCAAGGACGTCACCAACCCGGGTCTGGACCTGGGTGACTTCATGGGCACCCAGTTCACCACAGGACCGGATGGCGATCTCTATCAGCTGCCGGACCAGCAGTTCGCGAACCTCTACTGGTTCCGCAAGGACTGGTTTGACCGCGAAGACCTGCAAAAAGCCTTCAAGGACAAGTACGGCTATGATCTGGGCGTTCCGGTAAACTGGTCTGCCTACGAAGACATTGCCGAGTTCTTCTCCAAGGATGTGAAGGAAATCGACGGCACGACAATTTATGGTCACATGGATTACGGCAAGCGCGCGCCTGACCTCGGCTGGCGTATGACCGATGCCTGGCTTTCCATGGCCGGCGCCGGTTCCAAGGGTGAGCCGAACGGTGTTCCGATCGACGAGTGGGGCATCCGCATGGAAGCGGGTTCCTGTAACCCGGCCGGTGCTTCTGTAAGCCGCGGTGGTGCTGCCAACGGTCCGGCTGCGGTCTATGCGATCCGCAAGTGGGACGAATGGCTGCGCAACTACGCTCCTCCCGGTGCGGCATCCTTCGACTTCTACCAGTCCCTGCCGGCTCTCAGCCAGGGTAACGTTGCCCAGCAGATCTTCTGGTACACAGCCTTTACAGCTGACATGGTCAAGCCGAAATCTGAAGGCAACAACACTGTGGATGAGGCAGGCAAGCCACTGTGGCGCATGGCTCCATCCCCGCACGGTCCCTACTGGGAAAAAGGCCAGAAGGTTGGCTATCAGGACGTTGGTTCCTGGACAATCCTGAAATCCACTCCGCTGGATCGTGCAAAGGCAGCCTGGCTCTACGCCCAGTTTGTTGTTTCCAAAACAGTTGACGTGAAGAAGTCCCACGTGGGTCTGACCTTTATCCGTGACAGCTCTGTCAATCACGAGTCCTTCTCCGAACGTGCAGAGAACCTGGGTGGTCTGGTTGAATTCTATCGTTCTCCTGACCGTGTGGCCTGGTCCCCGACCGGCGTCAACGTTCCTGACTATCCAAAGCTGGCGCAAATCTGGTGGCAGCAGATCGGTGACGTAAACTCCGGTGCCTTTACTCCGCAGGAAGCGATGGACCGTCTGGCCGAGGAAATGGACCTGGTCATGGCCCGTATGGAAGCGGCTGACAGGGCTGCGAACGTATACGGTGGTTGTGGTCCACGCCTGAACGAGCCGAAGGATCCGTCCGAATGGCTCGGCAAGGGTGGCGCGAAAGCGAAACTGGACAACGAAAAGCCACAGGGCCAGACCGTCAACTATGACGAGCTGGTTGCCCGCTGGGCGTCCAACTGATCATCAGCCCTTTTGACAGTCTGATATAATGAAAGCCGGGGCCTCCCCGTGAGGTCTCGGCTTTTTCGTTCGGCTTGCCTGAAAACCGTCGGCAGGTCTGACATTGAAAAACGAGGGAATGCAGCGCAAGCAGCAGGACATGGTATGGCGTTAGAGCTAAAAAACATCACACACAAGGTTGGGTCCGAAACCCACATCTATGATACTTCACTCAAACTGGAACCAGGCGGTTTCAATGTGCTGCTGGGCGCAACCAATGCCGGCAAGAGCACCCTGATCAAAATCCTGGCCGGACTGGAAAGGCCCACAGAAGGCCAGGTCCTGATGAACGGTCAGGACGTCACCGGCATCAGCCCGCAAAAGCGCAACATCGCGCTGGTTCACCAGTTTTTTGTCAACTACCCTCATCTTTCCGTTTACGAGAACATCGCGTCCCCTCTGCGCGTTGCCGGTATTCCGAAAGACGAGATCAGAACCCGCGTCCACGAAGCCGCGGAAATCCTGAAACTGGAACCCATGCTGGAACGCAAGCCCGGGGAACTCTCCGGCGGCCAGCAGCAGCGTTGCGCGCTTGCCCGTGCAATCGTCAAGGAAAGCACAGCCATTTTCCTCGACGAGCCCCTTGCAAACCTGGATTACAAACTGCGCGAAGAACTGCGCGACCAGCTTCCGGATCTCTTTGCAAACCGGGGATCGATCGTGGTCTACGCAACCTCCGAACCGGCAGAAGCCCTGATGCTGGGCGGTCAGACAATCCTGATGCACGAAGGCCGCATCACCCAAAGCGGCGCAACCGGCGATGTTTACCGCAAGCCCCAGAATCTGACGGCTGCAGAAGTCTTTTCCGATCCTCCCATCAACCGCGCGACCGTTACCAAGAAAGGCACCAGCTTTTCTCTGGGTACATCCGTGACATGGGAGGCAACCGGTTCATCGGCATCGCTGGCTGACGGCACCTACACTGTTGCCATTCGCCCGCACTTTGTCGTTCCGACAAGAACAGAAAGCTGCTCTGTCGCGCTGGATGGTGTGGTCGAGATCACCGAGATTTCCGGTTCCGACTCTGTTGCCCACTTCCGTCCGGGACAGGACTCTTCATGGGTTTCCCTGGCCTCCGGCGTTCACCCCTACAATGTTGGCGAAAAGCACAGCTTCTTCTTTGATCCAACAGCGTGTTTCTATTTCGATCAAAACGGCTCACTCGCCGCAACAGGAGGCGCTCATGGCTGAAATCACGCTTGACGGCCTTCGCCACAGCTATCTGCCCAATCCCAAAAAGCAGTCCGACTATGCCCTGAAACAGATGGACCTGAAATGGTCCGACGGCGGGGCCTATGCTCTGCTCGGGCCATCCGGATGTGGCAAGTCTACCCTTCTCAACATTATCTCCGGCCTTCTGATCCCGAGCGAGGGACGCATTCTCTTCAACGATCAGGATGTGACCAGTCTGGCACCGGACGAGCGCAACATTGCGCAGGTGTTCCAGTTTCCGGTGATCTACGACACCATGACCGTCTATGACAATCTGGCCTTCCCGCTTCGCAACCGCGGTATCGCAGAAGACCGGATTGAACAGCGCGTGCGTGAAATCTCGACCATGCTGGAGCTGGATGACATGCTCAGCCAGCGTGCCTCCGGTCTGACACCGGACAACAAGCAGAAAATCTCCATGGGCCGCGGCCTCGTTCGTGACGACGTCAACGTCATCATGTTTGACGAGCCGCTGACAGTGATTGACCCGCTTCTGAAATGGAAGCTGCGTTCCAAGCTCAAGGAACTGCACCAGAAAGTCAACGTCACCATGATCTATGTGACACACGACCAGACAGAGGCCCTGACCTTTGCCGATCAGGTCGTGGTTATGCAGGAGGGGGAAGTGGTTCAGGTCGGCACACCGATCGAACTGTTCGAGCGTCCGGCACACACCTTTGTCGGACACTTCATCGGCTCGCCCGGCATGAACATCCTGCCGTGTGAAATTCTGGATGGAAAAGCCCTGTTCAACCAGCAGGCTCTGGAACTGGAAGGTCCGATCCGGGCCGATCTCGCAGCCAGTCCAGACAGCGCAAGAACGGAAATCGGCATTCGCCCGGAACACGTCTCTCTGGGCAAGGCCGGGGACAGCAACACGCTGGGCGGCACAGTGCGCAAAGCCGTCGATCTTGGTCACCAGAACGTGGTCGAGGTTCTTGTCGGCGAACACCGCATCAACGCCATTACCGAAGGCGATCTGCCGGCCGCCGGTGACGAGGTGACACTGCACTTCCAGCCTGAATACACGCGCGTCTATGCCGATGGCTGGATCGCAACCGAGGAGGCAAAGGCATGAAAACCCTGAATCAAAAAGCCTGGTTCTTTGTGCTGCCTGTTCTGATTCTGGTGGCCTTCAACGCTCTGGTTCCCCTGATGACAGTGGTCAATTACTCTGTTCAGGAAACCTTTGGTGACAACCTCTTCTTCTGGCAGGGCCTCGACTGGTTCCAGCAGGTTCTGCGTTCCGAGCGCTTCCACGGTGCCCTTGGTCGCCAGGCCTTGTTCACCATCACGATCCTGCTGATCGAAATTCCCCTTGGCGTTGCCATTGCACTGGCCATGCCGCGCAAGGGTTTCTGGGTTCCGGTCTGTCTCGTCCTGATGGCCTTGCCGCTTCTGATTCCATGGAACGTTGTCGGTGCGATGTGGAATATCTTTACCCTGCCGGATATCGGTCTGGCCGGTTACACCATCAACGAGGTTCTGGGGATTGAGTACAACATGACCCGCAGTCCGCTGGCGGCCTGGATCACCATCATCGTGATGGATGTCTGGCACTGGACCTCTCTGGTTGTGCTGCTGTCCTACGCCGGGATTATCTCCATTCCGGATGCCTACTATCAGGCGGCAAAGATTGACGGAGCCTCCAACTGGGCGGTTTTCCGTTACATCCAGCTGCCGAAAATGAAGCGCGTTCTGACCATTGCCGTCCTGCTGCGCTTCATGGACAGCTTCAACATCTACACAGAACCTTTCGTCCTGACAGGCGGTGGCCCGGGCAACTCGACCACACTCCTGTCCATTGATCTGGTGAAGACCGCCTTGGGGCAATTCGATCTGGGACCGGCTGCGGCCATGTCACTGATCTATTTTGCCGTGACACTGCTGGTGTCCTGGTTGTTCTACACCATCATGACCAAAGACGACGCGCAATAAGGAGGCCGAAACCATGAAAGCCCGTGCGCTTGTACCGATCATCTACATTCTCTTCCTGCTGCTGCCGATCTACTGGCTGGTGGCGATGAGTTTCAAAACCACCAACGAGATTCTGGGTGGCTTCTCCCTGTTCCCGCAGACCTGGACCATCGAGAACTACGCTGTGATCTTCACCGACCCAAGCTGGTACTGGGGTTACATCAACTCCATCGGCTACGTGAGCCTGAACACCATCATCTCGCTCGCAGCGGCCCTGCCGGCAGCCTATGCCTTCTCCCGCTATCGTTTCCTCGGGGACAAGCACCTCTTCTTCTGGCTGCTGACAAACCGCATGGCACCTGCCGCCGTCTTTGCCCTGCCCTTCTTCCAGCTCTATTCGGCTGTCGGCATCTTTGACACCCATCTGGCTGTTGCACTGGCACACTGCCTGTTCAACATTCCACTGGCTGTCTGGATCCTCGAGGGCTTCATGAGCGGCGTTCCAAAGGAACTGGACGAGACCGCCTATGTTGACGGCTATTCCTTCCCGGCCTTCTTCCTGAAGATCTTCGTCCCGACCATCAAGGCCGGGATCGGTGTCGCCGCCTTCTTCTGCTTCATGTTCTCCTGGGTGGAGCTGCTGCTGGCCAAGACCCTGACAGCCGTTGCCGCCAAACCGATTGCAGCAGTGATGACCAAGACCTCGTCCTCTGCCGGTTTCGAACTGGGGCTGCTGGCCGCTGCCGGGGTTCTGACAATCATCCCCGGCGCGATTGTCATCTATTTTGTGCGTAACTACATCGCCAAGGGCTTTGCCCTGGGGAGGGTATAATGTTGAGTTGGATGGCCTGGACCTGGCCCACAGCAGCACTCTTTATCGGTATCTTTTCCGCAATCGGCCTGCTTGCCTTTATCGAGGTGCGCAAGCCTGGCGGGGCTGAACGAAAGGGCGTCCTCGGGCTGACCACAACCCGTGGTGACCGCCTTTTTATCGCTCTTCTGGGATCAACCTACATCTTTCTGGCATGGCTGGGCTTTACGGATGCCCAGCTCTGGACCCCACTGGGTCTGGCGCTGTGCTGGGGGACCTTCTGCTTCTGGAAGGTCTGACGGCACACCGGATCCTGTTTCCTCCCGGTCACAAAACACCGGGAACCTTGCAAGCCCTGCTCTCCAAAGCAGGGCTTTTCTTTTGCAGGTCTGCCTCTCTGCTCAGGCAGACAAACCTGTCAGAAGATAATCGCAAAAAGTCCTGCTCTCGGCGCTCAGGGCAAGCCCCGCCCTGTGACAGAGATAATAGCTCAAACCCGTTTCGTAACGCTGATTTCCCAGGACAGTCAGCGTCCCGTTTGCCAGCTCGTTATGCAACAGATACAGGCTTCCCAGGGCAACACCCTCTCCACGAACAGCCGCACCGATCGTGTGCGCAAAGCTTCTGCAACGGACCACTGGTCGATGGACCAGATCAGGTGCATCCATCCGGGGAAGGACACTCCCCCAGTTGCTCCAGTCCGGTGCCAGACGCGTGTAATCCAGCAGGGGAGCCTCTTTCAGGCGGCTGTCCGCTTTCAGGATATCCGGGTGAACAACCGGAACAAGAATCTCGGGAAACAACAAAGATGCGTTCCAGCCCGGAACCTCGCCCTTGCGGTCGTAAATCACGATCAGATCATTGTCGCCCTGAATCAGATCCTCCTGATTGTCGGTGTTGCCCAGATCAATCTGGCAGGAGGCTTCTGACAGGCTGAACTCCTTTACCCTGGGCATCAGCCAGAACATCGTGACAGCAGAGTTGGAGGCCACGCTGACCCGCGTTTGCTGGCGGGCAGAAAACTCCGAAAAAACGGCGTCGAAGTAATCCAGCCCCATCGAAACCTTTTCGCGCAACAGCTCGCCACGGTCTGTCAGGAAAAGCTTGCGCCCGATCCGCTTGAACAACGCAGATCCCAGATGCTCTTCCAGCTGGCGAATACGCTTGCTGACCGCGGCCTGCGTCACAAAAAGCTCCTCTGCCGCAAGGGTAAAGGAGTTCAGACGGGCCGCTGCTTCAAAAAAGATCAGACTGTCCAGGGGAGGCAGGCTCTTTCTGCGCACAATACATAACCTTTGGTTATTTCAAACAGGATTTTTTATACAGTTTACTTAAATAACAGATAACGAAAAATAGGGAAAAGCAATCAAAATCGACGGAGAGAGACATGGCCAATTTTGACTGGCACGCCGAACGCAGCGATCTGAACGGACTCGCCCTTCTGGACCGCTCGCCTGAAAGCGAGGGTATTGATCTGAGTGCTGTACGCCTCTATCGCCTTGGACAGGTGCGCAAGGAGATGGCAAAACGCAACATTGATGCTGTTATCCTGTCCGACCCGATCAACATCCGCTATGCCACAGGGGCACGCAACATGCAGATCTTCTGCCAGCGCAATGCTCCGTCGCGTTACCTTTTGCTGACGGCAAACAGATCCATCCTCTTCGAGTTTACAGGCTGCGAACATCTGGCTGAAGGCTTCGAAACCATTGATGAGGTGCGCGCTTCCAAAACAGCCAGCTACGTTGCCGCAGGGCCACTGATTGCCGAGCGGGAAAAGGCCTGGGCGCAGGAGATGAACGCGCTGATCGTTGAACTGACCAGAAAGCATGCAACAGTCGGTCTCGAACGCCTCAATGCCGGGACAGCCATTGCCCTGAAGGAACTGGGATTGCGTATCGTGGATGCCCAGGAACCTGTTGAACGCGCACGGGCCATCAAATCCGAAGAGGAAATGAAGTGTGTGCGTGCCTCCCTTCGCGCAACCGAAGTTGGCGTTCAACGCCTGAGAGAAGCCCTGCGACCGGGCCTGACAGAGAATGAACTCTGGTCTGTTCTCCATCAGGCCGTTATCGAACAAAACGGCGATTACATTGAAACCCGCCTGCTCAGCGCCGGGGAACGCACAAATCCCTGGTTTCAGGAAACCGCGCACAATGTCATCGGCGAAAACGAGCTGGTCGCCCTCGACACCGATGTTGTCGGATGCCACGGCTACTATGCCGATTTTTCCCGCACCTTCCATGCCGGTCCCGACAAACCGACCGAGTTGCAACGCACGCTCTACAAGGTCGCCTATGAACAGGTTCACCACAACATGGAGATACTCAGACCCGGCATGACCTTTGCGGAATATGCCGATGAAGCCTGGAACATTCCGGAAAAATACTACAAGAACCGTTACTATCTCTCCGCCCACGGAGTGGGGCTGACGGGCGAATACCCCTACCTTTATCACCACGGTGACTTCCCGAATGCCGGATACAACGGTGTCCTGCTGCCCGGCATGACCATCTGCGTTGAAAGCTACATTGGCGAGGACGGCGGCAGGGAAGGCGTCAAGCTGGAACAGCAGGTTCTGATCCGGGAAGACGGCATCGAACTGCTCTCCCGCTTTCCCTTTGAGGAAGAGCTTCTGAAGTAGGCAGAAAAAAGCCCCGCCGGACTTGCGGGGCTTTTGGGCTTCAGCCTTTTGTTTCACGCAAACGCTTGCGGCGCTCTTTCATCATCGCCTCGCCTGCCTCAGTACCATCGTGATAGCTCCCGAACCACTTGTCCCAGGGCATTTCACCGTTCCCGTAATTGCATTCAAAATAACGGTGATGCATCTGGTGAAAGAACGCTCCCAGCAACAGGCGGGATTTGTCTTTCACCCAGACCGCCTCATAGCCCGAGTGGGAGGATGCCGCACCCAGCATCTGCCAGTAGAGCAAAAACAGCATGTGCACCGGATCGGACGGAACAATCAGGAAAATCAACAGACTGCTGAAATAAAAGAGATGCTCTACAGGGTGCATCGACATCCCGGACCAGGGACCGGGGTTGATATTGCGGTGATGAACATCGTGAAATCTTTTGTAGAGTGCCGGGACGTGCAACAGGCGATGAACAACATAGAAATGGAAGCTCTGCCACAAGGCCAGCAGGGGGAAAAGCGCAACATACCAGAAGGGATTTCCTGCAAAGCTCACCGTCGGCAAGGCATCCTGCGCGTAGTTCCATCTGAGGAAAATCTCGAATGCAGAAGCGATCGGCACCCCGCTGAGCAGGGAATAGAACATGTTGTCCCAGACCTGATAGTTGAGCCTGAACAACGTGTTGCGCTTCTTCGAGATCGGACGCGGATCATATTTGAGCACATTGCCCTGTCCATCTATCCCGTAAAACCAGAAATGCAGGCCCCCGGCAACAATGCTCAGAACAACAGCATTGCGCACCACAACAGCCGCCATCCAGTCCGGTCTCAACAGGGCCTGCGCCTCTGTGACAGGCTGCATCCAGAAGGCCACAACAAAGGCAAAAATCACATAGAGCGAACGATCTGATGTCTGCAGCCAGTTCTGCCAGACCCACTTCAGAAAGGTTACAGGTTTTGGAGGCCAATGCCAGTAAGGGGCATAATCCAGCGGCAGGTCAGGCACATAGTTCCATTTCCTGTTTGCCGGTTTTTTCACAGGTTCCTCTAGCGGCATCTCTGACATGACGACCTTCTTTTTTCCAGTTTTCCGAAAAGCTCCCTTCTCATTTTTCACAGTTTTTAAAACAATAAAAACAATATAAAATGGCCATAATATCCCAATTTATTTATCGTTGATCATGCGCAAACTTCCAAACCTGAACGTGTTGCGGACCTTCGAGGCAGCAGCCCGCCACCTGAACTTTACAGCCGCCGCACAGGAGCTTGGCATGACCCAGGCTGCTGTCAGCCTGCATATCAAGGTTCTGGAAACACAGCTCGGCGAGAAACTCTTCAACAGGCAACCGCGAAACCTGCGCCTGACCAAGGCAGCAGAAGCCTACCTGCCTGCGATCAGGAGAGCGCTGAACGATTTAACCCTGTCAACAAACGGTCTCTTCGGTCCTTCCGGCAGCAATGAAGTCAATCTGAAGCTTCCCATTACAACCATGGTGCTCTGGCTTGCCCCGAGGCTTCCCGCTTTCTGGCAGGAACATCCCGACATCAAACTGAAGATCACAACCAGTATCTTTACCGAGGCTCCCGACCACGAAATCAATGACATCGAGATCCGCTTCGGGCACGGTCAATGGCCGGGTGTCCGGTGCGAGAAGCTCAGTTCCGAAGCGATTGTTCCCATCATCCACGGCGATCTGGCGCCTGCCGGACAGCCCTTTGACTGGAAAGACATCAAAGAAGAGCAGCTGATTCACATTCTGGGCTTCGATGATCACTGGGCGCGCTATTTCTCAGCACAGTCCCTCAATCTGGACAGCTCCCGTCCCAGGCTCGTTGTCGATACCACAGCCATCGCTTTTGAAATGGTTACGCTCAAGGCAGGTCTGGCCTGTGTTCTGAAGCGCTTTGCAGACACCATGATACAGAAGGGAGAACCTGTTGTAACGTCTGGCCCCCCGGTTGTGCTGGAACAGGGACACTACCTGATTGAAAGCACCGGTAACCTGGCCCCGCGTTCAGAGGTCGCCATCTTCCTGAACTGGCTCCGCGAGCGCTTCAACGAAGAAGCATAGAGAGACAGCAGTTTCTATTTCGTACCGATGACGTAATCAACACTGTTGCCCTGATCATCAGAACCGGAGCCTCTGGCCCCCTTTCCTGCCCCGAGGGCCTGATAGTTTCCTTTTGCGGACCTGCCATTTTCACAGACCACGGACCAGATACCGGTCGAAGCGGTGAGCGGTTTGGACGAAGCCTCACAACGACCGCCATTTTCATCGGAAATATAAACGGCTTTCGTTGTCAGATTGATCGTCCCGGACAGCTTGTAGGGCAAGACCTCCCACGTCACTTCCAGTGGCCGGACATCACCAGCCTGCTCCAGTTTCCGATCCGCGCAACCGACAATGAAAAAAGCAACAAAAACAAGCAAAACCCGCAACACAGCCATCAACCCGCTTAACCTGAACGTTGAAAAACCCATTCTTTCAGATCAGAGCCTGTCCCTCAAGGCAAACCAGCTCATTGCCAGCACCAGAAGAGGCCAGCGCAAAAGCGTTCCTCCGGGAAAGACCGGACTGGGGACGGAAGCCATCAGATCAAAACGGCTTTCTGTCCCGTCAATGGCCTCGGCCAGCAGTTTCCCGGACAGTGTCGCCATCCCCAGGCCGTGCCCCGAAAAACCACAGGCCGTCCAGAGATTCCGCTCCGGCTTCATGAAGACGGGCATGCGGTTGCGGGTGATTCCGAGTGTTCCGCCCCAACCAAAATCCAGTCCGGTCCCTTCCAGTTGCGGATAGACCTCCAGCAAGGGCTTTTTGACGAAGCTTCTGATATCGGACGGAAAGCGATAGCGGTAATTTTCACCACCGCCGAACAGCAAACGGCGATCTTCACTCAGGCGGTAGTAGTTGATCACAAACCGTGAATCGGCAACGGCGACATCATCACGGATCAGCGATCGTGCCACAGCTTCCCCGAGGGGCTCCGTTGCCACGATAAAGTTGTTGATCGGCATGATCCGCCGCGCGACAGCCCTGTTCAGGCGCTCCAGATAACCGTTGCAGGCCAGAACAAGATGTCGGGCCGAAACAGAGCCTTCCGGGGTTTTAATCCTGTAACCCTGCTCTCCCCCCCGCAGGGAAACAGAAGACCAGTCGAGAACAGGAGAGCGCTCGTGGACGACCGCTCCGGCCTTCAACGCCGCCCTGCCCAGACCAAGACAGAATTTCAAAGGATTCAGATGCCCGGCATCACGGTCAAGAACACCGCTGAAATACCCCTGCGCGCCCAGCTGTTCAGCCACGGCATCCCGATTGAGGAAAGTAAGGTGCTGATAGCCGTAATCCCGTTCCAGCTTCTCGACATAATCCCGCGAAAAACGACTGTAGGACGCCTTGTGATCGGCATGCAGGACCCCCGGTTTGTAGGCGCAATCAATCTTCTCTTCAGCAATCAGCCCCTTGACCAGAGCCTTGGATTCCTCGGAAAGATCCCACAGGGCCCTCGCTCTGGTGACACCAACCAGATCTTCCAGTTCATGCTGTTCCAGCCTTTGTCCCGAGCCCAGTTGCCCCCCGTTACGACCCGAAGCGCCCCACCCGATACGATGGGCCTCGAGCACCCGGACAGCGAAGCCGCGCCGGGCCAGATGCAGGGCAGCAGAAAGCCCCGTATAACCGGCCCCGACGATGCAGACATCGCAGGTTTCATGCCCCTGCAAAACAGGCTGCTCGGGCAGGAGGTTCGCTGTCGCAGCATAGAAGGAGTCCGGATAATACCCGAACCGGTCATTGGCAAAGAGCAAACCCTTGCGCTTCTGGGCAGCCATCATGATTCTGTTCTGCCTTCTAGACTGTCAGAAGAAGATGCTCTCTCTCCCAGGGAGAGATCACAGCCATGAATTCCTCGAACTCGTGACGCTTGATAATTTTGTAGACATCCGTGAAATCCTTGCCGAGCGTTTCTTCCAGCGCCGGACATTCGTCCAGAAGGTTCAGGGCCTCCAGCAGGGAGCGGGGCAGCGTGTAGTCTGCATCATAGGCAATGCCGGTGCATTCCTTGCGCGGCTTGAGCTTTTCAACAATTCCCAGATACCCGCAAGCCAGACTTGCCGCAATGGACAGATAGGGGTTTGTGTCCGCTCCGATCACGCGATTTTCCACACGACGGTTTGCCGGTGACGAATGGGGAATGCGCAAACCGACAGAACGGTTGTCCTGCCCCCATTCCAGATTGATCGGGGCAGCCCCGCCAATCACCATCCGGCGATAGGAGTTCACATAGGGTGCAAAGATACACATGGCCGCAGGAATATAGCTCTGCTGCCCGGCCAGAAACTGATAGAACAGCTCGCTGGGCTTGCCATCCCCGTCAGAGAGCACATTCTCGCCTGTCTCCAGCGAAACAAGGCTCTGGTGAATGTGCATGGCACTGCCGGGTTCGTGATCCATGGGCTTTGCCATAAAGGTCGCATAGCAGCCCTGACGGAACGCCGCTTCGCGGATGAGACGCTTGAAGACAAAGACCTGATCCGCAAGCTCGACAGGATCACCGTGAATCAGGTTGATTTCCAGCTGGGCAGCCCCGCCCTCCTGAATGATTGTGTCAATCTCCAGCCCCATTGATTCAGCAAAGTCATAAATGTCGTTGATGACCATTTCATACTCGTCGACCGCAGCCATGGAGTAGGACTGCTTGCCAACAGACTGGCGTCCGGAACGCCCCACCGGCGGTTCCAGCGGATAGTCAGGGTCCGTATTCTTCTTGGTCAGATAGAACTCCAGCTCCGGGGCAACAATCGGTTTCAACCCCAGGGCATGGTAGCAGTCCACCACCCGCTTGAGTACGGAGCGCGGTGCCATCCCCACAGGTGTTCCGTCCTGATGCTGCAGGTCATGGATCACCTGCAGGGTTGGATACTTTGCCCAGGGAACCGTCCGCAACGTGGACAGAACCGGGACCAGACACATGTCTGTCTCCGTCCATTCGTCATCCCGATCCAGATCGGCATAGTCTCCGGTAATGGACTGATAATAGATGGAAACCGGCAGATAATTGCTGCGCATCTCGGCAAACTTGTTGGCCGGCATGGCCTTGCCACGTGCGATCCCCGCCAGATCACAGGTCAGACACTCAACCTCGTCAATATCGCGCTCCCGCATCCAGCTGCGCAGGGCTTCCGGATCCGTCGGGATTTCACCCGGCATGACATTGAAGGGCCAGGTGCTGTAATCGGGAGTCATGGTCTGTCCAGTTTTAAAATCAGATAAAAAACGTCAGTTCATCATGTTACAGGAATCTGCAGGTCACTGAACAGATGAAAATTCTTTCGGGAATATGTTATAAAACCGTTATCTGATCGTCACCTTTCCTGTATAGGACCTCCTCATTCAGCCCTGCGTATCTGACCTTCTGCCCGCCCCTGTCTGAAAGTAATCCCGCCTTGACTGACAACGATCCTGCTTCCAAGCCTTCAATGATCCGCTTTGAGGGTGTGACCAAGCGTTTTGGTGACTTCACAGCCATTGAAAATCTGAATCTTGAAATTGATCAGGGTGAGTTCTTTGCCCTGCTGGGGCCATCCGGTTGCGGGAAGACGACCATCATGCGGATGCTTGCAGGCTTTGAGACACCTTCGGAAGGCCGCATTCTGATCAACGGGCAGGATATCTCGAACATTCCCCCGCACGAACGCCCCGTGAACATGATGTTCCAGTCCTACGCCCTCTTTCCGCACCTCACAGTCGAAAAGAACATTGCTTTCGGCCTGAAACAGGAAGGACTACCCCAGAGAGAAATCAGGGAACGCGTCGATGAAATGCTGGCCCTTGTTCAGCTTGAACGCTTCGCCGGGCGCAAACCTCACCAGCTCTCCGGCGGGCAAAAACAGCGGGTTGCCCTTGCCCGCTCCCTCGCCAAGCGCCCGCAGCTGCTCCTGCTGGACGAACCCCTGGGAGCCCTGGACAAAAAGCTGAGGGAAAAGACACAGTTCGAGCTGGTCAACATTCAGGAAAAGCTCAACATGACCTTTCTGATTGTCACACATGATCAGGAAGAGGCCATGACCGTATCATCGCGCATTGCCGTTATGAACGAAGGCAAAATCGAGCAGGTCGGTCCACCGGCAGAGGTCTATGAATATCCACTCAACCGTTATGTTGCCGACTTTATCGGCGATGTAAACATGCTGGAAGGCAAGGTGAGCGGCTACACGGAACAGGGACTTGTTCTGCAGGTTTCCGACAGCTGTCCGGACATTCGCATCCAGACGGCACAGCGACCGCCACTGGGTTCAACAGGCTGGATTTCGATCCGCCCGGAAAAGGTTGCCATTTCACTGGATCAGACAGCCGAGCAGGGCAATGCCGTTCAGGGCGAGGTCTTTGACATTGCCTATACCGGCAATATTTCCACCTATCATGTCAGGCTTGCTGACGGCTCCATGATCAAGGCGCAGACAGCCAATTACCGCAAGCGCGCGAACCATGAAATCACATGGGAAAGCAGGGTCTGGCTCCAGTGGCGGGAAACCGCAGGCGTCTTTCTGGCGGAGTGAGGCGGAAATGTCTGATCACACACAGCCCCTTCCTCCGGCAACCGCGAAGCAGAACTGGCGCAAACGCCTTTTGATCGCCACGCCATATTTCTGGCTCCTGCTTCTGTTTCTCGCTCCTTTCGGCATTGTTCTGAAAATCTCGCTTTCTGACACAGCCATTGCCCTTCCCCCCTACAGTCCGACCTTTGACTGGAGTGACGGTTTTTCCGGCCTGCTGTCCCTGTTCAGGGAGCTGGATTTCGAGAACTACCTCTGGCTGTCGGAAGATCCGCTTTATCTGAACGCCTATCTCTCCAGCCTTCGGATTGCAGCGACAGCCACCCTGTTGACCCTGCTGGTGGGCTATCCTGTCGCCTATGCCATGGCCCGTGCGCCGGAACAGTGGCGCCCGGCCTTGCTGATGTTCATGATGCTGCCGTTCTGGACCAGCTTTCTGATCCGTGTCTATGCCTGGATCGGCATTCTGAAGAACAACGGCCTGCTGAATTTCATCCTGATGTCGGCGGGGATCACAGATGAACCTCTCAACATTCTGGGCACCAATGTCGCGGTCTATATCGGCATCGTCTATTCCTACATGCCCTTTATGATCCTGCCGCTTTATGCCTCACTGGAAAAACTGGATCACACCCTGCTGGAAGCTGCAGCGGATCTGGGGTGCCCGCCGTGGAAGAGCTTCTGGCTCATCACCCTGCCCCTGACCCTTCCCGGCATTGTCGCCGGATGCGCACTGGTCTTTATCCCTTCCATCGGGGAATTCGTTATTCCCGATCTTCTGGGGGGTTCGGAAACCCTGATGATCGGCAAGGTCATGTGGGTGGAGTTCTTCGGGAACCGGGACTGGACTGTTGCTTCAGCCGTCGCCGTGATCCTGCTTCTGATCCTGGTGGTCCCGATCGTGCTGTTCCAGAGACATCAGGAAAAACGCGGGGAGGCTTTCTCGTGACCACCCGAAGCTCCCGCCTTTTCAGCACAACGGTTCTCACTCTGGGCTTTGCCTTCCTCTATCTGCCCATTCTGATTCTGATGATCTTTTCCTTCAATGAATCACGGCTGGTTACTGTCTGGGGCGGCTTTTCCACGAAATGGTACAGTGCCGTTCTTGCAAACGAGGCCTTTCTGGATGCAGCCTGGGTAACGCTGCAGGTTGCCTTTGTGTCCTCAACCCTTGCCACAGTTCTGGGCACCATGGCTGCGCTTGTCCTTGTACGTGTCGGCCCTTTCCGCGGGCGTACACTCTTTAGCGGGATGATCTATGCCCCGCTTGTGATGCCCGAAGTCATTACAGGATTGTCCCTGCTGCTGTTCTTCGTTGCCCTGAACATTGATCGCGGCATTGTCACCATCACTCTCGCACACATCACCTTTTCCATGTGCTATGCCTCTGTGGTGATCTCGTCCCGTCTGGTCAGCTTTGACCGCTCCATTGAGGAAGCGGCAATGGATCTGGGCTGTACACCCTTGCGTGCCTTTATGACGGTAACGCTCCCCATCATCCTGCCCGCGATCGTCTCGGCCTGGCTCCTGTCCTTTACGCTTTCTCTGGATGATCTGGTGATCGCCTCCTTTACCACCGGTCCCTCGGCGACCACCCTGCCCATCAAGATCTACAGCCAGATCCGTCTGGGTGTCACACCGGAAATCAATGCGCTGTCGACCATTATGATCCTGCTGATTTCCTGCGGGGTGATCACGGCCTCTCTCATGACCAAGCGCGCCGAGCAGCGCAAAGCCAGAGAACGCGCAGAAGCGGTACGAAACAGCTGAGACAGGGCCGTTCAGAACAACGTTCCTGCCACAAATCAGACACAGGGGTAGCATATCCTCTGTGAATACAGGTCCGGGAAAAATACCGGGACAGAAACCTGCAACGGAACCGGATCTGTAACCTGCCACGCAGGAAAAAAGGGACAGCCCGCGACGGCTCCCCCTTTTTTTGAAAGATCGAAGGACAGAGAGAACCGGTTTTACCCCGGATTGCGCATCACCCCCGGTCCTGCTGACAGCTTGCCCTGCCCGGACCGGGGGTGATGGTCTGCCCGTAAATGGTCTGTATTTTTACTGGCCGATGTCTTTACTGGCCGGTTTTAACCCTGGTCCAGATCCGGTTGACACGGCGCAGGGTCTTCGCGTCATAGGGTTTGTGCACAAAGAGATTGGCCACCGTTTCCTCTGTCGGGTAGATCGCAGGATCTGTAATCACATCCTCTTCAAGAAGCGGCTGGGATGCCTTGTTACCATTCGCATAGTACACATAGTTTGTTGCTGCAGCCGCAATTTCCGGGCGCATGATAAAGTTGATAAACCTGTGCGCCCCTTCCTTGTTCGGAGCATCAGCCGGAATGGCCATCTGGTCAAACCACATCTGGCTGCCCTCAACCGGCACGCGATACTGAACCGTCACGCCATTGTCCGCTTCATCAGCCGTATCCCGCGCCTGCAGAACGTCTCCGGAATAGCCAACAGCAACGCAGATGTCACCATCCGCAATAGCTGTGACATAATTGGAAGAATGGAACTTCTGAACAAAGGGACGCATCTGCAGCAACAGTTCTTCTGCCTCGGCCAGATGCTTCGGATCGCGAGAGTTGCCATCATGCCCCAGATAGATCAGCGCTGCCGGAATGATTTCGGTCGGATCATCCAGAACGTGAATGCCGCAATCCTGGAATTTTGCGGCAATCTCCGGATTGAAAAGAATGGACCAGGAATCAATCGGTGCATCTTCCATGCGGGCATCGACCAGTTCGCTGACCGTTGCAATTCCTGTCGTTCCCCACATGTAGTTCACGGAATAGCTATTGCCCGGATCAAACTGCTCGACCCGTTGCTTGATGTCCTCCCAGAGATTTTCCCTGTTGGGCAGCAGGGACTGGTCCAGCTTTGCAAAGACACCGGCCTGAATCTGGCGGGACAGGAAGTTGTGCGTCGGAACCACAACATCATATCCACTGCCACCCGTCAGCATCTTGGTTTCAAGGGTTTCATTGGTATCAAAAACGTCATAGATGACCTTGATGCCTGTTTCCTGCTCGAACTGTTCCAGAATGGATTCATCAATGTAGTCCGACCAGTTGTACACGCGCACTTCCTCGGCCGAAGCCAGTGCAGGCAATAGCGCAAGACCGGCCACAGCCAGACAGTTTTTCGTCATTTTTTTTGATGTTGAGCTCACCGGCGACACTCCTCCCCGAATAAAAATAAGGGTCTCACAGACAGCAGCTGATCCTGTCAGCATGAAGGGCCGACAGCTTAACGCATTGCAGAACAGGGCCAAAGAAAGAAATCATTTTAACTCCTCACACCAGAGAGAAGCCCCTGACCAGCACAGCCATATCCCTTGCAGCTTCCAGAACGGCGACCGCATCCCCGTCTGTTTCCGGCCCCGAAGACAGGACAACTGCAGCCCGACAGGCCTGCGCTGTCTGCTCAAGTGGCAACACAAAAGCAGGGACCAGCAGATCACACAGGGCAAAGGGAACAGTCCGGCTCTTCGAACCGAAGGCAATGGTCAGCCGTTCGGCCTCATGATCAATATCCCTGACCCAGCCCAGATCACCCGCAGCCAGCATCAGTTCGGTCCAGTCCTCCTGGACCAGAAGGGGATCACCGATCCGGAAACGCCAGCCATGGACATCCCTGAAAGCCGTTTCCCTTTCAGGAGTCAGTGCCTCCTGCAGGGCACGGTTCAGGGCTGGCAGGTTCTTACGGGGCAGATCGGAAACAATCCGTATATCCCGCAGGACATCAACCGCTCCCTTGCCTCCAGCCAAAGCCTTGAGGCGTGCAGGCAACCGGTTTTTGACAATCTCCACAAGCTTGGGAAAACCATCCTGTGCAGAACGGACAGGCATGACAAAGAAATTGTCGCCCTCCCCCGGCGCCGGCAGGGACTCAAGTGACTCACCCTTTTCAAGCAAGGCCACAGCCTGATCCTTCAGGCTTGATTGTTCAGCCACGACCGGGAAGCCCGCAACCGGTGTCAGCTCAAACCCTTCAGGCCCCTTTCCGGCAAGGAGAACCCTTGCATCCGTCGGAACAGCCTCCAGCAGGGCGGCAAGCAATGCCTTTCCGGAGGCTTCGGGATACCAGATAACAGCACAGTCGCAATTCTCGAAAGGCTTGCGGCTCCCAAATCTGAAACCGTCGCCCTTGCTGTTGCGTCCCAGTGCTTCAAGGAAGGATTCAACCTCCTCGTCATACCCTTTGGAGAGACGGGAGGCCTCGCCATCACCGGCCGCCAGATGACGCAGCTTGTACTTCTTGGCAGCCAGCAGTTTCATTCCGGCCATCAGAACCAGTTCACTTCGGGAACCTCTGTGACAGGCAGCGCGGGACAGGGCTGTCCCTCCTCCTTCAAGCAAAGCGGAAAGAGACCGGTTTTCCTGTTCCGACAGCTTTGTTTCCAGCTGTTTTTCCAGCCAGGGGACCGCTTTACCCAGATCAAGGGACGGGAAATCAGACGGAGCGCCCTTTTCAAGACGCCTGACCGCTTTTTTCACGCGGGACTGCTCGTCCTGACGGGATTTCAAGTCAACCCCGGCTTTGGTTTGTACAAGCCATCCCTTTTCGCAGCCCTGTTCCAAAGCCGCTTTCAACGCTCCTGTCGACAAAGCGAGACGGCGCTCCAGCAAGGCAAAAAGCTTCTCTTCCGCCTGGGGACCATCCATGTGCCTGAGCGCGTGAACCAGCGCAGCTTCCGCACGCGGAACAGCCTCTGACAGAGGAATGCCCTGACCCTGTTCACTTCTGCTCCAGAGACGGTCGGCCTCCTCAAAACCGGGTCCTGCGGCCTTGAGAATCATGGCATAGGGACTGGCTTCAAGCTCTCCCTCATCAAGCAGGACCTCAAGGCGTTCTGCATAACGGACAGGCAGTCCCAGTGTCCCGAGCTTCTGTCTGAGCGCCTCCAGCTTTTTCTGATCGGCGCACCACTCGAGAAGATTTTTGATCTTCTTCGCCCCCAGCCCCTTGCCATCCTCTCCCTTGAGGAACTTGAGCTTTTCTTCCAGCTCTTCGTCCGGTGCCTTCCAGAAGTTCAGAACCTCCGGGCCAAAGCTTTCCACAAAGGCTCCGGCCTGTTTTGCAGAGATTCCCGGCAACCAGCCACTGGCCACCTTTCTTTCAAGCGCAGCAACAGAAGGGCCTTCACTGTTTTTCGAGAGGTGCTCATCCAGAAAGTCGCGGCAGGTGTCAAAATTCGTGTTCAGCCCCTTTGGCAGCCTCAATCCCTTGCGCGCGGCAATGGAAAAGGCTGTTTCCTTCATCTTGTCGGTTGGCTTGCTGACCTTGCCGCCTTCCTTGCCACCCCTGGGGGCCGCAACGCCGGTCTCGATCTTTGGGGCCGTTGCGCTGCGTTCTCTCAGAATTCCGATCAGACGCAGGGTCTCATCACCGATTTCGTCCCAGACACTGCGCGCAGTCTGATGCCCCAGCAGAATGTCATCCAGCTTCATTTCCCACAGAGCCGTAACACCCGGATCAACCAGTTCCGGTGCAGCCTGTTTCAGGGTTCTGAAAAGGGTCATCCCCGGGTCGGTCGGCACGATATGCTTGCCGCTTTGCGCGATAAAATTCTGGCGTTTCAGTCCGGTGATGATGCTGGCCCGTGTTGCAGGCGTTCCAATGCCCTTGGCTTCTTTCAAGCGCTCCTGCTGGTCCCTGTCATCAATAAAGCGCCAGGCGTTCTGCATGGCATCAATCAGCGTTCCCTCGTTAAAACGCGGAGGCGCCTTTGTTTTCTTGGCATCCAGCTCAACCGGGTCAAGTTTACCGACAGTGCCGTTGTTGACAGGGGGCAGTTCGCCTTCGGTTTCATCCTCACCCTTTTTCTCGGTGCTTTCGCTGTAAACCTCTTTCCAACCCATAATCTTCGGGATGTTGCCTGTGATCTTGAATTCCAGGGGCTCCTTCTGTGATTCGATCTTCACGTCCATGGAGAGTGTCGTGGATTCATAGACATAGTCCGGCATCAGGATCGCCAGATAGGACGCAGCAACCAGATCAAACATCTTCCGCTCATCCTCTGAAAGACGCGGATAGATCATCGGCAGGCGATCCATGGTGTTCTTGTTCGGAATGATCGCGTGGTGCGAAACCCCCTTCAACCCTTCATCCGAGAAGTGCCCGCTTTTGCCCTTGCGGATTTCAGGGTTTGCCAGATCAAGAGCGCTGAACTGGGGCAGCTGGATCAAACCTGCGATGATCTCCGGCACATCGGCAATCTGGTTCTCGGCAAGATAGCGGGATTCCGCACGCGGGTAGGTCTGGATTTTCTTGCCATCCCCGTCATAGAGTTCCTGGGCAACGGACAGGGTTTTGTCAGCCGTCCAGCCCCAGCGGCGCGAACAGATCTTTTGCAGCTCGGGCAGATCCAGAAGCTTGGGCGGTTTTGTTTTCTTGGTCTTCTTTTCGGCCTTGATAGGACCTTCAAACCCCCTGACCTGCGCAGCAAGGGCCTCGGCCCTTTCCTGTTCCAGAATGCGCTCTTTCGGCGCATGGCGCAGTGTGACTGCACCGACTTCGGTCTGCGCTGTTGCTACCAGATGATAATAATCCTGGGGCGTGAAGCTGGTGATTTCCTCTTCGCGGATACAAACCAGCGCCAGCGTCGGCGTTTTCACCCGTCCAATCCCGATCGCCCCGTATTGCCCCGGCTGTTTCAGCGCCACAGTTGCTGCACGGGTCAGGGACAGATTGTAAACCTGATCCGCCTGCTGACGGGCCATGGCCGCCTGTCCCAGATTGAAATAGGTTCCGTTGTCCTCGAGCCGGTCAAAGGCCTCGCGGATGGTTTTCTCATCCTGCGCCGTGAACATGGCCCGCTGCACAAGACCGCCATAGCGAAAATGGCGCAGAAGCTCTTCACCGATCAACTGTCCCTCCCGGTCACAGTCGGTGGCAATAATCACGCGTTCGGCTGTTTTCAGTCCACCTTCAATGGCCTGCAGCTTGTTGATGGCAGAAGGGCTTGCATCCGGAACCGGACAGGTTGGATAAAAATCCTCCGGTTTGAGAAGATCATACCCCCATTTGCCCCACCCCTTGTTCACAGCCTGGGGCTCCTGCAGGCTCAAGAGATGGCCTTCGGCAGCATAAACCTGCCCATAGGAACTTCCAATCGCAGCCATCACATCCTTTTTCTGGGATGTTTTCTCGGTAATAACAATGGTTTTAAGGGCTTGATCCGGGCTTTTCACGAGTGACTTGTTCTTGTTGCTGAAAGGTCTTTTTTCCTTTTTAGCGGAAGAACACGGCACAAGAAAGTTTCATATCACCTGATCCGCAGAACACCGGGAGAACGTAGAGAGAACAAACAAGACAATCCGGGATCAGGTCCATGAACACACACGCTCCCCTTGCCATTATTGCCGGTTTCAGCAGCACCATAGGCCGGGCCATGACACAACAGCTGCTGGACAGGGGCTGGACTGTTCTGGGCTTTTCAAGGCGCCCTGTTGATCTTCATCACGACAACCTGCTGCAGATCGCAATCGATTTTACAGATGAGGCCTCCATTGAAATGGCTGCGGGTTTCGCACGGGACGCCATAGCCTCCCGCAAGCAGACGCCCGACCTGATTCTCGAAACAGCAGGCATTCTGCACAGTGAGGATGTCAAACCAGAAAAAGCCCTTCGGGACATGAATATGGATGCCTTTTTGAAGGTTTTCCAGATCAACACTTTCGGCCCTGCCCTGATCATGAAGCATTTTCTCCCCCTGCTTCCCAGACAGAAGAAAGCCGTCTTCGCAGCGCTTTCGGCACGCGTGGGCAGCATCAGCGACAACCAGCTGGGGGGATGGTACGCCTACCGCGCCTCCAAGGCGGCCCTGAACATGCTGATCCGCAACGCTGCCATTGAAACGGGACGCAGGAACAAGAATGCCGTTATCGTCGGGCTGCACCCGGGAACAGTGGACAGCCCTCTTTCCAAACCCTTTCAGGGGGCTGTGCCGGAAGGAAAACTCTTCACAGCCGACTACTCTGCAGACCGCCTGCTCTCGGTTCTCGAGACCCTTACCCCGCAGGACAGCGGAGAGCTTTTCGCATGGGACGGGGAAAGGATCTCGCCTTGAGCCTGCAAATTGTCTGGTTCAAGCGGGACCTGCGGCTTCACGATCACGAAGCCCTGACGCGTGCTGCTGTCAAAGGCCCTGTCCTGCCGCTCTATATTCTGGAGCCGGAACTCTGGCAGCAGCCTGACATGAGCCAAAGGCACTATCTCTTTTTGCTGGAATGCCTCGCTGATCTCAACAGACACCTGACACGCCTGGGGCAACCCCTTGTGATCAGAACAGGGAATGCCTGTTCCGTCCTCTCTTCCCTCGTCAATGAACTGCGGGGTTCCAGCTTCGAGGTTGCGGGCCTCTGGTCGCACATGGAAAGCTGGAACAGCTGGACCTTCAAGCGCGACAGGGCGGTGCTGCAGTGGGCGAGAAACGAGGGACTGCGCTGGAACGAGCCCAGACAGTGGGGCGTTGATCGCGGAGACATCAACCGGGACCACTGGGCATCCCGATGGGAAGCCCGCATGCGACAGCAGGAATTTCTTCCGCCCTCCGCCTTGCAGCCTCTGCCTCGCATCCCGACCTTTTCCAGTGACAGTCTCCCGACACCGCAGGAGCTGGGACTGACCGGTGATCACTGCACAGACCGGCAAAAGGGCGGGCGCGAGGAAGCCCTGTCTCTCCTGCAGAGTTTTCTTTATACCCGCGGCGAACCCTATACCCGCGCCATGTCCGGCCCCCTTGAAGGAGCCGAAGCCTGTTCCCGCCTGTCACCCCACATGGCTTTTGGCACTCTGTCCATGCGCGAAATCCTCGCTGCAACAGAAATGCGCCAAAGGGAGGTCCTTTCAACATCCCCGGGCTTCAGGGGCCGCTGGCCTTCAGCCATGCGCTCCTTCTCCGGCCGGCTGCGGTGGCATTGCCATTTTATCCAGAAACTGGAAAGTGAACCCGATCTGGAATTCAGAAACCTGCATCCGGCCTACGACAATCTTCGGCCTTCCCCCGGAACAGACCCGAAAGCAGCTCAACGCTTCACAGCCTGGAGCGAAGGCCAGACAGGCTATCCCATGATTGACGCCTGCATGCGCTGCCTGCGGGCAACGGGCTGGATGAATTTTCGCATGCGATCCATGCTGATGAGCTTTGCCAGCTATCACCTCTGGCTGGACTGGCGCGAACCGTCCCTGCATCTGGCGCGCCTTTTTACCGATTACGAACCCGGAATCCATTACTCCCAGGCCCAGATGCAATCCGCCACAACCGGAATCAATGCAATCCGCATCTACAACCCCGTCAAACAGTCACAGGATCATGATCCCGAAGGGCTTTTCATCCGCAAATGGGTACCGGAGCTGTCAGGGATTCCGGACAGTTTCATTCACCAGCCCTGGCTTCATCCCGACCGTATTGGCGATTACCCCCTGCCTGTAGTCGGGGAAAAACAGGCCCGCCTTTTTGCAGCACAAAAGCTTTTCGGTTTGCGCAAAACGCCAGAGCACCGGGAACTGGCCCGGGCCATTTACGAAAAACACGGCAGCAGAAAACGCCCGTCGGAAAGGCTCACCCGCAAAAAAAAGAATTCTGCTCCAAAAACAGCCAGACCGCGTAAAAAGCAAGACAACACCCAACTTGATCTGCCACTTTAGGTTTCATGACACGCCCGATTCATATTCACTGGTTCCGACAGGACCTCCGCCTTCAGGACAACCCCGCCCTTCGCAAGGCCGCCGAAGACGGGGAACTTCTTCCCGTTTTTATTCTGGATGACGAGAACGCCGGCACGGATGCAATGGGCGCTGCCAGTCGCGTCTGGCTTCACCATTCCCTTGCCGCCCTGGATCGCTCCCTGAAAGGACATCTTCGCCTTTTCAGGGGCAGGGCCGAAGAGATACTGCAAAGCCTCGTTCAGGAAACAGGTGCCGGACGCATCACCTGGACACGCTGCTACGAACCCTGGAGACAGCAACGCGACAGAGAGATCAAGGCCACCCTGAAAAAGCAGGGCACCGAAGCCATCAGCCTGAACGGCAATCTGCTCTGGGAACCCTGGGAAATCAGCAAGGGCGACGGCACGCCCTACAGGGTTTTTACCCCCTTCTATCGCAAGGGTTGCCTCGCCGCCCAGGCACCAAGACCGCCCGTACCCGCACCGGAACAGCTGCTGTTTGCCAGACAGGAACTGGCTGAAGGTCTGGAGCTGTCAGCTCTGAATCTGCTTCCCTCCCGAAGCTGGGGGCATGACATGATGCAGCACTGGATTGCAGGCGAGGAAGGCGCACACGCACGCCTGCAGGAGTTCCTTCACAAAGGCCTCAAGGGGTACAAGGAAGACCGCAACATTCCATCACGTCCCAACGTTTCTCGGCTTTCCCCCTACCTTCATTTCGGGGAAATCTCTCCCAATCAGGTCTGGTATGCAGCCGAGGCACAGGGTTCTGTCCTCGATTGCGCGAGGGATCGGGATCACTTCCAGTCAGAACTGGGCTGGCGGGAATTTTCCCACAGTTTGCTGCATTACAACCCTTCCCTGAAAACACAGAACCTGCAAAGCCAGTTCGATGCCTTTCCGTGGGAAGACAATCCTGCCGCTCTGAGGGCCTGGCAACGGGGACAGACCGGCATTCCCATTGTCGACGCAGGCATGCGGGAGCTGTGGCAAACAGGCTACATGCACAACAGAGTGCGGATGATCGTCGGCTCCTTTCTGGTCAAGAATCTGCTGCTGCACTGGCATCATGGCGAAAGATGGTTCTGGGACACCCTGGTCGACGCCGATCACGCCAACAATTCCGCCAGCTGGCAATGGATTGCAGGGTGTGGTGCTGACGCAGCCCCCTATTTCCGGATTTTCAATGCTGTAACCCAGGGAGAAAAGTTCGACACGGACGGACGCTACACCCGCAGGTTTGTTCCCGAACTGGCCTCTGTTCCGGACAAATGGCTCTTCAAACCCTGGGAAGCACCGGCAGGGGAGCTGCAGATGGCCGGTGTCACTCTGGGACAGAACTATCCCCACCCTGTCGTCGACCTGGGGAAATCCCGCCAGAAAGCCCTCGCCGCCTATGACACCATCAAGCGCAAGAGTACCTGAAGATGGAAGCAGACAGAGCCGCAACCTCTGCCTTCCCTCTGCGCCCTGCTCAGAGGCCGGGCGGTTATCGCTCCCTGATTCTGATCATGGGGGATCATCTCAGTCACGAAATTTCCTCCCTGCAACAGGCTGATCCCGACCGGGATCTTGTCATGCTCTGCGAAGTGCGGGACGAAGCCACAAGCGTCAGACACCACAAAAAGAAAATCGCCTTCCTCTTCTCCGCCATGCGTCACTTCGCACTGGAACTGCGCGACAGAGGATTTTCCGTTCGCTATGTGACACTCGATGAACCCGGAAATACCGGCAGTTTTCACGGTGAAGTCACGCGGGCCATCGCCGATTTTGCACCCCGGGCGCTCTGCCTGTGCGAACCGTCGGAATACCGTGTCAAATCGGACGTGCTGTCGTGGGAAGAGGAATACTCACTCCCCGTTACGCTTCTGCCGGATGATCGCTTTCTCTGCAGTCCGCAGATGTTTGCAAACTGGGCTGCTGACAGGAAGCAGCTTCGACTGGAATACTTTTACAGGGATATCCGCAAGCGCTACGACATCCTGATGGATGGTAAAAGCCCCCTGGGCGGACAGTGGAACTACGATTCAGACAACCGGAAGTCCGCACCGGAAAACCTTTCCATCCCGACCCCGACCGTCTTTGAGCCGGACGACATTACCTCCGAAGTTTTCGACCTTGTCACAAGACACTTCGCGGATCACTTTGGTGATCTGCATCCCTTCTCCCTCGCCACCACACGCAAAGGCGCCCTGATCGTACTGCAGGAGTTCATATCCCAAAGATTGTCACTATTTGGAGACTTTCAGGATGCAATGCTGGAAGGCGAAGCCTGGATGTTCCACAGTCACATCAGCTTTTATCTGAATGTCGGCCTGCTCACTCCCATGGAGTGTATACGCGCAGCCGAAGACGCCCTGCATCGCGATGTTGCGCCTCTCAACGCCGTTGAGGGTTTCATCCGCCAGATCGCAGGCTGGCGGGAGTATGTCCGGGGTCTCTACTGGCTCAAGATGCCGGATTACAAAACGCTCAACCATCTTGATGCGAAACGGGAGCTACCGGATTTTTTCTGGACCGCACAAACCGATTTGAACTGTCTGAAACAGGTCATCACGGAAACGGGCCGCAATGCCTATGCCCACCACATCCAGCGCCTGATGGTTGTCGGCAACTTTTCCCTACTGGCCGGCCTTCATCCCGATGCTGTGAACGAATGGTTCCTGATCGTCTATGCTGACGCCTTTGAATGGGTCGAGCTTCCCAATGTGAGCGGCATGGCACTCTTTGCCGACGGGGGCATTATGGCGAGCAAGCCCTACGCTTCCAGCGGGCAGTACATTGACCGCATGTCCAACTACTGCAAGGGATGCCGCTACAGCGTCAGGGAGAAGACAGGCCCTGAAGCCTGCCCTTTCAACTATCTCTACTGGGACTTTCTGATCCGGAACAGGGACAGGCTGTCCGCCAATCCGAGGCTGGGAATGCCCTACCGCAATCTGGCACGCATGAGCGGGGAAAGGCAGCAGGCCCTTCAGGAGGATGCTGCTGCCTTTCTCTCAAAACTCGGGACCTGATGAGAACTGTTCCCCTAGCCAAACAGGCTGTCAGGCACTTCAAAAACCGCTGTAATCATCTCGTGATCGGAAAGGGGCTGGTTCTGGGCATCCAGCGCCGCGACAATCTCCGGATTGCGCCCCTGCAGTCCCTTGCTGGCAAACCAGTCAAGTTTCTTCGGAACATCCTGTGTCAGGGTAATGCGTGACGGACGGGTCGTCGCCCCGCGCATATTGGTCGACCAGTCATAACCGCGTTCTTCGGCTGTCTGGAACAGCATTTCCAGTTTCCAGTCAAAGTCCGGCAGATGGTTGCCCGTGTTGAGATCACCGCCGATCAGAACAGGGCGCCCTTCGGCATAGTGTTCCAGATGATTGATAAGCATGGAAATCTGGTGATTGCGATGAGCAATGCCGCCATTGCTTTCAAGGTGTGTCGACACCACGACCACCTCTCCACGATCAGTCTCCACCGTTGCAAAGAGCGCCATTCGCCCCCCGACACGTGCCTGGGACGGATCCTCTCCGTTCACACTCAGGCCCGAGAACCAGTGACCGTGCTCATCAAGGCGCAGCATCTGAACACGCTGCAGTGGAACCTTCGACAAGATCGCATTGCCGTGCCAGCCACAGCTGTTGAAATCGTCCTCGCAAAAAGCCAGTTCCGTTTCTGCACCAAGCCCCAGTTCCAGAAACTCGACTCCATAGGCGTAGGTCATCCCCAGATCAAAGGCGATCTCCCGCGTCGGATGACGCTGCCCTGTCCGGGCCATGCCACAATCCATTTCGGAAAGCAGAACAATATCAGCCCCGATCGAACGCAGCTTTGCCGCACTTCCTGCAGGATCAAGACAACGCTCCAGATTCCAGGCCGCAACGCGGAACCCTGTACCGGACAGGGTCTCCTGTCGTCCCTGTCGGCCACCGCGCTCGATACGGCTCATCGCAGGAGTATCCGCCATGGCTCTTCTGTGAACCGCAGAGGTTTTTTCCAGCTCCCTGATCGCAATGCGCTCTTCCTGGGCCAGGACCGGAAGCTCCTCGCAGCTTTCGGAGCTGATCGCACCCGAATAGGAGAAAAAGGCATCATCCTGCCGGGATTTCATAGGGGAAAGATCAGACATGCCCGCTCCTCAGATCCTGTTGCCGCTTTGCGAATCAAAAAGATGAATGTCGGCAGGATCGAACAGCACGACAGCCTCACCGGACGGCAGGGGCAGATCACTGTTCTGGCTCACCGTGACGCTGTGCTCACCGATCTGGCCATAGATCAGACGGTTTGCTCCCAGCTCCTCGACCAGATTGACAGAGAAAGGCAGGCTCACCCGGCCTTCAGCCGTTGTGCCTGCTGCTTCCAGCGACAGACGTTCCGGGCGAACGCCAAGCTTCACCTCGCTTTGGGACACGGTCTGTGACAGCGGAACCATCAGCCCTTCACCAAAAAGCGCCTGACCATTCCCGACCGAAACATCCATCAGGTTCATCGACGGAGAGCCAATGAAGCTCGCAACAAAAAGCGAGGCCGGTTTGTGATAGACCTCGTGCGGGGTGCCAACCTGCTCGATACGACCGTGATTGAGAACCACAATGCGATCGGCCATGGTCATGGCTTCGACCTGATCATGGGTGACGTAGACAGCCGTCACACCCAGACGCTTCTGGAGGCGTTTGATTTCAAGGCGCATCTGGGTGCGCAGCTTGGCATCCAGATTGGACAGGGGCTCGTCAAACAGGAAGGCTTCCGGCTCCCGCACAATCGCACGTCCCATGGCCACACGCTGGCGCTGACCACCAGAGAGCTGCTGCGGACGACGGTCCAGATATTCTTCCAGCTGCAGCAGACGCGCCGCTTCCTGCACGCGCTTTTCGATCTCCTCCTTTGAAAACCTGCGATTGATCAGGCCATAGGCCAGGTTCTTGCGCACTGTCATGTGCGGATAGAGCGCATAGTTCTGGAAAACCATCGCAATGTCGCGATCCGCAGGCTCCAGCGTGTTGATCACGCGATCCCCGAGACGGATTTCACCATCGGTAACAGTCTCAAGTCCCGCAATCATGCGCAGCAGCGTGGACTTTCCACACCCGGAGGGACCGACAAAGACCGCAAACTCGCCGTCCTCAATTGTCACATTGACACCCTTGGCCGCCTCGTGACCGTTTGGATAGGTTTTGACCACCGATGTCAGTTCAAGTTTCGCCATTTTACTTCTCTTATAAAAACAGTGTTGGGTTCAGATGCTGCCAGCAGCATCCCTCAAGCCATTCGGTGGCTGTTATTTTTCGGTCTCGACCAGTCCCTTGATGAACCAGCGCTGGAAGAAGATCACGATCATGACCGGAGGCAGCATCGCAATAATCGACAGGGCAAAGGCGCGGTTAAAGGCAGGAATCTTGCCTTCCTCGAGGACATTAACGACGTTCTTGATCCCCAGCAGCAAGGTGTAGAGGTTCTCGTCAGTGGTCATCAGGATCGGCCAGAGGTACTGGTTCCAGCCTACGACAAACATGATGATGAAAATCGCGGCAATCATGGTGCGCGACAGGGGCACAAGGATATCCCAGAAGAAACGCAGAGGCCCTGCATTGTCCAGACGTGCCGCCTCCAGAAGCTCATCCGGGATCGACTTGTAGTACTGCCGGAAGAAGAAGGTTGCCGTCGCAGAGGCAATCAGCGGCAGGATCAGCCCCGTATAGCTGTTCAGCAGTCCCAGCTGGGCCACAATCTCGTAGGACGGGATGATGCGGACCTCCAGCGGCAGCAGCAGGGTCAGGAAAATGATCCAGAAGAAGAAGTTGCCGAGGGGAAAGCGGAAATAGACAATCGCATAGGCGGCCGTCATGGAAATGATAATCTTCCCTATCGCAAAGCCAAGCCCCAGAATGATGGAGTTCTTGAGCATGATCCCTGCCCCGACTCCCTTGACCTGGTCGCTGTTGCCATCCGTTTCGGCAAAGAGTCCGGACTCCCCGCTCAGCAGACCGCTGTAGGTGCCCCAGAAGTTGTCCCCCAGCCAGAACTGAACACCTTCGCGGGCAATGTGCTCCGCAGTGTGCGTGCTGGAGGCAAAGGCAATCCAGATCGGCAGCATCAGAAAGACAATACCGAGGATCAGAATGACATGATTGAGGATGGTTTTGTGTTTGTTGTACATCACTCGCCTCCTCAATAGTGGATCTTCCGCTCAATATAGCGGAACTGGATAATGGTCAGGATCATGACGATGATCATCAGAATAACGGATTGCGCGGAACTGCCGCCCAGATCGGCGCCGAGGAAACCATCCTGATACACCTTGTAGACCAGGGTTCTGGTTTCTCCCCCGGGGCGTCCGCGGGTCAGGACATCAATAATCGGGAAGGTTTCAAACAGCGCATAGGTCAGGTTGATGATCAGCAGGAAGAAGGTCGTCGGTGCCAGAAGCGGAAAGACAATTGTCCAGAACCGTCTGGTGTCCGACTTGCAGTCAATGGCTGCAGCTTCCTTGACCGCCTTGGGAATGGACTGCAGGCCCGCCAGAAAATAGACGAAGTTCACACTCACCTGCTTCCAGACCGCAACCAGAATCAGAACAAAGGTCGCATCAAAGGCGTCGATCTTGTGATCGTAGTCCCAGAAGAAATTGAAAAAGGCATAAAAAGGCCCGAGGTGCTGGTTGAACAGGAACACAGCCATCAGGCCGGCAACCGCCGGAGCCACGGCATAGGCCCAGATCAGCAGCACCTTGTAGGTGGCCTGCCCCCGGATGACCACGTCGGCCTTAACCGCGAGAAAGAGGGCAATTGCCATGGAGAAAAAAGCGACAAAACTGGAAAAGATCACCGTAAAGAGCGCTGAATTGTAATAGCTCTCGCTGGTCAGGGCCTCGATATAGTTGTCAAACCAGACAAAGGTACTGCCAAGCCCCCAGGGGTCTTCCAGATAAAAAGAAAGCTGGACTGACTGGGCGGCAGGCCAGAGGAAAAAGATCGAAATAATTGCCAACTGCGGGGCAATAAAAATGTATGGCACCACGGAGTGCCCGAACAGTTGCTTTTTCATTTGGGAAATCACCCCGAAAACGCTGATGGAACAGGTGCCCGTCAGGCAGCCCGAATACAGGGAAGGAGGCCCCTGGAACAGGAGCCTCCGCCTCTTGAAGATCAGGGATTACTGACCGGTGCTTTTTGCGAAGCGGGCCAGCAGCTTGCCGCCTTCCTCATCCACAGTTTCAAAAACAGCTTCAGGTGTTGTCTCACCCGCGAAAAGCTTGTCGAACTGCTGGTTCATCACTTCACGGATTTGCAGGTAGAAACCGAGACGGTAGCCACGGGTCCACTCACCACCGGACAGGTTCAACTGCTTGATACCCACTTCGGCACCAGGCTCCTGCTCGTAATAACCTTCTGATTTCGCAAGGTCATAGGCCGCAGAAGTAATCGGAACATATCCTGTTTCCTTGTGCCAGAAGACCTGTGTTTCAGGAGAGGAGAGATGCTCGAAGAACGCAGCTGAACACTTGTTTTCTTCTTCAGACTTCCCGGAGAAGGCAAAGAGTGCAGCACCGCCGATAAAGGTGTTGTAGCCACCGTCCTGCTTGGCAATCTCGTTCCAGTACGGCAGGTATGTTGTGCCGAAATCAAACTGGGCTGTTGTTTTCAAACCGCCAAAGGAACCGGAAGAACCGAGCCACATCGCGACCTCTTCCTTTTCAAACGGCACGCGGTTGTCACCCCACTTGGAACCGTAGTAACCGTACCAGCCCTTGTCCTTCCACTCTTTCGCCTTTGTGAAGTGGAATACCAGATCGTCATTTTTGAACTTCAGTTCCTTGGACGCACCGTCATAGCCGTTGCCATTGTCGGAAATCTGCAGGTTATGACGGGACATGAAGTTTTCAGTCCAGATCCATGGTGTGTGAGACTGGGACAGCGGAATGAAACCGGCTTCAACCAGCTTTGGCGCAATGGCTTCGAACTCTTCCCAGGTTTTTGGCGCTTCAACACCGGCCTTTTCCAGCGCAGCCTTGTTGAAGTAGAGAACAGGAGTGGAGGAGTTGAACGGCATACCGATCATCTTGCCTGACGGATCCGTGTAAAAGTTCCGGATACCTGCGATATAGTCTTCGGAATCGAAATCGTGACCCGCTTCAGTCATCAGGTCTTCAACAGGATAGGCCGCACCCTTCGCATAGATGATGGAAGCGGAACCGGCTTCAAAGATCTGGATGATGTTTGGTGCTTCGCCCGCACGGAAAGCAGCAATACCGGCTGTCAGGGCTTCCTCGTAGGACCCCTTGTAGATTGCTTCGATGGAACAGGCAGACTGGGAGCCATTGAAATCGCTTGCAATGGTGTTCACGGTTTCACCAAGTTTGCCGCCCATTGCGTGCCACCAGGTGATGTTGGTCGCTGCATGCGCAGAACTTGCCAGAAGAGCCGCTGTCGCAGCAGCAGTAACAAAACGAAGCATTGAATTTCTCCAATTTGTGGGGGCAACGCCCGGGAATGAGAGACAAAGGAAAACACACTCCTGCCAGCGCCTCCGAAGACGCCTGAACAGGGAGTGTACATCAAAACGAAGCGCATGAAAACGCTTTCAACAAACAGGCTACAGATGAAAGATTACAGGGATTTTACAGGAAATTAGAGATTTTCTTACAATTCATTTTTCCAAATTTCTCTTTATTATCAATAAAATATAAGGGATAATCTCTCCAGAACGTGAAAAACATATCCATGAAAACGTTTTCTTTTCAATGAAAACAATTGCATAAAGGTTTGAAACTGTGAGCAAGGTTACGATCAAGGATGTTGCGCGCGAGGCAGGCGTCTCTGCCGCCGCTGTGTCACGGGTCTTCAGCAAGAACGCCTCTGTATCCGAAACCATGCAGAAAAAGGTTTACGAAGCCGCCGACAAGCTTGGTTATCGCCCGAACGCCCTTGCCCGCGCCCTGACACAGACCAACATCAACCTCGTGGCCCTGATCACCGGAACCCTGCGGACAACCTTTGAAGCCCACCTGCGGGACCGGCTGGCCCAGAAGCTCAGCGAAGAGGGTCTGCAACTGCTCCTGATCCCCAAGCCGCAGGACGGAAAGATCGATGACGCCCTGATGACAGCCCTGGACTACCAGGTCTGCGCAACAATCGTTGCCCAGGGCAGCATGAGGCCGGAGACACTGGAACGTTACGCGCGTCACCAGGTTCCCCTGATCGTTTCAGGCAGCCGGGCCAAAGCGGTCAATCTTGATTCCATTGCGGCAGACAGCTCAACGGTCCGGACCGCAACAGAATTTCTGATCCGGAGCGGGTGCAAATCCATCGGCTATCTGGGAACAGAACACCGTCCGCCCTCTGACAGCGAACGACAGGCGGCCTGCGAAAAGGCTCTGGAGGCAGCAGGCCTCACCCTGCTGGGCCGGATCGGCTACAACACCGCGCATCCGGATTGTCCGGATCATATTCTGACCGGTCTGGGAAAACTGCGCTCTGCCGGAATGGACGGACTGATCTGCGCGAACGACACACTGGCCTATATGGCCCTGACGGCTGCGCGCAAGCTTCACATTCGCGTCCCGGACGAACTGTCGGTCGTCGGGTTTGACAACTCACGCAGCCTCGGACACGCACCGGATGTTCTCTCGACAATTCACTATCCGCTGGAAGAAACAGCCAACTGGATTGTCCAGCGCATTCTGGACAGACGAAAAACCCCCGACCTGCCGGGAGAACACAGGGAAGTCTCAACCCGTCTGATCCTCAGGGCAACAACCCGTCCCATCGAGGACCCGACAGAACTCAACTAGCAGCCGGGCGTGACCAGTCCCAGGCCAAAGGTGTTGTCCTTGCCGGCCTTGCCAAGATCAACAACGCGGCTCTTCATCAACTGATACAGCAGGGAGCGGGACAGCTTCCGGTTGCGCAACAGCATCTGCGCCCCTACGGCCATTGCCAGTGGCGAGGCAAAGGATGTTCCACTGGAATAGACGCCTCCTCCTTTGGCAGACGCGACCCAGAGGTCCACCCCCGGCGCCGTAAAGTCGACAAAGCCTCCCTGATTGGCATAGGCATAGGGACGCTTCAGCGCATCAATGGCAGAGACGGCAAAAACCCCGTTCTGTGCGGCCGGGTAGAAATCACGATCCCGCTGTCTGTTGTTGCCAACCGCCGCAAAGATCAGTGCCCCCTTTGCCACCGCCCGACCCACGGATTTGGACAGAACACCGTTGTTCTTCTGGGTCACCAGCGAAAGATTGATCAGGCGAACCTTCTGCTTCAAGGCCCAGTTCAGTGCAGGGACAATCGCACTGACCCGCGCGCCGCCCTTGGTTTTGAAACCCGCAATGGACTTGCGCACCACCACCCCCTGATAGAGCGTCACCCCGCGAATCAAACCGTTATAACCCTGAACGGGATTGGCCCCGATCAACAGGGACGCAATCGCCGTTCCGTGTTGTTCTTCAGGCCGATCCACCTTGTCCAGAAAGGATCTCTGAACAATCCGCTGCCCCTTGAAAGCCGGATGATTGCTTTTGACAGCACCATCGATCACGGCAACCGAAAAGTTCGTCCAGTCCTGTTCCGTCAGATTGCCTGCACAGGATTCATCCCAGCCCAGAACCTTCCGCGAATAGACACGGGGCCGTGCGGCTTCCTCAAGATCATCGTTCAAATCAACAACCGCGCGGGGGTAGCGTTTTTTCAAAGCCTCCAACTGCGGAAGGTCCCAGCCCTCCGGCGTTTTCAACCGCAACAGGGACAGCTCGAGAATATCCAGGAATTCAGCACTCAGCGTCTGCAGGCCGAAATCATCCCGAAGCTCCGCCTGCAGCTTGCCAAAATCGGCGCTCCCCTCGAACAGGATCACCAGCTCTCCGGCGGGTCTGTCCTGTTCATCACACAGGACAACATCCAGACCATGGCGCGTTGCAACCCCTTCAACAAGAAGACTGGCATAGCCCGACAGCTTTTCCGTCCAGAAGGCGTTCGGCAGACGGGTGACCAGCAGATTGCTGGCAACGCTGTCCTGCCTCAGCTCAAAGGATTTCCGGTTTTTGAATCGCAGCGACAGGCTTTTCCCCCTCAGCTGGTCCAGATCGCGGCCCGAGAAAACCAGCGAGGCCCCCCGCTGAAAACAGGCAGGCAGCGTCCCCGTGATTACAAAATCGCGCGGCTCTCCGGGGGCAGGGCGTGCTACAGGAGCAGGACGGGGAGGAACAGCAGGCTGCCTTCCCTGATCCTGTCCCGCTGCCGGATCAGGTTGATTCGGCCTGTTGTCGTTTGCATCCGGAATTGGATTGCCATTGGCATCAAGCGGCCGCTGGGCCGACACATTGCTCACGGACCCGAGCAGACAAAGAAACACAGCGGCAACAGCAAAGATCCTGACCAGAGAGGAAAGCAACCGTCCGGTTTGTGCAAGGCTCAACATGGTCACTCTCCGTTGATGGTGTGCCAGTATGCCGTCTCAACCAGATTTTTCCGGGCCAGGATCTTTTCCAGAACCGTTTCATCCCGCTTCGGAATTGCAACAGTATAAAAACCCAGTGCTGTTGGACCGTCGACAATCTGCCCCTCCACAGACAACAGAAGGGTCCGGATCTGCTCCTCCTCGGCTGTTGGCTGGAACGCAATTTGCAGCAGAACACCCTGTGCCGTCAGAGCTCCCCCTGTCCGGCTGGCTGTCTGAAGGGACTCCCGGGCTTCATCTCCGCGATAGAAAGGTGACTGAGGCAGGAAAAAAGCTGTCTGCAGGACAAGAACAAAACAGGCCGCCATGGCAACAATACGCCAGACAAAGGAACCTGAAGCAGCCCGACCCGGCTCATCATTTGCCGGTTGGGGCACAGAAACACCGGCACGTCTTTCGCTCTGCAATTCCCTTTGCAGGCGCTTCAGTCCCAGCTCACCGGGAGACTGCACGGATTCATTCCGTTCGTTGATCTCGTCACGGATACGTTCCAGCACAACGATCTCGTCGCGCCATTCGGGCTTTTCGTTCAAAGCCTGCTCAACCGCCATATGCTCCTGCTCGCTCAACGAACCGGCAACATAGAAAGGCAGGAGCTTCTCCAGCTCTTCTTCACTGTAGTCTCGATTTGTAGGCTCACTCATCACTCGGCTCCCATAAACCGTGACAGGCAATGCTTCATCGCCTGCTTGGCGTGGAACACCCGCGTCTTGACTGTATTTTCAGGGCAATCCAGTGCGACCGCAATCTCAGAATAGGGTTTTTCCTCGAAGAAAGCCAAATGCATCACAGCCTTCTGCACCGGTTTGAGCTGATCCAGACAATGCCTGACATGCTGCGCATTCTCTGCCTCTATCAGACAGGACATCGCATCAGGTCCTTCATCGGCCTGGTCTTCCCTGTGATCGTCCTCGCCAAACAGAACTTCCTTCTTTTTGCGGAAGCGATCAACAGTCTTGAAATAGGCAATTCCAAATAGCCAGGTTGACACTTTTGAGCGTCCTTCGAATGATCCGGCCTTGCGCCAGACCTCCATGAAGGTCTCATTAACTATGTCGGCAGCTTCAAAGGAATCGTTCATTTTCGAGAGAACAAAAAGATAAAGGCTCCGTTCGAACAAACGATAAAAGTCAGCGAGGGCCGCTTCACTGCCCTCGCTGATCTGTTCCAAAAGCTCACGCGCCCTTGCTTCATCCGCACGCTGCTTTGTCATACTCATACCCCTTATGGCAAAGCCGGAGGCCCTGCTTTTTCAGACCACTACTACCGCACAAAGAATCCGGTGCGTGGAGAAGCACCAATCAGATTGCCATTCCTGTCATAGGCAGAAAGCACCCATTCATAACGCTGTCCCGAAACAAGACCCTCCAGCGAAAAGTCCTGCAGCGACATCCTGATCTGCTGTCCTGTGACCTCCCGCGCCGAGATCCTGTTTTTCTCACCATCGCGGAAGAGACTGATCCGGTAAACCGCAGCATCCTCGACAGCTTCCCAGTTGAACACGGTGTCCGGCGTGATCAGGGCTTCTGCTGTCGGGGTAAAGGTTTCAATGTCCCGCGTGACCTCGCCCCGGGAGCCTTCAAGAACCACATAACGCAAAATCGGCAGTTCCACAGAAGCATCCTCGGTCTCGACAAAGAAGGTCAGCAGATAGAGGCCATTCCTGCTCGTGGGCAGAGGCGGGCTGAAGATACGGTTTCGGCCCTGTCCGGAACTGACCAGCGGACGACGAACGACTTCGAGAATGCGCCCTCTGGCCGAACCCTGACTGGCTGTCGGATCCACAATCCGCCACTCGGCATTCAACAGGCCGCTGCTGCGGAAATTCAGTTCGGCAACGGCACGCAGGACATCACCCTTGCGGGCTATCGCTGTGCGTGAATTGTTCTCGAACTTCAGATCAACCCGCGTAACAGACAGGGGACCAGCGTTGCCTGCTCCCGGTGTTACAGCAGCCTGGGCCGTGACAGGCCCGCCCTGGGTATCGGAGAAAAGCCGCTGCACAACAACAGTCCCGGGGGCTGCATTCAAGATCTGCCGCACCACAGCGGCATTGAAGGTCAGGGTCTCCTGAAAGATTACAGTCGTCACTGCACCCGGCAGCGTTGTGGAGGCCTGGGAGATCGTCCCCGCAAGGGTCTCGACAACCGATCCGCCAATGATCAGGGTTGCACTGTTGGAGGAAACAATTTCAGTCGTCGTCGGCGATCCCGTGGAGTTGGCGTTCGTTCTGTTCACACGCCAGATCACACTGACGCTGTTGCTGCCCTGCACCTGCAGAACAATCGGTGAAGGCGTCGAGGTGACAGAGTTCACTGTGGCATGGGCCTGCTGGAAACCCGCAAGGCAAAAAACCCCCAGCAGGACAACAAGACGTTTCAGGCTTGCGAGAACCGGCATCTCAGTATCCTCCAACACTGAACGGCGCTTTGACACGGAGGACAACAAAAAGCTGATACTCCGTTTCATTGATGCTTGTGTCGGTTGATTCATCGAAATCCTCCAGAGCCCCTTGCAATGCAACGGCAAAGCCGGGGCGGTTTGTTTCAGGAGGAAGAACGGTCCATTCAACCTCGCTGTTCAGAATATGGCTATCTGTTGAGTCGCCACTTCCGTTTGCAAGGTTCAAATTATAATCAAGCCCCCAGTCGAGAACATCAGGTATCAGCTCTGCCCGAAATCCCATGTTCATGTTGGTCGTATAGGAGTAACGGTCGAGGTCCTGATCTTCCAGAACGCCGAACTGGATACCGGAATTCAGATAGAGCCTCTCGTTGACCTGCCAGCCTGCAAAGACACCGGCAAGATTGCTGAGGGTGTCATTGCTGACATTCGTCTGGTCCACAAAACGCGAAACGCTGTAGGAGGCAGACCAGTTCCATTCTTCATAGCTGGAACCGCCCCCGAAGGAGAGAGACGAGGACTGAAGGTCCGTGTCCGGCCCCGTGTATCCGGCAGGCGTTTCTTCCCTGAAAAGGTCCGAGTGAAAACCCGAAGCAAAGAGATAGGGTGTCCCCAGCCACGCCAGATCATCTTCCTGACGGGAGAAGGAATAGTTCAAAGACCCGTCAATCGTGTTCAGCCTGTCCGTCGGGAGACTTTCCAGATCGTCAACATTGTTGGTTTCCGTCAGCAGGTTCAACCCGCCGGAAAAGGCGCCCCAGTAGAACAGCGCGTTCGCCGTCACGGCATCGCGGTCAACAGCCAGCCCCGGATTGGCCAGGGAATTGAAAAAGCTGTCCACCCTTTCGTATCCAAGCCCGGTCTCGATGTTGAAATTGCTCTCGTTGAGGATCAGGTCTTCCTCGAAAATGCGGTGATTGGCCTGAAGTCTGATTGCCTCGGCGCTGTCTTCCGGCGCCGCGCCGGCATTGCCGTCAAGATCTGTGCGGGTCAGGGCATAATCAGCCTTCAGACGAGTCTGGAGATTGTTAAAGCCCTTGGCAAGGGTCAGCCCCCAGCCCTGTCCTTCAGGCGTATCAATTCCACTCGACAACCCCTCTCCGCTGTCGTCACCCTCGCCCCGGTAGTAACTGCCCGTAAGGGTCAAGGCATCCGGGTTGTCTTCGGAGGAGAAGGGTCTGGCTGTCAGCTGGCCACCCTGCACCCTGTTCCTGCTGTCATTCAATCCGGTAAAATCCCGTGCTCCGACAAGGGAACGCGTGCTCAGGGCAAAGGCCCGGGCTTCCAGACGTCCGCGTGCATCGCCGATCCTGACAGAGCCACCGCGCCTGTAGAAATCAGACATCAGCAGACTGTTCTGCCCAACGGACTGATGCCCCAGCACAACGCCACCGCGAACGGCCTCCCCGTCATAGAGCGCCGAGATGTCGTATTCACCGATGTCCACAGCTCGTTCCGTCAGGGAAAGCTCCTGCTCGCTCTGGACCAGATAGTTCAAACGCGATTGAACCGTCCAGTTCCCGGCCTCAAGACCGGCGTTCAGATCACCGGCGCCCGAGAGGATGCCGTTGTCCGGATCACTGTCGAGATTGTTGTCGGCAAAACGGGCACTGAATTCAGTCAGAGTGTCCGCCCGGAAATAGGCGGAACGCAGAAACTGCTCGGCCTGGGCAATCCCGGGATCACTCTGTTCCAGCGCTTCAGGTCCGACAGATGGTGCCTCCTGCCCGGACGGAGCCCCCTCCAGGACAAAAGTCCACTCGCTGACCAGTTCTGAAGAACCGTCCTCCAGAATTCTGAAGAGACGCACCTGATGCTCCCCGCCACCAAAGTCTCTGAGCGGCTTGTAGGCAAGATTGCTTCCCTCCAGTTCAAGAAGGGAGGTCACATCCACTCCGTCAACCTCGACAGCAAGGGACGCCAGCGTGAAAAAATCAAGTTCGGAAGAGAATTCGATCAGAAGAGGCTGCGTCAGCTCTTCAGGTTCGGACAAACGAGCCTCGGGCAAACCGGCAGCAAAGACCTTCGCACCAAGGCACACCGAAAGGACAACGCCCAAAAGGCCTCCCCGTCCGCGCCTGTATAGTCGCCCCGCACAAAAACTCCCACTCATTTGGCCCCCGCTTTTACATAAGAGATTTTTGGCTCCTCTTATGCTCCCCAGAAATACAGCAATTTTCCTATATTTGGAATGTTGTTTTTAAAGAAAAAGACACAGGAGAAAGCCGATCTCCTGCGTCTCTGACTTTTCCGATGCTCAGTTTGTGGACCTGGTGCGCGTTGATCCGGTGCTTTGCGGAGCAACTTTCAGAACAGGCGTTTCCGGCGTGCTGTCATCAGCGCGGGACGGCTTTTTCAGCTGCACTCCGCTGTTTTTCTGAATCGGCAGAACCTTCAGTTTTGTCGTTTCACCGGTTCCGCTGTTGTCATAACCCTGAATGCCGTTGCCCTGATTGATCACTGCGTTCACCTGCGGAATACAGCGGTGCTTGAAAACAGCAGTGCCAAAATCCTGCAGCTCCGACATGGTCTCGCCAAGGCCCTGATTGCGGTAACGCCCCTTGATCCGCATATTGTGGCTGATGGTTTTGTTGGGTTGCCCCAGATAGGCCAGATCCTCGTATTGCAGAATTTCCCTGAGCGGGAAATAGAAGGAGACCGAACCGGGACCCTTGCCCGGATCATTGGCGATCCCCCCGATCGTCGCATACTCCATGTTGGTATCATTGTAGGTGTTGCTCTCTGCAACCACATAGAGGTCAACGATCCCCTTCATGTCCCCGCTGGCCTGGAAGGTGATATTGATTTTCGGATTGCTGTCCGGAATACATTTCCCGGTGTAGTTCTGTACGGCGATAAAATCGGCTGTCTCCAGCTTGAAAGGCTGGTCAACAGGGTCCGTGTTGTCATAGGCGTTTGGCAGCCCGCCACCCTGTGGAATCTGGGCATTGAGCAACGGCTTGTCCGTGACCTCGGGATCTCCTTCGTAACGGATGCGGATTGACGCCATCTCGACATCAAAGCCTGACTCATGGTTTTTCAGACTGTAATCGTTATAGATACCGGCCTTGGCGCAGGTTCCGCCCAGAGACAGAGGGCGCTTCACGACGACTTCCTGATCATTCTGATAGAACTCTTCAGCAGAGCCTCCACCCTGGACATGCGCATTGAACTTCTTCTGGATTTCAGCAACAGGGTTCAGCGCAATCACCGGACTGCCGGATGAAATCTTGCTGAGAGGAACGGAGAAGTTGTCCGGCGGTGTGGACTCGGCAATTCCGTTTTCCTCAACAGCCACACTGGCCGTTTGACTGTGTTTTGTCAGGGCCGTATTCAATGCCTTGTTGGCCGCAAAGGAAAGCGGGCCGTAATAGACATCAACGCTGGAAAGAAGCACCTTTTTCTTGTTCTTGCACTTGAGCCCACCGGAATAGGTGAAATCAACCGAATTGCCGACTGTCCCGAGCTGTACGCTGTTCACATGTTTTTGCGCTGCCATGTTCCGCACGGTAATCACGGCCTCAGAAGGAAGCTCCAGCTGTATGGACCGGACCATGTCAGACGTGCCGTGGCCAACCTGCTCGGCAAGTGCCGCTGTCTGGGAAACCCCGGAAACAAGCGCAGTACTCAGCGCGAAAAGCCTGAAAGAATTCATGAGAGGACACTCCATCATTGTCTTGCTTGTGTTTGTCGCACAGGAGCACAACGCTGCTGTTACAGGCTTTGTCGGGCATCACGTTTCCGGGGTTCATTTTTTACCACATTTTTTGAAAAAAATGATCTCTGCCCTGCTTTTCATGTTAAACTCCTCACACAAAAGACCTTTTATTTTCTGTAGTTTCATCATGCCTGAAACCATCGTCCTGATTCTGGAATACTATGGCTGGGCCGGACTGGCCGTTGCCGTGATTTTTCTCCTCTACGGGATTGATCGCGTCGTGCCCTCTGCCCGCGGTGTCTTCCTCTTCCGCCCTCTCGTCGCCCCCGGGGTTGTGCTCATCTGGCCACTGGTGCTCTGGCGGTGGTGGCTTCTTGCCAAAGACGAAAAGGGAGCCTGAAGCTTGAAACGGACAGTCCGCAATGGTCACTACAGAATCTGGTCCCTCCTCGGCCTGAGCCTGCCGGTGATCCTGCTGGGTCTCTACCTGACCCGTCAGCAACCCCCTGAGGCCGTGGCCATTCCGCTCGACGAAAAAGCCAGAGAAACACAAGAAACAAGTGCGCAGGACAGCAATCCCTCATGAGTGTAAAGTTCGAACCGGTCATCTGGAACCGCAGCAAACTGGGCTATGACCTTGTTTTGCTGGTTATGACCGGGCTCTATATCTACAGCTATCTGGATATTGCCCCGGCTTTCCAGGATGTCAGCAAACCCCTGGATGGAGCCATCATCCGCATGCAGGCCTTCGGAACCTGCGCCTTTTTGATGCTCAGCATGATTCTCTGTATCGGTCCGCTGGCAAGACTGGACACACGCTTCCTGCCCCTGCTTTACAACCGCCGGCACTTTGGTGTGATCACCTGTGCCATTGCGCTGGTACACGCAGAATATGTGCTGGGCTGGTACTTTGCCTTCAGCCCGACAGACCGCTTTGTTGCCCTGCTCGGGTCCAACACGAACTTTGACCAGTTCCATGGTTTCCCCTTTGAGGTTTTCGGAATTTTTGCCCTTTTTGTCATGCTGGTGATGGCACTGACCAGCCACGATTTCTGGCTGACCTTTCTCGGCCCGCCTCTGTGGAAGAAGATCCACATGGGCATCTATTTTGCCTATGCCGCGCTGGTTTTCCACATTGGTCTCGGCTACCTGCAAACCGCGAAAAATCCTGTGTTTGCCCTCGTTGCCGGGCTCTGCGTGACGGCGGTTTCACTCCTGCACTGGGTTGCAGCCCGCCGGGAACACGCCATTGACGAAGACATCGCGCAGGCCGATCAGCAGGATGATCGCTGGCTCTTTGCAGGCACTCTGGACGAAACCGTTGAAAACAAGGCCATCATTGTCACACCGCCGGAAGGCGACAAGATTGCAATCTTCCGCTATGGCAAGGGCAAGCTGTCCGCGCTGTCCAATGTCTGCGCACACCAGAACGGCCCGCTGGGTGAAGGACAGATCAAGTTCGGTTGCGTGACCTGTCCATGGCACGGTTTCCAGTACGATCCGGCAACAGGTCGGGCACCTGCGCCTTTCACGGAAAAGCTGCCGACCTATAACCTGAAGCTGGACGGGCACCGCATTCTTGTCGACAAGAACCCGAATGAACCCGGAACAGCCGTTGACCCCGTGATCATTCCCGCCGATTTTCTGGCAGGTGAGGAGGCTGCAACAGCATGAGTGCTCCCACTGCCAAACCCTCCGGTGCCAAGGCACCCTTTTTCATGGGCTGGGCTTCCAAACCGCCCAAGGCGCTGCGCCCCTTTCTCTGGATGATCTCTGCCCTGCTCATTGGCCTTGCGGCCGGGGCAGCCCTTTCAATCAGCTCGACCGTCAACAATCCCGGTGACGGCGGTTTTGTCTGGGGACAGCCCCAGAAGCTGGCCGGCGTGGTTCAGGCCTATCCCTATCCCCTGCTGCGCCTGCCTGCGGATGCCGATCATCCGGAACCCAGAACCATGTTGCTGGCCGGTCAGGGCAAAAGAGGGGCCCAGAAAAGAGCGGAACCTCTCAATGGACTGGCAGCCGAGGCTTCAGGTGTCCTGATCAAGCGGGGCGACATCGACATGCTGCAGGTCGGGGGCAAGATCAAGCTCCGCGCCAGTCAGGGTGAAGTCAATCCGGCGGCAGACAGTTTTGTTCCGGCTGATCCCGTTCCCCTTGGCCGATGGAAACTCAACGGCGAGATCTGTGACGGCAAATGCTATCAGGGTGCCATGCGACCGGGTCAGGGCCTCGCGCACAAGGCCTGCGCAAACCTCTGTCTGATTGGTGGCGCGCCCCCTGTCTTTGTTTCAACCGCCCCGGTGGATGGCAGTGTCTTTTTCCTGCTGGCAGACCAAAGCGGACAACCGCTTCCACAGGACTGGCTGCTGGACAGCACCGCTGTCTCTGTCAGTCTGGAAGGCGAGGTCACCCGCCTTGACAACATCCTGATTTTTGCTGTCGACACCAGCAGCCTGCAAAGACTGTAAAGGAAGACCAACAGGCATGAGCGAAGAACCAAAACCGGGCCTGAAAGACCACCTTCTGGCCCTTGTGATCACAGCACCCCTTCTTGCCGGGACAGCATGGCTTTATGATTTTCTGGGCCCCGTTTTCCGTCGCCCGCCCTTTAACGGAACCCTGCTGGCGGACCTGAGGCTGGTTGTCCCTGTTCTGCTGATCTTTGCCCTGCTGAGCGTCCTGCACTGGCTGGCCGGGCGCATTCAGGCCAAACGGGGCAAGGAAAGCCCCCACTAGCTGTTCCCGTCCCGGATTTCGTCCTGAAGCCAGCTCCTGAAGCGGACCAGTCCCGCGTTTTCCCCGTGGCGTTTCGGCCAGACCAGATAGTATTGCCCCAGCGAAACCGTTCTGGCCTCACAGGCCTGCATCAGGCGTCCCTGCTCGATTTCCTCCTTTGCCAGAAAGCTGGCAATCAGAGCCACACCAAGACCGTGAATGGCTGCCTGGGTCATGGTTGAGGACTGATCAAACAGCATCCCCTTCAAATCGGTCGCCGGACAGCCCTGTAGTTCAAACCACTGCTCCCACGATTCCGGATGGGTATCGAGATGCAGGAGCGGCTGTCTTGTGAGCTCGAGGGGATCACTGACAGGCTGTTTCAGCAGGGAAGGCGCACAGACCGGGATGACCTGTTTGGCCATCAGGGGCAGAACATCCAGTTCAGCCTTTTCCCGTGTCCCCCAGTCCCGGGGACTCCAGTGTCTGGACCCGAAATGGATCGCAGCCGTCACGCCCGAGCTGTCAAAGTCAAAGGGATTGGTGTGTGTTTGCAGGTTCAGCGACACACCCGGATTGCGCCCCACAAAGGATTTCAGGCGGGGCGTCAGCCAGTGCATCCCGAACGCCGGCTGCATGGAAAGCGTCAGGCCTCCCCCTGTCGGATTGGCTTTCAGTTTCAGCGAGGACTGTGCAAGACGCTGCAACAGTTCGCGCACCTCCGACACGTACTCCCGGGCTGAAGGGGTCAGTTGCAGACGCATGGCATCGCGACGGATCAGGGACACTCCCATCTGTTCTTCCAGCGCCTTGAGCTGTCTGCTGACAGCACCCTGCGTCAGGGCCAGTTCCTCCGCCGCTGCAGAGGCACTTCCAAGGCGATCGACAGCTTCCAGTGCCAGAAGCGATGCAAGCGAGGGCAGGAAACGACGGGGCAGCATTATGATTTTTCCTCATACCTTTTCGACAGACTATCAATAGCCTTTCATGACTCAAGGTGCAATTATGCTGATCAACAGAAACTCGGGTCATGCAGCATTCGCATGACTTTCCTTTTGAAAGGCAGGCCTCATGGCACAGACACACCAGGACATTCTCCGCGCTTGCGGCTTGAGCGAAGCACAAACCACAGGGGGAAGCCTGAAGGTTTTCACACCTGTTGACGGCAGTGAAATTGCAGCACTGACAGAACACAGCCTTGCTGAAACAGAAAGCTCCATTGCCAAAGCCAGGGACGCATTCCTGAAATGGCGCAAGGTTCCTGCCCCGCGCCGTGGCGAGCTTGTTCGCCTCCTCGGGGAAGCCCTGCGCCGTGAAAAGGAAAACCTCGGCAGACTGGTCACACTGGAATGCGGGAAGATCTATCAGGAAGGTCTTGGCGAAGTGCAGGAGATGATCGATATCTGTGACTTTGCCGTTGGCCTCAGCCGTCAGCTTTACGGTCTGACCATCGCCTCCGAACGCCCGGGTCACTCCATGCGCGAAACGTGGCATCCGATGGGCACCTGCGGGATCATTACGGCGTTCAACTTCCCCGTTGCTCCCTGGTGCTGGAATGCCGCCCTTGCACTTGTCTGCGGCGATCCCGTCATCTGGAAGCCATCGGAAAAGACGCCGCTGACCGGTCTTGCCGTTCAGAAAATCTGTGAAGACGCCATGAAAGAATTTGGCGATGACGCACCGGACGGACTGATCCAGGTCCTGATCGGAGACCGCGACCTGGGCGAGGCCCTGACAGCGTCAAAAGACGTTCCCATCATTTCAGCAACCGGTTCTGTTCCGATGGGACGCGCCGTTGCCGGCGACATGTCCAAGCGTCTGGGGCGCACCATTCTGGAACTGGGTGGCAACAACGCCATGATCGTGGCTCCGTCTGCCGATCTGGAAATGGCGCTTCGTGCAATTGTCTTCTCTGCGGTTGGAACAGCCGGTCAGCGTTGCACCACCCTGCGCCGTCTGATTGTCCACAAGGATGTCTATGACAAGCTGATTCCACGCCTTGTGTCTGTCTATGAAAAGCTGCCAATCGGTGATCCTCTTGCAAACGGCACCCTGATCGGCCCCCTGATCGATGAGGCCGCAGCCGATGCAATGCACAGCTCTCTGGAACAGGCACAGAAAGAAGGCGGAACCGTTCACGGTGGCGGCAAGGCCATGGCAGACAGCTATCCGGATGCAGCCTATGTTCACCCTGCCATTGTCGAGATGCCGTCCCAGACAGACATCATGTATCACGAAACCTTCGCGCCAATCCTCTATGCGATCAAGTACGAGGATCTGGACGAGGCCATCGCGCTGCAAAACGACGTCCCTCAGGGGCTGTCTTCCTGTATCTTCAGCACCGACGTCCGCGAGACAGAATACTTCTTGTCTTCCGTTGGTTCGGACTGCGGCATTGCAAATGTCAACATCGGTCCGTCCGGTGCAGAAATCGGCGGAGCCTTCGGCGGTGAGAAGGAGACCGGCGGCGGCCGCGAGAGTGGCTCTGACGCCTGGAAAGGCTACATGCGTCGCCAGACCAACACGGTGAACTATTCCCGCGAGCTGCCTCTGGCTCAGGGCATCAAGTTCGACATCTGACCACCTGATGAACCGGGAGAGGGAGCCTGTGCTCCCTCTTTTGACATGACGCTTTCCCCGAATCCAAACAGCAAGGACAGCAACCACGGCAATCTCTGGCACGAGAGCTGTCAGGAACAGGTTGCCGCGCCTGCACTTTGCGATGACCTTTCTGTCAATCTTCTGATTGTCGGCGGAGGCTTTACCGGTGTGTCCGCAGCCTGGCACGCAACCTGTCAGGGAGCCTCGGTTGCCCTGCTGGAAGCCCGGTCCATTGGCTTTGGCGGGTCGGGACGCAATGTCGGGCTCGTCAACGCGGGATTGTGGCTGCCGCCGCAGGATGTGCGCAAAAGCCTCGGGGAAGAGGTCGGGACGAAGCTCAACACAGCGCTGGGCCAAGGGCCCGATCTGGTTTTCAACCTTATAGAGGATAACTCCATCCTCTGTGAGGCAACACGGGCAGGCTCCCTGCACTGCGCCCATGCGCCTTCGGGCATGACGGATCTCGAAAAACGCTTCAGCCAGTTGCAGGAGATGGGGGCTCCCGTCAGGCTTCTGAACAGAGAGGAAGCACGGGCACGCACAGGCTCGCCTGCTGTCCATGGCGCCTTGTTTGACGCCCGCGCCGGCACAATCCAGCCACTGGGATTCGTACGCGGACTGGCCAGGGCCGCAATGGCAAAGGGCGCAAAACTCTATCAGGACAGCCCGGCAAGCTCGATCCGTCACGATGGAAACCACTGGATTGCCCGAAGCGCAAAAGGGTCTGTCAGGGCAGACAGACTGATCATGGCGACCAATGCCTATCACAGCCCCGCACAGGGCGACATCCCGGCACCCTCCTTCAGCCCGGTTCACTATTTCCAGATGGCGACCGCCCCCCTGAGTGACAACCTCAGAGGCCAGATCATGGCCGGCGGCGAAGGATGCTGGGACACGGCAACAGTCATGTCCTCGTTCAGGCTGGATGCTGCCGGACGTCTGCTCCTTGGCGGGATCGGCAATCTCGACAGTTCGACAGGCACCGTCCACAGAAGCTGGGCACAGCACAAGCTGAAACAGCTCTATCCCATGCTTGCCGATACCCCGTTTGAACAGGGCTGGTGTGGACGGATCGCCATGACGGGAGATCACATTCCCAAAATCACCCGTATCGGTCCCGGGGCCCTGATGGCTCACGGTTATTCCGGTCGCGGCATTTCTCCGGGCACTGTCTTTGGCAAGGCTATGGCCGAAGCCCTTCTCTCCGGTGATGAGAGCACACTGCCCCTGCCCGCCGGCGCGACGCCCTATCGGGAAAGTTTTCCGGAAGCAAAAGAACTGTTCTACGAAGCCGGAGCCACGGCATTTCACCTCAAGGGAAGGCTGCTGGGATAACGGGATTATCCATGCAGCCAGCTTATGACAGACTCCAGATCTTCCGACTCCCAGACATCGCGATTGACCACGGAATAGTATCCGCTGCCGGTCTCGATTTCATCCGGGACCGGTGCAACCAGCCAGCCGCGCTCCAGAAACTCGTCAACAATGTTCTGCCAGCCAATGGCAATTCCCTGTCCCGCCAGAGCAGCCTGCAAGGCCAGCGTGTAGTTGTTGAACCACAGAACCTTTGGCTGCCCTCCTTCCACACCACAATGCTTCAGGAAGTTTTCCCAGCTCATCCATTGCTGAGTGCCGGATGCAACATGCAGCAGACGATGCTGCAGCAAATCCTGTGCAGAGGTCAGGGGAGCGCTTCGTTCCAGATAGTCCGGGCTGCAGACAGCAAAGCACCTTTCCCCGAAAAGCAGACGCGCCTCGCCGTCTTTCCACTTGCCGTTTCCGAAGCGGATCGCAATTTCAGGCTCCTGGTCCGACAGGGTTTTCTGATCCTCCAGTGTCTGAACCGCCAGTGACAGATCAGGTTGCGCTCCCTGCAGTGTTTCCAGTTTCGGCATCAACCAGTAGGCCGCAAGTCCGTAGTTCGCATAAAGGGTGATCGTTTTCGCGGTTTCGGCACCCGACAGCTGCCGCCCGGTGGTGGCAATCAGATCGAACCCTGTGACCACGGCCTCGTAATAGTGCTGTCCGGCTTCGGTCAGAATGACCTTGCGATGCTCGCGCCTGAACAGCGTGATTTTCAGATCATCCTCAAGCATGCGAACCTGACGGCTGATTGCCGGCTGGCTGACCTGCAGTTCGCGGGCTGCGCGGGTAAAGCTGCCCAGGCGTGCAGCGGCTTCAAAAGCCAGCAGGGAACGGAGCGGAGGAAGAGTACGGACAAGATTTTGCATAAGCTGATTGTATGCAAAACATGATTTTTTTCAATCTGCACAAAGGAAGGTTTTTCTTTCAACAATGAAAGCAGGAAAGCCCCCTGACACGATTGAAAGAGTCCTGCAGATGAACCGCCTCTACTGGGATGAAGAACTCGAAACACTCCCGCCGGAAGAACTGAAGCGCTTCGAGGCGCCTCTGCTGGCTGAACAGATGTCCTACCTTTACAACAGTTCGCCCTTTTACCGCGAAAGATTCGATCAGGCAGGCATCTCTCCGGACAGGATCACCTGCCACGAAGCGCTGGAGACCCTTCCCTTCACAGAAAAGCGGGATCTGGCACAGACACAGCTGGCAGGTGCTCTCATCGGTCCGCACCAGTGTGCGCCGAGGGAGGATATCGTCCGTCTTGTCGGCACAGGCGGAACAAGCGGGAAACCCATGCGCATCGGCTGGACACGCGAGGATATCCACGCCTACAACGAAATGGGGGCAAGGGCTCTCTGGATTTTGGGATGCCGCCCCGGCGATCTGGTCCTGAACTGCTTCAACTATTCGATCTATGCCGGTGGCGTTATGGATCACATGTCCTTTGAACATCTGGGAGCCTCGATCATGGCTTACAGTGTCGGGAAATCACGCGCCCTGCTGGAGATGTATGCAGACCTGCCCGGTGACAAGTGCCTCTACTCCACACCCTCCTACGCCGTACGTCTTGCCGAGGTCGCTGCCGAGGCCGGGATCAATCCACGCGATCTCGGAATCAGGAAAGGCTTTTTCTCGGGCGAGGCCGGACTTCAGGTTCCGGGATACCGCCAGAAGATCGAGCAGACCTGGGGCATGAGCACGCACGATCTTTACGGCATTGCCGAACTGGGATGCCAGAGCGCCGAATGCGAGCATCACAACGGGATGCACTTTTGCGGAGGCGGCTATGTCATTGCCGAGCTGATCGACCCCGATACCGGCGCCGTCAAAACAATGCGCGATGGTGAAAAGGGTGAACTGGTCTACACCTCCATTCGCCGGAAAGCTTCGCCGCTGCTGCGCCTGCGCAGTCACGACTTTGTCGAGGTCCAAAACGAAAAATGCGCCTGCGGGCGGACCTCCTTCCGCTTCCACACGCGCGGACGCAGTGACGACATGTTCGTGGTCAAGGGAGTCAATATCTTCCCGACTTCCATTCAGACAATCCTTCATGACGTCCCGGAGCTCAGCGGGGAGTTCCGGATCATTCTCGACAACCCTCCACCCTTCGACTACGCCCCGCGCCTGCAGGTTGAAGTCAGCCGTGAGACACCGGGCGAACGTCACCAGAACCTCACCCACGAAACCGAGATCCTCATTGCCCGCAAGGCAGGCTTTGCGACCAGGGTTGAACTGGTGGAACAGGGAACCATCGCATCCGAGCACAAGACAAAACGCGTTATCAGAAACTATCAGTCCCAGGAGTAGAACCATGACCATTCAAACAGACATCCACAATGCTGTTCTCCGGATCACCCTGAACCGTCCTGAAGCCCTGAATGCCTTTGACATTCCCGACCTGCAGAAGCTGGCCGGGATCCTGACCGACGCCAAAAGCAACCCGGAGGTCCGTGCGGTTACCATCACCGGGACAGGGCGCGCCTTCAGCGCCGGTGCAGATATCAAGGCCATGGAGCAGATGTCCGAAGAGGACTTCGCCCGCGCAGCCTCCCTCTATCAGGAGCTGGCGCGCATCAGCCAGGATCTGGACAAGCCGATGATTGCAGCGATTAACGGGTTCGCTCTGGGAGGCGGACTGGAAATCGCCCTGATGTGTGATCTGCGGATTGCAGGCAAGGCCGCGAAGCTTGGACTGCCTGATGCCTACATGGGTTTCAGCCCGACGGGTGGACTGACATGGCTCCTGACCCGCATGGTCGGATTGTCTGTTGCCATGGATATGGCCCTGACAACCGATATGCTGGATGCAGGGGAAAGCCTGCGGGTAGGACTGGTCAGCCGTGTCGTCGAAGACGGAGACCTGCTCCCGACAGCACAGGAACTGGCCGAGCGCATGGCTTCCTTCCCCAAAACAGGGCTGCGCAACATCAAGCGCTCCTTCCTCGCCGCTGCCGATGCCGATTTCAGCACGGTGCTGACACTGGAAGAAGCCTATGACTCCGATTGTTTCAGATCAGAAGAGACACAGGCCGCTCTCAAGGCCTTCATTGATTCCCGAAAAAGGAAATGAACGAGGCCCGCAACATGCATCCCGAAGAGGAAAAAACGGGGAAGCCTCTGGTCGCCATGACCGCACTGCTGCTGCTTTCCCTGTCCCTGGGTTCCCTTCATTCCTTCTCGGTGCTGCTCCCTGCTCTGGAAGAGAGCATGAACACAAGCCGGGGAATGGCCAGCATGAGCTATTCCCTTGCCCTTGTGGTTCTGGCTGCAACGGTCCTTCTCGGCCCCCGGTTTTATGATGCACTGCCTTCTTCTGTGCTTGCTCTGATCACAGGGATCACAGCTTCACTCGGTTGCCTGCTTGCGGCCCTTGCCTCCGATCTTTTGGCTGTCTGGCTGGGTTACGGGCTGCTCTTCGGAGCTGCAAACGGTCTGGGCTACGGCTTCGCCCTGCAATTCTCGGCACAGCTGTTCCCGAACAAGGGGGGAAGTGCCATGGGGATGATCACCGCTGTCTACGCAACAGGTGCATTGCTTTCACCGCCCCTGTTTGCCCATGCCCTTTCACTGGGCGGCTGGCAAAGTGCGCAACTGGTCTCGGCGGCCCTGCTGCTGTGCACCGGCCTGCTGGCCTGCCTTCTGTTGAAGGAAAGTGCACTGTCCTTCGCCTATGCAAAAGAGCAAGGCACAACAGAAGCCTGCAGAACTCCGGCTGGTCTGAGAAAGATCGCCTTCCTGTGGATTGCCTTTGGCTGTGCTGTGACCAGCGGCTTGATGGTCATGGGACACGCCGTTGGTCTTTCGGCGAGTCTGGGACTGGCAGAAGAGTGGTTCATGGCGGTTCCCATGCTGGTTGCAGGCAGCAATCTGGCAGGCAGTTTTCTTTGCGGCATTCTTCAGGACAGACTGAAAGGTCGCTGTGTCCCTGCAACACTCGCCCTGCTGAATTCAGTAGCCCTGATCATCATGATCATCGTTCCCGATCCCCTGCTGACCCTCGCCGTTCTGTCTTTCGCAGGGTTTGTCTATGGTGGAACTGTTACCAGCTACCCTGCCTTTTTGTCCCGGGAACACAACAGCAGGGACAGCGCCGCGATCTTCGGAAAGGTTTTTACAGCCTGGGCCGTCGCAGGCTTCGCAGGACCGGCACTGGCCGGTTTTCTCTTTGACATGCAGGGGAACTATACCGACGCCCTGCTCTTTGCTGCCCTGCTGGGATTTGTGTCTGCCCTTGCCTTAAATTTGCCAAAAGAATCAGCCTAGATCCTTCTTGAAAAATTTTTTCAGGAATGCATAGTGGCCGCATGTTTAAAAAGTTGCTGAACCTTCTGATTGCGCTTGCCTTTCTGTTTCCGCTCAGTGCGGAAGCAATGGGCAACCACACTCTGAATCATGCACTGCACAACATTTACGACCAGCATCTTGGCAACACAGGCCATGTTCACGGCGAACACAGCCACGATCTGAGCCCGGTCTTTTCCGAACAGGGAAAACCCCATCCGATTGTCAATGTGGCCGAAGCTTTCTATTCGGACACCTTCAGTTCAAAAAGCGCCGCTCAGAGCCAGAAAAGCTCCAAGACATCCCAGTCCGATGTCTTCAAGCTGCAGCTCCTGCTTCTGGGAACCCTGCTTTCTTCGGCCCCGGGCAGCCAGGCACAGGCCGGACATCCGGTCTTTGAAGAGTCTGCCTCTCTTCCCTCCCAACAGGACCTCTATCTGAAAACGCAGAGATTGCGGATTTAAGCCGTCAGGCTTGATCCCTTACGCATCCCCGCATGCGTTCTGCCTGACAGCTTCGACGCCTCTCACACAAAGGCGCCGGGTTACAGGCTTTCTCAACGTTTCAAATCGAGGTTTCAATGACCACTCGTCTTTTCAGGCGATCAGGATGGCTGCTGCCGGTCCTGCTTGCCGCTCTGGCCGTCTTCTTCGGCTTTTCACCAGAGGCCTTTGCACACGGCGTTACAGCCGGTGACAAGGGCTACATTCAGGAAGTCACAGGCGTTCTGCCCATTCCCTTCATCTATCTTGGTGCCAAACACATGATGACCGGGTATGACCACCTGCTCTTTCTCTTTGGCGTTATCTTTTTCCTCTATCGTCTCAGGGATGTCGGCCTTTATGTGACGCTCTTTGCCGTCGGGCACGTGATCACCCTGCTGTCAGGCGTTCTGATGGATATCAGCATCAGTGCCTACATCATTGACGCCATCATCGGCTTTTCGGTTGTCTACAAGGCACTCGACAACATGGGCGCCTTTCAGCGCTGGTTTGGCTATCAGCCAGATACCCGTGTGGCAACTTTCGTTTTCGGGCTGTTCCACGGCTTTGGTCTGGCGACAAAAATCCTCGAATACGAGCTGTCCCCCGATGGCCTGCTGGGCAATCTGATCTTCTTCAACATCGGTGTTGAGATCGGTCAGGTTCTGGCCCTGTCCGTCATTCTGATCGCCATCACCTACTGGCGCAAATCCGGAACCTTTCTCCGTCATGCCTACGCGGCCAACAGCTTCATGATGATGCTGGGCTTCCTGCTGATGGGCTATCAGATCACCGGCTACATCATCTCCTAGACAGAAACGATTTTTCAGGAACAAAACAATGCACAATTCCAACATTCCATCTCATCAGGACCTGCCCTCCAGCCAGAGCCTGATCAAATCCACAATCATCGCAGCAGTTACATCGCTTGTCCTGCTGGTCACCGTTGTCATGCCGTCCGAATACGGCATTGATCCAACAGGTGTCGGCTCTGTACTTGGTCTCAAGAAAATGGGTGAAATCAAGGTGTCCCTCGCAGAGGAACTGGCTGCCGATCAGGCCGCAGAACAGGCTGCGGCCACAGCGGGGACGGCTCCGGTTCTGCCAGTGACGACAGCCCCGGCATCAACCGTGGAAAACCCGCAGCCGGCACAGGTTGAATCACTTCTCTCAAAAGCACAGGCCGCAACGGCAGAGCCTGAAGCCCCCGCGAAACCGGCTGTTCGCGACACAGTGACCTTCAGCCTGGCTCCCAATCAGGGTGTGGAAATCAAAGCCATCATGAAGGAAGGAGAGCAGCTCACCTACAAATGGGTCAGCGACGGTGGCAAGACCAACTTTGATGTCCACGGCGATTCCCAGCCACTGGCCATTGACTACCACAACTATGAAAAAGGCTCTGTAAAGGTCAAGGAAGGCACCATTCAGGCTGATTTTGATGGCAGCCATGGCTGGTTCTGGCGTAATCGTACAGGTGAAGCCCTGAACATTACCCTTGAAGTCTGGGGTGAATACGAAACACTCAAGCGCGTGAAATAACAGGAAACGGGGCTCCCTCCGGGGGAGCCCCGTCCACAGGACTGACACAACACATGGATTTCGCAGATCTTCTTCGACCAACCCTGCATTACGGCATGCACTTTCTTGTACCCGGCCTCTTTGCATGGATCTTCTATCGGGACAGCTGGAAAAAGGCCTGGCTGATCCTGCTCGCCACCATGCTGGTCGATCTTGACCACCTGCTGGCAACCCCGCTGTTTGATCCCAACCGCTGCAGCATCGGTTTTCATCCCCTGCACAGCGAAATTGCCATAGGCCTCTATGTCGTTCTTCTGTTCTTCAGACCGACCCGCCTGATCGCGATCGGCCTGCTGTGGCACATGGTGACCGACTATCAGGATTGCCTCTGGCTGAAATGAACCGGACTTCCCTTTGTTCGGACTTCAGTTGATCCGCTGCTCCGTGCGCGGATCAAAGAGGCTCGCCTTGCCCATATCCACCATAAAGGACATGGTTTCGCCCGGACTGGATGCGTTGTAGGGGTTTACCCGCGCGATCACTTCCTCTCCCCCCATCTCGATATAGGTCAGGGTATCCGCTCCCGTTGGCTCAAGCACCTCGACCTGGCATTCAAAGGGTTGCAGACAGGGATTCAGGGCAATCTCTGCATCCGAGCGGTGCGTCAGCGTTTCCGGGCGAATGCCCAGAACCACCTCGCGCCCCACCCACTCATCCAGGGCCTGGTGCTCTTCCGGCAGGGGCAGATAGACCGAACCCCGATTGCCGTGGGCTGTACGCTCGAAGGACACGCCAAAGCGTCCCTCTTCATTGACCACGGTTGCCGGGATAAAGTTCATCGCCGGAGAGCCGACAAAACCCGCAACATAGATATTGGCCGGACGCTCATAGACCTCCTGCGGGGATGCAAACTGCTGGACCTCACCATTGCGCAGGATGGCAATACGGCTCGCCAGGGTCATGGCTTCGATCTGGTCGTGTGTCACATAGACCATTGTCGTCTTCAACCGCTGGTGCAGTTTCTTGATCTCCGTGCGCATCTCGACACGCAGCTTTGCATCAAGGTTGGACAGCGGTTCGTCAAACAGGAAGATTTCGGGATCCCGCACAAGGGCTCGCCCCATGGCCACGCGCTGGCGCTGACCACCGGAAAGCTGTGCAGGTTTGCGATCCATCAGGTGATCGATCTGGAGCATCTTCGCAGCTTCATCGATGCGACGGTTGCGCTCCTCCTTTTCCATCTTCCGCATCTCGAGGCCAAAGCCGATGTTCCGCCCGACCGTCATGTTGGGATAGAGCGCGTAACTCTGGAACACCATGGCAATATCGCGATCCTTGGGATGGACATTGTTCACCACCCGGTCATTGATCAGAACCTCTCCGCCGGAAATGGTTTCCAGACCTGCAATCATGTTGAGCAGAGTGGATTTTCCGCAGCCGGACGGGCCCAGAAGCACCAGAAACTCACCATCATCCAGATCCAGATCGATACCTTTGAGAATCTCGATATTCCCGTAGGATTTTTGTGCATTGCGAATAGTCAGGGTCGCCATGTTCCCACTCCTTACCCTTTCACAGAGCCTGCTGTCAGGCCCCGAACAAAGTACCGTCCGGCCAGTACATAGACGACCAGTGTCGGAATTGCTGTGATCAGCGCTGCAGCCATATCCACGTTGTAGCGCTTCACACCTGTCGTTGTGTTCACCAGATTGTTCAGCGCAACGGTCACAGGCTGACCGCCGCCTGTTGTAAAGGACGCCCCGAACAGGAAGTCGTTCCAGATCTGGGTGAACTGCCAGATGATTGTCACCACAATGATGGGCGGCGACAGGGGCAGCAGAATGCGCCAGAAGATCGTGAAGAACCCGGCTCCGTCAATCGTTGCGGCCTTGATCAGATCATCCGGTATGTTGATGTAGTAGTTCCGGAAAAACAGAACGGTAAAGGGCAGGCCGTAAACAATATGAACCAGCACCAGACCCGGAACCGTGTTGGCAATTCCCAGAACCCCGAGGGACTGCGCCATTGGCAGCAGCACCACCTGAAAGGGAATGAAACAGCCGAAGAGAATCAGTGCAAAGACCAGGTTGGCCCCGCGAAAGCGGAACTTTGTCAGGGCATAGCCTGTCAGAGCCCCCATCAGGGTCGAGATCAGAACCGCCGGAATGGTCATCTGGATCGAGTTCAGGAAGTAGGGCTTCAGACCATCGCAGGAAACCCCGATGCAGGCCTCGCTCCAGGCATAGCTCCAGGCTGCCAGATTGATTTCCGCCGGCAGGGACAGGAGTGTACCGGACTGGATTTCCTCCAGATCCTTGAACGAGGTGGAGACCACCACGATCAGGGGCAGGATATAGTAGGCTGCAAAGAGGAAGAGAAGGCTGTAGAGGCCGACGCGTCCAAGGGTGCGCCAGAGGGAACCCGAGCCGGGAAGCGCATTGATATCAGCCATTTTTACGCTCCCTCAGTTCGGAATAGAGATAGGGAATGACAATCGCCATCACCGTTGCCAGCATCATCATGGCCGAGGCAGCGCCAAGGCCGAGCTGATTGCGCCGGAAGGTCATTTCGTACATGAAATTCGCCGGCAGGATCGAGCTGTTCCCGGGACCGCCACCTGTCAGCGCAACCACGAGATCAAAGCTCTTGACCGCCATATGCGCCAGAATGAACAGGCTGCTCAGAAAAACAGGGCGCAGGGTTGGCAGAATAATCACAAGATAGATCCGCGACAGGGATGCCCCGTCCAGATAGGCCGCCTTGATGATTTCGCTGTCCACCCCGCGCAAGGCCGCAAGGAAAAGTGCCATCACAAAGCCCGACGACTGCCAGACCGCTGCAATCACAAGGGTATAGATCGCCAGTTCATTGCTGATCAGCCAGTTGAATTCAAAGCTCTCCCAGCCCCAGGACTGCACCAGACGCTCAAGTCCGAGCCCCGGATTGAGGATCCATTTCCAGGCTGTCCCTGTCACAATCAGGGAAATGGCCATCGGATAGAGATAAACCGTCCGCAAGGCCCCCTCGGCGCGGATTTTCTGATCCAGCGCAACAGCCAGCAGGCATCCCAGAACAATGGAGATACCGATAAAAAGCCCGCCAAAGATCAGCAGGTTTTCCATCGCCACCGACCAGGTGGAGATCTTCCAGAGGCGGATATACTGGTAGAAGCCTTCAAAGGAATAGTTCGGCAGCATCCGTGATTTGGTCAGGGACACATAGCCCGTCCAGGCAATAAAGCCGTAAACGAAGAAGACAATCAGGGCAAAGGTTGGCGCCACGACCATCTTGGGGATTTGCCAGCGCAGCCAGTCGGACAGGCCTTTGCCGGTTTCCTTGGACGTTTCAGACATGAGACACACCTTTCATGCCGATCTGCAGCAGGATCGGATGGACACAAGACAGAACAGCAGATCGGAATTGAGGCCGGATAAGAAGAAGGGAGGGCCTCAAAAAGCCCTCCCCGATTTTTCAGGAGGATATTACTCTGCCAGTTCCAGCGCTTCGGCCAGACGCTCAACGGCATCGTCTGAAGACATGTCAGAGTTGAAGTGCTCGGTCACCACATCCAGAACCGCACCGCGAATGGCACCCGCAGCAGCAATTTCGTGGGCAACAGAGCCAACCAGTTCTCCGGAATCCGAAGCGGCTTTCAAATCATCCATGGACCTGATGGCACAGGCATCGAAGTTTGTACGATCCACACCCAGACGCGCCGGGATGGAACCCTTGTAGAGATTGAAGGTTTCCTGGAAGTCCTCACCGAGGATCAGCTCGGCCAGGAGTTTCTGTCCGGCTTCGTTGTCCTCACCGGAAACCTCGAACATTGCAAAGCTGTCGGAGTTCAGAATGTAACCGCCGTTGGACGGTGTCGGGAAACACAGGAAGTCCTTGCCCGGCTCCAGACCTGCAGCAACAAACTCGCCCTTGGCCCAGTCACCCATGATCTGCATGCCGGCCTCGCCCCTTGCAACCATGCCTGTCGCAAGGTTCCAGTCGCGTCCCGGGAAGTCCGGATCAACATAGCCGCGGATCTTGCGCATCTGGTCAAAGATTTCCTTCATCTTGTCAGAGCGGACAAGATCCAGATCCTTCCCGACAAAGGCACCGTTAAAGAACTCTGCGCCGCCGAGGCCCAGTGCAACCGTCTCAAACACCGTCGCGTCCTGCCATGGCTGACCGCCATGCGCCAGCGGAACGATACCGGCTGCCTTCAGCTTTTCAGCAACAGCATTGAACTCGTCCCAGGTTTTTGGTGGCTCTGCGCCAACCTGTTCCAGGGCTTTCGGATTTGCCCAGATCCAGTCCACGCGGTGGATGTTGACAGGAACCGCAACATATTTGCCGTCGTGCTTGACGATATCCTGCAGGAGCGGAGGCAGAACCTCGTCCCACTTCTGCTCCTCACCAACAGCGGTCAGATCACCCAGGGCACCGGCCTCGGCCCATTCCTGAATGTTCGGCCCCTTGATCTGGACAGCAGCCGGCGGGTTGCCGGACAGCACGCGGGAGCGCAGAACAGCCGCCTGTGCATCACCGCCACCACCGGCGACAGGGGCGTCAATCCACTTGCCACCCTTTGATTCGAAATCTTCCTTCAGCGCCTGAACCGCCTTGGCCTCGCCGCCGGACGTCCAGTAGTGAAGGATCTCTGCCTGCGGCTGCGCTGTCGCAGCGCCTGCAAACAACATCAGGCTTCCAGCGATCGCTGTGGAAGCGGAAAGTACTTTGATCTTGGAGGTCATTTTACCAAGTCTCCCTGAGATTATCTTATGTAAAGCTGTCGCAGACGGATCAGCTTTCGCAGACAAGAAATCAATCTGCACTTGGGCTATTGTTTTTATTCGCCCGGACGATGTAATTAAATATTGGAAGAAGACAGAAAGCGAGAACTATAGGGTAACAGATTATTTCACCAGAGATTTCTGTTACAATTCTGAAACATTAGTACAAAAAAGATAAAAAGAATCAATCCTTTGAAAAGGTTTGTTTTTTAGGGACCAAAGAATGACGCACTTGCTTGTCGTGGATGACGACACAGACATCAGGGAGCTTTTGACCGACTTTCTCACCCAGAGAGGCTACCGGGTTTCCGTGGCCGGATCGGGGTCCGAGATGTTTTCCGTTCTGGAACAGACTCCATCAATCGACCTTGTGATCCTCGACGTTATTCTTCCCGGAGAAGACGGCCTTTCCCTCTGTCGCAGGCTGCGTGAAACCTCCGATACTCCCGTGATCATGCTGACAGCCGTGACAAACGATGCCGACAAGATTGCAGGTCTGGAAGTCGGTGCAGACGACTATGTCGAAAAACCCTTCAACCCCAGAGAGCTGCTGGCACGGATCAAGGCCATTTTCCGCAGGGCTTCCGGCAATGCCCAGACAGCACCATCCGAAAAACTGGAACCCGAGCAGAACCAGACCTACAGCTTTGCAGGCTGGCAACTGAGCGAGGCCCGGATGGAATTGCGCTCCCCCGAAAAGGTGATCGTCAATCTCTCGTCCGGTGAATTTGCATTGCTGCGCAGCTTTCTCAAGCATCCCCAAACGGTGCTGTCCCGCGACGATCTCGTATCCGCAACCCGGGGCGTACAGGCCATTGCCTTTGATCGCAGCATTGATATCCAGATCAGCCGCCTGCGCAGGAAGCTGGAAGGCCACAAGGGCAATCCGCAGTTGATCAAGACAGTCCGGGGACAGGGCTACATCTTCACGGAAAAAGTTGCAATCAGTCGTTACACAAAATGAAAAAGCCCACCCCCCTGCAAAAACTTCTGTTGCTTGTCCTTCCCGCACGTATCCGCATACGGGTCGTCAGCTTCGGGCTGATCTGCGGAACAGCAGCTCTCCTGCTGACCGTTCTGGCCATTGTCTCCATCGGGGAGCGCCGACTGGATATCATTGAAGCCAGGAGTTTTGCCTCTTCGATTGAAAGGGCTGTGCTGCTGCTGCGCAATTCGCAAACGCCCATCGAAACGGTCAAGGCTCTCAACCGGAATGGCAGTGATGCTCTTCGCTATCGCTATCTGGAGAATGAAAAGGCCGTCCGTACGGCCTTTGAATCCGACTACGCACTCTTGAGCTTCCAGTTCCGGCCCGACCTGCCCGTCATCATGGTTGCAAGCGCGGCCACTCCGGTGCGCACAGCGCTTTTTCGGGCTTCGGACGATCTCTCCAACTTTCATTCCGCCCTCTCTCACCTCTCTGCAGCCCTGGTCAGACAGGATTCTGAAGGACATCTGATTGTTCTGGTCAATGGCCGGGCACTCAGCATTTCAAGCCCGACACACTGGACCGAGCGGACAACCGAGGTCGAGTGGTTCCTGATCCTCTTTATCGGTCTGATCACCATCGGGGCCAGCTATCTGACTGTCACGCGCTGGTTTTTAAGATCCTTCCGCCTGCTTGGCGAAGGCATTCGTCCGGATGACCCCGACGAACTTCCCCTTGTTTCCCGCGAAGCCCGAAACATCATCACACAGCTGCGCAGGCAGGAGCAGGAAAAGGCAGAAACAGTCGCAGACCGGACACGCATGCTCACAGCCATCTCTCACGACCTGCGCACACCGGCCACCAAACTGCGCCTGCGTGCAGAGATGATCGAGGACAGAACCCTGCGCCACAAGATCCTCGGGGATCTGGATCTCATGCTCGGAATGCTCAATGAGTCCATCGATTTCCTGCGGGGGAATGTGACCGATGAACCGCTCGAGTCATATGACCTTTTGTCGTTGATCGAGAGCATTTGCGATGATTTTTCCGATGTCGGAGAACCTGTCACCCTTCTGCCTGTCAAGTATCCCTCCCTGCACACCACCGGGACTGTTTTCAGCGCAAACCAGTCATCCCTGCCACTGGACCAGCTCTTCCGGGGGCATATGATCGGACGGCCCAAGGCCCTGAAGCGCGCCCTGGACAACCTGATTTCCAACGCCATCAAGTACGGGTTTCAGGCCAAGGTCCTTGTCAGTATCGAAACAGACCGCATTGAAATCGACATTACAGATCGCGGACCCGGCATCCCCGAAGACAGCATGGAAGAGGTTTTCAAACCCTTCTTCAGACTGGAAAAATCCCGAAACAGGGAAACGGGAGGCAGCGGTCTCGGCCTGAGCATTGCACAGTCCATCGTGCATTCCATGCAAGGCAGCATCGAGCTGATCAACGAGACACCCCAGGGCCTGAGAGTGCGTGTCACACTGCCCAAAACATAACACGCAAAACGTGTATTTTCCTTTTAAATCGCAGAAAAATCCGGAGCGTTTTCACTCTTTCACAGACCTTCAAACCAGGGTCAGTGATGATTTTCTCCATGGAATTTCAGAAGGAAAAGCAGCACTGAAAAACACGTCCTCTTGCCCCTCTTTTCCGGAATTGTGCGGAGAGGAAAAAAACAGGCAAAAAGCACCGGGTTTCAGAGGCTTTTTCCTTGTCAAAACCGCCCCGTGTCCTAGGATATTTTTACAAGGTTTCGACAGGCGAATCCTGCGATGGAAAGATTGAAAAAACGGGAGATTTGAAATGATTCTGGCCGGAGGACAAAACATCTGTGGCGCATCAATCGGTGTGCTCTGTCTGGAGAGTTATTTCCCCAAACCACCGGGGCACATAAAGAACCCCTCCAGCCTCCCCTTTTCTGTCCTCTATGAAATGGTCAGGGGCATCACTGTCCCAAAGCTTCTGAACAACCCGACCCCGGATATGCTGGAGCCCTTTCTGGCAGCAGCACGACACCTTGAATCAGAAGGCGTCCGTGCCATTACCGGAAGTTGTGGCTTCCTTGCAATGTTCCAGAAAGAACTGGCCGCTGCAGTGAACATTCCGGTTTTTTCATCGAGCCTGATTCAGGTTCCTCTTGCCTTTCACATGTCGGGGGGCGTTGCCCCGGTCGGGGTTCTGACAGCCAGCGCCAATGCACTGACCGAAAAACATCTCGCCGGTGTTGGAGCCCAGGGCATTCCCATCGCCGTGCAGGGACTGGATGATACAGAGGAATTTGCGACGGTCATCCTTCGCAACGAACGCACATCCATGGATCTGGCAAAGGTCGAAAGCGAGGTTCTTGAAGCCGCCAGGAAACTTGTCGATCAGACGCCCGAAGTCCGTTCCATTGTTCTGGAATGCACCGACCTGCCACCCTTCGCTGACAAGATCCAGGCCCTGGTCAAACGTCCTGTTTTTGATCTGACAACACTGGCGACCATGGCCCATGACGTCTGTGTTCGCCGTCCGTTTCAGGGTTTTATGCCCTACTAAAACCGGTCCTCCTCAGCTCCGGACCATTTCGGCACATCCGAAAATCAGCAGTCGGTCCTTTTAAAACCGGCTGCTGGAAAAGGGGGAAAGATCCTCGTTCGGGATTTTCCCTGTCACCAGATTGGCCACCAGCTGACCCGTTCTCGGCGCCATCATCATGCCGTAGTGACTGTGACCGAAGGCAGCAAACAGCCCCTTGTGACCGGGGCAGTGTTCCAGCACAGGCAAGCTGTCCGGAAAAGACGGACGCACACCCATCCACTCACTCATTTTTTCGGTTCGAATGGCCGGAAAGAGCGCGCGGGCCTTCCTGACCAGGGTTTTGATGCGTCGTTCATTCGGCGGTGTGTCCGGTCCCGCAAACTCGGCAATCCCGGCCAGACGAAGGCCACACGCCATGTCATTCGCCACAACATGACTTTCCGCATCCATCACCGTGTTGTTGACCACAACACCTGCCCCTTCAAAGGAAACATGATAGCCGCGCTCAAAGGCCAGCGGCAGTCTCATGCCAAGAGGCTCCAGCAGTTTTGCCGACCAGGCCCCGGCCGAGACCACAACCTTTGCCGCACTCAGGATTTCCCCCTTGGTGATCACCTGCCAGCCCTCACCCGACGGCTGAATGGTCTCGACGCTCACCTGTCTGATTTCTCCGCCCATTTCAGACAGTTTGCGGGCAAGAGTTTTCCCGATCAGTCCCGAATCAAGGCTTCTCGCCTGCCCCTTGATCAGAACAGCCGCCCTGAAATCGGGAGAAATCGCCGGTTCGATCTCCCGCAAGGCAGCCCCGTCAACGACCTCCAGCTCGGCACCCTTGTCCTGACGCAGGCGCGCCCCCAAACTGTTCAGCGTGGCGCTTTCAACATTGCGATAGGCATGAACATACATGCTGTCCTGCAACAGATGCTCCTGTCCCGTTCCCTGCAGATGGTGCCGATAGAGGGCAACGCTGTCTCCGCAAAGCAGAAACATGGCCCGGGAAATTTCCCGGACGCGATCCGGCGCGGAATCCTTCAAAAAGCGCATCAGCCAGGGCAGGTAATTCAGGGCATGCCGCGGGGCAATGGAGGCTGCCCCGTCCGGGTTGAGCAACATTCCCGGTATGCTTTTCCACAGACCCGGCATTCCCTGGGGCACAACAGACCAGGGCGAAATCACTCCGGCATTGCCAAAGGATGCCCCCTGTCCCGGCTCGTCCCGATCCAGAAGCAAAACGGACTGGCCAGCCTCCGCCAGTGAGAGCGCAGAACAGATTCCGACGATACCGCCGCCAACAACAATGACGTCCGGTTCCCGATCAGCAGTCATAACAATCGTTCTCCAGATAAGCGATTACGCCACACGGGCCTCGCTGTTTTTGTAACGGGAGATCAGCTGCAAGAGGATCACGGGAGAAGCCACAAGCAGGGCCACAAGATCCGCTTCGAGCGATGGCGCAATAAAGATCAGACCGGACAGCCCCATCAGAATGCGCGACAAAAGACCCATCGGCGCCAGCCAGTACCCCACGACTGCTGCTGACAGGGCAATCACCCCCAGAATGCTGCTGGTTGCAGCATAGGTGAACTCCCACAGATCAAAACCTGTGGACGAGACAAACAGCAGGACAGGCGCGTAGACAAAGGCCATGGGAGCCACGACCTTGCCCAATCCGAGCGTAAAGGCGGAAATGCCCGTCCGGAACGGGTTGGAATTGGCAATGGCAGCGGCCGCATAGGCCGAGGTACAAACCGGTGGCGTGATCTCTGCGACAACCCCGTAATAGAGAACAAACATATGGCTCGCGATAGCGGGGATGCCCAACTGGGCCAGCGCCGGCTGGGCAACGGAAACCAGCATGATGTAAAGCGCGGTTGTCGGGATGCCTGCTCCCATCAGAATGCAGGCCACGGCAATAAAGATCAGGCTGATGAACAGCGTCAGTTCATCAAGGGCAAAAAGCTCAAAACCGCCGAAGCTGAAGAGCCCGTGCAGATCACCACCCAGCGCAGCCGCTCCCTGCGTCACCATGAAGCCGATCCGGAAACCGACGCCGGTCGTGTTGATCACCCCGACGACAATCCCGACAGCAGCAGAGGCAGCGCCGACGGCCAGTGCGTATTTCACCCCTGTCTCGAAGGCATCAGCCATTTCCGGCAGCCTGATCCGCTCCTGCGGGTTAAAGGTTGCCAGAACAGCCCCTGTAATCAGGACAAGCGACATCGGCAGATCAAAGCCCTCACCGAGATATTTCCAGATCACAAAGGCAGCAAAGAGCGCAGGATAGACCAGCGTCGCCGACGTTCTGATGCGCGCCATCCCCGTGATAATTGCCAGCGAGATTCCGCAAAAGGCCGACATGAAAGGCGTGTAGCCCGAGAACAGCACCACCAGCAGTCCGATCAGCGGGATGATGTTGGCCCAGCCCTGGCTCCAGACTTCCCGGAACTGCGGCAGCATCTCCTTCGAAATTCCTTTGAGATCCAGACGACGCGCCATCAGATGCACCACGGCAAAAACGCCTGTGTAGTGCAGCAGGGCCGGAAAGATCGCGGCAATGACAATGGTGGTGTAAGGCACCTCGAGAAACTCGGCCATGATAAAGGCCGCTGCCCCCATGATCGGCGGTGTGATCTGTCCACCGGCAGAGGCCGCTGCCTCAACCCCGCCCGCAAAGTGTCCCGGATAGCCCAGACGCTTCATGTTCGGGATGGTCAGCGCTCCTGTCGAGACCGTGTTGGCCACAGAGGAACCGGAGATGGTGCCGAAAAAGGCAGACGACACAACGGAAACCTTGGCCGGTCCGCCCGTGTAGCGCCCGGCAAGAATGGTCGCGTTGTCGATAAAGAGCTGTCCCAGCCCGGTGCGCTGCGCAACAACCCCGAACAGGACGAAGTGGAAGACAATCGTGGACACCACCCAGAGTGTCACCCCGAAGATGCCTTCCTGCGGGAAGTACATGGAGGAAACAAAGGTGCGGAACTTCACACCCGGATGCTGCAGCACACCCGGAAACAGCGGTCCCAGCAGCGCATAGGCGATAAAGATGCAGATGATCCCCGGCAGCACCCAGCCCAGCGTCCGGCGCGCAATATCCAGCACCAGCAGAATCAGGATACAGCCAAAGATCAGATCGGACCCGTTGGGGTTCCCCATCCGGAAGGTCTGTTCCTCGATCCCGAGAGCCGGAAGACCATTCCAGGCCAGTCCCAGATAGAGCGAGGCACTGACACCCAGAATCATCAGGATCAGATCAAGAAAGGGAACACCTCCCAATCGCAGGGCCCCGGTGTTCAGATCAAAGGCCGTTCTGGTTTTGATGGCAGGGAAAAGAGCATAGGTCAGGATAAAGAGCCCGGTCAGATGCCAGCCCATGTGCCAGTGATCCGGAGGCAGGGAAAAGCCGGCCGTCAGGTAATGATAGGCCGCAAAGGTCAGGGCGACATAGCGCAGGAAGCGCCCCAGCGCCGGAGAAACCTTCCGGGTTGCAGCCCCTTCATCATACTTTTCTTCAATTGCTGAAAGCTCTTCGGCAGACAACTCGCGCTGCCCGGAATTCGGCTCACTGCTCATCGGGAACATCCCTGTTTCATCATCATGCAAGAGAACGCGGTGCCTCAAGGGAGGCACCGCATCGAGTCAAAGAAGACAAGTCTTCTTCACAAGGATCATTTCAGGAGGCCTTCTTCACGATAGAAGCGCTCTGCACCCGGGTGCAGGGGAACACCGAGGGCTCCCACACCATCCAGTGCGGTTTCAACGGTGATCTGCTTGCCTTTGGCATGGCCGTTGTCCAGCAGCTTGCGTGTATTGCCATTCCACATGGCCTTGGTGATGCCATAGACCAGATCTTCGGACAGATCGGAGCTCACAACCAGCAGTGCACTGACAGCCGGTGTCCTGATGTCCTGGTCAACGCCTTCATAAACGCCACCCGGGATCGTGGATGGAATGTAGGCCGGAACAGCTTCGTTGATTTTCTTCAGATCCTCGTCAGAGAAGGAGTGCAGGTTCATCCCCTTCGTGGACGCCAGTTGCACCATGGCCGCAACCGGCCAGCCCGCAGCATAGAAATAGGCATCCAGCTGACCGTCAGCCAGACGTTCTGCAGACTGGCTGTTGTTCAGCTCGGCCTCGTCCATGTTGTCACGGGTGACGCCCCATTTTTCGAGCATCTGCAACACGGCAACCTGTGTTCCGGAACCGGCCTGGGCAATCCCCACACGCTTGTCTTCCAGATCACCGAGATCACTGATCGTTTTCCCCTTGGGCAGAACAAGGTGCAGGTCTTCCGGATAGAGGTTCGCCACAATGCGAAGCTTCGGATGGGCCTTTCCTTCGAACTTGCCCTCGCCCAGATACATGGAACGGGTTACATCCGCAGCGGCCAGACCGGCTTCAAGCTCACCGTTCTGAACGGCAGCATTGTTGAAAACGGACGCTGTCGTGGACTGCGCAATCGCAATCAGACCGGGTACACCACACTGGCCGCCCTGATCACAGGGGCGGGAACCGGGCGGTGCAGAAATCCCGTTGGCAATGGTTCCGCCAATCGGGAAGTAAGTCCCCCCGGCACCACCCGTCCCGATACGGAAAAAGGTCGGGTCCTGCGCAAAAGCAGAACCGCTGAGCATGGTTGCAGCCAGAGCTGCGGCTGCAATTGATGTGAATTTCATTGTTTTTTCTCCCTGTTTGAAGACGCCCGTTTTTAAAGCGTTTCTGACAGCTTAATGAATTTGATTATAAGAACAATTTAATTTATTTTTCCATTACTAAAGTTTTTCTTATAGGTAAGTGTGATGAACCTCAACCAGCTCATGGCCTTCAGAGAAGTGATGAACACTGGATCGATTTCCCAGGCCGCGAACAGTCTCAACAGAACCCAACCTGCCGTCAGTCTGGCCATCCGCGGTCTGGAAGAGGACCTTGGGCTCAAGCTGTTTGAAAGACAGGGCAGGCAACTGATCCCCGTTCCCGAAGCACATTATCTGCTCAGCGAGGCCGACGAGATTCTCGACCGCCTGACAGCCGTGTCCTACACAATGAAAAGCCTTCGGGATGCCCGGTCGGGTTCCCTGAATCTGGCCGCCATGCCGGGGCCTTCCTTCTCGCTCTTTCCCCGCTATGTCAGCAAGGTCATCAGCGAGAACCCGGACATCCGCATTTCCCTGTCCTCCCGCGGCTCACCCCAGATCAGGGAGCTTGCCAGCACACAGAGCATTGATTTCGGCTTTGCAGACTACTTTGGTGAAGCGGCTGATGCCCCCTCCTACAAACAGTACAGGATTTCAGGGCAGTGCTTCTGCGCTGTTCCGGCACAGCATCCCCTTGCCGGGAAAGCAGAAATCTCCTGCAGGGATCTCGACAATCTGCCCATGGGGGTTCTCAAAACGCAGCACCCGATTTTTGTAAAAACGCAGGAGGTCTTTCAGACAGAGCAGGCCCGTTTCAACAAGACCATTGACGCCCAGTTCTTCGTCCCTCTATTGCAGTTTGTGGCTGCAGGGCACTGCTTTTCGCTTGTTGATCCCCTCACCGTCGTGGCCGCACAGGATGTTTACAGCGTCCGGGACAACGTTGTCTTCAGGCCCCTGGCCTTTGACATGCCCTACACCTACAGCATTCTGACCCCGGCCTATCGTCCCATGTCCCAGCTGGGCCAGAAGGTCCTCAATGGCTGGAAGGAAGAGATCCTGCAGCTGCTCACCGAACTGAACGCAAACCCCGTTGAACATGAAGACTGACAGGCTCTCAGCCTTGTTCAGCCTCGCGCTTCATGGCAATCCATGCGCTGTCAACGTCCAGCTTCCCGGCGATCTTGCTGTCCGGCTCGACCAGACGCCAGAAGGGCGTGATCCCGCTTTCGGGTGAGCCCGCTTCCAGCTTCTCCAGCGCCGCCTGTGCGGCAATGCGCACAAAGATCGCGGTAGAAACAGGACAGGTTGCGCTGCAGGACCATCTCCGGGCCAGCTCGTTGCGCATCCGCTCAATCGTCCGGGTCTGCCCGCGTGGAATTTTGCGAATGTAGCTGTCAATGATACCCGGCGTCGCCACAAAGAGCTTCTGCCCCTTTTTCACACCGGCAAAGTCATTTTCAAGAACAACAACCTTGTGGTCCTTTTTGGCATTCAACCGCTCTGTTGCAGATTTCGCCATCGCTCTGTCCCCTGTTTACCTTGGTCCAAAAACTATGACACAGCGCAATTCCGGCACAAAATAACCGCTCTTTTTCCCTTTTGTTTCAAGTCACTGTTTCATTTCCGGCTTCAGGGCCCTCTTTTGCGAATCCTGTCCGGATATCACTTCAGGACATCGGCTCCACCTTCCTCTGTCCGTTTTGCGATAAAGGCATCTATGGCCTCCAGACGGTCTTCGGGCAAGGCAGGGTTCCCGTAACGTTCAAGCGTCTCCCGATAAATCCTGTTCGCCCGTTGTGTTGCATCCACCGATCCCCTGTCCTGCCAGTTTTCAAAGTTGCTCCAGTCGGACAGCAGGGGCGAGTAAAAGGCCGTTTCAAAGCGCGCCAGCGTGTGTTCTGTTCCAAAGAAATGCCCCCCGTGGCCAACGTCGCGAATGGCATCCAGAGCCAGTTCGTCGACGGAGGCACTCAAGGGCTTGAACAACTCTGCAAACATCTGGAGCATCTCGATATCCATCACAAACTTCTCTGCCGAAGCCGTCAGCCCGCCTTCCAGCCATCCGGCCCCGTGCATCAGAAGATTGGTTCCCCCCATCAGAGCGCCCCACAGGGACATCTGCATTTCATAGGCCGCCTGTGCATCCGGCGCATTGGAAGCCGTTACTCCGGAAGAGCGCAGAGGCAAATCATATCGCCGCGCCAGCTGACCGGAGGCAAAGGCCGCCTTGGTGTATTCGGGTGTTCCAAAGGCCGGTGATCCCGTGCGCATATCGACATTGCTGGTAAAGCTGCCATAACAGACCGGCGCCCCCGGTGAAACAATCTGGGACAGGCAGAGCCCTGCCAGAGCTTCGGCATTCTGCTGCACCAGCGCACCTGCGATTGACACAGGTGCCATGGCCCCCGACAGGGTAAAGGGTGTCAGAACCATCAACTGCCCGGCCCTTGCCGCATCGATAATCCCCTTGCACATCAGATCATCCAGAATCAGGGGCGAGTTGGAGTTGGCAATGGAGTAGCTGCGCGGAGCGTTCTTGAACTCCTCCTGTGACAGGCCGTTCGCCAGGCGGATGATTTCGTAGGCATCCGCAACGGCCTCGGTCCCGCGGAAAAAGACAAAGGGCACCTTGTCGGTATAGCGCACCACAGAGCGCGTCATGTGATAGTGACGCAAATGCGTGGGCACATCCTGGGCTTCGACAAAGGGGCCAATCACGTGAATCACATCAAAGGACTGCGCCAGCCTGCAAAAGTCATCCAAAGCCGCCAGGGTTCCCGGCTGGCGCCCCTGCTGCAGATCGGAAAAGTTGGGTGTCCCGCCCGTGGTACAGACCCCGACATGACCCCGGCCAATGGTAACATCACGGTCCTCTCCACGGGCTTTCATGGTGACCTGTCCGGGCGCCTTCCCGATCAGTTCCATAACCAGATCAGGATCAAAGTGGACGATCTCTTCCCTGACTGTCATGCCGGCTCTGGCGTAAAAGTCCCGTGCCAGCGGAGAAAGCACCTTGATCCCGATATCGGACAGCACCTTCAAAGAAGCCCGATGAATGGCCTCGATCTCGTCATCGGAAAACTGGCAGATCGGAGGATAGATGTTCTTCCAGTGCCGCCAGGCGCTGTCAAAGGCTGCGACAGTCTGGCTCTTCTGTCGGAGGCGACGGCCCCCTCTGCGTGCGCCACTCATTCCGTCCTGCCCTCCTGCATTTTGATGAAAGCCTCCGCAGCAGTCGCCGCGGGAGCCCGCCCGATAAAGGATTTGAAATAGGCATCCAGATAGCTCAAACGCACAGCCATGGGTTCCCTGACACCCAGTGCGTAATAGCTCACCTGTGTGAAGTAGATAATCCGCGCCCTGACAAAGGCTTCTGTTGCCTCAAAGCCGTGCTGTTCCAGAAAGGCGGCCATGCCGGAAACACGGTTGTCGTCTTCGATACGGACCTTTTCCAGCAGGGCCTCCGAACGCCGCGCCCACTCGCGCACAGCCTGATCAAGGGTTGGATCAAAGTCTGTCCGGTCCACCCAGATCTGAAACAGGGCCAGCAGACCTTCATCAAGATCTCCCGCCTTCTCCAGTGCCCTGAGTATCACGCCCGTGTTGCGCCGCTGCCACTCCTCGACAACCGCATCCAGAAGGTCATCGCGTGCTTCAAAGTGCCAGTAGAAACTCCCGCGGGTGATCTTCAGCGCACGCGCCAGGCCTGTGATCTGAACGGCATCGACCCCGTCATGGATCAGCATCTCGATCGCGGCATCAACCCAGTCTTCCCTGGTCAGCTGGACGGGTCTGGCTTTACGCGGTGTTGGCATTTTCGATTCTCCATACAGGGTTGTATTGTTCAATACAGCTCTGTATGGTTCTGGTCAAACCCTATCTGGATTATCGATGTCTCACACCAGTCCCAAAGTTCTCTCCTTCGCCGATCTGGACTTCCGGCCCCGCTTTGAATACGGGGATCAGGCCCGTATTGCAGAGCTCTGCGGCACGGGAGAAAAAACAGAACTCGGGTCGGGCTTCGCGCGGTTCAAATGTGCAGATATCCCCTGGACTGTCCGCTATGACGAGATGTTGCTGGTACTGGAAGGCCAGCTCACAGTGCTTTGCGGAGAGGACAGACTGACTGCAGGAAGCGGGGACTGCATCTGGTTGCCCAGGGGAACAGAGCTGCGCTACCGGTCAGAAGAGGCACTGGTGTTCTATGCGATCCATCCCGCCAACTGGAAAGAGCCGGACAGATGAAAATCAATCGCCTGCCCAGGGACGACAGAACCAATGGCTGGAGCCGCATCCTTGAGGAACGCCGCCCCAACCCCGCCTTGAGCGGTCAGGTGTCAGCAGACTGGATTGTCCTGGGAGGAGGCTATGCCGGTCTGGCAGCAGCACGCCGTCTGGCCGACCTCAACCCCCATCAGAGCATTGCCCTGATAGACGCCGGAACAGCCGGAGAAAATGCATCGGGTCGCAACTCCGGCTTTGCCATTGATCTGCCGCACAACGTCGGGTCCTCTCTGGATGAGCTGGACGGCTCACACCGCTTTATGCGCCTCGCACGCTCTGCCATTGCGGATCTGGACAAGGCTGTCTCGACACACGGCATCGCCTGCGACTGGTCCGCAGACGGCAAGTATCACACCGCCGTTTCCCCCAGGGGAGTGGAAGAGGTCCTCCGCCCCTTTGTGGCCGAGCTTGAAGCCCTTGGCGAACCTTACGAATGGGTTGAAGGCAACGCACTGCTCCGCCGTCTGGGCAGCCCCCATTTCACCGCAGCAGTCTATACGCCCGGTGGACGGCTGATGAACCCCGCCGCCCTGACCCGCGGTTTGACCGACAGTCTTCCGGAAAATGTCAGGGTCTTTGAAAACTCGCCGGTTATCCGCTTTGAAAACAGCAACGGCATCCGTCTGGAAACAGCAGAAGGCCAGCTGCGTGCCCCGCGCATGATCATGGCTGCCAACGGCTTTGCAGAACGCTTTGGCTATTACCCCAGTCGCTTCCTTCACCTCGTTGCAACCGCCAGCATCACCCGCCCCCTGACAGAAGCAGAGCGCGCCGTCTTCGGCGTTGAGAAACCCTGGGGACTGACCCCCGCCAATGCCTTTGCCGGCATCACCATGCGCTACACCAACGACTATCGTATCGTCATCAGACAGGGACTGGATTATTGCCCGTCCCAACGCTTTCCCGCAGAACAGCAGGCCGTTGTCAAAGCCCGCCACAAGCATCTTTTCGACCAGCGCTTCCCCATGCTGAACGCAGTCGATATCGAACACAGCTGGGCCGGTTTTGTCTGCCTGTCCCGAAATTCTGCACCCGGCTTCGGCAAAATTGCAGACAACGTCTGGAGCGCCGTGTGTCAGAATGCAGTCGGTGTCACCAAAGGCACCTTTGGCGGGACCCTTGCTGCCGATCTCGCCTGTGGACAGGACAATCCCCTGATCCCCGACATGGAAAGCCTGGGAGAACCTTCTTCCCTTCCCCCCAGACCCTTCCTTGATCTCGGCGTCAGAACACGCTTCCTCTGGGAACTCTGGCGCAATCGTCACGAGGCCTGAGCACTCGAAACCCTGTCGGATTGCGCCTACTTCAACGGCGTAACCAGCTCATGGACGTTCCCATCCGGATCGGCAAAAAAGGCCGTGTACTCACCCCAGTCCTGGGCTTCCGGTGCTGCAACAGCAACGGCTCCCCTTTCGATCAGTCTTGCATAGGCTTCATCAACGGCCTCAACCGTTTCATACTCGAAGCCGATGCCTACACCTGACCCGACGCGCTTTCCCGAAAGGCCGTCCGCCTTCAGAAAGGATGACAGGCTGCTGTGGCTCACCAGTGAAAGCCTGAGACCTTGCGACGAAAACTCTGCAAACTCTCCGTTTTCAAAGATCACGTCCATTTCCATTGTCCGGTTAAAGAAGTCCTTCATCCTGTCAAACTGGGCGGTGTGCAGCGTCATCATGTAGATTTTCGGCTGCCCGTTTTCTGCAGCAAGTGACATTTGAAAAACTCCGGTCCATCCAAGGCAAACAGCAACAATTGCAATCAGTTTTCTCATTTTCATCTAGTCCTTCCATTTCCATTCCGTCTGCCTGTCCAGGATGGTGTTCGCAACAGTGTCGAAAAAGGGAACCGCCAGCGCCGCGCTGTCAGGCGCATGGCCCCGCAGGAAACCGAGCAGTTGCGGGCGACAGAAGGCAACTGCTTCACCAACCGGCCGACTGCTGTTGACACGATCGCTCAACCAGATGAGTGAAAGACCACTGATCATGGCCCAGACACCGGTCGAAAGCGCTCTGACATCCTGTTCGCGCGTGTCTTCCGGGCTTGCCTCAAAGCTCAGAAAATCAGCCACCTTCTGCTGAACGAGCGAACTGACCCTTGAACTGTTGTCCTCATGGAGACGCTTTCGCAAAGCCGAGGCCTCTTCCCACAGGGCCGGATTCATACAGGCCACTTCCGTGTGAAAGGCCTCGGGGTGCCAGACATTGAACAGGAAATCGAGCAGCAGCACGGCCAGCAGTCTCTCATCGGGCCTTTCAAAGAGCGCGCAAACAGCCATCAGCTTCCGCAACCGGACGCTCAAAGCCGCATCAGCCAGCGCGGCGACCACATCATCCCGATTGGCAAAGTGACGATAGAGGGTGCCAACAGGAACACCGGATTCACGGGCCAGATCCGGCATGCGCAATGTGGACAGTCCGTCCCGGCTGATCATCTCACGGGCGGAGACCAGCAAACGCTCTTCCCGGTCAGCCATTTTTTCCCTGACAGCCATGATGGTTCCCTCTCTGTTTCGAAGAAATGGAATATTATTCGAATAATATTCCATTTTCAAGTACAGTTGATTCCTGTCTGTTTTTCAGAAGGATAGCATCACGAGAATCCTGTTGACCTCACCAGCAGGACAAGGTCCGGCCTTCCGGATAGAGGTTCGTCACAATGCGAAGCTTCGGATGGGCCTTTCCTTCGAACTGGCCTTCACCCAGACACATGGAACGGGTTACATCCGCAGCGGCCAGACCGGTTTCAAGCGCATCGTTCTGTACAGCGGGCAGACCTTGCAGTCCCGGCGAACCATCACCTGGGCAAAGCCTGTCCCCGCCGCTCCACGGCATCACGCACCAGATCATGCGGCAGGTTATAGACTGTACGATTTTTATAACCTGTGGTTATAGTTGCAGCGCAGAGGGCATTGAGAATGGCTTCCTCGGTGGCTTCCACGGTCGCATGGAACAGGGGATCAAGCTGGCGTTGCGGCAAAGCCTGCAAATCCTGCCAGGGCTGTTCTGCCAGAACATCAACCCTGTTGCCTGTTGAAAAGGCCAGGGCAAAATCACCGCTGCCGTTGTTTGCCATGGCGCCGGTGCGGGCCAGGCCAAGCGTCGCACGGCGGCTGAGCGCAGTGCACTGCTGTGGCAAAAGTGGTGCGTCAGTCGCCACCACGATAATGATGGATCCATCCTCGTTGGGCAGCACCTTCTTGCGTTCGGGAACAGGAACAGCATCAGCCCCGATCTCCCGCCCCAGCGGCAGGCCGTCCACCACCAGATTGCGGCGGTCCCCGAAATTCGACTGCACCAGAACGCCCAGCGTATAGTCCTGCCCCAGCAGGCTCACCCGTCTGGACGCGGTTCCGATTCCCGCCTTGAAATCATAGGTGCACATGCCCGAACCGCCACCGACACAGCCCTCGGCAACCGGACCCGCCGTTGCGGCCTCGATGACCTCCGGCGCATGTTCAGGGCGCAGGGCACCGGAGGCAGGGTCATTCAGCCAGCCATCCCAGGTTTCCGCCACCAGATGATGCGTGTAGCCATGCGCCGCAGTATCCGGGCAGATCGCGTTCAGCCCCTGCAGCAGCGCCCCCACCCCGAAATAGGAGGTCAGAAGGATCGGACCGTTGACCAGGCCGCTTTCACTCAGCCAGTCGCGACCCACCACCTGCCCATAACCGTTCAGAACATGGGAACCCCCGAAACAGGCCCTGAGCCACAGCTCCTCCCTCGGGCCGTGCAGAATGGAGGTCACACCCGTGCAGACGCCTTCTCCGCGCAGGGAAACATGCCCGACAGAAACACCCGGCACATCGGTAATGGCATTGAACGGTCCCGTCGGCAAAAAGCCCAGCGCCACACCCAGATCACGAATACGAGGAGAAACAGAAGTCATGAGGATTTCTTCGGTTTGATTGCAAAGACATGCAAATTCAAACCTGTAACCACTCAAAACTCAACTGTTAAAGCGACACCCCTCACCCCTTACGCAGCTGGGTCGGGGAGAGGCCGAAGCGCTTCTTGAACTGGAAGGCCAACTGGGAAGCACTGTTGAAACCGGTCGCGGCGGCAATCTCGGGGATCGGCATGGAGGTCTCGTTCAGCAGGGCATAGGCCCGCTCGACCCGCAGCTTGATATAGAACTTCACAGGCGAGACGCCGACATAGCGCTTGAAGAGTCGCTCCATCTGGCGGCGGGAGAGATCAATCTGTTCGGCAATTTCGTGAATCTCCACCGGGTCCTCGATCGAGGTGAGCATGTACTGCATCGCGCCGATCAGATGCTGGTTGCCGCTCTTGATCGCCACAGAATAGGCCGACTGCTGGGAGGTTTCGCGATCACTGCTGCCGAAGTGGATACACATGTCGGACACCACCGTCGCCAGATCCTTGCCGTGGTCCTGCTCGATCATATGGAGCATCATGTCCAGCGCCGCATTTCCCCCGCCACAGGTCATCAGTTCGCCATCAATCTCATAGAGGCTTCCCGTGGGCTGAAGCTCGGGAAAATACTCCATGAACGATGGCTGGTTTTCCCAGTGCAGGGTGAAAGTTTTGTCGTTCAGCAGACCCGCCTTGGCGAGCGTAAAGGCTCCGGTACAGATACTGCCGACCGTCCGGCCAAAGACATACTGGCGGTTGACCCAGCCCATCACGCGGGGGCTGATGTTCTCAAAGGGTTCGACCCCGGAACAGATGAAGGCCTTGCTGTCCTTGGGAATGTTCTGAAGCTCTGAATCAGGCGCAATGGAAATCCCGTTGGAACAGGTTACAGGCGCACCGTCCTCACTCATGAGATACCAGCGATAGAGCTCCTTGTTGGTGATCTGGTTGGCCACACGCAACGGCTCCACAGCCGAGCTGAGCGCCAGCATGGTGAGCTTGGGCAACAGCAGGAAATAGACATCCCGCGGCTGACCATCATAGTCCACCGCAAAATAGGCCGCACCCTTTGCTATGAAGTTACGCTCTTCCATCTGTCCACTATACCGAAAAGATCTTTTATATTTTGTTGCCCTGTGCCGGATGCCTTCACACCCGGCACAGAGTTTTCACATCAGGCCCTGAAAGCCTAACCCATTTTGATGACAGGCTCGCCTGCTTCTTCCCAGTCCTTCACTTCCTGTTCGGAAGCCTTCGGGGAGAAGGCCCCGATCATGGCATAGAAGATACCGATGACCGGAGACAGCCAGCAGGCAAAGGCCAGCGGGATGTACAGCAGGTTTTCCAGATTGCCGTCACTCACACCCAGTGCCAGCGCGGAGATCACGAAGGCACCGCCCGCATTCCACGGGATCAGCGGAGACACAAGCGTTCCCCCCTCCTCGATGGCACGGGACAGGTTCAGGGGTGAATAACCGCTGCCGCGATAGATTGGCACGAACATGCGGCCCGGCAGGGCAATCGAGAGATAGGGATCACCCGCAACAGTGTTGGTCGCAACCGAGGTCATGATGGCAGAGGTCTGCAAACCGGCAAAGGAGCGGACGCGCTTCATGATCACCTCGATGATCGCTTCCAGACAGCGTGTGCGTTCCAGGGCACCACCGAAACCCAGAGCCAGCAGAACCAGGGAAATGGTCCACATCATGGACTGGATTCCACCACGATTCAGCAGGCTGTCGATTTCGGAAACACCGGTTTCGATGGAATAGCCGCTGTTGGCATAGGTGAAGGTCTCGTGCAGGGTTGCACCCTGTGCAGCCATCGCCAGAATACCGCCAAAGACAGCACCGGCAAAAAGCGACGGGATCGGAGGCTGTTTCCTGACCGCCAGCACAATCACCAGCAGGGCCGGAAGCAGCATGACCGGTGAAATCCAGAACTCGTTTTCAAGGCTGGAGGTAATGGCCTCGATCCGCTCGAAGGACACACCATCGCCATCGATCAGTGTGAAGCCCACAACCAGATAGATCACAAAGGCAATCAGCATGGACGGCACAGTGGTCGGCAGCATGTTGCGGATGTGATCGAAAAGATTGGTTCCGGTCACAGCAGGCGCCAGGTTTGTCGTATCGGACAGGGGAGAAATCTTGTCACCGAAGAAAGCACCGGACACAACGGCACCCGCAGTCCAGTACATCGGAATGTCAAAACCTGCTCCAATCCCCATCAACGCAAGACCAACCGTTCCCACAGTGCCCCAGGATGTCCCGAGAGAAACCGACACAACAGAACAGATCAGCATCGCAGCGGCCAGGAACAGTTCCGGTGAAAGCAGCTTCAGCCCGTAGTAGATCAGCGCCGGGACGGTTCCGCTGGCAATCCACACGCCGATGATCATCCCCACAGTGATCAGAATACCGATCGACTGCAGCGACACATAGACGACGTGGAAAACGCCTTCTTCAATGTTGGGCCACTTGTGACCCAGCTTCAGACCGACAAGGCCTGTGATGGCAATACCGATTGCCAAAGGAATATGTGGTGTAAAGTCACCAAAATAGAAAAGCTGGATACCCAGCACGATCAAAGTCAACACAATCGGGACCATTGCCAGACCAAAACCCGGCTTTGGGATCGCTGTCCCTGCATTACCAGACATAAAGTCACTCCTTGTTCTTTTCGCTCGTTTCAGAGTGAGGGGATTGTCTATATCTGCGTCGTGTTACCGCACCGCTGTTGCGTCACTTTTATTGACACCAGCGACAGATTTTTCGAATTTCTTCTCTCTGTGCGTCATAAAAATGAACATAAACGGCAAATTCAGGCCGTAATTCCGGACAAAAGCCTTTGTTTTACTTGTCGCTTTTGGATTTTATGTGATTTTATTTCCCTTTTTACGTGCCGAAGGAAGAAAAACAGCATTGATGAAGCAGGTTTGTCCTCCGGGCACACCCGACAGCCTGCCCGGAGGACAGATTCCGGAACAGATCCCGGAATTTACCCAAAGCTCAGGGATTGAGTTCCAGCCACTCTTCCAGCGGAATTCCGTCGAGATACATTTGGTCCATAACGGCCTGTCCCGACCCGTCGAGCGTCAGACCAACCTCGAAGGAATGAAAGCTGCCCTCTGCATTTCTCAGGAGTTCATCGAGTTCTTCTGCCCGGGCCTCGGGAATGTAATAGCGCCTCAGACCATGGCCCGGCCCGTTGCCAATCCTGAAGCCGGTTCCCTCGCGATAGGCCCCTGCAACAAAACTTTTGCACTGCTGCTCCGCCTCAGCGAGCGTCATCATGGAGGCTCTGGGATTTCTGTTGTCCGAAGCGTTTGAAGCCTCCAGACAAATGGCACAGTGATCGCCTTCGCAAGAGCTCCCCGGCACTTCATCCCAGTTCCAGTCATAACGGAACTGCAGGTAATGCCCCCGCAGCAGGTCTCTCGGGTCGTATCCCTCCACAGCAATGCGCCAGTTCTGACCCGCTTCCCTGTTGCTGGTGTGAACCCCGATCAAAAGTCCCGGAACCAGAACCGGAAGGATCAGGGTAACGATTTTCAATACCGCTTTCATGACGCTTCCCCTTCCTTGCCACGCCCGGACATGCTTTTGCCGACTTTGCAGACAACCCAGACCATGACCAGCAAAAGAACACCGCTGAGGACAAGCCCGAACCCTGTTTCAAGCAGGGAGCCAAACACTTCCAGATAAACCACGTAAATCCGGATCGCGATGACAACGACAGCCAGCAGAACCAGAAGATGGCTCCTGATCCTGTTGGCAAGAAAAGCAAGGAACATCCAGAACAGGACAAAAAAGAAGGCGCTGAAAACACCGGATTCAAACCCGGTGAAAACCAGAGGCAGGGCCTCCACAATCAACCCGCCTGCAAGCAACAGACGCACATTGGAAGAAAGCCGCACAAACAGCACAGCCAGCCCGGCCAATCCCAGAGCACCCAAAGCCAGAAGCTGCGTTGCAAGGGAATCAATATCGTCTCTGGGGCTGTATTCATACCACCAGCCACTGGCGACTGTCGGGATCGCAATGGCAAACAAAACCCCGGTCATGGACAGAAGATTCGACAGGACAGGGCGTTTCCCTTCCGGAAGAAGAGCAGAGCACTGAAGAAAAGCCAGAGGCAGAAAACCTGCAACTGCCACCATTGCAACAAGCTGTCCGGATGGATCAAGCTCCTCCAGAAGATAGGCATCCAGTCCTGCAAACAGGCTTGCGACAAAGCCGATGATCCATGGCAACAAAGAGACTCTGGTTTGCCCGTAAACAAGCACAAAAGGAGTCGATATCCCCATCCACAACAGCAGTGCTGAAGCCATTGGGCCATCCAGATGGAAGACCTGGGAAATAAGTGCAATCAGTGTCAGCGTCAGCCCCGTCAACCCCAGCACAGCCAGCTCCGCTGACAGCCTCTTTCCCCGTCTGTCAAAAAAGGGGATAGAGCCTGCCACAACAGCGTTCACGAGAAGATGAACGGAAAGCTTTGCCTCAGCCGGAATGTCCTGCCAATTGGCTGCGACAATAGACAGGACACCAACCAGAATGGAAAAGGCGCCGAGCGCATAAAGCCCCCGCGTGAAATAGTTCGATCCCCGGTTTTTCTCGAATTCAACAATCCGGGCGGCCTGTTCACTGGTCAGCAAACCGGCTTCAAGCCATTTCGATGCTTTTCTTTTAATGAACATACGCGCTCCTCTTGAGCAGTGATCCTGTTTTGACTTCCGGAAAACAGCTCACAGGATAAAAGCCGGAACGCACCAAGTACAGATCATTCAGAAGTCTGCAGTCTGATCCTGTCGATCTCAAGGCATTGATCCCAAAAGATATCCTCCCGACAGGCAAGCTCTTTTTCGGGCAGGTGATGCCTGTTGCCGTGTCGCATGACCACAACGCTCCGTCAGTTCCTTTCGGACCCGCCCCAAATCTTCACCGGAGAGACAGCCCTCACTTGATGCGCTGAGCTCATCACGCAATGCGTAATGAGCGTTTTTCTCGCCGGAAGTCACGGGATTATCCTCGTTTCCAACAAGGCCGCATTCCGGCCGGAAGACCGGAAACAAGGGCGACCTCCTCACGGGAGCATCAAAAAGCTCCTGCCTTGAACAGCGCTCAACGAATGGGATGATCAAACATGCAAGCCACTGACTTTACCCCTGAACTGCTCGACGATCCTGATGTTCTGGCCATGCAGAAATGGATGGACACACAGGTCGATTCCCAATCCGTTTCAAAGTTTGTACCCGGCCCCGGCATCCAGAAACTGGAACTGAAGTTCGACATCAACGAGCTGCGCAAGGCTCTGGATGAATGTCTGGAGCGTGAAGCCTTTATGGGCGACCTGCAGGATATCGGCTTTGCCGCGCTCCCCCTGACCCAGCGCCCCGGACAGACCGAATGGACCTCCAACGATCTCTCCGGCCGTTACTGGTTGCGTGCGGATGACCGCTATGTCGAGGAACCCCGCGAGGATCTTGTCCCGGAAATCAACTTTTCCGAATTCAATCCGAAATTCAAGGGAACCTATTTCGAATATGTCCACGAGGAACTGACAAAGCGCTTTCCCATCGGCCGGACACGGGTTCTTTCCAAGGGACTGTACAACTGCAACTCCTGGCACCGCGACCCGGAGCCGCGCCTGCACATTCCGGTTATCTCCAACCCCGGTTCCCTCTTCATCGTGAATCACCACGTGACACACCTGCCTGCTGACGGCTCGGTCTACTTTACGGACACCCGCGGCTATCACACAGCGCTCAACGGTGGCGAAACACGCCGCGTCCACATTGTCGCCGCGCTGGCCTACGACCAGGTCACCGAATAATGAGCCTTTACGGGCAGATGTCAGCGCAGGGCGCGGCCGAGGTTCACTGTGATCTGCGCAGCGACACCATGACCCGTCCTGATGCAGCCATGCGCGAAGCCATGGCTGCTGCGCCTGTCGGGGACGACGTCTATGGCGAAGACCCCGTCGTCAACCTTCTGGAACAGCAGCTTGCCACGCGCCTCGGCAAGGAAGCCGCTGTTTTCTTTCCTACGGGGACGCAAAGCAATCTCGCAGCCCTGATGGCCCATTGTGGTCGCGGGGATGAAGTGATCGTCGGGCAGAACTACCATATCTACTGCGATGAAGCCGCCGGTGCCTCCGTGCTGGCAGGAATTTCAATGGTGCCCGCAGCTGTTCAGGACAATGGCGCCATCAGGGCCGAAGACGTCCGGGCCGGCATCCGGGAAGACGATCCCCACTACGCCATCAGCCGCCTGCTCTGTCTGGAAAACACCGTCGGCGGTCAGGTCATTCCACTGGACCAGATTGCTGCCTCTGCAGAAGCCGCCCGCGCAGGTGGCCTGGCTGTGCATCTGGACGGGGCGCGCTTCTTCAATGCAGTTACGGCCCTCGGCTGCCCCGAGCGGGAGCTGGCAGGGATTGCGGATACGCTTTCAATCTGCCTCTCCAAGGGACTGGGAACACCGGCGGGCTCTGTTCTGCTCGGCCCGGCTGTCCTGATGAAAAAGGCGCGCCGCAACCGGAAAATCCTGGGGGGCGCCATGCGCCAGTCCGGCATTCTCGCCGCCGCCGGTCTCCATGCCCTGGAGCACAATGTTGCAAGCCTTGCACAGGATCACAGCCGCGCCGAACAGCTGGCGCAAAGACTGCGCGAACTGGACTGCGGAGAGGTCAGGCAGGCGACCAACATGATCTTTTTCACACCCGAACCGGGAACACATGCTCCTCTGCGTCAGGCTCTGGCTGAACGCGGCGTCCTGATCGGCGGACAGCAACCTGCCATCCGCATGGTCTTTCACCGGGACGTGACAGATGCCGGATTACAGATTGCGACAGAAGCCTTCGAGGATTTCTATCGCTGAAGGTTTCCCTGTTCCCTTTCCGGGGATACTGGCTTCCTGTTGTTTCTGCGACAGGAAGCCCTTTCTTTGCCCCGGTCTTGTCTTCAGCCTTTTCTGTCCCCTCCGGAGCTCTCTCACACGGGTCTAGTGCCAGTCTCCTTCAACAGAGGAGACAAGCCAGCGTTTCAGGCGTTCCAGACGGGGAATTCCGGCCTTGACCTTGGGGGTCAGCAGAAAATAGGCGCTTTCGGTCTGGCACTCGAAATCGTGCACCCTGATCAGCTCCCCGCTCTCCAGCTCCCTGCGGATCAGGACCTTGGGAACAATGGCAATGCCATATCCCCCGCGAACCGCATCAATCAACATCTCGAACTGGGTGAAAATCGGGCCAATGATCTTGCGCGGCAGGGTGATGCCCAGCTGGGCCATCCAGATTTCCCAGGACAGAGGACGGGTACTGTGCTGAAGGATCCGGTGGTTCAACAGCTCCATCGGGTCCTCAAGCGCACTGTCCATGAGGGTTGGACTGCCCACAACCACAAGCTTTTCAGGCATCAGAAGCTCGTGCTCGAACCCCTTGAAAGGCGGATCCCCCTGCGCAATGGCAATGTCCACCAGATTGGGATCGATCAGTTCATTGTTCAAAAAGGTGATGGTGTTGATCGTCAGCTCGGTCTGATCATGCTGTAAACGCATCAGGCGCGGCATCAGCCAGCGGCTGCCCAGCGTGGGATAGATTCCCAGGTTCAGCGCCCCCTTCATACTGTCATGGGTCTGCGCACGCAGCATGGTCATCTCCAGCGTTTCCAGCACCGGAGAAAGCTCTGACAAGAGCAGCGATCCCGTTGCTGTCAGATGAACCCGCTGCTTGGAACGGGTAAAAAGCGATTGCCCGACAAAGCCTTCCAGTGTCTGGATCTGTCGGCTCAATGCGCTCTGGGTGATGTTGAGCTGCTCGGCCGCCTGACCGAAATTCTCGGTTCGGGCAGCCGCTTCAAAGCACAGCAATGCTGTAATGGAGGGGATACGTCTGCGCATGGATCATCCGTTTTCCTGTCTGTCCGCAAACGCTAGCACAATCGAATTTCATCATCAATTTGCCCGAACGACTCCTTGCCGGAAAAAGACGACCCTTTTTAAAATGACAACAGCTTCCCACCGGATCAGAAAAGCTTTCAAAGCGCAAAGCACCATGCATACTGTACGGCACAACCGGATCACATCATTCCGGTTGCAGACAGGACAAAACAGAATTTTCGAATGGAGCACTACAGAGCACAGACAAAGCCTGATACAAAATCAATGACAAAAATGCATAATGATGTGAAATTAAAGCACGACCCCGTTTCCGGCTAAGAGCATGAATCAACAAAAGCTTTTGAAAGTTGATCACTTCAGAGCATCAACCTATTCGCAAATTGGTCTATCGACATCCATACAGGCCTCCTAGCCTTTGGGGACACAGACACAAAAAAACTGTGATGAAAAGAAAAACGAAGGGAGGTCCAAATGAAATCCATTACGTTCGCACTTGCGGGTTTGGCGGTTGCTGTTTCCACAGCATTTTCCGGTGCGGCTACAGCCGGTGAAACACTGGATCGCATCACAGACGACGGCGTTCTGCGCGTTGCAACCGATGCCAACTGGGCACCGCAGTCCTTTTTGAACGACAACAACGAAATGGACGGTTTCGATGTTGATGTTGCCCGTGAAATCGGCAAACGCCTCGGCGTCGAGGTCGAGTTTGTCACCCCGGCCTGGGACATTATCACGGCCGGAAACTGGAGAGGCCGCTGGGACCTGTCCGTGGGCTCCATGACACCCACATCAACCCGTGCGGAAGTCCTCGACTTCCCGGCAGTCTACTACTACACGCCTGCGGCTGTCGCCATTCACAAGGACAGCGATGCCAAAAGCTTTGATGATCTGACAGGCAAGCGCATCGGCGCAACAACAGCCTCTGTCTTCGAGCTTTACCTCCAGAAAGACCTGCAAATCGATGCCCAGGGCGTTCCTGCCTTCGAATACCAGGTTGACGGGAAAATCAACTCCTACAAGGACAGCACTGCAGCACTGGACGATCTGCGCCTGGGCAACGGTGTCCGTCTGGATGCCATGGTCGGCTCCCTGCCCGCGATCCTTGCAGCCCGGAAGTCCGGCTATCCGATCGAAATTCTGGGAGCACCTGTTTTCTACGAGCCGCTGGCTCTGGCGATCGACAAGGGTGATGCAGAACTCAACGAAAAACTTGCCGGGATCGTAGCCGACATGCGTGACGAGGGCGTCCTCAAGGCCCTGTCCGAAAAATGGTATGGTATTGACTATACCTCGATCAATTAAGGCTTCGTTCCATAGGGATCCCGGTGGTCGCAGGACTACCGGGACCGTTTTTTGCAGGTTTTCAAATGCTTTATGCTGATACCGTTGAATCGGGAGCAGCCGTACACCGCCCGCCTGTCATCCTTGCGATGCTTCTGGGCTTCACGGCGCTCCTGACCTTTTTTGGCCTGGGCAACACGCTTGTTGGCCACTTCATGTCCCCTGTTATCGGAGATCCGGAAACCGCAGGTTTCTATGGCGATTTCGCCACCGGCCTTGTTCTGGCTGTGCTGCTGACCGCCAACATTTCCGGCATTGCCTTTTTGCGGCTGCCTGTCCAGATCCTGATCGTGTGGATCGAACTGTTCCTCCTGTTCCTTGGTTTCTTCTACAGCTTTGATCTGAACTTCGAGTTCATCCGCTCCAAGGTCTGGTTCATGATCACACAGGGCGTCTTCACCACGCTCTATGTCTCGGCCATCTCGATCACACTGGCCTCCGTCGTTGCCATTATCGGCGCAGTGGCCAAGCTCTCCTCCAACGGTTTTGCCTTCGGTATTGCAAGCTTCTATACCTCTTTCTTCCGCGGGCTTCCCCTGCTGATGCAGGTTTACCTGATCTATCTGGGATTGCCGCAACTGGGCTATGTCATTGATGCCGTCCCTGCCGGCATTCTGGCGCTGACACTCTGTTATGGCGCCTACATGACAGAAATCTTCCGCGCCGGCATCCAGTCCATCTCCCGCGGACAGTGGGAGGCTGCGCGCTCCATGGGCTTCGGCTTCGGCCTGACCATGCGTCGCGTGATCCTGCCGCAATCCATGCCGCTGATCATCCCGCCCACCGGCAACCAGTTCATTGCCATGCTCAAGGACAGTTCACTTGTCTCTGTCATCGGCGTGTGGGAGCTGATGTTCCTGGCCCGGACGCTCGGCAACAAGGACTTCCGTCACATGGAGATGCTGATCACAGCCGCCCTGATCTACTGGCTGCTCTCGATCTGTCTGGAATTGATCCAGAGCCGTATTGAACGTTTCTATCGCACAAAGAGTCACTGATCATGAACAGCGCTGCACCGATTATCGAGATGAAGAATGTCAGCAAGTGGTACGGAAGCTATCGCGCGCTGACCGATGTAAACCTCTCCGTCTACGAAGGCGAGAAGATCGTGGTCTGTGGTCCTTCCGGTTCGGGCAAGTCCACCATGATCCGCACACTCAACTGGCTGGAGGCCCACCAGGAAGGCGACATTCTCGTCAACGGCATCCGCCTGCACCGCCAGATGAGGAACATTGCCGAAGTCCGCATGGATGTCGGCATGGTCTTCCAGCACTTCAATCTTTTCCCGCACATGACCGTTCTGCAGAACCTCATGGCAGGCCCCGTCTGGGTCCGCGGCATCCCCGAGGCAGAAGCCCGCGCCAACGCCATGACCTATCTGGAACGCGTGCGCATCCCCGAACAGGCCGACAAGTACCCCGGACAGCTCTCGGGCGGTCAACAGCAGCGTGTTGCCATTGCACGGTCCCTTTGCATGAAGCCCCGGGTCATGCTCTTTGACGAGCCGACCTCTGCCCTTGATCCGGAAATGGTCTCCGAAGTGCTCGACACCATGATTGAACTGGCCAACGACGGCATGACCATGGTCTGTGTGACCCACGAGATGGGTTTCGCACGCTCTGTCGCGGATCGCGTGATCTTCATGGACGCCGGACAGGTGATCGAGGAGAACACACCGGCAGAGTTCTTCGACAATCCCCGGCATGAACGCACCCGGCTCTTCCTGAGCCAGATCCTGCAACACTGATCTTTCCACATTCTGCCGTTTGTCTGTGAAAAGCTCTGCGATTTGATGATCACAGAGCTTTTTTGTTTTTCTCTTACCCTTTGAAATCGTTTCCAAAAGTTTGATCTTTCACAATCAGTCTTCACATTAATAAACCAATGGTCTTTTAATTAGGAACCGATGGTTTTATATAGGATTACAGGAAACAACAAAGACCTGGAGAAATCCCATGAAGCGCCCCTTCGGAAAATTCTTGCCGGATACATTCCTTGCCCGCAAAACAACGGACAGGTTCCCCAATCAGGATCTGACAGGAAAAACCGTGCTGTTCACAGGCGGCACTGACGGGATGGGTAAAATAGCGGTCGAACGCTTTGCAGAAATGGGGGCAAATATCTGTCTGTTCGGACGCAACCCGGAAAAAACACAAGGCGTCATAGATACCCTTTCGGACAAAGGTTACAAGGGGCAGCTGTCCCTTCTGGGCTGTGACATGAACTCACTCAGCCAGGTTCGTCGGGCAGCAGACAGAACTCTGGATCAGTTTGAAAAAATTGACTACCTCATCAATTGTGCCGGCATCAATGCACCAGAGCGCACAATGTCTTCTGATGGATACGAGATGAACTTCGCAGTCAATTACCTCGGTCCTTTCCTTCTGACTGAACTGTTACTCGACCGTATCAAAATGACCCCCTCAGCCTGCATTCTTCACGTGGCATCAGCAACGCAAGAAGTCGCCCACCTCAATTTTGATGACCTGCAACTCAAGCAAAAATGGTCACTGCTTACATCCTATGCCCAAGCAAAACTTTGTCTCATTATGCACGGGCGTGATGTCGCAAGGCGCCTTCACAACAGCTCAGCCACGATCAACTGCTTGAATCCGGGTTATATCCGAAGCAATATCGGTCGTTACACCAAAGGGCCTGAGCGTCTTTTCATGCAGCTCTTTGGCGGCCTGGCGGCTCCAACATGGGTTGGCGCAGAACGCATTGTCACCGCCTCACTGGACAAAGCATACCGGAACAGTTCGGGATGCTTCATCTATGAAGATATGCTGCTGGCACCGAACCCACTGGCACTGGATGATTCGAAAGTCGCCCGGTTAATGGACATCAGTCGCGAGCTAACCGGATTAACCCGGACAACAAAAGCGCAATGAAACCGGCTTAAATCAACTTGCCAGGATTGATTCTGAACGTATTTTAGGAAAGCATTCGATACCGGAATAAAATGGCGAAACAAACGCAAGAGATACAGCATGGCCTTTCAAAGAGCGCGTCAAGACCAACAAAAAGCTGAACGCCGCGCCAACATCCTGACAAGAGCACGCGAACTCTGTTCAGAGTCTGGTGTTATGGGATGGTCTCTCAATGAACTGGGCCGCAGAGCTGACATCACCAAATCCAATCTCTATCGTTATTTCAGCAGCCGTGAAGAAATTCTGATGGTCCTGATGCACGAAGAGATTGAGCAGTTCGTACAGGCATTTAAAAACAGGATTGAGGGCAGAACCCTTTCCATTCCCGAATTCTGCGAGGCAATGAGTGCCGCCTATCAGCAAAATCCTCTCTTGTGTGACCTCTTGAGCATATCCGTGACAATTCTTGAACAGAACACTGATCTTGAAGTCATCAGGGACATCAAACTGTCCGGTTTAGAGCAGAGCCAAATGATCGTCGACGCCATTGCGGCATCCTTAAAAGACGCAGACGATAACATCGCAAGACAGATTGCTTTCGTTTCCGGAGTTATCGTCATGGGCTTGTGGCCCATGGCCAGCCCGCAAGCCAAACTTCGGCAAATTGCCAAACTGAAGGGCCTTGAAACTCTTGCTTTTGATTTTCAAAAAGAACTCAGGGGCATGCTTGAAGCACAAATCAAAGGCCTGATTTCCTGAGAAACAAATACTTCTGTCTGTTTCCCATATCCTCCCCCTGAAACAGTCTTTCCATTCAGGCTTGCAGGCAATGACCTGTCCCGCTCCCTCTGCTTGGTATAAGGAACTGAGCATCCCTCCTGGCCAGGTATCACGTACCGGAGCAGACAGTTCAGGATACGCCTCTTTCAGCAATGTCATATTTTCCAGAATACCAGGCGTTTCCCAAAGAACGGGAACCTCAAAACCCGGATCTGAAATGAAGTCATGGAATGAAACCAAAAGGCTTCCCGATGTTATTTTTTGGCAACAATCCTTCCATAGCATACCGCCACTATTGATAGGTCTTTATCAATCAATATCCATGTAATCCGTTTAATTTTCTTCTCAGGACAATCACACAAAATACTGAAAGGCATTGGTGGATAGAACGGTTACATAATGACTAAACTCTAATGTGGCGGACGGATTTATCCCCCATACTGTCAGGAGGGCCAGAATGGCTGAAAGCAAGAAAATCGCCCATGCTAAGGGGCTTTATCTCGAAGGCATTCGAGATGGAAATGCGCAAGAGGCCCTCGATAAGCATACAGGCGCTCGTTACACGCAGCACTCAACCGGTGTGGGCGATGGCAAGGAAGGGTTCATAAAGTTCTTCAGGCTGTTTCTTGAGCGAAATCCGGTTCGCGATATTCAGATTATTCGGGCGATCGAAGATGGGTCAAACGTGTTCCTTCACGTCTATCAAAATCTCAACGATGGAGAGGCTCAGTGGGTCACGGCTGATCTGTTCGATACAGACGATCAGGGGCGCATGATCGAACACTGGGATGTGATCGCGCCCTATGAAAGCGCAAACCCGGCGGGCCGCACTATGATCGACGGTCCTACCGAGGTTCAGGATCTCGACAAGACCGATGCCAACAAAGCTCATATCGAGACCTTCATGCAAGAAGTACTGGTCGGTCGCAGATTCGAACGGGTGCCGGAATTCATTTCGACCGAGACCTACCTTCAACACACACCGAACATGAAAGACGGCATTCAAGGCCTTGTTGAACATGTCGAAGAGTTCAAAAAACAGGGTATTGAGCCGAAATACCACAAGGTGCACAAGATCATAGGCCAGGGGAATTTCGGGGTTGGTTTCAGCCATGTTCAGCGCGGACAAAGTCACTTTGCTGTGTTTGACATTTTCCGGGTTGAAAAGGGCAAGATCGTCGAGCACTGGGACGTGGAAGAGAAGATACTGGCGCCTGAAGAGTGGAACAACTCTGGAAAATTCTAGTGCTCCAACACAAAGTATATCCCAGCCCAGACATGGGCTGGGCACCACCCAATCGACGGGACAAGTTTCATGTGCTGCAAATTCGTGAAGCGATTGCAAAATCCATTGTCGCCAGCACCAAGGTGCCAAGCGCAGACGGCGCCATCAATCCGTATACCGGATGCCAGTTTGCCTGCTTCATGGGACGCTTTGCAGGCGAGAGCAACTTGAACTGGGGCAGCTATGTCCATGTGAAAACCAACGCTGTTGAATTGATGGAAAGGGAAATCCATCGCCTGCTCAAAAAAGACCCGCATCCGCGCATTTCGATCACCACAGCAACGAACCCTGCCGCAGTTCTCATCCCGATGCTTTTCTTGTAACGACAGTGAAGGGACCACGCGTGTTTATTCCGGCTCTGGCGACGAAATCACTACGGCAGAGCAGATTGCGATCGGTCACCATCTCCCGGTACAAATATGGATGTCACTGGCAACGACCCTGTCACGGTCTCTGCGGCTCATATGAGGAACTGACCCTCCGTCCCCTGCCTCTTTGGTGCAAACATGGATGCCCCCCGACCAGCCGTTTCCACACACACGCAAAAGCCCCACCGTTTTCGCAGTGGGGCTTTTTTTGATTTGGTTGCGGGGGCAGGATTTGAACCTGCGACCTTCAGGTTATGAGCCTGACGAGCTACCGGGCTGCTCCACCCCGC